>VGVZ01000027.1 GCA_016873805.1 Ignavibacteria bacterium
GACATTTTCGTCAACGAAATGCAGAAAATTCAGGAGGGACAGATTATCGCGCGCAGCGGCGAATCGATCTCCGGCTCTCTGCTCCATTTTGAAATCTGGAAAGACCGCGAAAAGCACAATCCGGAGACGTGGTTAATCAGGCAACGATAGAAGGAAAACTGACTCGGGGGGCCCATCCAGTCGGACCACAACATCCTCTATCTCTTCCTCGATGAAGCCGGCAACTTCGATTTTTCGCGAACGGGGACGAAATACTTCGTGATGTCGGCGTTGTCACAAACTCGGCCATTTGCCACCTTGCCCGAATTAGTCGAACTTAAATACGATCTCTGGGAACGAGGTTTGGAGTTCGAATACTTCCACGCGGCCGAGGATACCCAACGAACCCGAGATCAGGTCTTTGAAATTCTCGGTCACCACATCGGTGCATTCACAGTCGACTCAATCGTGGTTGAGAAGCGGAAAACAAATCCAGTGCTTCAGCAAAACCTCGGACGATTCTACAAGAAAGTTCTTGATATCTTAATAAGATTTTTGATCCAGCGATGTCATGCCAACTGCGAACAAATTTTTGTCATTACTGATCTGCTTCCGATTGAAAAGAAACGAAAGGAATTGGAAAAAGGAATAAAGACCACGCTGGCGCAATGGACAAGTGATCACCAACGCACGTATCACGTCTTTCACTATGCGTCAAAATCCGATCTAAACCTCCAGATCATCGACTACTTGAACTGGGCGATCTATCGAAAGTGGGAACGTGGCGACAGCCGAAGCTACGATCTCGTGAGGTCCTGCGTGAGGAGTGAGTTTGAGGTCTTCAAGAGCGGAACCAACATCTACTACTGAGGCGAATCGTGGTGCCTCAAAAAAAGCGACCGCCCTGACTATCCACGAGGGAAGTCGCCCCTGGCGACTTGTTATCAGGGCGGAACCTTTAAAACTGCAATAGCAATGTAGTCAAGAAGTGAATGCGTGTCAAGGGAAAAACAAGTTCCGCGACTTCAGGAGAGTCCTGCCAGTTCCATCGGCATTGAATTGACTGCCAGAGCAATTTTCAATATTTTGAATCGTCAATGCCGCAGAGCACGCAGTGCGAAGCGGGACTCAGCATTATCGAATCTGGATTTCATCGGGGTGTAGTCCCAATTCGACTGAACTTAGCAAGCGAAGCGCAGCTAAGTTTAATGTCGAATTGTCCGAAGGACCCCTTTGGGGAGGATCCCGTTGAGAACGGAGTTCGAAACGGGACTCAGCATTATCGAATCTAGATTTCATCGGGGTGTAGCTCAGCCCGGCTAGAGCACCTGCCTTGGGCGCAGGGGGCCGGAGGTTCAAATCCTCTCACCCCGACGATGAAACGAAACCTTCCAATACGGTTGGAGATTCTCTTCTTCAATATTGGAGGGTTTCTTGTTTTTGCAGAAGGATTCACGTATCGAACCTTTTCTGTTCTCCACACGTAAGCGTCAGGGAGATCTCCCAAGACCGCTTCCTCTCCAACATGACCAACCACCACTCAGATCCCGACCAAGAACCTCTCCTGAGACACCAGCTGCGTGATGATTTGCGCCGCAAGGATATCTGGCAGTCGATCGAACGTGACTTCGATGACTTGAAGGAATTCTACCTCACGCCGGACCGCAAGACCCGACTCGCCGCGATGGGGTGGCTGAAGCGCTGGTTCTACATGACCGGCTGGCTGCTCAAGAGCATGCTTCTGAAACTCACTCCCGTCCGGCGGCTGCTCCTCTTTCTCGCCTTCTTTCTCCTGTTGTTCTCCGGGAGCGTTGTGACCGACGGAGATACTTCCTATCGATTCAACTTCCAGCTTGTCAGCGGTCTGCTCATCCTTCTTATCTTGATGCTCGAACTGAAGGACAAGCTGATTGCCCGAAGCGAGCTTGAAGCGGGCAGGAAAGTCCAGTACTCCCTTATGCCGGAGAAAACTCCCGAAGTTCCGGGATGGTCGCTCTGGCTTTTCTCACGTCCTGCGAATGAAGTCGGCGGAGACCTCGTCGATTTTCTGAGGATCTCCGAACACCGATATGGTGTCTCTCTGGCCGATGTGGCGGGAAAAGGATTGAGCGCCGCGCTCCTGATGGCAAAGCTCCAGGCCACGATACGTGCGCTCGCGTCGGAACACCGCTCACTCGCCTCATTTGGGGAAACTCTCAACAGAATTTTCTACCGCGACCGCATACCGCAGATGTTTGCCTCGCTCGTGTATGCGGAGCTTGACCCCGACTCTTCCTCGGTACGCATTCTCAATGCAGGTCACCTCCCTCCCCTCGTGAAGCGTGGTTCGAATGTCGAAGAGATGTCAAAAGGGGGACCGGCGCTCGGCATTTTGCCGGATGCGACGTTTGAGGAATATGGCTGCGAGATGGGTATCGGCGATTTCTGCGTGATCTATTCTGACGGTCTCACCGAAGCTCAAAACAGTTCCGGCGAGTTCTTCGGCGTTCAACGATTTCTTGATTTGCTCAACACTGTCGTCGGAGTTGATGCACGAATGGTCGGTGAGAAAATCGTTGAGTCCATTGAGCGATTTGTCGGGGGCGCGCGGGCGAGTGATGATCTTTCACTCGTCGTTGTGAAGCGGACGGGACCAGCGGACAAGCGATGATCTCTCGCTGGCAATCATAATGCGAAAGAGCTAAGCGCTTCGCAAAAGAGAATCCCGAAGCATTTCGTCACTTCGGGATATCGGCCACATCCAATCCCCTTCCCCCTACTTCACATGCACTACCCGCCGCATCTGCACAGCGCTTCCGTACTTCATCATCACATAGTACGTTCCCGATGTCACCCCTCGCGGTTCCCACGTGAACTTCGAAATCCCCAGGTTCTCCGTCGGCCCATCGTAGAGCGCTGCAACCTGTTGTCCCGTGATCGAGTAGATGGCCAGCGAGACATGTGGCCCTGTTTCGAAAATGTTGAAGCTCAACTTCAGCGAGCTGTTAAATGGATTCGGATACGGCTCGTGAAGATTGAATCCGCGGCTGATCGCCTCGTAGTCTTCTAGCACGCTCTGATCCAAAACAGAGGTCGGTTCAAAAGATTCGTAGTACGGATTCCCGAGCTGTGTCCATGTCCAGCG
This sequence comes from Ignavibacteria bacterium, assembly GCA_016873805.1. Classification (GTDB taxonomy): domain Bacteria; phylum Bacteroidota; class Ignavibacteria; order UBA10030; family UBA10030; genus VGVZ01. Next base: position 3,104 of record VGVZ01000027.1, read on the forward strand.
GGAGAAATCGGGAGCGTGGATCACATTGACGTCACAGGTCATGTGAAGTTTGGAATCCGCCCCGTTCGGCAATCTGTTTGGTGTGCCGTTCTCTGTTGTGTAAGTGAAGCCTTGTCTCCCCGACGAATGCGCAACGCCAATTCCGGGAAATCCCATTTCAACCACGTAGTAGCTATCGATGTACTTCCCTCCAAAATGGGAATAGAACGCTCCCGTCACGACATTGAGATGTCCCTGATCCTTGAGGGAGAGAAGAATATCGATCGAGGTGATCACCCCCGGCCGGAACGGTTTGGAGTAGGGAGTGGCATATCCGGTTCCCCGCATGTTGTGCGCCGTCACGGGAATGTCGGTGAAAGTGCGACTTACGGTCACGCGGCCTGATCCTGGCGGATTGCCTAAATAGTTGGAAGGATTGAGCTGAATCGAGACGGTCGGAATGATGTTGCCGCGTGTCCGTTCCCGAAAGATCTCCTCGATGTACTGAATACGAATCGAATCGATCTGCTCGATATCGGTTTGCGTTGTTCCGCTTCTCACCTGAACCCACACACCCGGACGCCAGAGCGCTTCGTCCCATCGGTTGGCCCGCTTGAATTTCATTTCATTCGAGTTCCCCGAGCCGGCATCATACGAAAATCCGTACCAGTACTTCGCACTCACACCGTTGACTTTCGTGATCCAGTGTGTCTTACAGGAATCGTCATAGTTATACTCGATCGCGATCCCATTCTTGTTCGCCACGGCCAGGATTGCATCAAACATCGAGAAGAAACCAGGCGCAAAAATATCTGGCCGAGTTGTCGTGATCTGATATTGTGAGGGGTCGAAATCATAGAACTGGTTTTGGAAATAGACTCGTGAGCCCGGCTGGACGGGAGGCTTCGATTGCGCATTCAGCACGCCCCCCGTTGCGAGCTGTGCATATGACATGCTTGCAGGAAAATGATGACAATGTTTGCAGTCGTTGTCGGGGGGAATGCGTGTGTGATAGATGTTGAATTTCTTCGTTCCGCCCGATCCGGTGTTTCCTCCCTTCACGTGACACGTATTGCAGCTCCCCTGCTCGGGAATCCGGTGCCATGTCCGGCTTGTTGCATCACCGACCGTGATTAAATAATTGCCGCTTGTGACGAGTGTCGCGACGATGTTGCCGTTGACGTTCGTGTTGTCAAGTATCGTCTGCACACCATTCTCGGCAGTGAGCTTCACACCGACTCCTGATCGAATCGTGGTTGCCAGCGTGTCGGCATAGACGGTTCCGCCCATCTTGAATGCCGGATGACACGAAAGACAATTCGTTCCCGGCTGATGTTGGGCATTGGTGAGACTCGCGGTGAACGTGAGAATCACGAACCACAGGCCGGCGGTGCGGAGGGAGATCATGCGTTCGCGCTCAAGTCGGATAGGAATATGACATGTGATGAAGATATTGGACGGAGAGTTTAATATCAACGAATGAGGATCATCGGTTTCGCAAATACACGAGACGATGTGACGAGGCGTACAAAATATACGCCACTCGGAAGAGCGGAGGCATTGAACAACCGCGTGTGCATTCCGGCATCAAATGCTCCCTCGGAGAGAACCGCCGTGTGTACTCCAAGTGCATCGACGACCTCGAGGCGAATCTCCTCGATTCGCGGCACAGAGAAGCGAATCATCGTCGATGAGTTGAACGGATTGGCGTAATTCTGATACAGCTCGATCTGTGAGGGAAGAGATACTTCCCGCGCAACGGAGGTGGGTGGTGTGGGGGAATATCGGACGACACGATTAGAAAACTTGAACTCTCCAACCCACAGATGCGAACCGTCGAAACAGCTTGCCCCCGGCCAGAAGAGACCGTTCTTTCCGATCGCGGGTCGGGTGTCGGACCGGCTCGACTTACCGAGGAGTATGTCGGCCTCTTTTCCCTCGATTGCATCCTGTATTCTGGTCCAGACGTGCACTCGATTGAATCCGGTGTCGTCGACAATCAATCGTCCGTGAGACAACGATCCCTTCATCGGCAGGTTGAATCGGCCCGGTCCGCTGACAGTGACGAAGGAACCCGAAGAAAGCGACCCAAGCGGGTAAAGTCTGATCGCGTGATTGTGCATCGCCGTCACGGCAAGATATGTTCCGTTGCTGGACAAACGCTGGGGCCGATCGACACGAAGTATGAATTTCGGTGGAGTGCTCTGACCGGGAATTCCCTCCCAGATATACACTTTGTTTGCACTTTCATCAGCCAGATAGAAATACGTGTGATCGATTGCGACGCCGCGAATTTCCTGGAGCTGGATTCCACCTATCGTGTTCGAGTAGGTATGATCGGGCAATTCGCCGTTGGTTGGAATCTTCTTCCAAAGACTGACCGTTCGTCTCCCTGCGAGAACGAGGGTATCTCCCCTGATTGCGTTGTCCCAAGGGGGAAACGGGAGGAAAAACTCGAGGTCGGGAATTGCCCCGCTCTCATCCGGAATCTTGCGCCACAAGAGCATCTTCCTGTCAAAGTCTGAAGAGATGATCAAACTTGTCCCGTTCGAGGCAGGGACTCTATTTGTGATGAAGTATCGTGTATCGAGAGTGTTTGTGCAGATATCGAGACTTCCGATCGAAAAATCAGGAGGTTGAGCGGCGCTCGTTGGGATGGAATTGTAGACGACGATCTTGTTCCCGTTGTAGAGCGAGACGAACACTTTTCCGCCGGCGATCACAAGATCGGATCCATCCCTCCCATCGAATGTGTATGAGGTGATCGAAAACGTCGGTTTCTGATCGCTCGTCGCTGGCGGGAGATTCCAGACATGGAGAGCGCGCCCCAGCATGAGGAGCTTGCCGTCGGTTGTGAAATCGCCCTGAAGCCAAGCCGCCATCTTGTCGAGCGGATCATTCATGAAGTAATCGAACGGCTGGGTGCTTGAGAGGGGAAACGACCTCCAGACAAAATTACCCTGTGGTCCGTTGGAGGCATTTGAGTTGTGATCGCCGACGATGAAGTACGTTCCGTTGCTCGTGATCGTTCTGGGAGTTCCCATTAACCCGTTTGCCGACAGCTCATAGTCAGGGGGTTGATTGTCGATTGAGGGGAACGTTCTCCACATCAGCACCCTCGATCTTCCTGTGCTCGAAACGGCAAACCGCACTCCATCTGTCCACATTCCCCACGGCCATATGAGATTCTGATGTCGAAGCTCAAGATCGGCGGGCTGACCGTTCGACGTCGGAAATGAATTCCAGATCAGCACACGATCGTTATAGCCATCGACGATGATCAACTTTCCGGTTGGAGAGATCCTCACACTGGCAGGCCAGTTGAGTTTGTCACGTGTTGAACCCGGATTGTTCTGAGAGAAGTCGATTTGTCCAATCACCAGATCTGGCGGCGTGTTGGCTGTCGGGAGTTGATTCCAGATCAACACACGGTTGTTGAAACGATCGCAAACGGCGAGGCGTGTTCCATCACTCGCGATCCCTCCCAAATGGTTGAACTGAAGCGGTCCGCCGGTATGGTTGAAATCGATTCCTGAGAGTAGCAGGCTCGCATTTTGACCCGTCGAGAAAATTCCGCCTGAGCTGGGGGTGGCAATTCTGTAGCTCGAGTTGGTTGATCGCACCTCAATCGTCGTGCTTCCGGGTCGAGTAGGGCAGACCGTTGTCTGTGCGGATCCGAGGTGAATTCCTATACACATGATGATGCCCAATATGGTGGACCGCAGGATTCCCAAAGAGCCGTTCTTCATTGGACAAGCACCATTGTTCTGGTTTGGGCGAACGAGCCCGCGCGAAGTTGGAAAAAGTAGATGCCGCTTGCAAGGGCTGAAGCGTCGAATGTTACCGCGTGCGCTCCTGCCGCCTCTTCATTCCGCAGTAGTGAAGCCACTTCACGCCCGTACAGATCGAAGACCGACAATACAACGAACTGATTGACCGTAAGAACAAAGCGAATCGTTGTTTGTGCGTTGAAGGGATTTGGATAATTTTGGAAGAGCACATACTCTCCCGGATGGTTCGGATTCCGGCTCTCGTCCCGGACCGGTACCGGCTGAGTTCCCCAGGCGACAATCAAAGCGGGACTCCCCTGCGGAGGACTACCCGGCGCCGGAGATGCGCCGATGTAGCATGCTACAGAACCATTGGGAAATCGGATGACAGCGGGATCGAGCTTCAGAAGCCCGGGTGCAGACGTATCCGGGATGACTAGCCGTGTTTGAAGCGTGTCGAACCGAAGGCCGTCGTCGCTGTCGCAGTATCCGATGCCGCTCCTGGATTGACCGGGAGAGTGGAATCCCGTTCTGAAATAGAGACGAATCCTCCCATTCGTGAGGTAGACAGGATGAGGATCGACGTCGCCTCGTTTCAGAATGTTGTGGATCGATTCCTTCTGCCACGTCAATCCCCAGTCGTGCGAGATCGCAGTCCGTGTGCCGTTGGTGCGATAGAAATCTCCGACGAAATACATCCGCCACGTTGCATTGCTGACCTGAATGGTCGAAACAACACTGGAGATTGAATCGTCCTCGATCCCCGGCTGGTACCGGATCCCGGCTTCTTTTGTCCACGAAATACCGTCACTGGAAATCCAACTGACGACCCGGCTCTTGTGGCGCTGGGGAGTTCGGTCGGGTGCAAACTCTTCGGTCACAAATCGTACCCGGCCGTCCGGGAGATAGATGAATCCCCCATCCGGGCCTCGTGGAATCGGCCCGGCCAGAGGTTGGTACGACTGCCCGTTGCTGAGTACGCGGAAGAAATTGAGCTGGGGTCCGCCGGCGGAGGAGAGAAGAATATCCCCGGCGTTGGTGATGTTGAGAACCGGAACACCTCCGCCGGGGACAACAGGAATTGTGTCGATGACAAATCTCGTTCCCTCATCGGGAGCGAGTGTGAAGAACGGCTTCCAGACGACCGGCTGAGCAAACAGCGGCCATGAACAGAACAAGAGCAGGATGCCATATGGGCCGGTTCGTGTCACGCCGCATGACGCTGAATGGGAAGGAGCGAGATTACTGCTGACGCTGTTGCTGACGCTCGCGCATCATCGCCTGCCGCTCTTTCTTGATTTCTTCGTACTTCTTCTTCTGTTTCGCGTCGAGAAGTTTTTCGATTTCTTTGTCGGTCTTTTCGGTGATTTCCGTGAAGACCTTGCGCATTGCTTCCCGATCTCCCTGGTTGACCATCATCTCTTCCATCATGACCTGCTGCGCGTGTTCAAAGATCTTCTTGACGCTGTCGGTCTGCGTCTTGGTGAGGGAAAGCTGCTCTTTCAGGCGATTGGCTCTTTCTTCCGGATTCATTCCCATCCGCTGCGCAAAGAGAGTGCTGGTGAGAAAACAGCTCAGAAGGACGATGGCAAGGAACATCGCCGTGCCTGTGGATCTGTTTCGGGCGAAACGCATTTGGAAAACCCTTTCGTTATTGGGAGATGATGGATGAACTAAATGAACAACACGATCGTCGCGTGAGGGCATCGGCTTCGGTCGTTTCGCCGTGCCGCCATTCTTCATCGTTATTCAAACTTCTTTGCCAGCTCCACACGAGCCCAGAAATCGAGCGGCTCGAGGCGCTCTCCCTGCATGCCGGCCTCGGGACGCGCGCCCGCAGGTCGGTTCCCTCTGGCCGCTCCTCGAATTCCGGCCGCTCCGCCGCCGGTGGGAGTATTTGCGCGTGAGGCACCTTCGGGTGCGACGAGGGCTGTCTCAAAGCCGATCGCGACCGATGTGAATTCTCCCTGTCCAATGGCATAGGGGTAGCGCTCGCTCTGTTTCAGAGGCACTTTCAACTCGTACACGAGTGAACTGCCGCTGGTGTTCATCCGGAGTTCGATGCCCTTGAGTTCCGCGAACGAGAGCCGCAAACGGTTGTTCGGATCTGAATTGAGAATCTCCAATTCGGTGTGAAGCCGGTCGACGTTCGGTCGCTGGACACCGACTTCCGAGCCCTGGGCGCCCGGGCGGCGTGGATCGCGCAATACCCCGATGGGAAATTGAATTCCAAACGTCTTCTCGTTCTTTCCCGTGGGATCGAGCCATACGCTCAGGCCGCTCGCAATGATCTGACGCTGTGTCATCCGGTTTGATGTGATAAAGCAGATGTAGAGAAAGTCCGCGTCGTTGCGAGCGCCGATCGAAACATCCTGTGCTTTGTCGTACGTTGTTGCACCAATCCAATCCCCGCTTTTTCCGTCGATGGTAATTTCCGAATCCGGCCATCCGCCTGCGAGCTCGAGTGCGCCGCTGCACCCGGAGAGAAGAGCTGCAGCGAGGAGAGCAAGGACGGTGACCAATAGACCTCTGTTCCCGAAGAACATGTTTGGACGTAACGGGGACATTATCGTGCCAATAATCGCTTTCATGGTGTGACCTCGTGTGAAAGATGAAATACCTCAAACCGGACCAAACATCACTCGCTCTATCGTCATCCCCCGGCTTCGTCCGTACAGGCAATAAACGAAAACGAGACGTTTTTGTCGCGCATCGACGACAATCCTGTCACCCATTGAGATCGGAGTCCTTTCGACTCTTGAAGCATGTTGATCTGGAACTGACACATCAGCCCTGTTCGGAGGGGTCCAATGAGAGACTACAGAAGCATACTTGAAAATACCCGCTTCTGCAATTCTCTTGAAGGACAAAAAAAGGGAGGCATATGCCTCCCTCGGATGGAAGAGACCCGTACTACCCTTCCTGCTCGGAAAGTTCGGGCTCAAGTCGAGAAGCACCGAACCACCCCTTGATTTTGATATGCCACGAATCAAGAAGCGAATAGAAGGTCGGGACGATCACGAGCGTCAGAAATGACGAGATCGAAAGTCCGAATATGATCGCGATGCCAAGCGGGCCCCAGAATCCGGCGCTTTCCGCACCGGTGACGAATCTGAGATCACGCCAATCGAAATCGAATCCTGTTGCGAGAGGAAGAATCCCAAGGACGGTGGTCGCGGCGGTCAGAACAACCGGTCGCAGACGAGTCCGCCCCGCTTCAACCAGCGCTTCATCCAGCGGCATTCCCTCTTCGAGCTTTCGTTTTGCGAAATCGAGGAGAACGATCGCGTTCTTCACGACGATGCCGGCGAGCGCGATCACTCCGACGCCGGTCATGATCACCACAAAGGGCGTTTGCGTGATCATGAGTCCCCAGAGCACACCGATGAGCGAGAGAATGACCGAGAGCATGATCACGAAAGGTACTTTGATCGAATTGAATTCGGAGACGAGGATGAGGAAGACAAGCAGGAGCGTAATGATGAACGCATTGCCAAGGAACCGTTCCGCCTTCTTCTGCTCTTCATCCTTTCCGGTGAACCGGATGGTGTAGTCGGCCGGGAGTTCCATTGCCGCAAGTTTCTCTTTTACCTCGTCGAGAACCTCGGATGCCACGCGCCCTTCCACATTTCCCGTTACCGTGACCACGCGTTTGAGATCCTTCCGCCGAATATCGGTGAGACCCGACGTTTCGCGGATTTCCGCCACCGACGAGATCGGAATGGAGAGCAGCGTTCCGCGTCGATTCATGAATGTGACCTTGAGTTGTTCAAGATCTTCGATCGATGAACGCTGGGACTCTTTGAGGCGAACGCGGATTTTGTACTCATCTTCGCCGATTCGATATTTGGATGCCTCCGATCCGGAGATCGCCGCACGGATGGTTCCGGCAATCTGGCCGGTGCTCGTCCAGAGGAGTCCTGCCTTCTCCCGATCGATGACGATCTCGATTTCGGGTTTTCCCGTGTTGTAGTCGTCCTTGAGATCGAACAGGCCGGGAATATTTCGGATTCGCTCGATGACTCTGTCGCTGATTGCTGCAAGCTGGCTGTATTCTTCGCCGGATATCTCCACGCTCACCGCCGCGCCGACCGGAGGTCCCATTTGCTGTTTGCTGACGAGAATCTCACCTCCGGAGACGCTGGCCGTGGATGTCCTGATCTCTTCGAGCGAAAGGAACGTACTTTGTGACCGGAGTTTTTTCTGATAGAACGTAATTGCCACTCGCCCCTTGTTGGAGGTCCCCTTGCCTCCGAAATCGAAGATATCGTCGGATGTGCCCACGCTCGTGGCGACAAACTCCATATCCTTGCGACCGGGAGTTGATGCGATGCGGTCCTGGATGGCCTCTGCAATCCCGTTGGTGACATCCAGCGATGTTCCCGGTGGCGCTTCGATGCTGACGTTCAGCTGTGACGGCTCGGTGTCGGGAAAGAACTCAACCCCTCGATTGAATATCCCGAACAGCACGAATGTGACGATAAGAAATGCAAATGACGCGGCGATCGTCTTTCCCTTTCGTCCGAGTGTCCACTTCAGCGTGATCAGATAGTAGTGTACCATCATCGGAAAGAGGACCTCGTCGACCTTGTGATACAGCCACGTAATGGGATTGTACTTCTTCCACCATCGCGGATGAGCAAGACTCTCACGCGCTTTCTTGATTTCACGCTGATAGTCAATCCACTGGGCTCCCTGAACAGGACTGATCACGAACGCGACAAAGAGGGATGCACCGAGCGTGGCGATGAGAGTGATCGGCAGGAACGACATGAAGTCGCCCACTACCCCGGGCCAGAAGAGCAACGGAATGAAGGGCGCCACGGTCGTCACGGTCGACGCCATGACCGGAACGGCAACCTCGCTCGTTGCCTCTTTTGCCGCGCGAGTCGGCGGCTTGCTGTACTCGTGCTGATGCCGATAGATGTTTTCAATGACCACGACCGCGTCGTCGACAAGAATTCCCAGCGCGAGCACCAGTGAGAATAGAACCACCATGTTCAGGGTGATATCAAAGGTGCCGAGCACCATAAAACCGATAAGCATCGAGAGCGGGATCGCCGTTGAAACCAGGAGAGCGTTCTTGAACCCGAAGAACATAAAGAGACTGAGGACGACGAGAAACATCCCTGTGAGAACACTGTTTTCCAGCTCATGAACAAACTGACTGATGATCACCGATTGATCGTTGGAGACCGTCAGCTTGACGCCGAGCGGCAGGTTCTTTTGCTCGTTGTTCACGATCTTTTTGACTTCTTCGGCAATCTGGACGAGGTTTTCGCCGGCACGCTTGCGGACCGCCAACGAAACAACTTCGGCGTCGTTCAGCCTGGCGTATGTTTCACGGTCCGCGAACGAATAATCGACCGAGGCAGCGTCGCGTACATAGATCGGCTTTCCGTTCTGGATCTTCACCACCACGTCTTCGATCGGACGCGGTACCTTGAATTCCCCGGGAATCCGCACAGAGAAGGTCTGCGTTCCGTCATCAATCGTTCCCCCCGGAACTGAAAGATTCTCGCCCTTGATCGCGCTGACGATGTCGTCGATGCTTATCTGGAATGCATTGAGTCGATGCACATCCACATTCACCTTTACTTCCGGCTGCAGCCCGCCGCTGAGATCTGCCCTCAGAACTCCGGGGATCGCTTCAATCTTGTCCTGGATATCTTCGGCGACCTTCTTGAGTCGGGCAAGTCCCATCGTTCCGCCGACATTGACGTACATGATGGGAAACTCGCTCAGGTTGATTTCGGATACGATCGGATCGAGCACGTCTGAGGGGAGATTGGGCTTCGTGGAATTTACCTTGTCCCGTACCCGCCGCAATGCCTCGTCCATATCGACGCCGGTATTAAACTCGATACGGATCGTGGAAAGCCCCTCTTTTGATACCGAGCTGATCTGCTTGACATCCTTGAGTCCTTTCAGCGCTCGTTCGAGGGGCTGGGTGACCAATCCTTCGATGTCAATCGGAGAAACGCCGACGTAAGGAGTCGAGACAATAACGAGAGGAATCGTGATATCGGGGGATGCCTCGCGGGGCATGGAAGTGTATGCATTCCAGCCGATGACGACAATCAACATGATCAGAATATAGACGGCAACTCTATTCTGAACTGCCAGATTCGAAATTCGCATGTCGGATCTTCTCTTTCTTCAACTATCGGAATGTCTATTGAACCACTTGAACCGGTTGTCCGTCGGTCAGCTTCTGAAATCCGGATGTGATGACGCGGTCGCCGGCTTTCAATCCCTCGACGATTTCCCGCAACGCTCCATCACGACCGCCGAGCTTCACCACTCGTTCTTCGGCCTTCCCGCCGTTTTCGACATAGACGATCGTTTTGTCTCGGTCGACTTCCTGCAGGACATTCTCTGCCACGAGCAATGCATTACGCCGGTTTGTGCTGATGACTGAAATGCGTACAATCATTTCCGGTTTCAAGCGGAGACTGGGATTTGGGATGATGACTTCGATCGGGAGCGTCCGGTTGATTGTGGAGACCGCAGCCCCGACGAATGTCACGCGCCCTTCAAGAGTATCAGAAGTAAAAACATCCGAGACGACGCGCGCGAAACTACCAAGCTTGATCAAACCAGCATGTTTTTCCGAAACCTCTCCCACGGCTCGGATCCTCTGGAGGTTGACGATATGCGCGATCGGCATCATCGGGGGAGCGAACTCACCGGCGTTTTTCATCCGGTCGTTCAGAATTCCGTCGATCGGGCTTTTCACGCGCGTACGCTCCAATCGCGCCAGCATCATGTCCGCCTGCGCCTTGGCTGCGTCCCGACCATAGAGGGCGTTCTTATACTGCAGTTCGCTGATGGCCTTCTCCCTGTACACTTTTTCCTGCGCTTCAAAGTTCACCTGGCTCATTTTGTACTGGGCCAGCGCGGCATCGTAGTTGGCCTGGACCAGATCATCATTCAACAGCGCGATGATCTGTCCCTTTGCAACTCGTTCGCCGCGTTCGACGAGCCATTCCTTCACAATACCTCCTTCTTCGGGACTCAGCATCACATCTTCGTAGGTCTTGATGGTTCCCGTAACGACGATGGCATCGGCGAATGGCCGGGGCTTGAGAACCTCTACCTGAACGCTGATCGGCTGAAGTGCCTGGTTGCGCCCGTTTGCGTTGTTGCTGCCTGCGTCGGATTTGCCGCACCCGATGAGAAGGATCGCAGCCATCAAGATGACTGCACTCGGGATGATGATGCGATGTTTCATTTCAAACCTCGGTTGTTCAATAAGTGAGGGAAAGTCTCGTTCTTCAGTCTGTCGTGTTGACGATGTTGTCCGGGCTTCGACCCAGAAGCTGATCAAGCTCCGCGGAGGCAATGAGGTAGTCATAAATAGCCTGAATGCGGTTGAGCTGTGCCTGTGTCAGAGCGAGCTGGGCGTCATTGACTTCGAGCTGTGTGCCCGATCCGCTGGCGAAACGTGTGGACGCAATCCGGTATCCGCGTTGTGCCTGCTCGACAGTCTTTGCCTGAGCGTCGATGCGTTGTTGGGTCTGTTTGAGCTTCAAGATCGAGGAATGAACTGCGGTGCGAAGGTTTGTTTCCAGTTTTTCGACCTGTTCTTCGGTTTTCAGCATGGTGACCCTCGCCTGCTCGACGCGGGCGTTTGTCTGGAGTCCCTGATAGAGATTCAGCGAAAAAGTAAGACCAACCTGCGAGCTGGAGACGAAATCGTTCGGTGAAATCCGAAGATCGTTCTTTGAAATCTGATATTGGTAGTTGCCAAACGCCGTGATCGTGGGAAGATAATTTGATCGCTCGGCATTCATGAAAGCCCGGCTGACATCGATCTGGAGACGCAATGCGCGTAGCGCCGGATTGCTCTCCGCCATGCGTGCCGGGGCAATCTCCATGAGATCATCCGGATATCGCGCATAGAGAAGTGATCCGTCGACCGTGAAGTCGGTTGTCGGACCCAGGCCGATTGCCATGCGGAGTCCATCCTTGGCGAGCTGCGCATTGTTCTCGGCTTCGAGGACCATCGGGCGAAGATTTTCATATCCGACGATTGCGCGGAGTTCATCGTACTCGGAGAGAATTCCCTGTGCGGCGAGGATTTTGGCGTTGCGCAAATTCTCCTCGGCGTTACGGAGATTTGCCCGCATCATTTCACGCACTTCGGACGCCATCAAGTATCCGTAGAACGCCCGGCGAACGTTTGTGATCGTCTCAAGCTCTTTTGCGGCGTACATTTCGCGAGCAGCCTGCGAATAGATCTGTGCCGCCCCTACACCGACAAAGACGGTCGCGTTGAAGAGGATCTGGCGGGCGGTGAGGCCGACATCGATGGCATGGTTTGCCCCGATCTCAATCGGCCGGATGACCCCGCTTCCGGGATTGGCGAAATCGGGGAGGAAGAAGACCGGCTTCTTCAGCGCGCGCGCATATCGCCCCTGAATATCAAAAACCGGAAGAGCATATCCCCACGCTTCCTGGACACGAGCATCGGCGAACTTCACCTCGAGACGCGATGATTCAAGATCAGGATTCATCTCGAGGGCGAGTTTGATCGCGCTCTCGAGCGTGAGCGTCCGAGATGGCTGTTCCTGTGCGCGGAGAAAAGCGAAACAGAGGAGAACGGTTGCAGCAACAATGAGACGGCGTGAGTTCATGAGGTGCTGTTCCTCAAAAGAGATTGGACTAAGAGATCGATGGCTGTTGACGGAGTTGCTCGCGGGCGTGCGGCGTCATGAGAGCATCGAGAAGAAACTCCAGAGACTGACGGAGCACTGTGTCGAGATCAACGTTCATCGTCGATTTCCAGTACTCGGCTCCGTAGTCGATGCGCGACATGATAGACGTAGTTGCAGACCAGAGAAGGACAGCCACGGCGATGGGATTCAAATCACGTCGGATATCTCCCTCTTCAATCCCCCGTGCAATTAACTCCTGCACAAAATTCCAAATCTTCATATTCTGAATTGAACACGCGGTGCGCATTTCCTCGGAGACTTGCTTGTGGAGTTGCGGCGTTTGAGAGAAATGCAGCATCCGAAAGAGACTTCGATGTTCGTGAAAGAACTGGGTGTAGACATCCGCGAGCGCGCGAAGTGCCTCAACAGCGCTTCGTTGTTTGCCCGTCGCCTGGGCAAACATTGTGTAGAGGAGCTCCATTCCTCTCATCATGACTGCGAGGTACAAATCTTCCTTCGAACGATAGTAGAGGTAGATCGTTCCCTTGCTGAGCTCCGCCTTCTCGGCGATCTCGTCCATGGTTGCGTTCTGGAGCCCCTTTTCGAAGAAAACCTCTTGCGCGGCGTTCAGAATATCGTCGCGGCGCTGAGTTTTTTCACGTTCTTTTCGTTCCTGGATCCCCATCTATCTACATACGTTCAATGAATGACTGGCAGTCAGTTGTAACGAGAATATCTACCTATATGTTTCAAAATTCATATTATTTCTTCTTAAACATTGTCAAAACAGCGGGGAGCACTCGGGGGGGAGGGGGAATGATAAGGCGCAGACAACCAAACATCGGTGCCTGCGCCGTGGAATTCGTGGGAGCCATACACTGACGGAAAGTGAACTCTAATGAGCGACTTCTTCTCCGTCGTCCCTGATGCAATTCATCGGGCAAAGCTCAATGGCCTTTCGTATGTCTGCCTCTTCGCTCGGATCGGAGGGTTGTTGGTACACAAAGTAATAGCTTGAATCGCTGCTATACATGAAGTTCTGGATGGCGTAGGAAAAACAGATGCCACATCCATCACACGCATCTGTCACGTAGTACTTACCCGCTGCATTATCTTCAAGCCTCTTGCCGGTTGGCGACATCGCAATAATCTCCTTGTTGGATGATTTGGGAAGGGTAGGGCAACGTTTGTGCCATCGCGACTGACTCAGAAGCTCTCAAATCACTCAAAAAGGGGGAAAGGATCTTCGATCTATTCCCAGCGGTGAGATTTGTTCTCAATTGTAGAAAAGATGCACCACCTCGCGCTTCGAATTGATTTTTCGAATTGGGGAGGGTATACTGCAGGCGAAGGCGATCCGACGGGGCAGACAACATGATTGGGTATCTGGTCTCCGAAATTGGGCTGGGGGACAACACAATCCACGGGACTTCCCCTCGCCTGCAACATTTTTCCTCACACGACGTAGGCGAGCACAGGAGGTGACACATGCAAAAGAGACTTTATCGCTCGAAAAGAGACAAGATCATCGGCGGTGTAGCCGGCGGTTTGGGCGAATACTTCGACATCGACCCGGTCATTATCCGGATTATCTTTGTGGTGACGGGATTGATGGGGGGATCGGGGATCCTGGCCTACATCATCTGTTGGATCATCATTCCGCAGGAGACTTCCGCTGCCGCCACGACTGCTGAAGCGCCGGTCCCGGCGGCTGAGTCGAGCGTTCCTCGGACGGAAGGTGAACCACAATATCCGCGGAGCCGCAATGTTCTTCCCGGCCTCATTCTGATTGTGCTGGGAGGTCTGTTCCTCGCGAACAATCTGCTGCCGTATTTCCATTTCCGCGATTACTGGCCCATCATCCTGATTGCTATCGGCGTCGGGATTCTACTCAAATCCTCTTCACGAAAATAAATGAGGAAGTGACAAGGCGATGAATACCGGTCGTGTGTTTTGGGGAGTCTTGCTTCTCGTCGTTGGGGGACTTTTCCTTCTGAGCAATCTTGGATGGTACTATCCAAATTGGTCTGGAATCTGGAGACTCTGGCCTGTGGTGCTTGTTCTTTGGGGTATTTCCGCGCTCGTCCCGAACCGAAATATCAAGTGGATCATCGCCGCGTGCATGGCGATCCTGCTCGGGATGATTCTCTTCTGGATATTTTCGTTTGGATGGATTGATTCGGAAAGATCATTCGTGCGAGGAGAGACCAGTATCCAGCACTTGAACCAACCATACAGCTCCGATATCCAGAAAGCAGTTCTTCACGTCGAGGCGGGAGCAACGCGGATTGAGCTGGATGGCACGACTTCCGATTTGGTTGAAATGGAAGCGAGATCCCAATTCGGGGAGTATGACCTCACAACCACCCGGGAAGGGGGGGCTACTCGAGTAGGCGTGTCATTTCATCCTGACCGTGTCCAGTGGGGATTTGGATCGATGCGGCGGAGCTATGCCCGCCTGAAGCTGCACCCCGAGGTGACATGGGATCTCGGGATGAAGATCGGAGCGGCCAGGGCGGACCTTGATTTCTCGCCGTTCAAGACGGAGCGAATTCACATAGAAGCAGGTGCCACTTCGATTCGTCTTCGCCTGGGAGATCGCTCGCCCGAGACGTCTGTGGAGATCGATGCGGGTGTGACAGCCGTCGTGATCGAAATCCCGACCGGTGTCGGGTGTCGCGTGCACGCCCATGCGCCGCTCAGCAAGAAGTCTTTCCGGGGTTTGCAGAAACTAGGGGACGGCCGCTATGAATCCGGCAACTATGACGAAGCGGCGAAAAAAATCAACATCGAAATCGATGCAGGAGTGTCGAAACTCGTTGTGAAGCAATACTAGCCCCTACCTTCGAGACCTGTCCTCCCTTCACATTCGCTGTTTTCAACGATTGTACAATCTACAGCGCACGAACAGTGGAATTCCTTTGCTTTCGCTGAAAACGTGTGTGTTTGATGGAATGTGATTTGCATCAGGACAGGGAGTCAGCCCCGGGTCACCCTCCCAGACCCGCATGACAACGGGGCGAGGACTCCCGATCTCTCCTCGCCCCACCTCCCTAACAGAGATACCCCCTCCGATTTTTCCCTATTCATACATCCAGGTCAGCGACAACGTCCTCAGCATCCGCAAATACCGATACGAGAGCTTGTCGACATGGTCACCGCGATAAATGTAGTAGGTTGGTCCGATCCCGTATCGGGCAAGCTCCCGAACAAAATCTTCTGTCCCAAGCGTTGTCTCGTCGTGGCCATGATCGATGTAGATTCGCTCGAGCGTCTTAAGCTGACGCTGGTAGCGGGCGACGAGTCCGAGCGGATCATCGTCATACCAAAGAGTCCAGATGGGATCGTCTTCATCCACTTCCGGTGCTTCGAACGGAAGATTCAAGTAGAGGGGTGGTTTGGAGAGATTTGGCGAGAAAGCCGCCGCCTTCGCGTATGCCGCCACAAGTGTCCAGTTCTTTTCATACGGATGCATCTCAATCAACTGCTCGATCGTCTTCGGCTTTCGATGATTGCGAAGCGCGTTCCGGTAGATAGACTTGCGGTAACGGATGGACATGGGACTGCCGCTCAGACTTCCCACTTGACCAAATACGTCGGAGTACTTCATCGCGAGCTTGATCGCTCCATGGCCGCCCATTGAGAACCCGGCAACTGCAAGAAACTGTCTTGCACTCTTTGTTCGGTACAGACTGTCCACGGTCGCAACGATTTCTTCTCCGATGTACTTCTCGAAATTCCCGATCGTGGGGGAATGTGCATAGTAGCTTCCGCCGAAGATTGTTGTCCCATCAACGGCTACGAGAATCATGTCATCGAGTTTTTTGTTCTTCATGTGGTTGAACAACTCGATGAATAGAGGCAGGAAATCGAGGTGACCGTCTCTCCGCTTGCCCACTCCGTGGAGAAGGTACACAGCAGGGAATCGCTTCGAGAGATTTCGATAATAGGAAGGGGGGAGGAGAACCATCAGCTCGCGGCGGCTCGGATCGGCGATAAGGTTTCCCGCGAGAGTGTTGCTCTCAAATTTCGTGAACCGAAGATTCTGCCCGAGCGGATGATTCCTCGTTTGGCCCAATGCCCCAGATGGAAGGATCAAACACCCGAGGAAAAGAACAAACAAGGTCTGACGAAACCACGTGAGACGGTACATATTCAACCTCATTCCCTACCCTCCCCTTCTCTCGATCTGAAGAAGTCGCACGTTCCCTTCATATGAAAACAACGTCGGGCAATGAACCGCCCGACGTTGCGAAACTCCCGATCACTTCCGCTTGTCAGGATATGGAGGCGGCGGAGCAAGCTTTGTGGGGTTCTTCTTCAACGCATCGAGAATCTCCGTGACTGCCCGATCCAACTGCTGATCCATCCCCTCGTATTCCTTTGCCGGATCGTTCTCGACCACAATGTCGGGATCAACGCCATATCCCTCCATGATCCATTCCTTCCCTTCAATATCGTAGCGGGAGAACTCGGGTCGATTCAAAAATCCGCCGTCGAGCAACGGGAGTGGTCCGCGGATACCGACAACGCCTCCCCACGATCGCTTTCCGATCACCGGTCCGAGCTTGTAGTGCTTGAACCGATAGGCGAAGATGTCGCCGTCGGACATGGAGAACTCGTCGATCAACGCCACCTTCGGACCCAAGACCATCCCCCCCGGATTGAGATTTGGTGCTCCGTTGCGGGCGATATCGATCATCGCTAACTCTCGGCGCAATCGCTCAATGATCATCGGTGAGACGTTTCCTCCGCCGTTCCCACGCACATCGATAATCAATCCCTCTTTTCGAAGCTGGGGATAGTAATACTTCGCAAATTCGTTCAGTCCTGAGACACCCATATCGGGGATGTGGACGTATCCAATTTTCCCGTCGGTTGCCTTGCTGACCTTCTCCAGGTTCTTTTCGACCCAGTGAAAATAGTAGAGCGATTGTTCGTTGCTGATCGGGACGACCACGACGTCCCGGCCTCCCGCCGTCTGCGGTTTGGCATTGACGGTGAGAGTGACCTGCTTGTCTGCCTTTCCGATTAGCGCCGCAAAGAGGTTGGTCATTTCATTGGCAGGCTTGCCATCGATGGCGATGATATACTCACTGGCCTTCACGTCCACGCCGATTTCCGTCAACGGTGAGCGAAGGTTTCTGTCCCAGTTCTGTCCTCTCAAGATTTCGGCAATTTGGTAGTAGCGGCTTGCCGGGTCACGAACCACCTTTGCACCAAGCAGTCCAAGCTGGATACGCTCCGGCTTCGGATAGTCTCCGCCTCCGACGTACGCGTGACCGGCGTTGAGTTCTCCCACCAGTTCGCCCATCACGTAGGTCAGGTCGGCACGATGCTGCACATGCTCGAGCAACGGCTCATAGAGCGAACGCATCTTCGCCCAATCGACCTTGTGCAAGTTCGGATCGTAGAAGAAGTCTCGCATCTGGCGCCAGACTTCATGATACATCTGTTTCCATTCTGCGCGACGATCGAGCGAAACCTTCAAATCGGAGAGGTTCAACTTCTCCTTGATGTCGAGTTTTGCAGATGGAAGATCGATGATGGCGTAGCTCCCATCCTGACCCACGAGCATCTTCTTTCCGTCAGTGGAGATTTCGTAGCCATTGATGTTCCCCAGCTCCGTTTCCTTCTGCTTGTCGAGCTCATAGAGCATCAGCTTCGATTTATCATCCTTGGAGCCGCGACGCATATAGTAGAGTTTGTCGCCGACCGATTGAATGTTCCAATAACCTGCTCCATCGATCGGGAGAACCGTGATGCGATCTTTCAGTCCATCGGCATCGACTTTGACGGTGACGGTCGATGGTGTTTCCTTTGCTGCCTTGGGATCAGGCTCCTTCTTCGGCGGTTCTTTCTTTTCCTCTTTTGCCTTCACCTCGTCACTCTTCGGTGTGAAGGGAGATTTCGTCGACTTGTCCAACGTGACGAGATATATTTTCGACATGTCGGTGTACGCGTGATTCCACTCAATCTGGCTGTAGACCGGATTCAAGGTTCGGCTCGATACGAAGAAGAGAAACTTGCCGTCAGCGCTGAAAGAGGGATTCGTGGAAGAAAACCAACCATCGGTCACCGGAATGGTCTGCTTCGACTCCAGCCCGTAGAGGTAAATCGTCGTCATCTGGAATTGCTCGGGTTTGGCGTACGTGATCCATTTGCTGTCGGGAGACCAGTCAAATGAAGAGATCTCCCACTGCACAGCCTCGACGACCATGGTGGTTTTCTTGGAATCGACGTCCACGTAGTTCAGTCGTTGCTTCTTGTCTGTCCAGGCAATCTTCCTGCTATCGGGGGACCAAAGGATCTGATACTTGTAGGTGTCGCCGCCGGTGGTCAGTTGGATCTGCTTGCCGCTTCCGTTCTGGGACACGAGAGAGATCTCGTCCTCGCCTGATGCGTCGGAAACATACGCGATCCATTTTCCGTCAGGTGACCACTTTGAATTGCGCTCATGGACCCCCGGTGTTCCGGTGATGTTGCGTGTTGCACCGTGCTTTGCCGGTACGGTGAAGACATCGCCTCGGGCGCCGAACAACGCGCGATTGCCATCCGGTGAGATTTCATAGTTTGTCACGCTCTTGCTGACATCAATGAGGCCGCCGCGACCGACGGCGAAGTCCTCATTGATCGAGACCGTAACTTTCTGAACGTTCTCGGTGGCAAGGTCAAGCGTGTACAGGTACCCCCCGTTCTCTATGACGATCGATTTGTCGCCGACCGAGGGAAACTTGACATCAAATTCGGTGAACAATGTAACCTGCCTGGTCTGTTTTGTGTTGAAATCGTAGGAAAAAATGTTCATGCGACGATTGTCATCTCGATCCGAAACAAAATAGATCTTCGATCCGGCCCACATCGGAATGATATCCTGGGCGACATTATCGGTGATCTTGATTGTCTCTTTCGTGTCGAAATCGTAAACCGATATCTCGTCGGCCTGACCGCCGCGGTATCGTTTCCAGGTTCGGAACTCGCGGAAGATTTGGTTGTAGGCAAGTTTCTTGCCGTCAGGAGAGAATGAGGCAAAGCCGCCTCGCGGAAGGGGGAGCTGCTGTGGCAGACCCCCGTCAAGAGAGACAAGGAACAGCTGTCCTTTCATGCTATTTGGTTCGTTGACGCGGGAGCGGTAGAGAACCGTCTTGTTGTCTTTCCAGCCCATCACGAGGTTGTTCGGACCCATACGGTCTGATACATCATCGCGGTCGAGTGTTGCCGTGTAGGTAAGCCTCTTGGGGATTCCCCCCTCAGAGGGCATGACATAGACCTCGGTGTTGCCGTCGTACTGACCGGTGAAGGCGATGTTCTTTCCATCCGGCGAGAATCGGGCGAACATCTCAAATCCATCGTGATTGGTCAGCTTGCGTGCAACGCCGCCATTCGTACCGACAGTATACAGATCACCCGCGTACGTGAAGACGATTTGATTGCCGTGAATTGTGGGAAACCGCAGCAGACGAGTCTCGTTGTTGGCATAGACTGCGGCGGCTATCAGCAACGACAGAAGAAGAGAGAAGAGTGTTTTCATGAGATCTGCTCCTGGATGAAGTGAGGTCGGTGATTTTCAGCGTACTCCCAAAACTAACGAAACAAATGCAGAAATGTTGCGGACATTCGCGGGAACCCGATAGTCCAACGATCTGCGACAAAAGAAAAATCCCGATCAGCGACCGGGATTCTTCATGTGTATACACAGCCTGGATCTACTTCTTCAACAGCTGCACAAGCTTCGTGATGGTTGCCTTGGCATCGCCGAAAACCATCATCGTCTTCTTGTCGTAGAAGAGTTCGTTGTCCTCGCCGGCGAATCCCGGATTCAGACTCCGCTTGCACACCATGACGGTGCGCGCATGATCGACATTGAGGATCGGCATGCCGTAGAGAGGGCTCTCTTTCTTATAACGTGCAGCCGGGTTCACGACGTCGTTTGCTCCGAGCACGAGCGCCACATCGGTGTTCTTGAAATCGTCGTTGATTTGATCCATCTCGAGGAGAATATCGTACGGCGCGTTTGCCTCGGCGAGCAGCACATTCATGTGACCGGGCATACGGCCGGCAACGGGGTGAATGGCATAGCGTGCGTCAATTCCCTTGGCGTGCAGAATGTTCACCATCTCCTGAAGCACGTGCTGTGCCTGTGCCACGGCGAGTCCGTAGCCGGGAACAATGATCACGGATTGGGCATTTTCGAGGATGAAGGCCGCATCATCGGCCGTGTACCGAACCACCGTTCGCTGTTCGGACGTCGTTGCTCCCGCCTCATACTCCGCCCCGACTCCGGCAAAAAGGACATTTGCGAGTGATCGGTTCATCGCTTTGCACATGATATCGGTCAGGATGATTCCGGATGCCCCGACAAGGGTTCCGCTGACGATTAGCACATTGTTGCCGAGGACGAATCCTGTCGCAGCCGCTGCCATTCCGGAATACGAGTTTAACAATGAGATCACCACCGGCATGTCGGCACCGCCGATGGGGATAACGCTCGTCACGCCGAGAACCGCAGAGACGAACACAATGATAGGCAGGAGGTACCAGAGACTCGGATCCATGATGAAAAATGAACCCATCACGAGGACTGCGACAAGCATCAGGGCGTTGATCTGCTTCTGGAATGGATAGAGAATCGGAGCGCTGGTCATCACGCCCTGGAGTTTTGCTGCGGCAATGACACTCCCCGTGAGCGTAACGGTGCCGATCAGAAGGGAGAGAATCAATGCGATCCAGGCGTGTATCGCCATATCGGGTCCCCCCGCGGCGAATCTCATGTATTCCGCGTACGCAACCAAGGCCGAGGCCGCGCCGCCGAATCCATTGAGGAGTCCCACCATCTGAGGCATGGAGGTCATTTGAACCTTGCGGGCGAGGAACGCACCAATCGCGCCGCCGACCACAAGGCCGACCACAATATATGTGAAGTCAATGATTACCTGGTCGGTAAGGGTGACGACGACGGCGATGAGCATGCCGAGAGCACCCAACATATTTCCGCGACGAGCCGTCTTGGGTGAGCTAAGGAGCTTCAAACCCATGATGAAGAGAACTGCCGCGACGAGATACGCTATAGCTGATAACACATTCATAGTCTGAAGTCCCTATTTTGCTGGTTTCGTCGTGTCTTTCTTGAACATGCCAAGCATCCTGTCAGTCACCATGAATCCTCCGATCACGTTGATCGTGGCAACGATCACAGCGATCATGCCGAGGATCACGCTGATCCCCCCATGTCCCTCGCCGGCGGCAATCAACGAACCGACAAGCGTAATGCCGGAAATGGCATTCGATCCGGACATGAGAGGCGTGTGGAGGAGAGGTGGTACTTTGCTGATCACTTCGAACCCAACAAAGATGGCGAGCACGAAGACGTAGATCGACATCATCAACATAACATCCATGGTATTCTCCTTATTTCACTGCATTCTTGATCATTTCGTTCACGATCTCGCCGTTGCGAGTAATACACGCCCCCTTGTTCACCTCATCCTCAAAATCGATCGGCGAATCGGGTTTCGGATAGATATTCTTGAACAGGTTCTGGACGTTCCGTGCATACATGTTGCTGGCGTCGACGGGGATGGTTGCCGGCAGATTGACCGCACCGACGATGGTAACACCATGTTTCTCGACTGTCTTGTCCGCTTCCGTAAGCTCACAATTTCCGCCTTGCTCAGCCGCCAGGTCGACAATCACGGAACCGGCCGGTAAGAGCTTCACCATGTCTGCCGTCATGAGAATCGGCGCGCGTTTTCCGAACACTTGCGCCGTGCTGATCACGACGTTCACTTTTGGAAGACGAGCACTGATTGCCTCCATCTCCTTCTTGATGAACTCGGGAGAAAGCTCCTTCGCATAGCCGCCGGCGGTCTCCGCATCCGCCGGCATTTCCATTTCGATAAATGCCGCGCCGAGACTCTTCACCTGCTCCTTGACCGCCGGGCGCGGATCAAAGGCCTCGACCTTTGCACCGAGTCGTTTGGCGGTCGCGATCGCCTGTAATCCAGCCACCCCTGCTCCGAGAATCAATACTGTTGCCGGTGTGATCGTCCCGGCTGCCGTCATCAGCAGAGGAAACATTTTGCCGATGCGATCGGAGGCGATGAGCACCGCTTTGTAGCCGGCGATCGTTGCCATGGAGCTGAGCGCGTCCATGCTCTGTGCGCGCGTGATACGCGGAACAAACTCCATCGAAAAGCCGGTGATCTTTCGCGCCGCAAATGTCTTGACGACATCCGGATTGGCCAGAGGAGCAAGATACCCGATGTACGCGCATCCTTCACGGAAGAGTCGTGCCTCTTCATTCTTCGGGGGCTGAACTTTCACGATCAGGTCCGCCATCTCGAACAGCTTCTTCGCGTCGCTGACGATCGTCGCACCTGCAGCTTCGTATGCCTTGTCAGAGAACGTTGCCGCGACACCGGCCCCCTGTTCGACAAAGATCTCGTGATTATCCCTCTTGTATGCAGAGATAAGCGCCGGTATCATACCAACTCTGGTTTCACCGGGGACAATTTCTTTTGGGATTCCTATCTTCAATGCTATCCTCCTGCAAACGGAATAGTTTGGTAATGAGTTTGAATGGATGTGTAGAGAGAAAAACGGGTTGGGTTGCTCAACGAAAGGAAAACCGGGGAATCAAGGCAACCGAAAACGTGCAATCAATATCCACATAACTGTTCAGATTTTCAAACAAATCCATCGAACGAACTGATGGAGACCATCGATTCAGCCGGAACGTTGCGTACGATCAGCAGACAAACGCAATGCCCGCTTGACTCAGATTGATCTTCAAAAATGACAATCCTGCAAATCCGCTACTTCAAGGTTTTTGTGAATTCCGTCAGAATGCTCTTGAGACTCGGCTCGCCGATCTCTTCAAGTTCATAGTAGACGCGGTACGCGGGCTTCTTCATCTTCACAATCCGCGTGAGGTTGATGGGCGTTCCGATGATGACCGCGTCACACGGGGTCTTGTTGATTGTTGCCTCAAGATCCTTGATCTGTTGCTTCCCGTATCCCATTGCCGGAAGAAGGATGCCGATGTTGGGATAGGTCTCATAGGTCTTCTTGATTTCGCCGACGGCGTAGGGACGTGGATCAATAATTTCCGATGCGCCGAACTTCTGCGCGGCGACAGTACCTGCTCCGTATCTCATCTCTCCGTGCGTCAGTGTCGGTCCATCTTCGATGACGAGCACCCGTTTTCCCGCGATCTTGTCGCTGTGCTCCGCGAAAATCGGAGATGCCGCTTCGATGATTCGCCCGAATGTGTTCACTCTGCGGATGTTTTCCCGCAGCGCAAATATCGCGCGCGGCTCCGCCGAATCGATTTTGTTGATAATGACAACATCGGCCATCCGGAGATTTGACTCCCCCGGATAGTAGGAAAGCTCATTGCCGACGCGGAGGGGATCGGTGACGACGATCTTGAGATCCGGCTCGAAAAAGGGGGAATCGTTGTTGCCTCCGTCCCAGATGATAATGTCCGCTTCCCGCTCTGCATCCTCCAGAATCGCCTGGTAGTCCACCCCTGCGTAGACAATACTGCCGCTCGTGATGTGCGGCTCGTATTCCTCCATCTCTTCGATGGTGCAGTGATGGCGATGGAGATCCTGAACGGTCGCAAAGCGCTGAACCTTCTGCTTCTCCAGGTCCCCGTACGGCATCGGATGACGCACGACGGCGACTTTGTACCCAAGGTCTCGCAGAATGCGCGAAACCTTTCTGCACGTCTGGCTCTTTCCGCTTCCTGTCCGTACGGCGCAAACTGAAACGACGGGTTTCTTTGAAACAAGCATCGTGTCGGGGATGCTGAGGATCTTGAAGTGGGCACCCGCGGTCGTGACCCGCGAACCGATGCTCATCACATGGTTGTAGGAGATGTCGCTGTACGAGAAGACCGCTTCTTCGACGTCGTACTCGCGAATTGTTTTTTCAAGGTCCTGTTCCCTGAAAATGGGAATTCCCTTTGGGTACAGTGTTCCAGCCAATGAAGCAGGATATTTTCGCCCGGCGATGTTCGGAATCTGTGCGGCGGTGAATGCAACGACGTCGTATCGCTCGTTGTCACGATAGATCATGTTGAAGTTGTGGAAATCGCGTCCCGCGGCGCCGATGATGATCGTTCTCACGCGCTTCATTTCTGCCATACAAGGTTCCTCTCTTCTGCTGTTCTGGTTGTGTCGAGATTTTCAATCACACTCTTGAATCGTTCAAATGCCCAGTCAATTTCATCCTTTGTGATGATCAAGGGGGGCGCGATGCGTATCACGGTGTCGTGTGTTTCCTTGCAGAGGATCCCTTGCTCCATCAGAGCCTCGCAGTACGGACGGGCATTCGTATCGAGGACGATGCCGATCCACAATCCACGCCCTCGGATCTTCTTGATGCGCGGACTCCGGATGGTCAGAAGTTTCTGGAGGAAGTACTCGCCCAATTCGTACGAGCGTTCCACAAGCTTCTCTTCTTCGATCACGCGGAGAGCGGCGATCGCCGTGGCACAGGCGAGGGGGTTTCCGCCGAACGTCGACCCGTGGTCGCCGGGATTGAACACCCCGAGAACCTCCTCCCGGGAGAGAACGGCAGAGACCGGATAGA
This sequence comes from Ignavibacteria bacterium, assembly GCA_016873805.1. Lineage (GTDB taxonomy): Bacteria > Bacteroidota > Ignavibacteria > UBA10030 > UBA10030 > VGVZ01. The sequence continues at coordinate 28,110 of VGVZ01000027.1, forward strand.
ATCCACCGGAGAGCGCTTTGCCGATGATGACCATGTCGGGCCGAATTCCTTCGTATTCGAACGCAAACATCTTTCCCGCCCGCCCCAATCCCGATTGAATCTCGTCGAGAATCAGGAGCATGTTGTTGGTTCTGCAGATTTCTGCCGCGCCCTTCAGGTAGCCGTCGGGGGGAATCACGACTCCGGATTCGCCCTGAATCGGCTCGACGAGGAATGCTGCGGTATTCGACGTGATCTTTGATTTGAGGTCCTCAAGATCACCGTAGCGAACGATCGGGAATCCCGGTGTGTAGGGGCCAAAGCCCTCGCGGTACTGCTTCTCGGATGAGAAGCTGATGATCGTCGTTGTGCGGCCGTGGAAATTCTCCGACGCGCAGATGATGTCGGCTTTGTTTTCCGGAATTCCCTTCTTCGTGTATCCCCACTTCCGTGCCGCCTTGACCGCCGTTTCCACTGCTTCCGCGCCCGAGTTCATCGGCAGGAACATCTCATATCCGGTCAGCCGATGGAGTTCTCGGTAGAGAAGACCGAGCTTGTCATTTCGAAATGCCCGGCTCGTCAAGGTAAGTTCGCGGGCCTGCGCGGTGAATGCTTCGACGATGCGGGGATGACAGTGCCCCTGATTCAGCGCAGAGTACGCGGCAAGGCAATCCATGTACCTCTTGCCCTCAACGTCGGTGACCCAAACGCCTTCTCCATGTTGGATGACGATATCGAGAGGGGCGTAGTTGCGCGCACCGTACTGACGTTCGAGCTCTATGTAGTCTTTCGGTTTGATTCCACTCCCATCTGTATTCTGTGTCTGCGGTTAAGGATAATCGAACAACAATGTCAGCAATGCCATGCGGACGAAGAGACCGTTTCGTGACTGGCGGAAATATGCCGAACGAGGATCCTGATCAACTGAAGCATCGATCTCCACCGAGCGGGGAAGGGGATGCATGATGATGGCATTCGGCTTCATGCGCGCCAGAATCTTTGTGTCGATGTTGTACTGCGAGAGATCGACATCGCGCTTCTGAAGTCTCTCCCGGTCGATTCTTGTCTGGTACACAACGTCGACGTGAGGCAGAACAACGGACGGATCAGACGCGATTTCATAGGCAACGCCGTTCTCATCCAGGTGATTCAGGATATCGTGCTTCACTTGCATCTCGGGTGGGGCAAGGAAGTAGAGTTTGGTTCGTTCGAATTTGCTGAGGAGGTATGCGAGGGAGCGAACGGTCCGGCCGGTATCCAGTGCCCCGATCATTGCCACGGACAATCCGTCGAGTGTCTTGCATTCGTGGTAGATCGTATAGAGATCGAGCAGGGCCTGTGTCGGATGCTGTCCTCCCTGGCCATCCCCCGCGTTGATCACCGGAACAGGAGAGACGGCGGCGGCCCGCGCAGCTCCTCCCTCCTCTGAATGTCGCAGGACGATGACATCGCAGTGGGTACCGATAATCCTGATCGTATCCTCGAGCTGCTCTCCTTTGATTTCTGAGGAGAATTCGTTCGCGAACTCCGTTGAGAGAACCTGTCCGCCAAGACGATGCATCGCCGCCTCGAACGAGAAGCGCGTTCGAGTGGATGGCCTGTAGAAGAGGGTGGCCATGATCTTATCCTGATAATCCTTTGTGCCTCCCCGCTGAACGATGCGCTCCATCTGCCGCGTCCGGTGGAACAACTCCATAAGCATCGGAACGGAAAACTGCTGCGAGCTGATAATGTGATTGAGTTTCATAGGATTCTCGCTCTTGTGTTACGGGACGATATGCGTTCCCATCTTGCCGTCGATTGCATCGAGGAGATGTTCAAACGATGTGATGACGACTTCCTTTCCCCCTTTTTGGAGGAATTGAATTGCCGATTCGACTTTCGGGCCCATGCTTCCGGGAGGAAACTGTCCCTCCTTCAAATAGGCGGCCATTTCGGAGACCGTCGCCTTGGGGATCCCGCGCTTGGTCGGCTTCGTAAAATCAAGATACACCTGATCGGCGTCGGTACTGATGATGAAGCGATCGACGCCGAGTCCGGCGGCCAGGAGTGCCGAGGCCCGATCTTTATCGATGACTGCCTCCATTCCCTCGACTTTGTATCCGGGATGTTCAATGACCGGAATTCCACCCCCGCCCACCGCGATCACGATCATACCGAGTCCAAGAATCTTCCGGATGATATCTTCCTCGAAAACTTCCACTGGTTCGGGGGAAGGTACAACGCGCCGGTAGCCGCGTGACGGGTCTTCCACCATGTTCCAGCCGAACCGCCTCTGCTTTTCTTCAGCTTCGAGCTTCGAATAGAAAGGACCGATCGGTTTGGTTGGATTCTGGAATGCAGGATCGTTCTCATGGACCCGCACCTGCGTGAGAACGGTCATGATGGGGGTGAAGAGCCCGATCTGTCGGAGCTCATACTCCATTGCGCGCTGCAGGAGATAACCGATTTCACATTGCGTGGTGGCGACGCACACATCGAGGGGATGCGTGTACACCTCTGCCGCGGCACGTTCCGAACGGAGGAGCGCTGCGCCGACCTGCGGCCCGTTTCCATGCGTGATGACGATCTTCCAGCCGCGTTCAACCAGCCGGACGATCGCGCGCGCCGTCGCGTGCGCGTTTCGGAGTTGTTCTTCAATCGTTCCGCGTTCACCCGCGCGGATCAATGAATTCCCGCCGATCGCAATCACTGCACTTTTTGGCGTGGTGGTCATAGTCATTTCATGAGTTGGTACATGATCGCCTTCTGCACGTGGAGGCGGTTCTCGGCTTCCTGGAAGACGACCGAGTTGGGGGAATCGATTACCTCGTCAGTCACTTCTTCGCCCCTGTGTGCGGGGAGGCAGTGCATGAAGATCGCGTCGTTCTTGGCGTAAGACATGAGCGCTCCGTTGACCTGAAACGGAAGGAATACCTTCTTTCGCGCCTCAGCTTCGGATTCCTGGCCCATGGATGCCCAGACATCGGTGTAGACGACATCAGCGCCGCTCACTCCAGCCACAGGATCATGGACGATCTCGATCGATCCGCCCGTCTGCTTCGCATCTTCACGCGCGTGCTCAATCGCGTGCGGCTTCGGCTTATGACCCTCAGGGCACGCAACGGTGACATGGACGCCGAGCCGCGCGCCGGCGAACATCAATGAATGGGACACGTTATTCCCGTCTCCGACGTAGCAAAGCTTGAGTCCTTTGAGCCTCCCTTTCACCTCTCGCACCGTGAAGTAATCTGCCATTGCCTGACACGGATGTGAGTAATCCGTCAGCGCGTTGATCACCGGGATGGAGGCGAATTTGGCCATGTCGAGGACAATCTGGTGCGCAAACGTCCGGATCATAATTCCCTGGACCATCCGTTCGAGGTTCTTTGCCACATCGTACACCGATTCGCGTTTTCCAAGATTGATTTCCGACGGAAGGAGAGTGATCGAAAAGCCGCCGAGTTGTTGAATGCCGACGTCGAACGTCACACGCGTGCGCAGCGAGGGCTTTTCAAAGATCAACGCAAGTGTTTTCCCCTTGAGAGCCTCGCCGTACTTCGCGCGGTCGGCTTTCATGGCTGCGGCAAGATCAAATGTGTTGACGATTTCTTCTGAAGTAAAATCTCGAACGGAGAGAAAATCCTTTTTCATCGGGAGATCATCCTTTGGTCTGTTGCGATAAGTTCAACGTCATGGTTTCAGCCGATCACGGTTCCCCCGGGAGCAGGGATGACTGTTCACATCGAAGAAAACGAACGTACCGTACCAACCGGGGCAGTGCTGACGAAATGGGAGACTGCGGCGACTTCAGTTTGGGACGTCGCGTGCCAGGTGATGCAGAGAGTTGGCGAGAGTTGCCTTCGTATGCGGACGTCGAGATTGCATAAGAGAGTTAGAATTGCGTTTCGCACACTAACAGCGAAACAAAGATAGGAAAAATTGCCTCGAAGTGCCAAAGAATCCCCTTGCCTTTTGAACCAGCTTTTGTTACATTTGTCTGGTCAAAAAGCCTGATAACTCAGGCTTTTGCGTTCTTGGGAATGGGCGAAGCCTGCGAATTCTGGTGTTCTACAGACGGGACTCCCCAACCCAAGGTGCTCTTTGGAATCCTTCATTTTGAATTTTTCATTTTCAGTTTTTCATTGTTCCATGGTGGCTCCCGATGCTTCCCAATCGGGATCAGAAACATATGGGACGATGCGCCGCGCAAATGGTGGCCATAGTTCAGTTGGTTAGAACGCCAGGTTGTGGCCCTGGAGGTCGTGGGTTCAAATCCCACTGGTCACCCGAAGAGAGATGTAAATTGTAGATTGAAAATTGAAGATTGAGAATTGGGGGGAGCGTGACGCCTGATGAATTGAAGCGCCGGACGAAGATGTTTGCGACGCGAATCGTGTGGTTTGCTGAAGAGTTGCCCGAAGGTCGATCGATCAACGTAGTGACTCGCCAGCTTGTTCGTTCCGGGACTTCGGTCGCTGCAAACTACCGGGCGGCGTGCTTGGGGCGCTCGAAGGCGGAGTTCAACGCGAAGCTCCATATCGTGCTCGAAGAGGTCGACGAGACGGTTTACTGGTTGGAGGTTTTGGAGGAATCCGCTTTGACCAATAGTAAGGACCTCGACGAACTCAAACGAGAAGGCAAAGAACTCACGGCGATCTTCATCTCGTCGTTGAAAACCTCGCGGTCAAAGTAGCCCATCATCATCAATCTTCAATCCTCAATCTCAAATCTTCAATTCTCAATCCCCGCCCCCATCGTCTAGAGGCCTAGGACACGAGCTTTTCAAGCTTGGAACACCGGTTCGAATCCGGTTGGGGGCACAATGGGGTCCCGACAGAAAACGTCGGGATCCTCAATTCGACAACGACTCACTGAGAAACGTTCGTCGGTCGAATTGGGACTTGGAACACGAGTTCGCCTGCCCGCCGGAGCGAAGCGTAGGCAGGAATCTCGTTGGGGGCACAATGGGGTCCCGACAGAAAACGTCGGGATCCTCAATTCGACAACGACTCACTGAGAAACGTTCGTCGGTCGAATTGGGACTTGGAACACGAGTTCGCCTGCCCGCCGGAGCGAAGCGTAGGCAGGAATCTCGTTGGGGGCACAATGGGGTCCCGACAGAAAACGTCGGGATCCTCAATTCGACAACGACTCACTGAGAAACGTTCGTCGGTCGAATTGGGACTTGGAACACAAGTTCGCCTGCCCGCCGGAGCGAAGCGTAGGCGGGATTCTGAATTCGGCGGTTCCGACACAAATCGTCGGAAGCCGAATTCGAAGTTGGGGGCACGACATAGTTGTGAATTGAGGATTGGGGAATTTGAAAAGCCGACTCAGGAATGAGTCGGCTTTTTTCCTTTCTTGGGGAGAACTCGTCTGCCTGATCGCGCGCCCATCTGCAAATAGCTCAACCCGACAAGCGTCCGCATCCGTGCCGACCAACAGTTTCCCCACTCAATCGAATTGACTATGTTTCGAAGATTCTGAGCAGGAGAATTACCAGCATGGAGAAGGTGGCCCCGAGGTAAATCGCCCTGATCAACTTCCTGCCTTCCTGCTCCTTCGATGCCCGCAACCTGATGACGGAGTACAGTATGATGGAGTCCATCAGAAGAATCGGATACAAATAGACCCCAGGCAACCACTTCAGCGGGAAAGGAGCGATGCTCAGGACGAGAACTGCGGAAAAAATCGCCGTGCTGACGTCAAGTGCTCTTGCCCGCCCGAATTTCACTGCAATGGAGTTGAATTGTGCTTTGCTGTCCCCGACAACATCCATCGCGTCAGCAGCAATTTCTTCCCCGAGGTTGATCAACGCCGCAAGAATGGCGAAGTACCAAACGAGCTCGTGAGAATAAATCCCGACCGAAACGCCGCCAAAAACAAATGTCATTCCCACTGAAAAACTTACCATCAGATTCCCGAGTAGACCGGTCCTCTTGAACCTCCAATTGTAGAGAAGAGCAACCGTCCAGAGCGTGAAAGAGAGAACTAGCGCCTCAACACCGAGCAACGCGCTGATGAAAAGTCCAACAATCGTGACGATGACAAAGAATGAGACGACTTCAACACCGGTGACTCGCTGAGAGGGAAGGGGCCTGTGAGGAGCATTCACCTTATCACTCTCCACGTCGAACAAGTCGTTCAGGATCAATGCCGACGCAGATATCAGAAAAATCGCTGCAAACCCTCCCACAATTTCCAACATCGAGGGAGAACCACCCAGGGCCAGCAGCTGACCGAGCACGGTACACACTCCGGCCGCAAACGGGAGCTCGAATCGAACCAATTCTATAAGTGCCTTCAGTCTCTGCACAGCAGATAATTGAGACATTCCGCTATTCTCCTCCTCCGTTCTTCCGAGTAGAGCAACCCGAATAGCGTCTCACGTTCCGCGGCCGGCTGTTCAGTCATATTGAATCCTTTCGAATTTTCTCATAGATCAGCCTTGTTGAGGGCCGGCATTCTTGTCTGATATCGATGGAGAGCGCAAAGATACTGCCAATCCAAGCTCAGGTCAACAGGATAGTTATATTCGCCCTTGACTGTTATCACGCGCCGTGGTAACATATGTCGGCCGACATTACGAGTAGGGGGAAGCAGACGGTGCGAGATGTCGGATCTGGACAGGGTGCGAACGTGCGAGTCCATCTCAGAGGAAAACGTTCACTTGCGAGGAGGATAACCTATTATGGCGTACACGTATGAAGAGTTGAGCAAGATGACCGTGGCGCAACTTCGGGATGTTGCTCATGGCATCGAGCGCGAGGAGTTGAAGGGGATCGCGACAATGCACAAAGAGAAGCTCTTGCCCCTCTTGTGTAAAGTGATGAACATAGAGGTCTTTCACCGTCATGTCGTCGGCATCAATAAGAGCGAAATCAAACAGAAGATCCGACAGCTGAAGGTGCAGCGGGAAGAGGCAATTCAGAAAAAAGACAAGAAAGAACTCCAGGTCGTGCGAAAGCAGATTCACGATTTGAAACGCGAGCTCCGGAAGCATATGATCTAGGGCATTCAAGGTGGGAAATTGAGTTCAGCCATGAAGTTGCTCTTCGGTTGTTGAGCATGAATGAATAGAGATTGACATCCAATCACCAATCCAGGGAGTTCTATGAAAAAAGCATCGCTTGTTTTTCGATGCCTCCTTCTTCTCACCGTTGTTCTACTCTTATCTCTCTCTCCGGGTGTTGGATTGGCCAAAGACAAGCCAATCACCTTGAAGGAGTTCACGTTGAAGAACGGGCTCCGCGTGATTCTCTCAGAGGATCGAACAGCGCCCACCTATTCAATCTGCGTGACCTACAACGTTGGTTCCCGAGACGAGCGGCCCGGCCGGACCGGCTTCGCCCATCTCTTCGAACATATGATGTTCCAGGGATCGAAACGTGTCGGAAAGGGAGAGCATTTCATCCTGATTCAGAACAACGGCGGGAACATGAACGGCACAACCAATCAGGATCGCACGAACTACTTCGAGACCCTTCCCGCCAACCAGCTCGATCTCGGACTCTTTCTCGAATCCGATCGGATGCGATCGCTCAACATCAATCAGGCGAACTTCGAGAACCAGCGCCAGACCGTCAAGGAAGAACGGCGCCTCAGCGTAGACAACCAGCCGTACGGCAAAACGTTCGAGGTTCTCCTCGAGACGGCATACGATAACTTTGCCTACAAGCATTCGGTGATCGGTTCGATGGACGATCTCGACGCCGCAACGGCTGAAGATGCGGCGGAGTTCTTCCGCGTCTACTACGCACCCAACAATGCCGTGCTGACCCTTGTCGGAGACTTCAAGACTGAAGAAGCTCTCGCGAAGGTGAAAAAGTACTTTGAGGATATTCCCTCGCAGCCGCGGTCCGAGGCACCGGATATGACCGAGCCGCCGCAACAGGGTGAACGGCGTGTAGCGCTTGACGATGGCTTTGCGCAAACGCCGCGGCTAGACATCGTGTACAAAATCCCGCAATCAAACACGCATGATTGGTATGCACTCAGTCTCCTCGGAAATATTTTGACAAGCGGCCAATCATCGCGCCTCTACCAGAAGCTTGTGAAGGAACACGAGGTCGCGGTGAATGTCTTTGGTGGTGCCCAGGAGCGTCGAGGACCGTCGCTCCATGGGGTGATCGCGATGGTGCGACCGGGAAAGAAACCCGAAGAGGTCGAAAAGCTGATCTATGATGAGATCGAAAAGCTAAAGACCAATCCGGTGGAGGATTGGGAAATCCAGAAAGCGCTGGCTCAGATCAGACGCCAGCGGGCGCAGATGATGCAGGGGACCCTCTTTCGGTCGATCATGATCAGCCAGTACACGGTATACTACAACGATCCGGATCTGGTCAATACCATCGAAGAGCGGTACGCAAAGGTTACGAAAGAAGATCTGCAGCGCGTTGCGTCAACGTACTTGAATTCATCCAACCGGACCGTTGTTACCACGGTCCCGAAGCCAAAAGAAACTCCCGCACCTCTCAAAAAATGAATTGAGGATGAAAGGAGATGAAGACCATGTTTGGCAAAGACGATATACGGAGGTTCTGCGTGCGGGCGATCTTCGGGATTCTGTGTGTGATGATCCTCCCCGTGCTCGGAATCGAATCAGACTCGCATCTTCTCGCCCAGGCGCCGGCTTCCGACAAAGGTGTCTCCGCGAGCAAAGTGGAGCGACTGAATCTTGCCCCAGTCTCAAAAGAGATCCTCCGCGTAAAACTTCCCAGTCCCGTGGAAGCAACGCTGGATAACGGAGTGACTGTGATGATCATGGAAGACCACCGGTTTCCGACTGTTTCCCTCCAATTACAGATCAACGGTGCCGGTGGGATCCACGAGCCGTCGAACCAGCGAGGCCTCGCAACCGCCACGGCGCAGATGATGCGCGAGGGAACAAAATCGCGATCAAGTAAGCAAATCGCGGAAGATGTGGACAAGCTTGGCGCGACGCTCGGGGTGTTTTCCGGATTCGGCTCTACGACGGCCGTGCTGAGCGCGTCGGGATTGAGCGACAACTTCGACGAGTGGTTCGGACTTTTCATGGACGTGCTGTTGAATCCTACCTTCCCCGCCGACGAGCTGGAAAAAATGAAAACGCGCCTGAGGGTTCAGCTCAGACAACAGAGATCACAGCCCGGTTTTCTTGCCAACGAGCGGTATGACCGCGTGGTGTATGGTGATCATCCGGCTGCCGTCTCCGGATTCACCGAAGAATCGATCGCTGCGTTGGCATCTGAAGCACTGGCAACATGGCATCGCGACCGCTATGTGCCTCAAGGCGCTCTCCTTGGCATTGCAGGAGATGTTACCGCCAAGGAACTGATACCCAAGCTTCGCAAATGGTTTGCGGCGTGGAAGAAAACCGATCTCCGTGTGTCTCCTCCAGCGGATCCGAAGCCGATTGCGGCCCAGAAAGTATCGATCGTCGATCGCCCGAATTCCGTTCAGACAACACTGACGATGGGTAATATCGCAATCGACAGAGTCCATCCTGATTACATCGGACTTACGGTGATGAACAGAGTCCTCGGAGGAGGACCGGCTGCGCGGCTCTTCATCAACCTGCGTGAAGAGAAGGGATACACGTACGGTGTCTACAGCTACTTTTCAGCCGGACGGTATGCCGGACCGTGGACCGCAGGCGGCGACGTGCGAACCGAGGTGACCGACGGCGCGATGACGGAATTCATGAAGGAGTTCAACCGGATGCGGGACGAAAAAGTGCCACCGGCGGAACTCGACGAGTGCAAGCGCTCGCTCGTCGCCAACTTCGCTCTGTCGCTCGAGCAGCCGACACAGCTTCTGAGCTACGCACTGACCAGAAAATTCTACAATCTTCCTGTCGACTATTGGGACACCTATCCGGCCAAACTGATGGCGGTCTCCGCCGATGAGGTTCAACAGGTGGCTCGGAAGTACATCGATCCCGGTTCGATGCAGATCGTCGCCGTTGGTGACGCGGGGAAGATTGAGGAGATTCTCGGGAAGTATGGACCGATCGAGGTGTACGATATCGAGGGGAAAAAAATGAAGTGATCGAACATCTTTGTTCGTTCGAATGCAGGCCCTGTCGCTGCATGACGGGGCCTTTCTGTTGTGATGGTGAAGGGAACAGGTACGACGAGGGGAAAATGGATGACGAGATAATTGGACTTGGCGACCCCACACCAACTTGTCTTCGTGGGCAAGAAAAACAATCCACGATATAGAAGCTGAGCGCGCAGTTCAGCTGCGTTCTCGTGCTGTGGTATGTTCACGAAGAACCGTAGCGCTTCTGAGGATCGCATACGTTCAGGGGCCAGAGTGTTGGAGCGTGTCGAACAAAACGGAGAATCGAAGTCAAAGACCCGAAATCGTCGCTACTGAATTGGTGAAATATGTTCCGCATCGATTCTCCTGCCGATAACATCCTCGGAAACGAAGAATCGTCTGGCCAATTTGGGCTTGACAAGCTCCTTGATCACCTGGATTTCCAGATCAGGGACGGCTTTTCGTGCTTTGTCGATCAAGGGCTTCAAAGTTCGAAGCTCCACTTTTAGCGACTCTAGCAGGATGCTGAAAAACGGTTATCACTGAAGTGTTTTGCAAGGAAATGATTTTGAAACATGGCTAAGAGACTTTCTGAACCTCAGAAGGTCCGATGGTCGAGGCCTCAGGGTGACTTCGTAACC
>VGVZ01000028.1 GCA_016873805.1 Ignavibacteria bacterium
GATGATTGAACGCTATGTCCAGCAATACAACAAACACCCAAAACCCTTCAGTTGGACCGCAACCGCCGATTCAATCCTTGCTAAAATCGAGCGACTTTGCAAACGAATTTCCGACACGCGACACTAGCATACGGGGACGATTCGGGTTCATATGACATGAGGTACCGCCGCCTCACGCTCGTGTCAGGACCTGAGCCCTATTGCGCTGAACTCATACCTTTGCTTGAGGATAAGCTCACTGCTGAAGCGGTATCGGAACTTAAGTTCGAGGAAGTGCGTGGACATGCTCCCAAGATGCGGACTGCCGGCCACTTCCTTGAACAGACTGTTGCATATTGCTGTCGGAATAAGCTCCGAGTGGACGTGCTTTTATGGGACAACTACGATTCTCGGCATGCAATATCCCACCGCGATGATGAAGCAAACTTGGTTAGGATGTACTACAAGAATCTGCTGCACGTGGCGCGGAGGTGGGGGGCGGTTCAGTGGAGATTCCTTCCGGATGAACAATCTGGCGTGGAGTGGAACGAACTGAGGAACTTTCTCAACAATACGCGGCTTGAAAAGCCTGCTCAGAGAGGGATGTCTCTGTTCCCCAAATCGAATCCCTTTCTAGAATTCGAGCCGATAGTGTCACAAAACTCAGTGTTGCATTCGCTAATCCAGACTGCTGACCTGTTTGGAGGGCTCTCTCGATTTTCTCATGAGAAAGGTCGTGAGTATCTGAAATGGATAGGATCGGAAGAAGCCAAGGAGCAACCTGGTTTGTTCTTGCTCGATGACAACACAGAAGTTGGTGATTCAAAGGCTGATCGAGTGCGATTCTCACTACTCCGAAAGCTGGATGGTCTATGCAAGCAGTCCAAGCTTGGGGTGAGTTTGAGAACTTGGAGTGCTCTTTCAACACCGAATCCTAACAATCCGATCAACTTCTGGAACTACGTCCCCCAGCACGAAATGGATAAGGCGCCAACGAAGTCAGGGTGAAGACAATTGAGCGTCGCGCCAAGAAGCTCGATATTTCCTCCGACACAAGTTCCTACGAGCAGGAGATCGACCAACTCGTGTACAAGCTGTACGAGCTCACGCAAGAAGAAATCGAAATCGTCGAGGGAAAGAAATCCTAACACCTGCCCGCCGCAACGAAGTGAAGGCGGGGAGGAGGAGATCAAGTTGGTGGAGGGGGCAGCACATCAGAAAACTTCATAATGATGGAATCAAACGTACTGAAAGAACCTGTGCCAATTTATTCTGCCGATGACGGTTTATTTACGCCCGAGATTGGGAGCTGGGGCGTTCAGAAGTATCGTCTGGTCGGAATGTACAATGAGCTTTTCTCCAAAGGCATGAAGGAGCGATGGGATCGACGCGTCTATATTGACTTGTTCGCGGGATCTGGCAAAGCCCGTCTCAGAGATAGCGGCAGAGTCGTACTGGGTTCGCCTTTACTTGCGCTGGCCGTTCCGAATCCCTACGACCGTTACATATTCTGCGAGCAAGACAGCGATGCGATGAATGCCTTAAAACAACGCGTAAGCACGTTGAACACTAATCTGGACGTTCATTTTGTCGATGGCGACTGCAACGAACAGATAGATAGGATCATCTCCAAAATCCCACACTACTCCTCCGGAACAAAAGTACTTTCATTCTGCTTCGTCGATCCATTTTCTCTTGATATCCATTTTCAAACGATCGGGAAACTCGGAAATTACATTTTGGATTTCCTTATTCTTCTCATGCTCTCCGATCCCATGCGAAACGAGGATCGCTATACCGAGGAGAACAGTAAACGCATTGAGCTTTTCCTCGGAGTCCGCGACTGGCGGGAGAAGTGGAAAAGCGCAAAGTCTCGTAATATGGGCATTCGACAGTTCCTCGCGACGGAATTTGCGAATCAGATGATCATGCTTGGTTACAGGGAAGAAGCCTTGAGTTCGATGGTGGAAGTTCGATCCGACGATAGGAACCTTCCGCTCTACCATCTTGCTTTCTTTTCAAAGCACCCTCTTGGTTATAAGTTCTGGAACGAAGTCAGAAAATACGCCACCGATCAAACATCATTTGAGTTCTGAGGAATTCATGGCAACAAAATCGCACATCGAATGGACGGAAATGACCTGGAACCCTGTGACGGGCTGCAGTAAGGTCAGCGCCGGCTGCAAGTTCTGCTACGCAGAGCGGATGGCAAAACGACTGCGAGCGATGGGCGTGGAGCGCTATGACACTGCATTCGAAGTCACCCTCCACGAAGATTTGCTCGATGTCCCAAGGACGTGGCGCCAACCAAGGCTGGTTTTTGTAAACTCGATGAGTGATTTGTTCCACGAGGATGTGCCCCTCGGCTTCATCCGCAGAGTTTTCTCGACCATGTCCGGAACACCGCAACACACGTATCAAATCCTCACAAAACGGAGTGGGAGGCTTGCTGAGTTGGCACCCGAGCTTGTTTGGCCTGCAAACGTGTGGATGGGAGTCAGCACCGAGGACGAACGCGTACTATACCGAATCGAACACCTGCGCAGTGTTCCTGCGTCCGTACGCTTTCTCTCGTGCGAACCGCTCATCGGTCCCCTGGAGAATCTCGACTTAACCGGCATTCACTGGGTAATCGTCGGTGGCGAATCTGGTCCGGGAGCCAGGCCTATGAGCAAGAAATGGGTCGAATCCATCAGACGCCAGTGTCGGCAAGTGAAAGTCCCGTTTTTCTTTAAGCAATGGGGGGGTGTGCGGAAGGATCTCACTGGGCGCGAGTTGAACGGTAGAATGTATGACGAAATGCCTCGGCACGCACTCGTGAGCGAATGATATGAGATTTTCACAACCGAAAAGCACGGCCAACCTTCCGCCAGAGGCGGATCGTTCAATCGCGCGTGCCGCGGGTTGGTATGTGCACTCTGTCCGCGTCATTTCTGAGCGGCAAGAACTGCTGCGTGGTTACGCCAAACGTTAGCCGCCATTGGGTGCCTTAATGAATCAATTCCGACGAGATAGCCACTTCTTACCATCACTTTACCTAAGGAAGTGGAGTACAGATGGCACACGAGTCTGGCTGTATCGTCTTCTCGTCTCTCGCCATGATGTCCCCGATTGGAAGCGTGCATCAATCAAAGGCATCGCGTATCACCAACACCTATACACCAGAATTGTTGCAGGATCTGACTCAGATGAGTTTGAGAGATGGCTCGATGCAGAATTCGAATCACCGGCCAAGGAGGCCCTTGACAAAGCTACATCTGACCGCCGCCTCCTCGCAAACGATTGGAAACGTCTCATTATGTTTGCTACTTCACAGGATGTTAGAACTCCAAAGAAATACATCGAACATCTTCAAAGATGGGTTGACTTGATGCCCAATCTGCTTGACGACACTCTTCGGAATGCAGTTCAAGAATTGGAGACTTCCAAGCAGACGGGCAAAGAGCCTAAACTACCGACAACTCCACCTATGGAACCTATCCCCCTCGCTGTTAGCACTCACATTGAAAACGGAGCAGACCAAGGAATTCTCAAAGCCGAAGTAGTTGTCGGCCGGCAAAGCTGGCTTTCCAGTATGCGATACCTCTTGACTAATACTGCCCGCGTGCTTCTCCAACATAAGTGGACAATCATTCATGCACCCGACAACCTGAGATGGTTTACCAGCGATGATCCTTTCATCCGTCTGAACTATTACAAAGCAGGCTCATATGATTTCCGCGGCGGCTGGGGCAATAAGGGCACAGAACTCCTACTACCACTCTCTCCACTCCACCTTCTATACACTAAGGTTGGGCAGAGATCATCCCTACCGGTCCAGATACCTGCTGAGACCGCTCGACTGCTTCAACGAATGATGGCCGAGCATGCACATCGCTTCATCATCTCATCCCAGCTTGACGATAGCATTCCAGCGTTGCGAACAAGGAAAGTGGATCCCATTGCATTTCAGCAAGAAAGAAATGTGTGGAGAGAATGGCACAAGCAGCAGACTGATGCCGAGCAAGCCCTTGCTCGCAAGAGCGATCAGGCCCCGGCACCCAACGGCGGCTAACACTTTATAAAAGGTCAAAGTCCCCGTAAAACAACAAACGGGGCAGGCAAGAGAAAAATATCCCCCGTTCATCCTTTGATGAAAAACGATGGCTGTTTTTTTGACGTTTTTGTGCACCGACCGCGCCCGACACGTCGATGAGACATCCCTGAATGAGGGATAGCAGAAAACACTCGGACTGGTCCCAAACACTTTAGCGGGCTCTGACCTCAGCACAAGCAACGTCACGGCCCAGATGTTTCATCGGCAGCGCAGCTGCGTCCCAAGCAAGCGGTAGGGAGATTTCCCTCTCGGGGATCTCCAGTTAGCCGCACGGGCTTGCAGCTGCGAAGCCAGTCACGAGTCTCAAGCGAAGCTGAAGCCTTGCTTCAGCGGAGCCAGGTCTTGCGAACGATGATGCCTTTGAATGTTTTGAACTCTTCATGCCTGCTGAGAACGTAAAAGACGATCTTCGATAGTTCTTTGGCAACAACTGTACGGGCAATCGCCGGATTCGAACGCTGTTCGATCCGAGCGGCAAGCTGTCCGATGACGGGATAAAATCTGATCGCCTTGAGCGCCGCCTCGGTGTAGGCAAATTTCAAGTACTGGTTGCCGTCTTTGGAGCCCGAGCGGTGGCGGTGTTTTCCCCCGGAATCCCGTGCCCCAGGTGCAAGACGACAGTAGGAAGCATAATGCTTGTCGTTGGGGAAGCGAGCAATATCACCGGTCTCTATCGCGATGATCGCACCAGTGATATCCCCGATCCCGGGAACGGAGAGCAGAAGTTGGAGCGTCGGTGTTGGACGCAGCTCGCGTTTGAGATACTCTTCGAGGTGCCGTTTGTGCTCGACAACCTGGAGACATTGCTGGTGATGCAACACGGTAACAATCAAGATTCTCATGAGACAACGAGGAGATTTGTTATGTACAGAACTCTTACTACTCTTTCACTTACAGCTGCTGTGCTTCTCCTCTCCGGATGTGCAAATGGCATCAGCACTCAACAGGTGCATAAGGAGCTGGAAGGCCCTGAATGGGTCGTCCAGTCCTTCCGCGAGATTGATGGAACAACTACAGGTCCAGGTACCGTCGCTCTCATCGTTCGCTTCATCCCCCCAGACACATTGTCAGCGAAGGCAGATAATGAACTCTGGGGGCGGTACACCATACAAAACGGTACACTGTCAATCAGCAAGTTGGGCGGAACAAAACGCGGTTTGTCTCCTGGTTCTCGAGAAGATGACTTCATGCAAGCCTTGGAGAATGCAACCTCTTACTCCATAGACGGAAACAAACTCTCCATCCACTACTTTGACAAGACCAGGGCGATCAATCTCCTTGCAAATTGACAACCATGACAAAACCGGCGGCGCCAACGAACGCCTAACAGCAGGCACTACGGCGCTCGATCATTTGAGAAGTCGAAAATAGGAAAAGCCCATGGAGCAATCACTATAGTGCTCGCTCCATACCGTTGCTCACTGGTTGGTAGGTAAAACGTATTTAAGGTTCGCAACGGTACGGCGTAGTGCCTGCAGACGTTAGCTGCCATTATTTTGTGCAATGACAATGAGACTCCGAATCCTACTCATATACCTGACATTGGGCACTCTGAACTCACTCGCCCAAGAACCTTCGACGAACGAGTGGCGCATCAGTCCATCACTCAAATACGACGCGTTCTACTTCATCAACGCAATCTCCAAGCAGGACTTCTATAATCGGATGTACCCCCGAGATGCTTTGCTTTGGCGTGGTCGACTTGGAGAACAAACAATCAACTCAATCAACACTATTATCGACTCCATCGGCAGTGTTGGTTTCAAAGCATCCTACTTGTTTACCCACATCCCCGTCTTTTCCCTGGATGACTTGATCCACGCCCTGCGGGATACCGCAATCTTGAGAGACCGAATCCAATCTGCCTCACTATTGAGCAAAGACTTCCGATATGAAGCATCGATAAATGATCTTAACAGAATCCTGCCCCACTCTGCCAGATTGATTACCATCTTTTCAAAGATGAGAGACGAACGTTGGGAAGACGATTGGAAGGCGATCACACACAGATTAAACGCTGACATTGCCCGCAAGCGTCGAGAGTTGACCAAACACTCCCCTGCTTCATTACGAACCGAAGCTCTCCGTTTCCTTGGGATTGATGCTCGGCAAAAAGACTCATCGTCAACGGTATATTACGTCTATTATGCCTTCCCGAATGCGTTCAAATTGCCATACAATATGATGGCCACCTGGAGTATCGAAGAGCCACAGTACTTCTTCAGTGCCTATCTCCACGAAATGCTCCATCTGTTCTCCATCTATGCACCTGAATTCATAGAACTGCACAACCATCTGTTGAAACACTCCCCAGCGTTCTCCCAGCAACGAAACATTCTTGTGAAGCAGCTCTATGCATCTGATGACGAGTTCTACGTTCTTGCTGCCGAAGCGTTTCTATCTATCAAGGTCGGTATCAGAACGCATCAACAAGCGGTCGATTACTTGAAGTCCGCAAATGGCGGAACGGTTGTCTACTCTTTGTTGATCTACGACCATCTACAAAAGTCATTTGACTATCGGCGCCACTCGTTCGGCAGTTTTCTCAAGGACGTATTCTTCAAGAATGTCACAGCAACCGAAGTGGAGGCGTTCATCGCAGACACAAAATAACGGCGGCTAACAGCCGCAACCACGCCGCTCCCCCTCGATTCACCCGCCGTCTTTGAGAGAAGACTGAGTCGTCGGCGGGTTCGCTCGGGGTCACTCAATCCGTCTCAGGCGGACTGCAAGGCTACCCCAAACGCTATGCGTCTTGGCCGCCCGCATCAACATTCAGCGGAACTGCAGTGATCACAGATTGGTGCGATTCGAAAAGGGTTCGAACAATCAATCGAGGACGGATTGGGCAGCTGCCTGCCAACTTTCCGGTAGGCTTCTATTCAAGCGAGGCGACGGGAACAACTTTAGTCGGTGAGCTGAACTCGAAGCTTCTTACCCAGGGCTTTCGCATACTTCCCCAGGGTCGAGAGGCGGATATCTTCTGCATGGTTCTCGATACGTGAAATAGCGGATTTCTTCGTCCGTAATCGCTTCGCAATCGTCTCTTGAGTGATCCCTGCTTTCTCTCGAGCTTCACGGAGCATGACACTAAACTCGAACGCTTCGTACCTTGACTCAAAGTGCTCAGCAAATTTCACACTGCGCTTCTTACGACGTTCAATATACCGTTCAACATCACTCATGGCTTCTTCCTCCTTTGTAAATAGTCTGATCGACGTCTCAAGGCAAGGTCTATCTCCCGGCGAGGGGTCTTTTGCTGTTTCTTCGAGAATCCACTTGTCAAGACAAGTAACACTCGTCCGTCATATAATCCAAGCAAGCGGTAACGTCGACCTCCGCTTTGTGCCCGTACTTCCCATAACTCATCCGTACCAACAAGTTTCTTCAAATACTGAACTGGGACAGAGTCCATCCTCTCGACCAATCGAAGTACCCAAGCAACTTTCTGGGCATCTTGATCTGAGAGTGTATCAAGAAACTCTTCAACCGGGCAGTTTCCAGTTTGTGTTCGATAAAACACTATGACGCGCACGGCTCAAGTTAACATATTTGTGAACAACCCGCAAGCTCTTTTTCAGGCGGCCACGAACACCTAACAGCAACCACGCCGCTCCCCCTCGACTCACCCGCCGTCTTTGAGAGAAGACAGAGTCGCCAGCGGGTTCGCTCGGGGTCACTCAATCCGCCTGAGGCGGACTGCGTGGTTGGGCGAGACGTCATGGCATCATTTGCGGCACGCGCGATAGACAAATGAAAGACATGAACCCAGTCCGTCAGATTACGGTTCAGACAATCGATGATCTCATAATCGAGATTCAATACATCAAAAGCACCAGACCCCTTCAGATCGTCTCAATTGATGGGAAAGACGGGACAGGGAAATCAACCATCGCGAGAGCGCTTTCTGAAAGATTGCCGTTTCGTCATATCGAATTGGACCGATATCTCATTCGGAAACAAGATCATTATGTTGGCTTCATTCGTTATCATGATCTCCGACCTGCCATTTCCTCTGCTCGTGAAAGTGGAAAGGTTGCGCTGATCGAGGGCGTATGTGTTCAGGCCGTTCTCAACCGATTGCAGCTTTGCTCCGACCTCTCTATCTATGTCAAGCGGACAGGTCCGGACGGTGATTGGTACGACGAACGCTATTTTGATCGTTCTTCAACCCGTGAAGCCATATTCGAAATCGACCGTGAGAACCGTCGCGCGTTTGCCAAAGCCATGAATGAACCATACAATGAAGACGAACAAGAAACGTTGTTTCACGAGGTTGTGCGCTACCACTTCCAATTTGAACCTCACATCACCGCGAATATCACCGTCGCATGGAACCACTCTGCATAGTTTTCTATGTGCGTGCTGCAAACGAACGCCTATCAATGCGCACCACGCCGCACCCTACAGGGAGCTGCAGGAACTTGGACATTTCGATACGAAGACGTCGAGCCGGGTGTTCACACCTTCTGATATCAGAAAACTCGGTGACGCCCTCTTCTGCGATCGGCGGTATGACACCGTTTTCGTCTATCACAACGGCGCCGAGTCGTATTACGGTGCGAGGGGGTTCCGCGGCTTGCTCAGGGTCTGAATTCGGACTTTCAATCGCGTTCTAAAGGAAAGGAGCAAATACTATGTCTCGCTTCGCTTCGGCTTCCCTTTGTTTGCTTCTCGCTATGGCAATCGTCTCCTGCTCGACCCCTGAAGAAAAAAGCCGAGCATCCGCTTCAGAATACTTCACGAGTAGTGCAACAGGAATCAAGACGGGCGGCATTCAGATCATCCCGATACAAACGCCAAAAGGAGAGTTCAAAGTCTGGACGAAGTGCTTTGGCAATAATGCGAGAACGAAAGTCCTGCTACTCCACGGCGGCCCCGGTGCAACCCACGAATACTGGGAGTGCATGGAGAGCTTCTTCCCCGAAGAGGGAATCGAGTTCATCTATTATGATCAGCTTGGCTCTGCCTACTCGGATCAGCCGAAGGATAACGATCTCTGGGTAACCGAACGCTTTGTCGATGAACTCGAACAGGTGCGAACAGCGTTGGGGCTGAACAAGGATAACTTCTTCCTCTTAGGCCACTCGTGGGGAGGTATTCTCGCGATCGAGTACGCACTGAAGTACCAGAACAATCTCAAGGGGCTCATCATCTCCAATATGATGTCGAGTGCTCCCGACTACGGCCGCTACGCCGATGAAGTGCTATCCAAGCAGATGGATCCTGCGGTACTGAAGCAGATCCGAGTGATGGAAGCGAAAGGGGATTTTGGAAACCCGAAGTATATGGAACTTCTCATGACGCACTACTATGTGCAGCACATCTTGCGGCTGCCGATTGAGCAGTGGCCCGATCCGGTCGTGCGTGCCTTCAACAAGATCAACCAGGACGTCTATGTGTTGATGCAGGGCCCAAGCGAGTTTGGCATCGCGGGCAGACTTGCAGAATGGGATCGCTCGAAGGATTTGCCGAAGATTACCGTTCCTACTCTCGTGGTCGGTGCACAATATGACACGATGGACCCCGAGCACATGAAATGGATGGCTTCACAGGTCGAGCACGGAAGCTACCTGTACTGTTCGAACGGTAGTCATATGTGTATGTACGACGACCAGGAGACGTACATGCAGGGGCTCATCAAATTCATCAAATCTGTCGACGCAGGGAACGAGACGGTGCAGTTCCCCTGATGGACCAGGGGACTGTCTCGAAAGATCACCGAGAGTCACAGTGAGCGAAATCGTGGCTTCGACTGCGCTCAGCCTGACGATTTCGCTCTGAGGAGGACTTCTGAGACAACCCCGTGATGCGGGAGCAAAGACTCATTTGGAAACCGAGTTCTGCTAGGCATCGTGAGGGAGGAGCCAGTGGTATACCCTTCACACGATGTGATTCCTCAATGTGAAAGAGGGTTAGTCCATGAAAACCAATCTCATCACAGCTCTGATTGCATCATTGTTGTTGATTCCCAAAGGTTCCTACTCACAAGAACCTTCGCAGCAATTCCCCCCGTACCAAAGAATCATCAACATGGCCATCATCCCGCTATTTGCAATTCCTCTGGTTCACGAGAGCGGACACGGTCTCTTTGCCTGGATGGCTGGAGCAGATAGCATCGCGATCTATCCATTCACTATCTTGCCATATGAGAAGCACTATTTGAATCCTCAACTCACAAGCTATAACCTCAGGGAGGGTTTGATCTTTGCCGGCGGTGCGCTTACCACTCGGCTCACCGCCCAAATCCTTCATATCTTGCTGAACAGCACGAACCCGCCGCGTTGGATTGAAGGTGTTGGTGGAGGACTCTCGACAATGATGCGCGTTGATCTTCCTGTCCAGTACCTCTGGGGGTGCGTCTATTCGGTTTGTTCCATCTCAAAAGGACGTCCTGATTTCACAGGTATTGCAGAGAATCTTTTTCGTACGACCTTCCTCAATACCGCTTTCTATATCGTCTCCGGATTACTCATCACACTCGATATTTATCTTTCGTGGAATGCAATCCGACACGACTTCCGCCGAGCGATCGGGAAGCCACATTGAAGTTTGTTGATCGAATGATGTTGTCGGGTCTTGCGCGACGCAGAAGATGTCTTGTTTGCAGATCACAAACACTCAAGGAGTCATTGCATGACATACGTTGACGGATTTGTTCTGCCTGTCCCAAAGAAGAACTTGAAAGCATATCGCCGCATGGCTCGGCAAGCGGAGAAGCTCTGGTGCAGACATGGTGCGTTGGAATACAAGGAATGTGTAATTGATTCCTTCCTTGGGAAAAAGGTGTTATGATTTGACAAGGATACAACGCAGAGCTCGATGAGCATCAATTCCCGTCACTCCTTGACTCCCGCATAGTTCTTCCGTACCATCCTGCAGAATTTTCCACCGAGACGATTAAAATCCGGCCAATCTCATGCAGAAACGAGGAACACACCTGATACTCTCCTTTTGTGCACTGCTCACAGCGCAGGTGCAAGGACAGTCGCTCGAGGAGCAGGCCGTTAATCGCGTGCAAAGCGTATCGGCATCAATCCTCGATTCGACGTTGAGTAATACCCCGTTTGCCGACTGGCTCGCGAAGATGTGTGGCGATAGTGCAAGCGTCGAGTGGGAATTGAATGACTGCGGGGAGCAAACAGGCGACCCGTCCATCGACAAAGATCGAGATATCCCCGCCTGTGTCGGCGTCACGGTCACTCTTCGCAAAAATCAATCGATCGGCATATCCATTCTCGTTGGAACTCATCGCAAGGGTCTGATAGGGAATCCGACAGTGTACGATATCTATCTCGCGTCAGCGGAGAAGGTCCGTACGATCAAGCGTCTCAGCGAGATTCCGAGCGTGCTCAGGCAGTCGGTGCGGTGATGCATCGGCTCCGGACTCGTGCGATAAACTCGATCCAGGGACGTATCGATGCATATCTTCCCCATCGGTATCAGATCAAGCGGGAGTTGCTCGCGTCAACGCAGGACATGAGGAGCGACCAGAGGATTCATCATACATTGAAAGCCGCGGGCATTCTGGTGAGGTGAGCTCGCTGTCAATCTCCTTCATCTTTCCATTCATCGCCAATCCTCTTCCGTTCCCGATTCAATGCTGCAAACTCTCACTTGCATCTTCCCGATGAGATGGATATGTTAGGCAGGTGAAAGGTGAGAAGTGAAAGGTGAGAAGTGAAAGGTGAGAAGTGAAAAGTGAGAAGTGAAAAGTGAGAAGTGATTGCGCGCTGGAGTCAAGCCGCTGTTTGTGTCGATCGCGGCGGGAGAAGCAAAAAGTGGATGGTGAATAGATGATGGAGCGCGTTTCCACACAATTCCACGAAATCGGCTCGAGCATAAGATCACTAGGGGGGAAAATCTGCTCGCATCCAAGAATTTTTGATCGAACAGTGAGTCAAAGAGGGCCGCGCATCTCTGTCGTTTGCCGCGATAACTTCATGGAATTGTGAGTGTGACAATGGAACACATGATCGTTCGCATCATCGTCGTTGGTTTGCTTGCGCTGTCTGCCTGCGCTCCCTCTCCGGACTACGATGTCGTGATTCGCAATGGAACGATTTATGACGGGAGCGGCGGAGAGGAGTATGTCGGCTCTCTGTACATCAAGGGAGACACGATCGTTGCAGTCGGTACAGAAGACCTCGGGCGTGGGAAGATCGAAATCGACGCCAGGGGGAAGGCCGTCGCCCCCGGGTTCATCAACGTCCTGAGCTGGGCGACGGAGACGCTGATCGAAGACGGGAAATCGCAGAGTGACATTCGTCAGGGGGTCACGCTCGAAGTCTTCGGCGAGGGATGGTCGATGGGCCCCCTCAATGATTCAATGAAAGTCTTGATGAAGAAGGAGCAGGGGAACGTCAAGTACGACATCGCGTGGACGACGCTCGGTGAATATCTCGAGTATCTGGAGCGAAAAGGGATCTCGACAAACGTCGCCTCGTTTCTCGGCGCTACAACCGTTCGCATCCACACGCTCGGCTACGACGATCGTCCTCCGACGCCGGATGAACTTGACCGTATGAAATCACTCGTGCGGCAGGGGATGGAAGAAGGAGCGCTCGGTATCGGCTCTTCCCTGATCTATGCACCGGCGTTCTACGCGAAAACCGATGAGCTCGTGGAGCTCTGCAAAGTCGCTGCGGGGTACGGCGGGATGTACATTTCCCACATGCGAAGTGAAGGAAATCAGTTGCTCGAAGCGGTCGATGAATTCATTTCCATCGCCCGGCGTGCAAGTATCCGCTCAGAAATCTATCATCTCAAAGCGGCCGGACAGAAGAATTGGCCGAAGATCGATAAGGTCATCGTGCGAATCGAATCCGCGAGGGCGGAAGGGCTCGAGGCTACTGCCAACATGTATCCGTACATCGCAGGAGCGACAGGTCTCGATGCCGCCATGCCCCCGTGGGTGCAGGAAGGCGGTCACGAGGCATGGGTGAAGCGGCTGAAAGATGTGTCCATTCGAGCGCGTGTGGCAAAGGAGATGTCCGTCCCTTCAACCACGTGGGAAAACCTCTACCTGGCGGCAGGTTCCCCCGAAAACGTTTTGCTCGTCGGGTTCAAGACCGACTCGCTGAAATATCTCACCGGAAGATCTTTGGCTGATGTGGCGAGAATGCGAGAAACATCGCCCGAGGAGACAGCGATCGATCTCGTTATCGCCGATGACAGTCGAGTCGGAACCGTCTATTTTCTGATGTCTGAGGAGAACGTTCGCAGGCAAGTCGCGCTTCCCTGGATCAGTTTTGGATCGGATGCGGAATCTTTGGCCCCCGAAGGCGTGTTCTTGAAATGGAATCCCCATCCAAGAGCGTACGGGACGTTTGCGAGAGTCCTGGGGAAGTATGTCCGTGAAGAAAAGGTCATTTCGTTGGCAGAGGCGATCCGTCGGTTGAGCTCTTTGCCGGCTGACAATTTGCGGCTCAAGCATCGAGGATTGTTGAGGCCGGGATTCGTCGCAGATGTCGTTGTCTTCGATCCGGAGAGAATCAATGACCACGCGACGTTCGACAGGCCGCATCAGTTCTCGACAGGAGTTGTTCACGTCTTTGTGAACGGAGTGCGGGTTCTCGCGGATGGTGAACATACCGGCGCCATGCCGGGTCGAGTTGTCCGCGGCCCCGGTTGGAGCGGTTGGAAGAAATAGAGAAATTGCGAGGAGAGGACCGAGGAGAATGTTAGACAACAAGCATACGAAAATTCTGCTGGTTGATGATGATCCCCTTGCGCTGGATCTGACACAGCGAATGCTGACCGAAGACGGATACGAGTTTCTGACCGCCGAAAGCGGGGAGGAGGCGCAAGAGATGCTTGAGACGCCGGTGTCTGATCTGGGGGCCGTAGTTCTCGATTGGCGAATGCCGGGCATGAGCGGCATCGACGTACTGGTGTGGATGAAGGAGCAGGAAGCGCTCGAACATCTTCCCGTCGTGATGCAAACGGGAATGATCGAGCCGGAACACATTCGTCAAGGCATCGAAGCGGGTGCATTCTACTATCTGACCAAACCGACTGAACGGGAAGTTCTCCGATCAGTCGTTAAAGCAGCGGTCTCGGATTTTCAAAGTAAACAGGCACTCCTCGATAGACTCCGCAAGTCCGACAATCCGTACCAAATGCTCCGCGAAGGAATCTTCCATGTCCGAACGCTCGAAGAGGCCGAGTATCTCTCCGTGCGAATCGCAAACTCGTGCAAGGCCCCCGATCGCGTCGTGCACGTCTCCGAGATCATCACGAACGCCATCGAACATGGCAACCTCAAGATCTCGTATGAGGAAAAGACCGAGCTTGTGAAATCGGGAGCGTGGAACCGGGAGCTCGAACGCCGACTCGCGTTGCCGGAGAACGCCCACAAGTATGTGGAGGTCGGCGTCAAGCGGACTTCGGACCATTTGACCGTTACGGTTGTCGATCAGGGAGATGGTTTCGAATTCCAAAAATACCTCGAGATGGACGAGTCACGCGTCTTCGATAATCATGGCCGCGGCATCGCGATTGCCCACAGCTATATCGACCTTGACTATGTCGGTAAGGGGAACAAGGTGGTGATCACCGTTGCGTGCGATAAACATCTTCCACCGGCTCACACGCAATAGCCGATTCACCCTCTGTGTGGCGTGATGGTGTCCATCCTTCCTTTCCATATCCAATCCCGGCTTCAGGCAATCTGCACCGACAACATGAGCAGTGCTTCCTCTCTGGCGGAAGCGCTCCTCACCGTGTTTACCCGCATCGCAGAATCCGGTGATGCGGTCTCTGCTGCCGAAATAAAGGCCTGGATCACGCGAGTCACGAAAGAGGTCGTTCATTCCCACGCCGCCATGGCTCAGCTGTTCAATGTCTCAGAAGACCTTGTCCGCCATATCGAACGATTGAATCATGTGGATCAGATTCGTCAAGAGATTCTCTCCTACTGTGCGACGGTGCGCGAACGATTGTCGGATGCAATCGACAAGATTGCAGAATTCGGTGCGGAGAAGATCCAAGATCGGATGACAATTGCGGTCCATTCCAGGAGTGCTGCGGTCGAGAGTCTTCTGCTTCGAGCACATACGCTGGGGAAGCAATTCACCGTCTGTTGTTTTGAATCCCGCCCGATGATGGAGGGGCGGGCGCTCGCGGCGGCATTGGCACACGCGGGAATCCACGCCACATTGGCCATCGATGCCGCAATGGCTTCGATGGTCCCGAAAACGGATCTCGTCCTCGTCGGTGCCGACGGGGTCACGGCCGATGGAATCGTGAACAAGATCGGCACCCTCGCGCTTGCCAATGCCGCGAAGAACTCCTCCATCGATTGCTATTCCTGTTTTTCAATCGACAAGGTGTTTCCCTCGCATAGACAACCGGCCATTGACCGTCAAATGGATCCGCGCGAGGTGATCGATGAAGTCCCCCCGGGCGTACATGTCGTCAACATCTACTTTGACCTCACACCCTTCTCGCTCTTTCGGGGATACATCACGGAGAAAGGGATTGTGGACGAATCCTTTGTTCATGCCGTGTCCGATCGAGCGTAGAACACCTGTCCCTCTCGACCGGCGTCTCTTTTTCGTGCGTCGGGAGTTCTGAGTCGCTGATCGTTCCAATGTCGGGAGGGGGTCCTTTTCGGATGCTTTGTCCTTCCATTATTGTTATATTGTGCCATTCAATTGCATGGGATCAATGCGGTGGAAGGTCAGGGCGAATTCGAAACATGGATCTGGTCACGATTCTCATTCTGTCAATCCTCGTGCTCGTTGTGGCTCTCCTCTATTCGTCTGTCGGACACGGAGGGGCATCGGGGTACTTAGCAGTTCTTTCGTTCTTTGTGATCGCGCCGGCAGTTATGTCATCCACCGCGCTCCTGCTCAACGTCCTCGTCGCGGGGATGGGGAGCTATGCGTTCTATCGTGCGGGGCACTTCTCATTCCGACTCACGTGGCCCTTTGTGGTTACCTCCGTACCGGCCGCTTTTATTGGCGGTCTGATAAGCGTCTCCGAGAAGGCCTACTTCTTCCTGCTCGCCGTTATACTTCTCATCGCCGCGTACCGGATGGTGATCGTTGTGAACGGCTCGGCTCCGGAACCCGACGGTTCCCGGACACGACTTGCAGTCGCGTGGCCAGTAGGAGGCGGGATCGGATTGCTTTCGGGAATTGTTGGTGTCGGTGGGGGGATCTTCCTGAGCCCGCTGATGATCTTGAGGAAGTGGGCCGGGGCGAAACAGACCGCGGCGGTCTCAGCGGTGTTTATTGTTGTGAATTCCATGGCCGGTCTGGGAGGACGATTGGTGCGCGGAGGCCTCGAGTTCGGATCGCTCTGGCCGCTTGTCGTTGCGGCATTTGCCGGTGGGTGGGTCGGTTCGCATTTGGGTGCGAGACGCTTCTCAAGCCTCACGCTGAGGCGATTGCTGGCCGTGGTTCTGGTCATTGCGTCGGGGAAACTCCTGCTGAAGACGTTCTCATGATGGGATCTGACAATATTCCAGCATCGCAGAGGGTAGACAACGTAGAAACAAGGTTGATGTGATCGAGACACGAATACAAGTAGTCGATCGTGAACAGCCGGATCCTGCCGTCATTGCGGAAGCGGCTGATGTTCTGAAACGGGGAGGGCTCGTCGCGTTCCCGACCGAGACAGTCTACGGGCTGGGGGCAGATGCGCTCAATGTTGACGCCGTCCGAAAGGTCTTTCAGGCCAAGGGAAGGCCGTCTGACAATCCGATGATTGTGCATTTTTCGAGTCACGCCCAACTGGCGGAACTCGCGGACGAAATTTCGAAAAAAGGAATGATGCTGGCGGAGACCTTCTGGCCCGGTCCCCTCACCCTCGTGGTCGATAGGACAATCCTCGTTTCGGAGGTCGTGACCGGAGGATTGGAGACTGTTGCGGTTCGCATGCCTGATCATCCCGTCGCTCTCGCCCTCATTGAGGCGCTGGGATCGGGGATTGTCGGACCGAGCGCGAATCTCTCGACCCGCCCAAGCCCCACCACCGCCATCCACGTTCTCGAAGACCTCAAGGGACGGATCGAACTGATCCTCGATGCCGGTCCCTCGGATATCGGTATAGAATCGACCGTTGTCGACGTCACTGTCGACCCGCCGCAGATTTTGAGATTGGGGGGGCTCACCGCCGAGATGATCGAGTCGGTTATCGGAGAGGTCCAGATTGGTCGCGACGACGATCGGTTGAAGCGGTCACCGGGAACGCGTTATCGACACTATGCCCCCCGTGCCCGGGTCGTGCTCATCGACCAGTGCGATCGCGAGCGGCTTGAAGTACTCATCCAGCAATATCGCCAGGAAGGGAATCAGGTTGGATGTATCGTCCACAGCGGTGATCTGGCGACCGTCGAATCGAGCCAATTCTTTCACGTGCTTCCTAGCGATACGGAATTCCTCGCCCGGTACCTCTATCGAAGTCTCCGGGAACTTGATCAGATGAAGGCAGACGTGATTCTGGTGGAAAAGGTGAGGGAAGAGGGGTTGGGAGCTACCGTGATGGACCGGTTGAGAAAGGCGGCACGCTCCACACCCGACGATGCATGAAATCGGCAAAAGACCGGAGACAACAGCACTGAGAATCTGAGGATAAGAGGGCAGTATGGATCATCTGAAACATATCGAAGGATTTGCGCGCCTGGATTTCGATCGACATAAGCGGACGGGAATTCCAGAGTCAATTCTCGCCGAGGGAAAGACGACGGAACAGATCATTTCCCTCGTCAGGTGCTTCACACAGAAGGCGGGGTATTCTCTGACGACAAGGATTCGGGTAGAGGCGGCGCGCGTTGTCCAACAGCAATTGCAGCCGGATCTGAAGATTGTATACAACGAGACGGGGCGAACGCTCGTGGCGCAGAGGGCAGAACACACCTTCGAGCCGACGGGGGGAAAGATAGCGGTCCTTGCCGCAGGGACGAGCGATTTGCCTGTTGCCGAAGAGGCGCGAGTGACCGCTGAGGTCATGGGTTGTGAAGTGATGACGGCATACGACGTCGGCGTCGCCGGGATCCATCGGCTCCTGAAGCCCCTGGAACAGATTCACGAGCTCGGAGTCTCTGCCGTGGTTGTCGTGGCCGGTATGGAGGGAGCCTTGCCTACGGTGGTGCGCGGGTTGGTTCCCATTCCCGTAATTGGGGTACCGACGAGTGTCGGATACGGATATGGGGGAAAGGGTGAGGCGGCTCTCATGACAATGCTTCAGTCGTGTGCGCCGGGATTGACCGTTGTCAATATCGACAACGGGTTCGGGGCAGGTGCGACGGCCGCGCTCATTGCAAATTGTGTGGCAGCGGCTCATGCCGGACGCAAGAACGGGGAATGAAGTCAGCCGGATTTGGTTGTGTTTCTGCAAGAATCCGAGTTCGAAATTTTGATTGATCCAACTTTTTGTTACATTTTCGTATGTATCGCTTTTCGCGAAACGATGTCACATCATTCGGTGGACGATGGTTTCGCCCATCCGCGTTTGAGGTAGTCCTGCGTCAACTTCCGCGTTGCAGTCGTCCATCCGGCTCGCCTTCGGACGGTGCATCACAAAGGAATCAGTTCGCGATGCCCAAGAAAACCTCATCCCCTCGTTCGAAAAAGCCGCTCGTCGGCATCATCATGGGAAGTGTCTCCGATGCCGACCACATGCAGCCGGCACGAGCGATTCTTGAGGAGTTCGGTGTCCCCTTCGAGTGGAGGGTGGTTTCGGCCCATCGGACTCCCGATTTGATGTTTGAGTACGCCGAAACAGCGGAACAGCGGGGCCTCGAAGTAATCATCGCGGGGGCCGGTGGCGCCGCTCATCTTCCGGGAATGACCGCGTCGAAGACCACCCTTCCCGTCGTCGGCGTCCCCGTGAAATCCCGGACACTCAAAGGAATCGATTCGCTGCTTTCGATCGTGCAGATGCCCACAGGGGTTCCCGTTGCAACCGTCGCGATCGACGGAGCGGCAAATGCCGCGCTCCTCGCCTTGCGGATCCTCGGGAACTCGCATCCCGACATCCGCGCACGGCTCAAAGCGTACCGAGCAAACGTCGAGCAACAAATTCTCAAAACGAAGATATGATGAATCCACTGCTCCCACCGGCAACGATCGGAATCATCGGCGGAGGCCAGCTTGGGATGATGGCCATCCGAGAAGCACAGCGGATGGGGTACCGGAGCATCGTGTGGGATCCCGATCCGGAATGTCCGGCATCTGTCCTCGCCAACGAGACGATCACGGCTCCGTACGCCGACCGCGCTGCGGCTGAACATCTCGCCGATTGCGCGGATGTCATTACCTATGAGTTTGAGCATATCGACGCAGAGACGGTCGAATGGCTCGAGCAGCACAAGACGCTCTTTCCCGGCAGTTCTATCCTTCGTGTTTCCCAACATCGCCAGATCGAAAAAGAGGAACTCTCGCGCCGCGGATTTCCCATCGTGGAGTATCGTCTTGCCGCAACCGGCGCTGAGCTTGAAACGACGTTCAAATCGCTCCGGTTTCCGGTTGTCGTGAAGACCGTCACCGCCGGCTACGATGGCAAAGGCCAGACCGTCATTCGTGATGCGCAGGAAGTCGATGCGTTCCTCCGCGGGAACGACTCAAGCCGCTCTGAGTGCGTCGTCGAACGATTCATCGATCTGCAGTGCGAGCTATCGGTCGTGGTCGTGCGGGGCCGAACAGGAGACCTGTGCACGTTTCCGGTCGTGGAGAATGAGCATCGGGAAAACATTCTCTACAAGACCACCATTCCGGCAAATGTTTCTCCGGGGGTCCAGAAGGAGGCGACGAG
Source organism: Ignavibacteria bacterium (assembly GCA_016873805.1). Classification (GTDB taxonomy): domain Bacteria; phylum Bacteroidota; class Ignavibacteria; order UBA10030; family UBA10030; genus VGVZ01. The sequence goes on from VGVZ01000028.1 coordinate 19,838, forward strand.
GCTTGCCAGAGAGATTGCAGAGAGCTTCGACATCACCGGGGTTCTCTGTGTCGAGATGTTTGTAACGCGCGAGGACGCCGTCATTGTAAATGAACTCGCGCCGAGGCCCCACAACTCCGGCCATTTTTCTCTCGATGCGTGTGATGTCTCGCAGTTCGAGGCGCTGATCAGGTCGATTGCAGGGCTCCATATCCCGCAGCCTCGACTTCTTACCCCATGTGTGATGATCAACCTGCTGGGGAGAAACCTCTCCGCCCTGAACGTGGAGGAACTTTCCCGTCATTCCGGTGTCAAGGTTCATTTGTACGGCAAGAAACGAGTTGAAGAGAAGCGAAAGATGGGGCACATCACCGTGTTGGGTGAAACTTCCCAACATGCAGCCCGCATGGCAACGCTGGTGGAAGAACACATCGCTCCGATGTCAGGCTCTGACGCGGGGAGCAAGGGAGCGGTGAAACTAAAAGAAATCCAATCGACGTAGGAGCGGAGGAGAAGAGCTATGAATTGCAGACAGTGTGGTGCGGCGAATCGAAGAGAGGCGAAGTTCTGCTCCATGTGCGGGAGTCCTTTGGCAAACTCCGGGTATGATGCCCCGGGAAGCCCTGCTCCTCGTTCAAACCGAAGGATCTATCTGGGGATCGGGATCTTCGTCGTCCTCGCGGTCGGCGTCTACACGTTCATGGATCAACTCCTGCGCACGTACCATCCGGTCATCGACGGACAACCGACTGTTGCGATGACGTCGGTGTACGAGAATCACAAGATCTCAAGCACGCCTGTACAGGCGGCCATGAAGGAAGGATTCATCTCGCTTCCTCTGAAGGTTGTGCTTGAGCACCGGATCGTACGATTTTCGGATCCGCAGGGAATCCAGCCCGTTCCGATTCTTGCCTACGTCACGCCGCAGGGAAAGCTCGTGACGGCGATGAGCAAGAGTGAGAATTGCGGATCCACGGATTTCTATCTCAATGGGAACAACATCCACTGCGCATCATGTCCTTCGTACTGGAACATGTCGAGTCTGGAGGCCTATGCGTGCTGTCAGCGGTACTATCCCGATCCCATTCCGAGTACCGTTGTCAACGACGAGATTCGAATTGCTACTGCCAACGTCAGGAACTGGCAGAGCAGGTTATAGTTCCTGACCGCTATCTCAATCATTCCAGAAACAGGAGATCCCAAAGATGGAAACAGACATTAAACAACTGAGGCACAAGAAACTGAGGACGTGGATTGAGGAGTCGGCGGCGTTGTGCAAACCGGACAAGATTTATGTTTGCGATGGATCGAAGGAAGAATATGATCGTTTGATGCAGCTGATGGTGAAGAACGGCATGGCGATTCCGTTGAAGAAGAAAGCGAACAGCTTTCTGTTCCGCTCCGATCCCTCAGACGTTGCCCGTGTGGAGGATCGCACATACATCAGCACAACGAATCAGGCCGATGCCGGTCCGACGAATAACTGGGTGACGCCGGAAGAATTGAAGAAGACGATGCGCGGCCTCTACGAGGGATGCATGAAGGGACGCACGATGTACGTGATCCCGTTCTCCATGGGACCCATCGGTTCGCCGATCGCAAAAATCGGCATTCAGCTGACCGATAGCCCGTACGTCGTCTGCAATATGGACATCATGACGCGCGTAGGAACGAAAGTCCTCGATCAGCTGGGCGAACATGGCGAGTTCATCCCGTGTCTCCATTCGATCGGCGCGCCCCTCGCGGAGGGACAGCAAGACATTCCCTGGCCGTGCGCGCCGATTGAGAAGAAGTATATCAGCCACTTTCCGGAGGAGAACCTCATCTGGTCGTACGGATCAGGGTACGGGGGTAACGCTCTCCTCGGCAAGAAGTGTCTGGCGCTCAGAATCGCATCGGCAATGGCGCAACGAGAGGGATGGATGGCCGAGCATATGCTCATCCTTCGGCTCATCAATCCCAAGGGAAAACAATATCACATCGCTGCGGCATTTCCCTCGGCATGCGGAAAGACCAATCTCGCGATGCTTCAGCCGACAGTACCAGGATGGAAGGCGGAATGTATCGGCGACGATATTTCGTGGATGAAGGTCGGAACGGACGGGCGTCTCTACGCGATCAATCCGGAGAGCGGTTTCTTCGGCGTTGCCCCCGGAACCTCCTACGCGACAAATCCGATGGCAATGGAAACGCTCAAGGAAAATTCGATCTTCACCAATTGTGCACTCACGGATGACGGCGATGTCTGGTGGGAAGGAATGACCCCCGAACCTCCCATACACGCGATTGACTGGAAGTGGCGGGATTGGACTCCGGGGTCCAAAGAAACTGTTGCGCACGCCAATGCCAGGTTCACCGCACCCGCCAAGCAGTGTCCGGTGATCAGTCCCGATTGGGAAAAGCCGGAAGGCGTTCCCATCGACGTCTTCATCTTCGGCGGTCGACGTCCGTCGGTTGTTCCTCTGGTGTACCAGGCCTACAATTGGGATCACGGCGTGTTCCTCGGAGCGACTGCCGCTTCAGAAACGACTGCCGCAAATATCGGCGCCGTCGGTGACCTGCGACGCGATCCGTTTGCGATGAAACCCTTCTGCGGATACAACATGGGAGACTACTTCTCCCATTGGTTCGCGATGGGAGACAAACTCGGCGACAAGGCCCCGAAGCTGTTCTATGTGAACTGGTTCCGGAAATCGGGTGATGGCAGCTGGCTCTGGCCCGGCTACGGTGAAAACAGCCGTGTCCTGAAATGGATTTGCCAGCGCATCGAGGGCGAAGTGAGCGCACGGGAGACGCCGATCGGGTACGTGCCGAATGAAGGCGATCTCGATCTCGCCGGGATGAACATCCCGACCGAGAACGTGAAGCAACTGCTCCATGTCGACAAGGACGCGTGGAAGACCGAGGCGGATGGGATAGCCAAGTACTTCACCGAATTCGGCGATCACTTTCCAAAGAGACTCAGCATTCAATTGGAGGAGATGAAGAAGCGTCTTGCCGGCTAGAGCGCCGGCATCGAGGCTCGGAGAGCGCACTCTCTGAGATTGGTGGAGCACGGAATGATGGTACGGGAGGCAGATGTCGAGCCGGATCAATTGGGCGACCTGCCTCTCGTGCTTCTGACCCCCGGGGGTGCTAGAGCCATCGCTGACTTTGATACCAGCGGATCGTTGAGCGGAATCCTTCTTCAATGGGAATCCGCTCGCTGAATGCGATGTCCGCTCGAAGCCGTCCACTATCGCAGGTCCAATGTGGGGCGACGAGATCGCGAACCTTGTCAAGGTTCAGAATCGGTGCCTGTGATGTCAGACCCGAGACTACTTGGACGACAGCCGCGGTCGCATAGATGAGGGGTGTTGGAATCTTAAGGAAGGCGATGTTCTTACCGAGGATCTCGGCGGCGAGGGTGAGCAGATCGGTATACGCATACGGTTGCTGATTGGCGATGAAGTACGTGTTGCCGGTTGTTCGATCCGAAAGTGTCGCCTCAACGATTCCGCGCGCAAGATCGGTGACATGAATCAGGCTGAGCGTCTTCTGGCGCGGCCCCATGATCGGGGCGATTCCACGTTGGACCCATCGAAACATTTCGAGGATATCACGATCCCGAGGTCCATAGACGGCAGGGGGACGGATGATGACGGATGGAACGAGTCCCCGAACGTCGCGGCAAACCTCCTCTGCCTCACGTTTCGATCGACCGTAGGCGGTGATCGGCGCATGAGGATCGTCTTCGCGACGGGGACGGCCGTCGTTGCTGGGTCCGGAGGCCGTGAGACTGCTGACGAAACAGAATTTCCTGAGTCGGCCGGATTTCTCCGAAGCGTCAAGGAGAGCGCGCGTGGTATCGACATTGCCGATGCGATACTCTCGTGTGTTTCTCGCCTTGGTTACTCCAGCAACGTGGAAGAGATAATCGGCGTCCGCGAGTACCCGTGAGAGTGTTTCGACGTCCACGAAGTCGACGGTCCGAATGAGGACAGGAAGGTTTTGCAGCCATCCGGGATCTTTTCGACCCGGACGAACAAGGCAGGTGACGGAAAATCCGAGGCGGAGCAACTCTTCAACGGTGTGACTTCCAATGAATCCTGTGCCGCCGGTGATGACCGCTTTGATGCGCGTATCCTCCGCTTCGGGGAGATCGATTCGTTGACATTGGAGTGTTATTAAAGTATATTCAAAATTGTGTTGACAATCAAAGACTTGGACGATTCTCAATCATGACATCACAATCGCAGGGAGAAGGTATTGGATCTATTTGACAAGTGTCTTGCCTTTACGCGAGCAGATGAGACGAAAGCTCGGGGGGTCTACCCGTACTTTCACGCCATCGAGGAAAGTGAAGGGCCGGTCGTCCGGATCGAGGGACGAAAAGTGATCATGGCCGGATCGAACAACTATCTTGGATTGACGGCGCACCCCGAAGTGCGGGAGGCGGCGATCAAAGCGGTGGAGCGGTATGGCACCGGTTGTTCGGGTTCCAGGTATCTGACGGGGACGCTTGACCTTCACGTCGAGCTCGAGGCGCGACTCGCAAATTTCTTCGGCAAGGAAGATTGTCTCGTCTACAGCACCGGATTTCAGACCGGACAGGGGATCATTCCGATCCTTGTGCAGCGAGGCGAATATGTCCTGTCGGACAAAGACAACCATGCAAGTTTGGTTGCCGGTACGCTAATCGCGATAGGCGCCAACACGCTCGTGAACGGCACCGACCAGCCGGTCGTTCGCTACAAGCACAACGATATGAATCACATGGAATCTGTGATCTCCAAGCTCCCTCAGGATGCCCCCAAGCTGATCGTGACAGATGGTGTCTTCAGCACATCGGGCGAAATCGTTGACCTCCCGACGATGGTCAAGGTTGCGAGGAGTCACAACGCGCGGATTCTGATCGACGACGCGCATTCTGTTGGTGTCATCGGAACAGGGGGTCGGGGAACAGCAAGTCACTTCGGATTGGAAAAAGAAACCGATATGACGATGGGAACCTTCAGCAAGACCTTCGCGTCACTGGGAGGGTTTGTGGTAGGGGACCGATCCGTCATCAATTTCTTGAAGCATCATGCGCCGGCGCTGATCTTCAGTGCAAGCCCGACACCCCCGTCGGTTGCGGCGGCCCTGGCAGCGCTCACCGTCCTGGAGCGTGAACCGCACTTGGTCGACAAACTCTTGCGGAATGCGCGAAAGATGCGCGCCGGTTTTCAATCGCTCGGTTTTCGTGTGGGTGAGCATGATACGGCCGTTGTCTCGGTGATCATTGGAGATACCGACAAAGTGCTGATCATGTGGCGCCATCTCTTTGATGCAGGCGTCTTTGTCAATGCCTTTATCCGACCCGGTGTTCCGCCGGGATGGGAGATGCTTCGGACGAGCTATATGGCAACGCATGAAGATGAGCACCTCGACAAGATTCTCGAAGTGTTTGCAGATGTCGGAAAGAAACTCGGCGTTATCGCTTAGCATGGGTATCCGGAGACCAACAACCAGATGATACGTGAAGGCCGTTGTGACGAGATTGCAACGGCCTTTTTGCTATAATCTCCACAGTCAAATCTCATCGACCTCCCCAGGGCGCGCATGATAGATATCCGACCGGTTCGCACCAGAAAAGACACCGCCACCTTCATCAAGTTTCTATGGGACATCTATGATGGGAATCCGTATTGGGTCCCTCCCTTGATCATGGATCGGAAAAAGCTGATGGATCGAACGAAGAATCCGTTCTACAAGCATGCCGACACGGAGTTCTTCCTTGGGACGCGGAACGGAGAAGTCGTCGGTCGCATCGCAGCGATCGTAAATCACAATCACAACAAAGAACACGATGAGCATGTTGGGTTCTTTGGATTCTTCGAGTGTATCGATGATCAGGAGGTCGCGTCAGCGCTCTTCGACGAGGCGATGAAGTATCTGAAGCAAAAAGGAGTGACAGCAGTACGCGGTCCGGCCAATCCTTCCGTGAATGACGAGTACGGATTGCTTGTCGAGGGGTTTGATCTCTCTCCGACAATTCTGATGCCGTACAATCCCGATTACTATCCTCGATTGATCGAGCAATATGGATTCCGGAAGTGCAAGGATTTGTACAGCTATCATCTGAGCCAGAAAGAGGTTTATACCGAGAGACTGGAAAGAGTCACCGCCGCGCTCGTCGAACGCCACGGGATTACGATCCGTTCGATGGAGATGAAAGACTTCGATCACGACGTGGAAATCGTGAAGCAGATCTACAATGCGGCATGGGCGAAAAACTGGGGGGCGGTACCCATGACCGATGAGGAAATCGACGCGCTGGCGAAGGATTTGAAACCGATCGTTGTACCGGAACTCGTGCTCTTTGCGGAATCGCGGGGAAAGACGATCGGATTTGGATTGTCGCTCCCGGATATCAACGTCGCGCTGAAACACAACAAGCGTGGAAGACTGCTGCCGGGACTTTTTCGTCTCTACGTGCACAAGAAAGAGATCGACACGGTCCGCGTCATCGTCCTCGGCGTGCTGGAAGAATACCAGGCGTCGGGAGCCGCGATCCTGTTGTTCTATGAGACCGCGAGGCGGGCGCTGAAGCTCGGCTATCAGTATGGAGAGGCGGGATGGGTGCTGGAAGATAACGCGAAAATGGTTCGCGCGGCCGAGTTCCTGCAGGGAACAATTGTCAAGAAGTACCGTATCTATGAAAAATCTGTAACGTAAGTTGCTGTTGAATCACCACCAACCCTGAACACACGCGAGGAACATTCCTATGCCTGTCAAGAAAGTCGACAAAATCTGGCAGAACGGAACACTGATCAATTGGGACGATGCAAAGATTCACATTCTCTCACACGCGATACATTATGGCTCAAGCTGGTTTGAAGGCATCCGGTGCTACGAGACAAAAAAGGGTTCGGCAATCTTTCGGCTTGAACCTCATATGCGCCGTTTGCAGGATTCCACCCGCATCTATCGAGTGGAGATTCCCTATACCATGGAGCAGATGATCGCGGCGGTGAAGGAGACCATCAAGGTCAACAAATTGAAATCATGCTACATCCGGCCGCTCGTGTATCGTGGCTATGGTGAAGTGGGTGTCAATCCCATCGGTTCCCCGGTCGAGTTGGTGATTGCCGTGTGGGAGTGGGGCGCATATCTCGGCGCGGAAGCGCTGGAGAAGGGGATCGACGCATGTGTGGCGACGTGGCGTCGCGCCGCTCCGGATACCTTCGCCTCCATGGCAAAATCGGGGGCGAACTATCTCAATTCGCAGATCATCAAGCATGAAGCGATTGTGAACGGCTACGCCGAGGGGATTGCGCTCGACGCGTTCGGAAACGTCAGCGAAGGGAGCGGTGAAAATATCTTCCTTGTCCGGGACAAGGTTATCTATACGCCACCGATTGCGGCGGCTATTCTCCCGGGAATTACCAGAGACTCCGTCATGACCCTTGCGACCGACCTCGGCTACAAAGTGGTGGAGATGGAAATACCGCGCGAGATGCTGTACATTAGTGATGAGGCATTCTTCACCGGAACCGCAGCGGAGATTACACCGATTCGGTCGATCGACAAGTTGATCATCGGCAAAGGCAAGGCGGGTCCGATTACGCTTGAATTGCAGAAAGCGTTTTTCGACATCATCCATAATGGAAACGACAAGTACGGATGGTTGATGTTTTTGTGAGAAGTTCCCGGCGCTGCCACTACTCTCACCGTGCGAGGATGTCATGGCGATTCCGAAGTTTGTCGGCGAAAGTTCAATATGGCGAAATATTTTCTCCGAGCGGAGAGTCCGACGCGGATCGACCGAGGAGCTCCTGAGCCAGGTCCCGGCGTTCTCCGGGCTGAATACGCGTGAGCTCAAGGAAGTCGCGGCCATCGTGCACAAGCGCGAATACCGGGCCGGCGAAACCGTCTTCGCTCAGGGTGATCCCGGACTTGGCATGTACGTTGTGCAGGAGGGGGAAGTTGCCATCGTGCTGGAAGACAAGTGGGAGAGGAAGCGCGAGCTTGTGGTTCTCACCGACGGCGATTTCTTCGGAGAACTCGGGCTCATCGATGAATCACCCCGATCCGCCAATGCCGTCTGCCGCACCCCGTGCGCGTTGATAGGATTCTTCCGACCCGATCTGATGGAATTGATCGAGCGCGACCACAAACTCGGCATCAAGATCGTACACAAGCTGGCGGAGATCGTGGCGACCAGGCTCCGCAATACCGACAACGAACTCACGAACACCAAGCACGAACTCGAGACCCTGCAACACCAAATCGAAAGGAATTCCCATGGCGAAAAAAGCGATACAGAAGACTCGCGCCGTGAAGCCAAGGAAAACCCGGACGCGACCGAAACAGATTGAGCTCCATCGCATCCTCGTTCCGATCGATTTCTCGGAGCATTCCAGGAATGCACTTCGTTACGCCGTCCCGTTCGCCCGGCAATTCCATGCCTCGATCGATCTCGTCTATGTCGTTGAGCCGACGATCTATCCGGCCGACTTCAGCTTCGGTCAGGTCGGGTTCCCAAATGTTGAGGAGGAATTGCGACGACGCGGGGCTCAGGAGCTGGATCATCTCATCGAGAAACAGATTGCCGGCGTGGTTCCCGCGCGCAAGGTCATCCTGACCGGCAAGGCCTCGTACGAAATCAACGCGTACGCGGAAGAGAAAAAGGTCGATCTGATCATCATAGCGACTCATGGTCACAGTGGCTTCGAACATGCCCTTTTCGGCAGTACGGCCGAGAAGGTGGTGCGAAAGGCCGCATGTCCGGTGCTCGTCGTTCGTACCGGCGCAAGAGGATTTGTGAGGTAGCGGCGAGCAGCTGTTCAATCGAAGGCCCCCTCTGTTCAAGAGGAGGGCCTTCTTGTTTCGGTCGGACAGATCCGTGGCTCTCTATCGGATCACGCTGAGAGGCGTCTTCATGTCAAATCCGGTTTGGTTGATTTGAGGATTCTGCTGGTGCTTGGTGTACCCCCGAACATAGAAATTGACATAGTCAATCAACTCGCCGATCGTGACGACTCCATCCCCATTCTTATCTCCGCTCTCATGTGGTTTGACATCCCCCTTTGTGTTGGTGACCTCTGCTCCCAGTCCGGAGAGAAGGACAAATGTGAACACACCATGTTCCCAGAAGATCCATGATTCACCCGAGACTTCGTTCTCGGCGCTCGAGGTGAGTGAGACGATTCCCGGCCTTGCCTTTGCCATTTCCACCAGGTAGCGGTTGATGAGGTTCTGTTCGAGTGAGGTCGTTCTTCTCCCCTTGAGGTAGTCGTTGACAGCTCCGCTGTAGCAGGCGTCGGCGAAGAGAACGACTCGTTCGGCCTTGATCGTGTTCTCGAGAGCAACGCCGATGTCGCGCATATCGAATGCCGTTTCCTCGATTCGATACGGATCCGTGTCGTGAGTGATGAAGTACGAGAACTCTGATCCCCTGCTGAGGGCATGGCCGGCGAAGAAAATCACGACGAGATCTTCCTTCTGTACCTGACCAAGAAAGCGAAAGATGGCATTCTGGATTGCCGCTCGCGAGCCGCCGGAGTTCTGGAGAAAGACGATGTGGTCGTCGGCAAAGGCGCCTCCGTTCGCGCTCTTGAGAAACTGCCAAAAGCCCTCGGCGTCGCGGTGGGCGTAGTGCAGGTCGGTGATTTCCGGATGGGCATAGTCGGAGATTCCGATCACCACGGCCCATCGCTGACCGGCGAACCTGCGCTCAGTCTTCTTGATTGTGATGACTTTGGAATCGAGGACTTCATCCCCCCGGCGCATTTCAATCGCAACCGGATTGTCGCCCATCTTGACCGTAACCTTCGAACTGAACACCAGACCGCTGTCGGTTCGAGTGATCTGAGCCGGGCGATCATTCACGAAAATGGTGATCCCATCCTCGCCGTTGCGGATCAATCCCTTAAGAACGGCGTGCTCTCCCGTTTCGATCACATACTCGCTGGATGCCGGCGTGAGTAACTCGATGTTCGGCTTCGGTGGCGGAGCGGAGGAGAGGGTGGGGGAATGGTCTCTTGGCCCGGTCACGATCTCGATCGATCGTTCCGCATAATCGCCGAGATATCCGTTTTGTCTGAATCGCTCCATGATCTGTTCGATCGGTTCCTTGAGAACATGCAAGCCGTCGCCCCGATCGACGGACGCCACCTCCGGAAACTTCTCCGTGCTGACGAACGCGTGCAGACGTTCCCGCCCGAACGGAGGTGTAATGCCGAATTGCGTGGGTACGGGATATTGCCGCCGCGCAGCGACTTTGTCGTTCCGGTCCTGATAGTTCGGGAAGATGACGACGTTCTGGCCCGCCGCATCGCGATAGATGAGACGGATATAGCAATCGAGATTTGTCTCGACGGTTACCCGCAGCGTATCGTCTTCGTGGTACGTTCTGTCGGTTCGATCGACGGCGAGTTGGACGGTGAGCGCAGGGCGGGTCTCACCCTCGGCACGTTGCGCGGAGACCGGGGTGAGAGCAATGACATGGACACAGACGATGAGCGAGCCTCGGACGATGACTTGTTGCAGTGACCGATCCCAGTCAGCCATAGATGACTCCGGATAGCGCTAGGGGACGATGGTCAGCGGCATGTTGATGTCGAAGCTGCCGCTGGAAATGGGACTTTGCTGGGCCTTCGTATCGCGACGGACATTGTCGTTGACGTATTGCGTCAATTCGCCCAGTCTGACGATCCGATCCCGGTTCATGTCGGCTTTGCCTCGAAGACCTTCCAACAAGTAGTGCGTGAACACGCCATGTCCATCCCCCCAACGGCGATCTTCCTGGGAAAGCTGATTCACGTCGCTGGCGCTGAAGGTGAGCGTGCTCGGTCTGGTGCGCGCAAGATCGGAAAGGAATTCATTGACCAGATCAGCCGGAGCAAGAGTCCTCGTCGCGAGTGCACCGCTCACGCCGCGGCTGTGACAGGCATCCGCGAAGACGAGCACGGTTTTGGCCGCGACATAATATTGCATAGCATCCTGGATCTCCTGCATCCGCACCGACGTTGCCGCCAGACTGTTAAGGTCGGAATCGTTGGTGAGAAGGTAGAGGATCTTCGGTCGGTCGGGATCGGGGGCACCGTGTCCGGCGAAGTAGATGAAGACGAGATCTTCTTCGATCGCCCCCTTCAGGAAATCCGTGAGGGCTTCCCGGACGTTGAAGGAAGAGGCCTTTTCATTCAGGAGATATCTGGTGTTCGCGACCGGCACGCCCACTCCCCCTTGCTCGATCGGCTTCGTCAGAATCTTGTAGAATTCCTCTGCATCGCGGTCTGCCCAGCGGAGTTGCGGAATCTCCGTGTTCTTGTATTTGGAAATGCCGATGACCACAGCCCAGCGCTGACCCTTGAAAAGGTTTGCAGGAACGGGCCTTTCTTCGGCGATGACTTCCGGTCTTCGTGTGACGCGAACACTGAGTTTATTTTCGTTCTTGAACCGATCGAGGGCGCGTACTTCGATGTCGTTTTCGCCGAGCACGAGGAGGGCGTCGCCGACAAATTCAAAACCTTCCTTGGTCTGGGAGATTCGCGCTTCGATGTTGTTGATGAAAACAACTGCAACACCATTCGCATCCTTCGCCAGGCCCCGGACCGTCACCGAGGAGGTTGTCGTGGAAAACTTCGTTCCGCTTTCGATGAGCTTGATCCCCCGTTTCTCCGCGACGACGGGCTCCCACACCTCAATTTCCGGCGGAGTCTCATCCCGTGCAATTGCCCGCGCCATAACAGGTACGACAATACGTTGAGGCTCGGACTTGTTTCCAGCCGCGTCTGCGACGTCGATGGTGATCCTCGCTGTTTGCGATTCGACAAGATCTTCTGCGGTGAATTGGGCAACACCCAGGGCCGTCGAGTTGGCCGGAATGCTGCCGACCGCGACAGTTGCAGGATACCGTACGCCCTTCAGCGGATCGATGAGTTGGATGGTCGCCGTTACGTTTTGCGCCGGTGCATTCCCCGAGTTCGTAACGCTGATCCGAATGGAACCGGTCTCCCCCCCGTCCAGCATGCTGTTGCCGGATGGCTCGCTGAACGAAAGGGTCACAGCCAGCAGGGGCTTTTTCACTTTCGTGGCAACATTGAGCGTGAACACTTGAGGCGGGCTTTTCGTCCCGCGTGAAGTCACGGCCTCCAACGTGAGGACTGCCGTCTGAGTGGCGGCATTTTCATCCGCCCTTAGTTCGATCTTCGCATCCTTCGAACCGTTTGGAGCGATGGTGCCGAGCGCAGGTGGCTGATTCATCGAGACACCTCGCAATTGATCGGTCATGATCAGACGGATCTGCACTCCCTCAGCGGGACCATCTCCGGAATTCGTGATCGTGATTCTCAGAATTCCTGTTTCGCCTCCATCCAAGATCTTGTTGCCGGAAGGCTCGGTGAACTCGAGGACGGCCGAAAGCTTTGCGCGTTCCGGTGTCTCAAACGTGCCGACTTTTGTTCTCCCTTTCACCTGCGCTTCGCTGAAGGAGACGAGCAACAGAGAAAGAATCGTGGTGATGGCTAGTTTGTTCATCTTGAACCCTCATGCAAGGTTTACCGCGGACGACGCGCACGCCTGCCCTCTCTGCGCCTGCCTGACGGCAGTCAGGGCAAGCGGGCGACAGACGATCTCTATTGATTTGGCCGAGTCGGCGGCGAGGGAAGTTCCGTCTGACCGGGTCCTCCCGGAGCCTCTTCTTTCTTGGAGCTCAGCAGAATCGCCGCTGCTCCGCCGGCCGCCGCCACAGCCCCCAGACCAACGTACAACCAGGGGCTCGTACCTGTGACCGGGTATACGTGAATCTCAAAGTAGTATCGATCGCCGCTCAGACCCTGAGGCACGTCCTGCCGATAGGCCCACCGAATCTGGCGCGCCTGGCCCGAATACTTTCCCTCTCCCACGTGTCCGGACAAAGACTTTGGCACAAGTTTGAACGCGCGGTCATCTTCCCGCAAGAGCACCACGCTCACCGCGTACAAATTCTCAGGAGGGGCGATGAGATCGTATGAGATGACAACTGTATTTCCCGAGATACTCCAGTCGAGGTTCGCAAGACGGACCTCTTCGGGTCGCTTTTCCTGGGCCTGCAGAAGAGTCCCGAGAAGAAAGAACATGATCGCGGAAATACAGGGTAAAGAGATTCTCGATGTGGACATTCGTGACATGATCGCCTCCTCACTTCACGAAAAGCATACTCTTTGACTTGACAAGAGAACCCACCACGGAAAGTCGACAGAAATAGACTCCGCTGGTCACAATCGATGCTGTATGATCGTCTCCGCTCCAGACGTAGGTATGAACTCCCGCCCGAGTTGTTCCAGCCGCGAGTGTGCGAATGTGCTGACCGAGCAGTGAATAAACCTCAAGTCTGATATCGGCGTCGCGCGGGAGTTTGATGCTGATCGATGTCGACGCATTGAACGGATTCGGAAAGTTTTGCACAAGTTCGAATTCCTCCGGCAGTAACCGGGCAAGCTGCTCATCCAAAAATTCTTTTCTGCCGACGATGAGCGTGAATGCCATACGTTCGCTCACGGTCCGATACACATACGTATCGTTCGCACGCAGATCAAATGGTTCGGTGTTGAAGGGATTGACCAGCAGGACGGAGTAATCAGAAGGAATCTTCTCCATTCCGCGTATCTGCACTTTGCCGACCGTCATGCGCGGATTCGATACTTCAAAGTCCCACGTTTGTCCTTCGCCGAGGGACGGACGATAATCGGAACTGAACCGACTATATTCCGGATCCCACTCCGGTCTCGAGAAATAGAGGAAGCCCTGATCCAGGAAGAGGGGTGGTTTTCTGGTTTCGAGCTCGTCGAAGCCGTCCCGGGCAGAGGCAGCGATGCCGATATAGTTTTCGGGATCTCTGTTGATATCGGACTCGAAGATGAGCTGGAGTCGCCAATCCACCGCCGGTCGATCTTCTGTCTGAGTCTTCTGGAGGCCGAACGGATACGGGATCTTCAGAGACGACAGGGCGGATGTGCGATTGTCGAAATAGTACCCTCTGAAAGGCTCAAGAACTGAAGTCGAGCCGTATGAGCCGAAGTAATCGATCAGTTGCACCGATTGGAGCAATCCATTCGCCGCGAGCACAGCCCCCCATGAAACGTTCTTGTCGAACGGATTGCCGATGATGTTCCATCCCGAATGAAGCGAAATACCATACGTTCCGTCTGAGCTCAGGGGAGGCATCGACACGCTGCGTGAGACTGTGAGAGCTCCTTTCTTGAGCAGCCAGTACCCTTCGCCTGTTGAAAGAGGTGAGACGGATGACAACTCAACGAGATAGTTTGATGCGGCTCCATTGTCCCGGAACATCTTCCAATCAATCTTCTGTGACCCTGAAACAATGTCCCCCACGGTGAGTAAGCTGGTTCCCGGCATGCTGAAGAGCCGGTAATCCGTGGAGCTCGTCGGATTCGAAGGGAAGGAGACCGGCGACGGAGTAGCAACCGTCACGGATGAAAGTGTCGAGAAGGACCATGCTGTGGTGAATGAGCTCGTTGCCGCAGTCCCCTTTGCACTGACACGCCAGTAGTAGGTCGTGTTGTTCGCCAGCGGGCCGACCTGTCGTGAGGTTGTGGTGAGCGTAGAGTCATCGACGATCGTCGTCGCGAATCCCGAACTCGTAGAGACTTGCAGTCGGTACGTGGTAGCTCCGCTGACGGTGCTCCAGCTCAACGTGAGCGTTGTTGGCTGATTGGAGGAGCCGTTGGAGGGTGAAACCAATGTAGGAGTCGTGAGACCTGCAGCGGCAGTCGTGAATTGAAAGGGGAAAGACCAATCACCTGATCCGCTCACGTTCTTTGCATTGACCCGCCAAAAGTGCAAGGTGCCACTGGGGAGCGGACCAACCTGACGGGAGGTGCCACTCAGGGTGGAATCGTCAAACGTGGTGGTCGCGAAAGAGGAGCTTGTGGATACTTGCAGACGGTATGACGTGGCGCCAGTCGTTGAATTCCAGCTCAATGTTGGGGATGTTGACTGGCCAGTGGCGTTGTTGCTCGGGGAATCCAGTGTCGGCGTACCAGGAATAGTGAGGAAAGTGGCAATCGAGCCGCGTTGAATTGATATTCCTCTCTGTGCCGCAACGCGGAAGTAGTACCTTGTTCCTGTCGACAGATTCGTAACCCCGTCAGAAAAAGAGACTGCGCTCGGAGAGAAAAACACCTGCTTTGGGGTGGTTGAAGAGTACGTTGAAAGCGTCGCTGAGGTCCCGTATTCGAACCACGCCTGGACGTTCGTGCTTCCCGGCGTTACGTAACCGAACAACTCTGCGCTCTTAGCAGTAATATTCGCGGCATTGCCGGTTTGAACCGTGAATATATCGCCCGCGATATCATTCCATTTTTGCTGTGCGCGATCGGCCACGTTCCGCAGTCCCAGGAGACCGTCTCCGATCGCGAGCGCGTAGGCGAAGGTGATCGAGTCCCCCGGAGCGAGCATCGTCGGTGATGTGAGTGTGGCGATGCGATAGTCTGCCGGTGGATCGCCGGTAGGATCGTCACTCGTTGATTTGAAGATTGCCTGGTAGAATTGCCCGGCAATGCGCGGTTCCGGGATCACATTCCCCCCCCATCGTCTGAAGATGGGAACGTGGCTTAGTGCTCTGACGCCGGCATATCCGTTCCACTCTCCCTTGCCGTCAAACATGTAGCCGATTCTGTTCGCGCTCTCGAAGCCTGTGAGGTTCAGCGCATAGTCGTTGATGTCCATGTCGTGAAACGTGCCGAGGATAACGCCGTTCATCGGTCCGGCGGACGTGTTGAAGAACCGCCACATGGCAATGATGTACGATTCACCCTGCGGGGCGTTGGTATACTGCGAGACGACAAGCCCCGGGAACTTTTTCGATTCGAAGCGGGTAATGGTTTCGGAGCCATCAGCCCTCGTCGTGATCTTGATCGGTTCAATCGGGCGGAAGTTGTCCTCGTAGCCCAAAGTCATCAACGTATCTCCCGACGGCAGTACGGCCCCGAAGAGCAGCTGACCGAGGTAGAGGTAATGCCTTTTGCTATCGGGGGGATACTCCAGGGAGGGCTCCTTTGGGTCATACGTGGATCCACCAGATCCAGTGAATCCGTCGTTTCGGATTGTGTGATTCACGTTACCGGTTCGATAAACGAATGTTTCGACATCCTGAATAACGAAGGCCTGTTCGCTCTGAGCAGAGGCGCTTTGACCGTCTGAGTTCCAGGCGACGATTCTCACGCGGGCCTGATCAGACGGTGAGCGAGGGACGCGCCAGCCTCGTGATCCCGTATTCGGAATGGAGTCGTGAATGACACTGTAGGTTGCACCGTTGTTGAGGGAGAGGAGAATCTGGATTCGCCTGATCGTTTTGCCGGTTGTATCGGAGGCTTCCCAGCGGAAGCCGTGATTCATGTCTTCGTTCCAGCTCTCACCTCCGTTGGGGGAGACGACCCTGACTGTGATCCCGGTCGTGGTTGTCCTCGTGGTGAAGCTGATGATGGAGCCGCGTTGGGTACCTGCGCTGTTTTGTCCCACGACTCTATAATAATAAGTCGTGTTTGCAGTCAGTCCTGTAAGACTTGCCGTCACCGAAACCGGAGTTGTTCCTGACCCCACGGACTGCGAAGTTGTTGCTGTAGATGTGGCTAACGTACTGCTCGTTCCCCACTCAAAATAGGCTGTTGTGGCCGCTCCATTTGGGTTCACATTGCCGTTCAACGTTGCCGAGCTCGATGTCATGGAACTCGCTGCACTGGTCGTCACCGTCGGTGAGATCGCGGAACCGATGACGTTCCTCAACACCGAAAACGTGTGGCTATTAACATTCGCCACCGCAAGGTCGGGCTTCCCGTCTCCATCCAAGTCCCCAATGGCGACGCTCGAAGGATTAGTCCCTGTGGCATAATCCACTTTCGATGCAAACGAAATCGTGCCGCTTGTGCTCGTGTTGCGGAAGACCGAAACCGTGTGGCTGGTCCAACTCCCCACCGCAAGATCGGGCTTCCCATCGCCATCGATGTCACCAATGGTGACGCTCTCAGGATTGCTCCCTGTCGCATAATCCACTTTCGATGCAAACGAAATCGTGCCGCTTGTGCTCGTGTCGCGGAAAACCGAAACCGTGCTGCTGCTATAGTTTGCCACCGCAAGGTCGGGCTTCCCATCTCCATCGATGTCACCAACGGCGACGCTCTCAGGCCCGCTACCTGTCACATAGTCCACTTTCGATGCAAACGAAATCGTTCCGCTTGTACTTGTGTTGCGGAAGACCGAAACCGTGCTGCTGCCCCAATTCGCCACCGCAAGGTCGGGCTTCCCATCGCCATCCACGTCTCCAATGGCGACGCTCGCAGGCCAGCTCCCTGTCGCATAGTCCACTTTCGGGGCAAACGAGATCGTCCCACTTGTGCTCGTGTTGCGGAAGACCGAAACCGTGCTGCTGCTACGATTCGCCACCGCAAGGTCGGGCTTCCCATCTCCATCAACATCACCGACGGCAACGCTATAAGGACCACCCCCCGTCGTGAAGTCCACTTTCGATGCAAACGAAATACTGCCGCTTGTGCTCGTGTTGCGTAAGACCGAAACCGTGTTGCTGAGATTATTCGCCACCGCAAGGTCGGGCTTCCCATCTCCATCCAAGTCACCAATGGAGACGCTCTGAGGATAGCTCCCTGTCGCATAGTCCACTTTCGACGCAAACGAGATCGTGCCGCTTGTGCTCGTGTTGCGTAAGACCGAAACCGTGTTGCTGCTAAGATTCGCCACCGCAAGGTCGGGCTTCCCATCTCCATCCAATTCGCCAATGGAGACGCTCAAAGGACCGGTCCCTGTCGTATAGTCCACCTTCGGAAGAAACGAAGAAGACGTTATCGCACCACCGCCGGGGAAGGTGACAATGAAGGGCAGCCGCGAGTAACCCGTGAGACCGTTTACAGTCACAGTAATGGGCTGGTAGGTTGCACCGGTCGGCACGGTCACACTTAGCGAAGTCGAAGTGGCTGCCGTTACGGTTCCCTTCACCGCACCGAAGAAAACAATGTTGTTGCCAGCCGTTGTGCTGAAGTTTGCGCCGGTGATCGTCACCGTTGTGCCAATGG
>VGVZ01000029.1 GCA_016873805.1 Ignavibacteria bacterium
AGGGGATTTATCTTGCGAACGTGCCATACGATGATGCGAAGAGTGGTTTGGTATGGTTCGTAGCCGATGGGGAGAATCCGATTGGTCTGAATCCGCAGAGGGTGGATATCGGAGTGACGGGAGCAGGGAAGGAAGGGGTGGGAAGAGTGTGGCTGCGGGCCAGAATCGAAAAGTTCAGCCAACTCGATTCAGCTTGGGCAAACATTAGGTATGACAACTATGTGAGAAAAACAAAAGATGGTCGTAGAGACTCAACTGATGCCGAAGGAAACCTTGTATACCATACTATTGCCAGCAAGGGGTGCGCATTGACGGCGATGGCTATTGTGGCAAAGGCGGGTGGCGCAGACATTACTCCTCGTACACTGTCAGATTTCATGAATGATAAGAAGACATACGGATTCAATGGAACTAATGTGCGTTGGGACATCATCAACAGATATCGGGGAAACAAAAGATACAAGTATCACAGCGACAGTGGAGCCGGGTTGTTATACAAATCCGATAGGAAGACGATCGACGTTGACAAGAGCACACCTCTTGTCGCGTCATCGATATCTGAGTACCTCTCCAATGGCTACCTCGTGATCGCACAAGTTTACAATCCCTCAACCTCAAACGGTCATTGGGTCGTCGTCTATGGACAGAACGATGGAGAGTATGTGATTGTTGATCCCGGCTGTTATTCGGATAGAAAAGACCTCAGTGGGGCCTATAGAAACAGGATATACAGATTCATCGTGTACAGGAAAACTTGAGCTGTAAAGTCCAACCGATACTCAAACCTTAATGGAGTTTCGTATGAAACACATGATTGCGCCACTGCTAGCCATATGTGCTCTTCAGGTTACGGTTTCAGCTCAAGAAGAAGCAGTATTGTGGATTACGACAACAAATGAAGTTCACTTCGTGGTCATAGATCCGTACAGCAGGCGGACGGGAAGAGATCCGCGAGGATCAAAGGAGCTTTGGGTTGGTACATCAGTGAGAGAGATCCCAAAAGCAAATTACTCATTTGAGTCTGTAGGTGACAGTCCTATTGATGATTCGCCGCACCGGAACGACGTGATGCACAGGTTTACCTATCGGTTTACGAGTCCGGGAAATGATGGAGCATATATGATAGACCTTTTTGGCATTGAAACAGGTATGTACCGCTTTTATTTACACGTTGAACCAGACGATGTTGACAAGATCCAACGCTTCGAAACGGAAGAGCGGGGCCTGGTGGTCAAAGGTGGTCTCATCAGGTATCGATTTGAGTACCATGGACAGCATGGAAAAACCGTTCGTCTCTCTAAGAATATCCAACTGACAAATATCCGCGAAGACATCGCGGCAGCTCATCAACTCAGTTTCCTTGGCGACAAGAAGCTCTTCGACGACTGGAACAAAGAACTCGACAAATTCGAGCGTGATCTCGGCAAGAAGGATTCAGCCAAGGCGCGACAAGAGCTTGACAAATTCGGCAAAGAAGTCGACAAGCTGCGGAAAGAGACGATCAAGCACGAGGATAAGAAAATCCCGAAACCTTCGAAGTTTATCACGCAAGATGCGTATCAGGTGATCAGGGAAGACATCGATATCTTGTTGAACCAGCTGCCGAAGAAGTAGCGCACACGTTCTGAGGCCGCGCGTCCCGCGAGTCTTAATAGGACAACTCAGGTCCCGAAGGTCAGAAAGTGATACCTTCGGTAGATGGCGTTGCCAGGAGTCGTCCCACCGGATGCAATCGGTACGACGGGACTTCCCGCGTGCCCAAGAAACAGCCTTGGTACGGGCAGGCTGTCCCGTCGGAATCACAAATCCAGAAAAAGGCTCCCGGTCTGGAGGAGGGACTTCGTCCTCACGCCGGAGAGCGGAGTTCTTCCATCATTGCTTCTCCCTCCGAATTCCTCTATCATCTTCTATCACAACATTCCTCCATACCAACCTTGAGTTCCCATGAAGATCCGCGTCGGCATCGCGCAATTTGCACCGGTTGTTCTTGATCTGAAACGATCTGTAGAGAAAGCGGTCGACATCATCAAGTCAGCATCGAAAAAGAATGTGCAACTCCTGGCGTTTCCCGAGACCTGGATTCCAGTCTATCCTGTTTGGGCCGATATGGGAACCTACAGCCAGTGGGATAACGAAGCAGGGAAGAAGCTCTACGCGCGATTGCTCAAGAATTCCCTCTCAGTCCCCTCGCCCGAACTCACTGCCATAGCCAGCGCATGCAAAAAGTCCAAAACACACGTGATGCTCGGCGTCAATGAACGCGTTGGGAAATCGATCTTCAATTCCCTCCTCTTCATCAATCCCAAAGGCGAATTGATCGGACATCATCGCAAGCTGGTTCCCACTCACGGTGAGCGGCTTGTCTGGGCGCACGGAGACGGTGAGGGTTTGCGCGCCCATGAAACATCCTTTGGCAAAGTGGGAGGATTGATCTGCTGGGAGCACTGGATGCCGCCGGCACGACAGGTCCTGCATGAACAGGGGGAGACAATTCATGTCGCCGCGTGGCCTCATGGCAAAGAACGGCATCAGATTGCCAGCCGACACTATGCATTCGAAGGGCGATGCTTTGTCCTCGCCGCAGCGATGATTTTGAAAAAGAAGATGTTCCCACGCGATTACGAGCTCCGGGAGGAACTCGCATCACAACCAGAGGTACTCCTCGACGGTGGGAGTGCGATTATCGGTCCGGATGGCAACTATATCGTTGAACCGGTGTACGGGAAAGAAACGCTGATCGTTGCCGACATCGATACGAATCGGGCTTTGGAAGAAAGCCTCACCCTCGACGTAGCCGGACATTATTCAAGGCCCGATGTGTTTGAACTGAAGGTTCACCGGAGGCGGCATTCAGGAACATAAGCTTGGCCGCGGATGACACGGAAGGATCGGATGTACGCGGATTGAGCTACCGGACTTGTGCCGTTTCAGCGCGTCGGTTGCTGCAGGAACATCACCCTCCCGTTCCCGTCTAATCTTCATTCGTTTTCCGATACCAACGGAGCAATCGTCATGGTTCGATCTGTGATGTTCTTCAGTGCGATGTGTCTGATGATGAGCGAAATCCTTATTGCTCAGCCGGCGCAACAGGCTGTAATCCCAGATACGCCTGTGGGGAAACTCGCGCGATCGTATTTGGTTGCGTTCAATTCCGGTGCGGAATCGAATCTCCGTGCGTTCTTTCTCGATCACGCATCTCCCGCGTCGTTCGATCAAAATCCGGTCGCACAACGTGTGCGTCGTTCCCTGCAGATGCGATCCGAAATAGGAGAAATAACTGTCAGGCGACTGATCGGGTCGAGCGATTTTCAACTGAGCATCCTCGTGCAAACTCGACGTGGGGATTGGCTCACATTTGAGTTCAGATGTGACTCCCAACCGCCCCACTATCTGGCTGGAATCGGCATCGATCAGTCCTCCCCGGAACTAGCAGATCAGGTCAGAGCGGCGAACATCGACGAACTGATACGGCGAGTCAAGTCGCACATCGACACGCTTGCACGCAACGACCAGTTCTCCGGTGTGGTGCTGATCGCGCAGAATGGAAAACCGTTGCTTCTGAAGGCGTGCGGGTATGCAGATCGGAAAAAGCGAATTCCCAACGCAACAGATACAAAGTTCAACATCGGCTCGATCAACAAGACGTTTACCAAACTTGCGATCCTCCGGCTCGCGTCGGAAGGAAAGCTGTCGTTATCGGACACCTTGAAGAAATTTCTTCCTGATTACCCGAACAAAGACGCGGCCAACAAGGTCACAGTGCAGCATCTGCTCGATATGACGTCGGAGATTGGCGACTTCTTCGGTGAGCGGTACCGCAACACACCGAAGGAAAGGATCCGAACTATCTCCGACTACCTCCCCCTCTTCGCAGATCTTCCTCTCCAGTTTGAGCCCGGAACCAGTCGACGCTACTCGAACGGCGGGTACATCGTCCTTGGAGCGATTATTGAAAAGGTGACAAGGAGGGATTACTACGACCGCATCCGGGAGACGATCTTCAAACCTGCAGGGATGATGGATACCGACTGGTTTGACAAAGATGCCAGGGTGAACAATCTGGCTCTCGGGTATACACGCCAGAGGGGAGAAGAATGGGTGCAGAACTACGAGACTTTGCCGGGGCGAGGGAGTTCGGCCGGCGGAGGTTATTCAACGGCGACCGATTTGTTGAAGTACACAATCGCGTTATCAGAAGGGAAGTTCAACGTACCCGGCTACGAAGGGGTGAGGGGGCTTGGTGTTGCCGGTGGAGCGCCGGGTCTGAATGCGGCATTGGAATGGGATCCGCGCAGCGGCTCTGCCATTGTCGTGATGTCAAACTTCGATCCGCCATCTGCGGAACGCGTCGCCAGGACCATACGGGCGTGGGTGCCGTAGATGCTTGAGACGAGAAGTCTGGCGAAACATAGCCGGAGAAATCTAGAGTCTCTCGGTCGGTACATTAGCAGGTTGTTGAAAAAGTATTTTTCTGTCATTCTGAAGGAACCCTGCCTGCCGGTTCACCCGCCGAAAGGTGGGCAGGCAGGGAAGCGACTGAAGAATCTCGCTTTATGAGTCAGATTCTTCATCCCGCTAATAAACAGCGGGATTCAGAATGACATTGGACCTCGTTTTTCAACACCCTGTTAGGTTCGAACGAAGACAGATTTCTTCTTCACGTGTTGTGAAGCAAGGAAGTGCCTAAGTGTCGGATTCACTGCTTTGGCTCCTTCGAATCGGAAAAAGGATCCTTTAAGATATTCTGCCGCGAGGTCTATGCTAATCCATCTCCTCCCAAACCTCTCGGCAACAAGGCCAACGACATTGCTACCTGCAAACGGGATCAAGAACAATATCTCCTGGTCTTGTGAAACTCATAATCAACTCTCTTGCTAACACGGGAGACATACTCGCAGGATACCGATAGAGGGGATGGGTCAAGCTGGTCGCAGGAGAGAGATCGCCTGCTGCCTTCTGGATCCTAGCTCGAAGGTCTCCAACTTCTTTCTTTTTCATTTTCGGCCACCTCTGTCCACTAATAGAATGCTGGTCTTCTTCACTGAATCCATCGAATTCTGACATCTTTTTCTACCTGCTTGAACTCCCTATCACCCGTTACCAGCTCACATTTCTTCTTTGCGGCAAGCGCAGCCGCGAAGCAGTCTGCATAAGACATCCTGTTGGAAGCTTTGAAGCGTGCAGCCAGAAGAGTAAGATCTTCTCCAACCTCAACGATCTCAATCGGGAGTGCGCGGATTGCTTCCTGTGCGAGCCTGGCAGTTTGATCGCCCCCTACACGGAGTGCGTGATAGATTACCTCTCCCCAGTTGACAACGCACAAAAAAACTTCTCTGTCTTTGGTTACGCACTCGTCGAAGAGACCGGCCACCGTTTCATATCCCTTCTCACGATCGAGATAGGCAATCAGCGCGTAGCTATCAAGAACGGCAGCTTTCATAATTCGCGCTCCTTCTTCTTGTCCGCCTGGAGCGATTTCATCATCTTCCCCTCGGTTCCGAGAATTCCCGCAAGGCTTTCAAAATAGCTCTTGTTCAGCGGCTGGATAATGAGCTTCCCTTCCTGTTCAATGAAAGCAATCTTTGTCCCTTTCTTGATTCCGAATTTTCGACGGATGTTCGCCGGAACAACAATCTGCCCCTTCACTGTTACTACCGAAGTCACCATTGGTACACCTCTTTTTGATTTGAATATACGACATAAAAATAAGTAAGTCAAGTTCAAATGTGTCTTACATTTGTTCAACATGGCTTACATCATTGAAAACCATAGGTGTTGCCCATTTCGCGCAGATTCGTGGAAGTGGAGTGAACAGGGGGCGCGTCGGGTTGGTCAAGGAGATCGGCGCAAATCCTGCGGCAACAGGATAAAACCGGTCCTTGCGTTGCCGATGACCTCGCTTCGCTTTCCCCGATGCTTCCAGTGCCACAAGCCGATCAGAGCACAGAAAAGGGCGTCCAGATGATCTTCAATAGTCTTTGTCCATGGTGCACAAAGATAGTGTCGCGACTCCTGATCAAGCTCGAGTTCTGGAAACATCTCATCAAGACAGCCGCGCATCAAAGACTGCAGCCGGCGAAATTCCTTCCTTCGTTCTTCGACTGTTCCTTTCTTGTACTTGACGATGCGCGGAAGTCGGAACATCCGAACCATGGCGGGATGAGGGTAGACTTCGGCAACAACTCTGCTGTGACTGTTCAATTCCCATCCGGCTTCGAATCCCAGGTTCTTGAGCTTTCTTCGTATGCGGGGAGGGCGGGGACATTTTGTCGAGTTGGCGGGATGGCAGGCGGCATGCTCGCGGTGGAACATCCGGTGCGTCAGACGATCGACCGGTCGTGTTCCGGTCCGGTTGGGGCAGACGATCGGCGCGTCGACGGTGATGAGAGTGTTCCCTGTGCGGCCGACTCGCTTCCGAAGCAGATCGAGAAGCTCGTGGTCTCCCAACGGGTAATCATAGCCAACCACCTTCGCTGAGCGACGCGTCGCGCGAACGAGACAAACGCCGTCCCGTTTCTTATCCCCCCATGCCAGGTCTATTCCAACAATGAGCATCTTCTCGACGAGGAAATAGAAAAAACATTTGGACGCGGATGACGCGGATCAGACGGATGAACGCGGATTTCTGGTCTGTGAGAATCCGTGTTTCATCAGCGTGATCCGCGGTAGATTCTCAGAAGTCTCCAACAACCTTACTTCGAACCTCGTCGCCGTTGAATCATTCGCAAGACGCTGGCGGCAAATACCGTCGGAGCCAGCTTCGCTGCCGCTCGGCCAAACTTGTTCAGCATCCCGGGGATGATGATTGTCTTCGCATTCATCACTCCCTCGTAGCCGATGCGCGCCACGTCCTCAGACGTCATGAAAGAAAGCTTCATCAGTCCGGAGTCCTCCATCTGCGCGCGTTTGTGGAATTCGGTGAGTGTCGGTCCGGGACAAAGGACCGAGACGGTGACTCCGGTGTCGCGGAGTTCCTCGGCAAGAGCGACTGAGAATGAAACGACATATGCTTTGGAGGCATAGTAGGTTGCCATCAGTGGACCGGGCTGGAAGGCGGCAGTCGAGGCAATGTTCAAGATTCTCCCCGCATGTCTTCTCACCATCGACGGCAGAAACAACTTCGTCAGATGAGAAAGCGCGGCGATGTTGATCTGGATCAAGTCAAGTTCCCTCTTCGTTTCTGCCTCGGCAAAGGGACCAAATGTTCCGATGCCGGCATTGTTCACAAGCAGATCCACGGAGATGCCTTCCCTCGTTACAGTCTCATAAATCCTTTCGGCAATATTTGGATCTGACAGATCCGCCGGTATGACGAGAACCGATCGCTCATACATCCTGCGGAGATCGGATGATAGCGCTTCAAGTCTTGGAGTGGTCCGGGCAACCAGAACAAGGTTAAATCCTTTCCCGGCAAGGAGCCGAGAGAACGCGCTCCCAATTCCGCTGGATGCTCCGGTGACGAGGGCGGTGAGTCCCGGCTTCCACGATGACCGGGATTGCCGAGGTGTGAACGGCTTGCGAGCGACGCTCTTTCTCTTTGAACCCATCGGGGTGCTTCCTGAAGGTGTTGACAAATATTGAAAGCCAAAGTAGCCAGACGAGACTCAACTTGCAAACGGTTACGCGAACTGCAGGAATTTTTC
Source organism: Ignavibacteria bacterium (assembly GCA_016873805.1). Taxonomy (GTDB): domain Bacteria; phylum Bacteroidota; class Ignavibacteria; order UBA10030; family UBA10030; genus VGVZ01. The sequence goes on from VGVZ01000029.1 coordinate 7,644, forward strand.
CGCCCCCCTTTTCTCAATGCAACTTCCTTGGTATCTTCCGACAACAAGCAGAAGGAGGGAAGAATGCGCATTCTTGCCTTTTCTGATGTTCACGGGTCGTACGACAAGACGTATGCAATCATCGAAAAAGAGCGCCTGTTCGATGTTGTTCTCATTGCGGGTGACCTTACGACGTACGGAACCCCCGATGAAGCCGAAGAGGCTATCATCCGATTGAAGAAGTACGGCAAACCGGTGGTGCTTGTGGCCGGAAACATGGATCCCCCGACACTGGAAAGTACGTTCGAAAAGTTCCATGTGTCGATCAACGGAAGGGCAAAAACGATTGATTTTGTGGCTTTTTTCGGAGTATCCGGCTCGCCCGTCACCCCCATGCGAACTCCGTATGAAATCTCGGAGGAGGAAATCATGGCAAGGGCTCAGCGAGGATGGGAACAGGCAGGTGCCGCAACGACAAAAGTCTTCGTTCCCCATGTTCCCCCGCGCAATACCAAGGTCGATAAAGCGCTTATGGGGATTCACGTCGGCAGCACTGCCGTCCGGACATTCGTTGAAGAATACAAGCCGGATGTCGTCGTGTGTGGCCATATCCACGAAGCACGCGGCCAACACGAAATCGGTCGGACGTTGATTGTCAATTGCGGTCCGGTTGCGAAGGGGAACTACGCCGTCATCGATATTGGGAAGAAGATCACCGTCACGAGTAAGGGATGAAGAGAGCAAGAATTACGTTGTTCGACCTTGGGAACGTTCTGGTTGATATCCACCCGGTGGCGTTTACGAGGAGGCTGGGAATTGACGACAACCGTGCCAACGACGTATACCGAGAGGGCATTGTCTCTCTTGTCTGGAGATACGAAAGCGGCACCATGACGACGGAAGAATACCTGAATGGGCTTGACGCCCTCTTCGACTCCCGATATTCCTTCGACGAGCTCCGTCAGGCAATGCTTGCCGTTATCGGAGAGCCGGTAGAGGGAATGGAAGCCATTGTGCGGGAGGTGAACAAACGGATGCCGATCGCGCTGGTGAGCAATACGAATGAGCTTCACTTCAACCATTCGCTGGAACGTGTCCCGGCAGTCAGATTGATGTCGAACTACTTTCTTTCGTACCAACTGCGGGCAATGAAACCGGATCCGTTGTACTACCTGCACGTGCTGAACGGAGTGGCGGCCGATCCGGCGGAGGTGGTCTTCATCGACGATCTCAAGGAAAACGTGGACGGCGCCTCACAAGCAGGAATGCAGGGGGTGCACTTCACGAGTGTAGAGTCACTGTCGGGGAATCTCCGCCGCTGCGGCGTACTATAGCTTCATCTTCCTCAATATTCCGTCCTTCCCCGCGTTCCTCTTCCGTTGTTACTCATGTTTGAATCCTGTGACGGTGGTGAATGATGGACACCGCAATGCCTTCTTGTAGACCAATCTTCGTATTGCCATCATGACACATGATCGACCAACCGTAAATGACTCGGGAGAATTTCAATGCGTGAACGTGTCGGTTTTGTCGGCCTCGGATTGATGGGATTTGCCATGGCAGAACGCCTCCTTGGGGCGGGGTATCGGCTCAGCGTGTACAACAGAACATCTGAAAAAATCACCCCCCTGGAGAGAACGGGAGCCGTGAGGTGCGCGACCCCTTCCTCCGTCGCATCAAGATCGGATATCGTGCTTTCCATGCTCTCAACCTCGGAGGTTCTTGAGGATCTCTCGCTCTCCGATGGCGGAATTCTCGCGGGATGTCGGGAATCCTCGATTCACGTTGATTTCAGCACGGTCTCTCCGGCGCTGACCCAACGACTGCAGGAGCGGTACGTTGCCAAGAACTGTCATTTCGTTCATTGTCCAGTCCTCGGGAGCGTTCCCCAGGCGAGGGATGGGAAGCTTCTTCTCTTTGCCGGAGGGAAGGCGGAAATTCTCCAGCGGATTTCCCCTCTCCTCGCGACCCTCGGGGAAGAAATCTGGATGTTCGATCGCCCGGAATTGGCGTCGCACACAAAACTCCTCTGCAATTCATTCATCGCGGGAATGATCACCACGCTTGCCCAAGCATTGGTCTATTCGGGAAGGGCAGGTGTCAACCCAGAAATTCTGCTGGAGATCCTGAGTCACTCGGCCTTAAATGCCCCGATGTATCAAACGAAAGGAAAGTCGATCATCGATGGGAACTTCTCGCCGAGATTCTTTCTCGAGCATATGTTGAAGGACAGTCATCTGATTCTCGACTCAGCCGAAGAGCTTCAGGTCCCGATGCCGGGAATCGTAGCCGCGAGAGGAATCTATGAGAAGGCCGAGCAACAGGGCTTTGGACGCGCCGACTATTCCTCCGTTGTGAAGATTTTGAAGCAGTGAGGTTGGTCACAGTAACACCGCAGTGGGGAATTTTCCTCTTCGATTTTTCTCCGTTTCGGGGGATTCCAGCCGATTATTCGCAATACGTTCGATTTTAGGGCGTTTTCCGCTTGACTTTAAATCTATATTCAATAACTTTCGTCTCCGAGTGGGGAAAAGTGGGGAATGTGGGCGAACCCGCGAAATCCCTAGTGTTCAACGAGTATTCTTGCGCGTACAGGTGGATTCATGTCTTCGTTCAAGGGACGGTTCTCGTATTCGGTTGATAACAAAGGGCGAATTGCGCTCCCTGCGAAGCTGCGCAAAAACGTCTCCCCCGAGGCCAATGAAACGTTCATTGTGACACGGGGATTTGAGCAATGCCTCTTCGTCTATCCGCAGGACGAATGGAACAAGCTCGAAGAGGCGATTCGTCATCTTTCTCCCTCCAACCCACAGCACCGTTTCTTTGTTCGCACGCTTCTCCAATGGTCCACGGATTGTCAGCTGGACAGTCAGGCACGCATTTCTATTCCTCATGATCTACTGAAATTCGCCGGCATTGAGAATGAGGTTCAGATTCTCGGTGTACTTGAACGCATCGAAATCTGGAACCCGAACATTTATGAGGAATACATGAACAATCAGCCGGCAACGTATGAAACGGTCGCCGAAGCCGTCCTGAAGCCCCAGGAATAACGGAGGTGGCTGGCTCGTACCATACTCCGGTACTCCTCCCAGAGGTACTTAACTTCCTTCTCACTAACCTGAACGGTATCTATGTCGACGCGACACTCGGAGGAGGAGGTCACGCGGAGGCAGTACTCGAGAGACTTGCGCCGGAAGGACGCCTCCTTGGCATCGATGCCGATCCCGATGCCCTTGCCGCTGCGGCGGAGCGATTGCGCCGCTTCAAGACACAGACAACGTTGGTTCGGGGCAACTTCGGGCGGTTGAGTCGGATTCTTCCGGAGTCGGATACGGAGCGCATCGCTGGAGTGCTGTTTGATTTCGGGGTCTCTTCACGCCAGCTTGACGATGCGGTCAAAGGTTTTTCGTACCGGACGGATTCGCGTCTCGATATGAGGATGGACCCGGACGCGCCACATGATGCGTATTTCCTTGTCAACACGTATCCGGTCGATCAGCTCAGTGAGATATTGTGGACATACGGAGAGGAGAGGGAAAGTCGCAGAATCGCTAAGGCGATCGAATCGGCGCGGCAGCGTTCCCCGATCGAGACAACAGGCGATCTCTCCCGGATCGTTGAGAGCGTGATCGGACGGGGTAATGTGACGAAGTCACTGGCCCGTGTCTTTCAGGCGCTCCGTATTGAAGTGAACAACGAACTGGACCAAATCAAACGTGCCCTGCAGGACGTGATGGATTTTCTCGAGCCGGGAGGCCGCATTGTGGCAATTTCCTACCACTCCCTCGAAGATAAAATTGTGAAAGATTTCTTCGCTCAAGAGGCGGCCCGCATCATTCCAGGTCGCCATAAGCTTGAAGCAGATGTGCCGCGCCAGCCACGATTATCGGTGCTGACGAAGTCGCCTGTCCAGGCCGATCGCGACGAGATCACGGCAAACCCGCGCGCACGAAGCGCCAAACTGCGTGCGGCAGAACGAGTCGATAATACGGATCGGCCGCAATCATGAATCCCGACCCTGCATGGCGGAACAATGCACATCTGTCGGGGAACAGGCCCGAAGCTTCCGACTCGAGCTTCATGCATCCCCCGGCGGCGCGGAATCGGAAGGCAGCGGGGCGAAGGATCTCCGCGTCGAAGGTGCTTCTGGTCCTTTTCGTTTCAGCAGTCGTGATCGTTCTCTACGTTGGAAATATTGTTGCAATCGATCTGCTCCTGGATGATATCAGCAAACTTGAGACACGATTGCAGCGCATCCAGACAGATCAGGAGCTTCTGAAGGCGCAAATCAATAAGATGTCTGGTCTGGAACAGATTCAACAAAAGGCAGAAGAAGAACTGAACCTGCGGAGTCTGAGAGAACCCCCGGTCTGGTTGACGGTTGACCAGGAGCGCATCAGGAAGCTCACCCAGGAAATGCAAAAGAAAATCGATGGCTGAGCCTCCTCCACATACGGTTTCCAGCGATCCGCCCCAGACGGCAAACCGTCCCGATGGGCGCGTCCTCGTTCTGAAGCTCTTTTTCTTGGTGTTCTTTGTCATCGTCGCGGGACGGCTGGTTCAGGTTCAGCTCCTTGAAGCGCCGAAGTATCAGACAATCGCCAAAAAGCAACATGAGCAGACCTTTGCACTCCCCCCGGTTCGGGGGAGCATGTTCGACCGGCACGGAAATGTCCTCGTCTCGAATTCCATGTTTGTCTCCCTGGCGGCCGATCCCAAGATGGTCGGGCAGAGCGCCGACCGTATTGCGACACGGTTCTCCCGAGTATTTGGAAAACCGCGGTCGTACTATCTGGAGCGACTGAGAGCAACGACGAATGGAGGAACCAAACGACGCTTTGTCTGGCTGGAGCGCCGCGTCACGCCCGAGTTGGGACGAAAGATCGAGGCAGATCGGTTGGACGGGATTGTGGTGATCAATGAGGCAAAACGCCTCTATCATTACGACGAACTCGCCAGCTCCCTCTTGGGCCTCACCGATGTTGACAACAACGGGATTGCCGGTCTCGAAACTCAGTTCAATGAGCTGCTCAAAGGGAAAAGCGGTTCCGTCACCATGCAGAGGGATGGATTTGGCCGAGCCAGACCTTCGGCGGATTATCCCCGCGTCGACCCCGTTGACGGAGACGATATCATCCTGACAATTGATCTTGCCTATCAAGCAATTGCGGAAGAAGAACTGAAAAAGGGAATTGAGAAAAATAAAGCTGACGGCGGGATTGTAATCATGCTCGATCCTCGGAGCGGAGCGATTCTTGCCATGGCCAATCAGCCAAGCATGAATCCCAATGCCGTGGGGCTCTCCCCATCAAACATTCCCCGCAATCGAGCCCTGACCGACGTGTTTGAACCGGGCTCGCTGTTCAAAATCGTCACGACCGCGTCGGCGTACGAATACAAACTCATCAATCCCGGTCGTCGCTACAACGCGGAAGGGGGAAAGTACCGAGTCTTCCTCGGCGGAAATCAATACCGACTCATCACGGATACAAAAGAATACGATGTGCTCACATTCCAGGAGGGATTTGAAGTCTCGAGCAACATCGTGATGGCGAAGGCGAGCGAAATAATCGGAGCCGAGAAACTGTACCGACAGGCACGTGATATGGGATTTGGCATTCCGACAGGCATTGAGCTTCCGGGGGAAGTGCGCGGACGCCTCAAGAAACCTCATGAATGGTCAAAAACGACACTCAATAGTCTCTCCTACGGATACGAAATTTCGTGCACACCTCTCCAAATGGTCGTGGCGTACTCGGCCATTGCGAACAAGGGGATTCTGATGAAGCCCTCTATCCTTGCCGAAGTGCGGAAGAAGAGCGGTGACATCGCATACGCCCAGACGCCGCAGAAGATCCGGCGTGTCGTCTCGGAGGAGACGGCGGCGCTCCTGGCAGAGGCAATGGAGGGAGTCGTCGAGAGGGGAACGGGGACGGAGGTGAAGACTTCCAGTGTGCGCATCGGAGGAAAAACGGGAACATCGAGGCGAATCGTGGATGGTCGGTATGTCCGGGACAGCCATACGGCCTCGTTCGTCGGGTACTTCCCTCTTGAAGATCCTCAAATTGTCTGTTTGGTGATGCTCGACAATCCGCGCACGATCGGATACTACGGCGGCATAACAGCCGGTCCCGTGTTTCGCCGGATCGCTGAACGGATCGTCCAGACTTCGGCAAGGTTCTCGGGTCAACGTACGGTTGTTGCCGCGCGGAAGAACGAGGGACCAACAGTCCCCGACTTGAGGAATCTTCAACCGGCGATCGCAACGAAGATTCTTGAGGGAAATGGACTCGGATATGAGGTATTCGGCTCCGGTGAAATTGTCGTGAAGCAATCTCCCAATCCGGGAACGCGCATTGAAGCGGGAGCAATGGTACACCTGGTCTTGAACGTTGAGGGGAGCGCGCCCTCAAAGGGATCGCTCGTTGTGCCGGATGTGCGGGGAATGAGCGTCCGGCGAGCCATCAATCGCCTCGTGGTTGACGACTTTGATGTTTCGGTGCAGGGATCCGGGATCGTGCGGCACCAGGTCCCGCCTCCGATGAGCGAAGTCGCCCCAGGGAGCAAGATCAGATTGCAGTGTGAACCACGTTCCACATTGTCTGCGGCCCTGTACTAATGACGATCTTTCGATTCAGAGAGTCTCTATGAAGTTGTCTCAGCTGCTGGATGGAGTTGTCGTGACAAAGTTGTTTCAGACGATGTATGGTCAGATGGTAGTCACTCACGATGTTGAGGTGATGTCGGTCCAGTACGATTCGCGCAAGGTAGGCAAAGGCGATTGCTTTGTGGCGATCCGGGGTCTGGATACCGACGGCCACAGGTTTGTGCCGGAAGCGATTGCGCAAGGGGCCTCCGTCGTCGTGCTGGAAGACGATACGGCTTTTCCCGATGCGTATTTTATGCATTCGGGAACACTGAAAGTCGTGGTAAGCGACAGCCGCAAGGCGTTGGCCCGGATGAGTGCAAACCGCTTTGGCCATCCGTCGCGCGAACTCACGATGGTTGGAGTTACCGGAACCAACGGAAAAACGAGCACCACGTGGCTTATCCAGTCGATCCTTGAAGCCGCAACGATCAAGACGGGAGTCATCGGCACGATCGACTACAAGATCGGCGATCATTCGTATCCGGCAAAATTTACCACCCCGGAGTCGGTCGAGCTGAATGAGCTTCTCGTGGAGATGAAGGTGGCGGGATGTCGGGCTGTCTCCATGGAGGTGTCGTCCCACGCCCTCCACCAATCGCGTGTCCACGGGATATCGTTCGATGCGGCAGTGTTCACGAACCTGACGCAGGATCATCTCGACTATCATAAGACGATGGAAGAGTACTTCCGGGCAAAGAAGATCCTGTTTGACGATCTCGAGTCGACATCGTGGGCCATCATTAATACTGATGATGCATGGGGGCGCACACTCTTCTCGACCACATCGGCACAACGCCTCAGCTACGGTTTCGAATCGACCGCCGCTGTCCGGGCGATCGACGCACAATTTTCGATCGAGCAAACGAATCTTACAATCCGGTACGAAGGAAACGATCACCAGATCTCCTCACCGCTTGCCGGCCGATTCAATGCGTACAACATTCTTGCGAGTTATGCGACGGGCATCGCGCTGCAAGTTCCTCGGGAGGCGATCGAGAGGGGAATCAGAACCCTGAGGTCGGTCAGAGGACGTCTCGAACGACTTTCGTCTCCAAAAGGATGGACGGCGTTCATCGACTACGCCCACACGCCGGACGCGCTGGAAAAGTGCCTGTCGTCGATTCGGGAAATCGTGCCCGATGCCACCCGCAGAAGGATGATCACCGTCTTTGGAGCCGGTGGCGATCGCGACGCAACGAAACGTCCTCAAATGGGCAAAATTGCGAGTGAGCGAAGCGACATTGTCGTCGTGACGTCGGATAACCCCCGAACGGAAAACCCTGACGCCATCATCGATGCGATTGTTGAGGGTATTCCCGATCGCACAAAGGTTGTTCGGATCGTGAATCGGCGCGAAGCGATTATTCACGCGCTGACAATTGCCCAACCGGGAGACGTTGTGCTCATCGCCGGAAAGGGACATGAAGAGTATCAGATCATCGGCAAAGAGAAAAAACCATTCAGTGATCGATCAGTTGTGGAATCGTTCGTGTAGAGCGTGGAGAATTGCAGGTGCAGCTCTCGTTTCGTGATATACAATCAATGCGGCATCGGATGATCATCGCGGCGCAGGATCCGTCACGATTGTCGTTTTCGGGTGTTTCCATCGATTCGCGGACGCTGCAATCAGGCGAGCTCTTCTTCGCGATTCGAGGTTCACGCTTCAACGGTCATGACTTCCTCACGCGAGCGGTCGAGCGCGGTGCCCGCGCGCTGGTTGTGGATCATTTCTATGCCGATAAAAATGGAAGTCTCCTGAAAAGCCTGCTGCCTCCGACGATTGTCGTGGATGATACAATTCAGGCATTGGGGGAATTTGCTTCGGGGTATCGTGACAAGTTCGATCTACCCATTCTCGCGGTCGGCGGAAGCAACGGCAAAACGACGACCAAGGACATGATCGCGGCCGTCCTGAAAAGCAGATTCAACATACTCACCACCGAAGGAAACCTGAACAACCAGATCGGTGTGCCGATGATGCTGTTTCGCCTCCGCAAGCAGCACGAAGTGGCGGTGATTGAGATTGGGACCAATCATTTTGGAGAAATTAATTACCTCTGTTCCATTCTCAAACCGAGCCATGCCCTTATCACGAACATCGGACACGAACATCTTGAGTTCTTCGGAAATCTTCGTGGGGTCGCAAAGGCCGAGATGGAACTTCACGACTGGCTCGACGAACACAATGCTCGCCGCGGCGTCGCATTCGTGAACACGGATGATCCTTACCTCAAAGCAAAGTCCCCCAAGCTGAAGAAGCTGATTTTCTACGGGTTTGAAACGCGGGGGGGTGACTACAAAGGGTCACAGGTTCGCCTTGACCAGAACGGTTGTGCGTCGTTTGAGGTAAAGCCGAAAGGGAAAACCCCGTTCACCATCTCGCTCGGTGTCCCGGGGATCCACAATGCCAAAAACGCGCTTGCTGCAGCCGCCGTGGGCCACTCCTTCAGAGTGCCCGTAACGGGAATTCAACGCGCGCTGGCAGAATTCGCATCGCCGAGCAAGAGGTCGGAAGTGATCGAGATCAACGGTGTGAGGATCATCAACGATTCGTACAACTCGAATCCGGATTCGGCAAAAGCTGCTCTCGATATGCTGACGACAATTCGCTCGGAGGGCAAGCGCATTGCGGTGCTCGGAGACATGTTGGAACTGGGAGTCAACGCAGAAGAGCAGCATACCAAAGTCGGTCGTGCGGCGAGCAAGGCAAAGGTGGATTACCTATTGACGTACGGCCCGTTATCGATTCACACGCACGAGGCAGCAGCCGTTCCGTTCAAGACGCACTATGCTCAGAAGAACATGCTGGCAGAATATCTTGCCGAGCTTATTTCTCCGGGAGATCTCGTGCTCGTGAAAGGATCTCGGGGAATGAAAATGGAAGACATCGTCCTTTTTCTGAAGGAGAGGTTCGCCGTTCCTCAGCCCGTCTGACAGCAATGACGAGGACCAAGACAGCGCCATGCTCTATCACCTTCTGACATATCTCGACAAGCTCTATGATCTCCCGGGATTTGGTGTCTTCCGGTACCTTACCTTTCGGGCCGGCATGGCGGCACTGACAGCCCTTATTGTCTCGTTCTGGTTGGGTCCGAAGATCATTGCAGTTCTCCGAAAACGACAGATCGGCGAATCGGCAAAACTTGAAGCACCGAAGACGCACCTGACGAAAGCCGGTACACCGACGATGGGCGGTCTGATTGTTCTCGCATCGATCCTGATTCCGGGATTATTGTGGGCGGATGTCAACAATCCGTATATCATCCTCATCCTGTTCGTGACGATCGGACTTGGAACCGTTGGTTTTCTCGATGACTATCTGAAGGTTGTGAAGAAGAAACCGAAAGGACTCATCGGCAAGTACAAAATCGTCGGACAGGTGACTGTGGGATTGGTGGTTGGAGGAATCATCTATTTCGTTCCGGAATGGATCGATTCGACCGTTGTCCCTCTGAGATCAAGCACCACCGTCCCCTTCTTCAAGAATCTCGAACTCGACGTGGGGATCTTCTACATCCCCCTCGTCATCTTCATTATCACCGCAACGTCGAATGCAGTCAATCTCACCGACGGATTGGATGGATTGGCGATTGGAACCGTGGGGATCGTTGCGATGACCCTGGCTGTGATCGCGTATGTCTCGGGACATGCAGAGCTAAGCCAGTACCTGACAATTCCATATTTGCGGGGAAACGGCGAGTTAGCCATTTTCTGTGCTGCGATGGTGGGTGCGGCGCTGGGTTTCCTCTGGTATAACTCCTACCCCGCACAAGTGTTCATGGGTGATACCGGATCGCTCGCCCTCGGGGGGATCATCGGCGCGATGTGTGTTCTCCTAAAGAAGGAACTCCTCCTCCCGACCTTGGGTGGCGTGTTTCTCATGGAAACGCTTTCGGTCATCATCCAAAGGATGTACTTCAAATACACGAAGAAGAAGTATGGCGAAGGGCGGCGGGTCTTCCGCATGGCCCCGATCCATCACCACTTTGAATTGCAAGGGTGGCCCGAGCCGAAGATCGTTACACGCTTCTACATCGTTGCAGTGCTGCTGATGATTGTGAGCCTGGCCACGTTCAAGGTGCGGTAGTCAATCGGAGGCGGTGCAGCATAGATGGATGTCCGAAGCCTACAGTCTGCGAAGGTATCGATCATTGGCGCCGCACGCAGCGGAGTAGGGATCGCAACGCTCCTGAAGACCCACGGCGCAAACGTCTTCGTCAGTGATCTGCAGACGAGAGACAAACTTGTCCGATGGCTCGAGGAGTTGGAAGCTCTTGGAATTGAATTTGAGACCGGCGGCCATACAGAGCGAGTCTTCAACTGTTCATTGATGGTTATCAGTCCGGGTGTTCCAAGCACGGCTGAGGTTGTGCTGAACGCGTTGCGACGGAATGTAAGGGTCGTCAGTGAGCTGGAGGTCGCGAGCTGGTTCTGTCGGTCACCGATCGTGGCGATCACCGGAAGCAACGGTAAGACAACGACGACGACACTGGTCGGTCGGATGCTCGCAGACGCCCGGATCGGACACGTGGTGGCAGGGAACATCGGGACAGCGTTCTCGACGGTTGTTCGAGAGCTGAAACCGGCCGATACTGCCGTTCTCGAAGTGAGTAGTTTTCAGCTTGATCATATTGAATCGTTCAGACCGTCGATCTCGGTCATTCTGAACATCACGGAAGATCACATGGATCGGTACGATTATTCCATGGAAAAATACTCGGCCTCAAAAGGGCGCATCTTCATGAACCAGCGGAACGAGGATGTACTGATCTACGATGCCGATGACCCATGGACAAGTCGGATCGTACCGCGTGCCAATTGCCGGACGATTCCCTTCAGTGCCAGGGAACGGCTGAACGAGGGAGCGTTTGTCGAACGCGATCAGCTGATCACGGTACTCGATGGAAAACGAAGTGCCATCATCAACACCGAAGAGATTTCGATCAAAGGACTCCACAATCTGTACAACTCGATGGCGGCAACGGTCGTCGGCCAGCTTCTTGGTGTTTCGGCGGCTTCCCTCCGTTCAACGCTTCGGAATTTCAAGGGTGTCGAACATCGGCTTGAGTTCGTGCGCGAGGTTGACGGCGTGAGGTACATCAATGATTCGAAAGCGACGAACGTCGATTCGGTCTGGTATGCCCTTCAGGCATTCAAGGAGCCCATCGTATTGCTTCTCGGTGGGCGTGACAAAGGAAACGATTACACACGCCTGGCATCGGTCGTTGCCGATCGCGTGAAAACCATTATCGCGATCGGAGAATCGGCGGCCAAAGTCGAATCGTTCTTTGGTCCGAGCGTGCAAACGATTATCGCAGCGTCAATGGAAGATGCCGTGGTGGAGGCGAAGCGGCAGGCGAAGACCGGAGAGATCGTCCTGCTTTCCCCTGCCTGTGCGTCATTTGACTGGTTCGAGAACTACGAACATCGGGGAAGAGTATTCAAGGAAATTGTCGGGCGGCTCTGATGAATGAACCGCGAACCATATCGTCGGGAGTCAAACGAAATCATATCGACCTTCCTGTTCTCATTGCCATCCTCACGCTGATGGTTCTGAGTCTGGGAGTTGTCTACAGCGCGTCGGCCACTTGGGCGATGCAGCGCTTCGGCGAGAGCAGTCGCATGATCAGCCTCCATGCCCTGCGCGTACTGCTTGGCATCGTGGCGCTCTTTGTCGGCATGGCCATCGACTACACGAAATTGAAACGCATCACCAAACTCACACTGGTCGTGTCGGTTGTCCTCTTGTTTGTAACGTTGATCTTCGGCGGGGAAATGAAGGGGGCAAGTCGCTGGCTTCGGTTTGGTGGTTTCGGCTTCCAGCCCTCCGAGCTCGCAAAGATCGCGTTGCTGTTTCACTTGTCAACCCTGATTGCCGCGAAGGGAGAACTTATCAAGGATTTCAAGCGGGGATTCATCCCGATGATGATTTGGATCATAGGGGTGACGATGCTCGTGCTCATCCAGCCAAACTTCAGCACGGGATTCATGATTCTTTCTCTCGGATTGATCATGCTCTTCGTCAGCCGGGCCAGAATGCTGCATCTCGTAGGCGTGAGTCTGGTTTCTCTTCCGTTGCTGGTTGGATATCTCGTGAGCGCCGAATACCGACTGGAGCGAGTACGGTCATTTCTTGAAGGGGGACTCTCGGGCGGAGGGATGAGCTATCAACTGTATCAGGGAATCATCGGCTTCGGAAACGGAGGATTGATTGGCGTCGGCCCGGGTGAGAGCAGACAACGGGATCTCTTCCTTCCGGAATCGTACGGCGATTTTGTGTTTTCGATCGTCGGTGAAGAGTACGGATTGATCGGGACACTTTTCTTCATGTCCCTGTTTCTCGTCATCATGTTGCGAGGATTCAAAATTGCCAAACACGCACCCGATCGGTTCAGCCAACTGATTGCCATCGCCATTACGAGCATGGTGACCCTCTACGCGCTTGTCAATGCGGGCGTAACGCTTGGCGTGCTTCCCACGACCGGACTGCCGATGCCCTTTGTGAGCTACGGGGGATCGTCGCTCCTCTTCACGTCGTTTGCCGTCGGTGTGCTTCTGAACATATCCGCGAGAACAGATTTGCATCCGCGGGCATCGGTGCTCCCCGAAGGGACGATGCCTCTGGAGCCGTTGGAAAAAAAAGTACGGATTACATAGCGTGTGGCCACGCGTAAGCTCAAATTCATGTTTGCCGGAGGCGGAACGGGAGGGCATCTCTTCCCGGCCCTGGCACTGGCTGAAACGCTACGCATACTGCGACCGGACGCAGAGTTTCTCTTTGTCGGGACGCGTGACAGGATTGAGTCGAGAGTGGTGCCGGAACATGGATTCCCGTTTCGCGCCATCTGGATTTCCGGGTATCAGCGCCGACGGATCCTCCGCAACGTCCTGGTTCCGTTGAAAGTTGTTGTTTCGCTTCTCCAATCGTTCTTTCTTATCAAACGGTTCAAGCCCGATCTGGTCGTCGGCACCGGCAGCTATGTCTGTGCACCAGTGCTCTTCATGGCGAGCGTGATTGGCATTCCGACAGTCCTCCACGAATCGAACAGCTATCCGGGAATCACCACCAAACTTCTCGCCCGGAGAATGACGAAAGTCTACACGGCGTTCGAGAGCGTGGCTCGCTGGCTTCCCGGCGTCGCGTCCCTGGACACAATCGGGACGCCCACGCGGCTTTCGCTCGGAACGGTCAGTCGCGAAAAAGGGTGTGCTGCATTCGGTGTCGATGCATCCCGCACCATCGTGTTGATCACGGGCGGGAGTCTCGGCGCAGCCTCCGTCAACCGTGCGGTGTTGGACAACATCGACAAGCTGTTGGCGCTCGATATCCAACTGATCTGGCAGACCGGAAATGCTGATATCGATCGTGTCCGCAAGTCTGTTGGAAACAAAGCAGCCGGATGGATTGGACCGTTCATTACGAATATGGCGGAAGCATACGCCGCCGCTGATCTGATCGTCGCTCGATCAGGAGCAACAACCGTTGCGGAATTGTGTGTTGTCGGTAAACCGGCAATCCTGATTCCGTATCCTCATGCGGCGGAGGATCATCAGACACACAATGCGCGGGCACTGGAAGAGGTTGGAGCTGCTGTCATGATTCCGGATCTCGAACTCCCGACGAGATTCGTGGAGATTGTGACAGCTCTGTTGAGGGATGCGGTTCGCCGGCGCAACATGAAGGAAGCCTTTCAACGTTTTGGCCGGCAGCATGCGGGAACCACGATTGCGAAAAAGATACTGGAACTCGTTGAGTAGGAATGGAACAGACATTCAAATATAAACTTGATTTCTACTACCAGCAGACTCTGATCTATCTGGCCACGCTGGTTGTCTATGTCGGCATCAAAGGAAGTTTCATTGAGGAGCAGTTCACCTTCTTCTACAAAGACCCGTTGGTGATCATCATCGCGCTCTTCTTTGTCGTTTCACTTGTCGTCCTCCTTCTGAACCGACTGAGGAATCGCAAGCTGGTCATCAATGATTCGGCAATCATATTCATGAGCCGTCGCCGGCAGCATGAAATCCGGATCGATTCGATCGAATGGATGTATGTTGGCCGGGAACGGCTTGTTCAAACGGCGGGACGTTTTCAGCTCGTCGTCATCAAAGTCAAAGGGCGTCGTCGTCTCTTTCGGATTCGCGTGGGGCGGTATGAACGCGATCGGGAGCTGAGCGCCGCAATCGAGCGGATCGGCGAACTGGTCCCGAAAGTGAGACGGCGTCGATTCGGCATGCAGCGTCGAAGACCATAGGCGCGGGGAGCAGGAATTCACAGAAATGTTTTCATCCATAAAGACAATTCATTTTGTGGGAATCGGCGGCATCGGGATGAGCGGCATCGCAGAGATTTTGCTCGACCAGGGATTCTCCGTTACCGGATCGGACCGTGCGTTGAGCGAGGTCACCGACCGCCTCAGGGAGCTGGGCGCGACCATCATGGAGGGACATCGACCGGAAAATATTTCGGACGTTGTTGATGTGCTGGTCTATTCCTCGGCGGTGACGCTCGACAATCCGGAAATCGTGGAAGCGCAACGGCGGAAGATTCCGGTGATACGCCGCGCGGAAATGCTCGCCGAAGTCATGCGGCTCCGGTACGGGATCGGGATCGCCGGTACACACGGCAAAACGACAACTACCTCGATGGTGAGCCTGGTCCTGATGGAAGGCAAGATCGATCCCACGGTTATCGTCGGCGGCAAGCTCAGTGGTCTGGGTGGTACCAATGCGCGGCTCGGGCGCGGCGAATTCATCGTCGTGGAAGCAGATGAGTTCGATCGGTCGTTTCTGTCTCTCACGCCAACGATTGCCGTGTTGACGACGCTGGAAACCGATCATCTCGACTGTTACCGCGATCTTGAAGATATCAAGGGAGCATTCGTCCAATTTGCGCTGAAGGTTCCCTTCTACGGATTTGTTGTCCTGTGTCTCGATGAGCCGGCTCTGCTTGACATCCTGCCGACGCTCAAAAAGAAACGAGTACTCACGTACGGGCTCAATCCTCAAGCAGATATTCAGGCAACGGATATCCGTCACAAAGATGACACGTCCACGTTCACCCTGATGCGACACGGCAGCGAGCTTGGCCAAGTTTCCATTCAGGTCCCCGGAAAACACAACATTCAGAATGCATTAGCGGCGATCACGGTGGGACTTGAACTTGGCGTACCGTTCGAAAGGGTCAAAACAGGGATTGAAAAATTCGCCGGTGTCTACCGCAGGTGGGAGAAGAAAGGGACCGTCGATGGGATTACGCTCTACGACGACTATGCCCATCATCCGACGGAATGCCGCGCAACGCTGAGCGGTGTGAAGGCGGGCTGGCGGCGGCGGGTGGTCTGTGTGTTTCAGCCGCACCTCTATTCACGAACGCGCGACTTCTATGAGGAATTCGGGAAATCGTTCCTCCTCTCAGATGTCTTGATCGTGACCGATGTGTATCCGGCCCGCGAAGAACCGATTCAAGGGATTACAGGAGAAATCATCGTCAACGCCGCGAGACAGTTCGGCCACAAAGAAACACACTATGTTCCTGACAAAAAAAATGTTCCTGCGTTTCTGAAATCCATCGTGAAGAAGGATGATATCGTCATCACGATGGGAGCCGGAGACATCTGGAAATACGGCGAAGAGTTTCTCAAACAGATGAGTCGGTGACGGGAGCCATGGTCTCGCTAAGCGACATACGAGCATTCTTTCGCGGTTCGATTTCGATCAATGAGCCCCTCGCGGGGTATACCTCGATGAGAATCGGCGGGCCGGTTGACTATTTCATGGAGCCGGCGGACAAGGATGACTTGGTATCGATCGTGCGGTACTTCCGGCAGAACAAGTTCGATTTCATCATGGTGGGGCGCGGTAGCAACATGCTGGTAAGCGATGACGGATTTCGAGGAGCGGCGATCAATCTCGAAGAGAAGTTTTCCGATGTTCGACTCGAGGATGGAGATGTCGTCGCAGAAGCGGGGGCGGGACTCTCGAAGCTCGTTGATTTCTGTATCCAACATGGGAAGGCAGGGCTCGAATGGGCCGCCGGGATCCCCGGCACTGTTGGAGGTGCCATCGTGATGAACGCCGGTGCACATGGAGGAGAGACCGCTGATCAGCTCGTGGAGGTCGAAGTGCTGCGCGGATCGGAGATTGTCACAGTTCCCAAATCAAGCATTAGTTTCGGCTATCGCCGGTCGGGACTTGAATCTGACATCGTGCTCTCCGGCCGATTCAGGCTGCCGGAGGGGGATCGCGAAGAGATAAACCAACGCCGGCGCACGTTCATTCAGCAACGAAATGCATCTCAACCGGTCAACATGCCGAACTCGGGAAGCATCTTTAAGAACCCGTCCGGCAACTACGCGGCCCGTCTTATTGATGCCGCAAATCTTAAAGGGAAACGCGTGGGAGGCGCGCAGATCTCCGAGAAGCACGCGAACTTCATCGTCAACACGGGAAACGCGACGGCGAGCGACGTGTTGACGCTTATCGATCTTGCCCGACGGACCGTCTACCAGAACGCGGGCATCCTCCTTGAACTTGAAATCCGGTTGGTCGGTTTCCCCAACGATGTGCGAGAGAAGGTTGCATGACGCTGAGAAAGAAAATATGGATCACGTTTGCCGTACTCGTGGTTTGCGCCCTGGGGCTTGTTGTCTTTGCCAATGTGTGGAAAGCCGATCTGATCGTGAAACAAGTCTCGATCGAGGGAACCCGCATCATCCATCCGAACGAGATTCGTCAACTCGCCCATGTCCGTGAGGGGGACAGATTGTTTGATGTCGATTTGTTGGCGGTGCAACATGATATCGCCGCGCATCCCTACGTCAAATCCGTCGTGGTCGAACGGGATATTCCCTCGACGCTGAAAATCACCGTCGTCGAACGTGCGCCTCTCGCAATGATCAGCCGCCAGGAGACGATGTACATTGACGAGACGGGCGTCGTGTTGCCGCAGGCGCTCTCCCGCGAGCTTCTTGATCTTCCCGTGGTGAGCGGACTCCCGGCGGGAGTGCCGTTGAAACCGGGGCTGCAACTGAAGCACCAGGACATCGGCGAGTGTCTCGAAATACTCGCGGCGGCAAAAATGGTGAGCAAAGAGGTCTATCACTTGATTTCCGAAATCCGTCTTCGGAACGGAGGAGACATTATTCTGTATGCGACGGAATGGGGAGCGCCGATCATCTATGGTCGGGGAGAGTCGGTTCGAAAACTCGTGTATCTGGAAACGTTCTGGCACGATGTGGCACGTCTCCGGGGATCGCAGCACATCGAATACATCGATCTCCGGTTCGAGAATCAAATCGTCGTTCGATGGAACGACGCAAAATCGTTGTAGTACCTTCACCGGAGTTCTTGAGAAGCGAGCACGTATGAAAAACGAAATTGCAGTCGGATTGGATATAGGAACCACCAAAGTGTGCGCGATTGTTGCCGCGCCGGACGAGACTCGTCCCGGAAAACTAAGCATTCTGGGGATCGGACGAAGTCCTTCGGATGGTCTAACGCGCGGCGTCGTGACAAACATCGACAAGACCGTGAGATCTATTCAAACAGCGATTAAGGAGGCGGAATCGCAGTCCGGCGTGAAGATCTCTACCGTCACCGTCGGGATTGCCGGAGATCATATTCAGAGCTTTCAGAGCAGAGGCGTGGTCTCTATCAGCAGGCCCGACAACGAGATTACACAGGAAGATGTTGAACGGTTGATTGCCGATACGAGGCGTGTCGCACTTCCCTCCGACCGGAAGATTATTCATGTCATTCCGCAGCAGTTCATCGTCGACGGCCAGGATGGGATTTACGATCCGGTCGGCATGTCCGGCGTTCGGATGGAAGCGGTCGTCCATATCATCACCGGTCTCATCACGGCGGCGCAAAACATCTACCGCTGTGTCCAACGAGCCGGACTCCAGGTCAACGACATGGTACTGGAGCCGCTGGCCTCGAGCTACGCGGTGTTGGATGACGAGGAGAAGGAAGTCGGTGTTGCTCTGCTCGACATCGGCGGCGGAACCACGGATCTCGCCGTCTTCGAAGAGAAGACGATCAGACACACGGCGGTGATCGGCATTGCAGGAAAGAAGGTCACGGACGACATCCGGAAGGGATTTGGAATCCTGACGGAGCAAGCAGAAAAACTGAAGCAGGATCACGGCTTTGCGTTCAAGCCGGCGCTGGTGAACAATGATCCCATCGTGCTTCCCGGCATCGGGGGCCGGCCACCCATCGAGATTGACAAGCAGCTGCTGTGTGAAGTAATCCAGCCGCGCATGGAAGAAATTCTGGAAATCGCGGCAATGGAAATCAAGCGATCGGGATACTCCCGGCACTTGTCGGCCGGCGTGGTCCTCACCGGCGGCGGATCATTGATCAAGGGGACATCGGAACTCGCGAAGGAGGTGATGGGAATGCCGGTGAAGATCGGTATCCCTTCGGGATTCGCATCGGGACTCGTTCGCGAAATCGAAAATCCTATCTACGCGACGGGGGTTGGACTGGTTCTCCATGAATTGAAACATCGCGATCGTTCAAACATCACTGCGGTGATGAAAAACGGAAAAGGAAAAGGATCGTTCAAGAATGTGTTCGAACGGATGAAGAGATGGTTTGATGAGCTGTGAGTGAAGAGTAGAAAGTGGAAAGTAGAGAGTAGAGAGTGGGAAGTGAATATGGGGAGATTGTAGGCGAGGATAAGACAACAGATGAATAAAGGGGGGAAACGAAGTGCATGATTTTCGTCAACTTGATGTCTATGCCCGAGCGCTGCGGTTTACGCGCAAGGTTCGCTTGACGACGGCGCTGTTTCCGAGGGATGAATTGTTCTCCTTGACATCGCAATTTCGAAGGGCTTCGGATTCAGTAGTGCTGAACATCGCCGAAGGAGCAGGTAACAAATCTAAACGCGAATTTGCAAGGTTCCTCGGCTACGCAATTCGTTCAGGATTTGAATGTGGCGGTTGTGCGGATATTGCCAAAACACAGGATTACATAGATGAAGCTGAGTACGAGACATTGGTGGCGGAGGGACAAGAAATCATTGCCATGCTGGTTGGTCTCCAGCGAGCCGTCCTTCGCGGGATCGAACCGTAGATGCGCGCGTGGATTCCTCGCGCGGTCTGCTCAGCACTCATACATCATACTCAATACTTAGTACTTAATACTTAATACTTGATACTAAATACTTAATACTTATACTCCATACTTGATACTCAATACTTGTCTCATGCGAATGTGAAGTACTAACAAACTAAACAATCCAAAGGGAGGATCCATCGTGATAGAACTCGATACTTCTTCTGCTCGCGGAGCCAAAATCCGAGTAGTCGGTGTTGGCGGCGGAGGCGGAAACGCCGTCAACAGCATGATCGACAAAGGGCTCATTGGAGTAGACTTTGTTTCGATCAATTGCGACTTGCAAGCGCTCGAACGGAACAAAGCGTCACACAAAATTCAAATAGGCAAAAACCTCACGCGTGGCCTCGGCGCCGGCGCAGATCCGGGTATCGGCTATCGGGCCGTCGAGGAGGACCGAGAGGAGATTGCCCGAGCCCTCACCGGCAGCGATATGGTCTTCGTGACCGCCGGCATGGGGGGCGGAACGGGCACCGGCGGCGGACCCCTCGTGTCAAATATTGCCAAGAGCGTCGGCGCTCTGGTGGTCGGCATCATTACCAAGCCCTTCGCCAGTGAAGGGAAGAAACGGCGTGAACAGGCCGATCTGGGTATCGAGGAGATGAAGAAACAGGTCGATACGCTGATCATCATTCCGAATCAGAAACTGCTTGATATCATCGATCGGCGCACCCCGCTCCTCGATGCGTTCGAGCTTGCGAATCAGGTTCTCTACAACGCCACGCGCGGCATCTCGGAAGTGATTACTGTCCCGGGCCTCATCAACGTCGATTTCGCCGATGTTCGGACCATCATGCGTGAGATGGGTGATGCCTTGATGGGAACGGGTGTGGCAACCGGGGAGAATCGCGCCATCGAAGCAGCGAACGCGGCCATCTCAAGCCCGCTCCTCGAAGGGATCTCGATCGCCGGTGCCCAGGGCATTCTGGTCAACATCACCGGCGGCAAAGACATGACGCTTGTCGAGGTGGACGAGGCGACCGGCATTATCCACGAAGCCGCCGGCGACGATGCGAACGTCATTCTCGGAACGGTGATTGACGACGAGATGACCGAAGAAATTACGGTCACGGTCATTGCCACGGGATTCAACAAGAAAGCCGCTGCCGTGAAACCTTCCCGCCCGGTGACGACACTTGTTGAGCGCATTCCATCCGGACCGGCGGAGCTTCAGAAATTCGATGAACCGACGTTTCGACGACGGGGTGTCGAGCTCCCGTTCAGCGCATTCCGTGATGGAGCAGAAGAAAAAGAGAAAATCGACAAAACAGATCCCGATAAACCGGCATTTCTCCGCAAGATCATGGACTAATGCCGCTCCGATCCATTCGGCCGGACGAAGCGCCGGGAGACCGCATGCTGCAACGGGCATCCCTCCTCGTCGGGCCGAATCATCGTTGCCATCGCTCTCGGTCGATTTCCTCACGATGCATAATCCCCCTTGAACGAATTCCGGTCTCACCGCCGAGGCCGGAATTGTTGTATCGAGCCCTCCCAAACGGTAGAACTTCTCGCATCTCGATTCTGCTGTCGACGGTCCGTTGATCACTCTCTTTGTTTCTCGCTCGCGCTTTTTCTACATTGTACCATGAAACGCTTTGTCCTTGTCGCACTGGTCCTCCTCCTCTGTTCAATCACCACGGCGCAGTCACGAATCGAGAGTCAATTTCGCATTGCGCGGGTCAAGTATCATGGGGGCGGTGATTGGTACAACGACCCCTCAGCAGAGGTCAATCTATTGAAGTTCGTGCTTGAGCATACGAACATTGACGCTGATCCGCGCTACGAATTCGTCGAACTCTCGCATGAGCGGCTCTTCACCTATCCGTTCCTCTTTCTTACCGGTCATGGCAATATCGTGCTCTCGGATCTCGAGGTGGAACGACTTCGACTCTACCTCTTGAACGGGGGATTCCTGTATGTCGATGACGACTATGGATTGGACAAAGCATTCCGGCGTGAGATCAAACGGGTCTTCCCGGATCTCGATCTTGTCGAATTACCGCTGAGTTATGGGCTCTTCCGCGCCCATTTCCCGTTTCCAAACGGCGTTCCGAAAACTCATGAGCATGACGGAAAACCTCCACAGGCATTCGGGCTCTTTCATAAAGGGCGATTGATCGTCCTCTACACTTATGAATCGAATCCAAGCGACGGATGGGTCGATGCAGAAGTCCACGGCGATCCGGAGTCCGTGCGGGTCGAGGCACTCCGCTTTGGAACAAACATTGTCGTGTGGGCGTTGACGCAGTAGGCATCTTGTGAATGACCGCCTCAACATATCGGCGATCGAGTCACACATCGCACAATACCGTGCGGCGCATACAAAACAGATCGCGCTCGTCGCGGGACTTCGGTTCTTCACGATCACGATCTGGACTATCGGTCTGCTTGTATGTGGTGAAACATTGTTTCGTTTCGATTCACCGATTCGAACGGTCCTTGCCTATGCATTCCTGATCTTCCTTGCTGTTCTCCTCGCCCGCCAGATTCTGATGCCCCTTCTGACCGTTTTCGAAATCCTGCCGTCGATCTCCAGCGAGGCCGTTGCACGCAGGATTGGGGAGTATTTTCCGTCGATCAAAGATCGCCTCTTGAATGTTATGCAGATTCGTGAGGGGCTTGCTGCCGAGGAGGGACGTATCTCTGAGGAGTTTGTCGACGAGGCCGCGCGTGAGCTTGCGGATGTTATACGGCATCTGGACTTCACCCAAGTCGTGAATCGAAGGCCTCTGCGAAACGCCGCACGCACTGCGGCCGTTTCCGCACTTGTGGCCGTGTCGGTCGTTTCGGTTTCTCCGTCGTCTGTACTGGACGCGGCTCACCGCCTGCTGATGTATGGCCGGGACTTTGCCGCTCCTCACCGGTTCGAGTTCGCCGTATTGCCGGGAAATGTGGAAGTTGTGAAGGGAGAGGATGTCGAAATCTCGGTTCATGTCACGACGACGGACAGCTGGTTGGGGGGCGGGACGGAACTTCGACCCTCGCTTCGCTGGAAGTCCGGGGGAGTCGAAGAATTTGAGCAGCTTGACTTGCCGCAATCAACAGAAGGATCATTCCGAACAGTCATGAGAAATCTTCGCACCTCGCTGGAGTATCAAGTCGTTCTCGAAGATGAAGCGAGCAGCCGTTATCAGATCACCGTTGTCGATCGTCCGATTATCAGATCGCTTCAGGTGAGATTGGACTATCCTCGCTATTCGAATCTTCCGCAGAGAGTGCAGGAGGAGTTTGCCGGGGACGTCGCTGCACTCAAGGGGACAAGGGTGTCTCTGCGCGGTGCCGCGAGCAAGAATCTCCGCGAGGGAATGATCGTTTTCGGAAACGGAACCCGACAACCGCTAACGATTCGTGGGGAGAGGTTCGAGACATCCTTTCCTCTCAGCGAGGAGACACGATACAGGATAGAGCTGAAAGACGTCGATGGTCTGGAGAATCGCAATCCGGTTTCATACGCTTTGACCATCCTGCCGGACAATCATCCCACGGTGTCAATTATCTATCCCGGAAGAAATGTCGACATCGCAGGAGATCAAAAACTGCTTTTGGGCGTTGAGGCGCGTGACGATTTCGCCATCTCCAGACTCCGGTTGGGATACAGACTATCCCATTCACGGTATGAGCCGCCGACCGAGGAATTTCGATTTTCCGAGATACCGTTTCCTCGAGGCTTCGCTTCAGAAGTGCACGTTACCCATGAGTGGAACCTGACTCCCTTGAGCCTCGTCCCGGAAGACGTTGTCGAGTATTTCGTGGAAGCGTTTGACAACGATGACGTGAGCGGTCCGAAATCCTCACGGAGCCAGATGTATCTGTTGCGCCTCCCGTCTCTGGAGGAAGTGTTTGCCGAACTTGATAAGGGACACGAACAATCGCTGCAGGAAATTGAGGAAGGACTGGAGACCGCGAAAGAACTTCGCGAGCGCGTCGAAGAGATTTCCGCTGATATGAAGAAGAACAAGGAGATCGATTGGCAGCAGCAGAAGCGGATGGAAGACCTGGTGAAGCGCTACGAGCAGCTGCAGAAGGAGATCGAAAAGACAAAAGGCAATCTCGATCGAATGATCGAACAGATGCAGCAGCAAAACGTCCTCTCCATCGAGACACTTGAAAAATACCTCGAGCTGCAGCAGCTGTTCCAGGAGCTGAATTCGGAAGAACTCAACCGCGCACTACGCCAGATGCAACAGGCGATGCAGAACATGAATCGCGATCAGATGCAGCAGGCGCTTCAGCAACTCACATTCTCCGAAGAGCGATTCCGCGCCTCGATCGAACGCACGATGAGTCTGCTCAAACGGATTCAAATAGAACAAAAGCTGGATGAGCTCAGAAAGCGTTCGGAGGAGCTCTCCGATCTCCAGCGCCAACTCGGCGATGAAAGCTTGAGAGAATCCCGGTCGACGCGGGAACTCGAAGAAATGGCGCAGAGACAATCCGATCTTCTGCAGAAGGAAGAACAACTGGAAACCGCAGCCGGGACCCTGCATACACGAATGGAGGAATTCTTCGCGGAAATGCCGGTCGATCGGCTTGAGGAGCTGAATCGACAGCTGCGCGAAGCAGGTCTTGATTCTTTGATGCGGGGGGCGGCACGGGATCTCAGAAGCGGCAAGATGCAATCCGCGCGACAACTTCAACTGCAAGCAGAGCAGGCATTGAGCCGATACGCACAGGATCTGAGCATGATGCAGGAAGAAATGCTCCGGCAGCACTCGCGATACGCCATCAATGAACTGAGGCGTGCAATTCAGAATCTCCTTGAGCTGTCGCGTCGCCAGGAATCGCTCAAATCTCAATCCCAGACTGCCTTCCCAAACTCGCCGCAACTTCGAGAAAACGCGCAAAACCAGATGCGGATTGTGCACGATCTTCAACACGTGATTGCAGGACTTGCGGAGCTGTCGCAACGCTCCTTTGCCGTTACGCCGGAGATGGGAAAGGCGCTGGGTGAGGCGCTCGGCAGAATGCATGCCGCCCTGCGATCGCTGGAAATCCGGAGCGCTCAACAAGCGTCGGAAGAGCAACGGCAGGCCATGGCCTCCCTGAACAAGGCGTCCATGCAGGTGCAGAATGCAATGCAGGCCATGATGCAGGCCGGCGGAAGCAGTGGAATGGCAGGATTGATGCAACAACTCCAGTCCTTCGCGGCACAACAGATGTCGATCAATGCCCAGACGCAGCAACTGGGAGAAGGAGCAGCAGAGCGTCTCGCGTCAGAAGCGGCTCGCCTTGCCATGGAGCAGGAAGCAGTGCGAAAATCACTCGAGCAGCTGAATCGGGAAGCTCAGGCGAGCATGGAGCAAAACAGAATTCTGGGAGATTTGGAGAGGATCGGGGAGGAAATGCGGGAAGTGGTGAGAAATCTGGAACAAGCACAAATCAATCCCGAGACGATTCAGAAACAGGATCGGATTCTCTCGCGACTGCTTGATGCCGCGCGTTCGATGCGGGAACGGGATTTCGAAAAACGCCGCCGGGCACAGACAGGAACGCAAACCGCCCGGAGAAATCCGGGGGAACTTGATCCCGAAACGCTGGAGGGAAGAAACCGGCTCTACGAGGATCTGCTGAAAGCTCTCGAGCAGGGATATTCAAAAGACTATCAGGAATTGATACGGAAGTATTTCGAGGAGCTCCGGAAGTTGGAGAAGAAATAATGGAAAGCCGAGACGTTCAAAACGAGCGCCTCGGCTTTTGAGTATTCACGAATCGGGAGGTACCGTCGTCAGCTCAGGAATGAGATCGCACTACTTGGGCAGAACGAAGTGAACAGTGACGGTCACGCTCCCGTTGTCGGCATATCGTTCGTAGAGAGGATCCTGACTAAAATCATATGTCGCCACGGCACGAATGACCGCTTCGTCGCATCCCGCACCGAGTCCTCTCAGCACGTTTACCTGTGAGATGCTTCTGTTTCGAAACAGCACCTGAACCTGCACCATTCCCTCAATACCCGCGCGCACAGCAATCTCGGGATACACGATCGAACGTTGAAGCTTCTCGAACCGAGCTTCAGTCATGATCGTTGGCCGACGAACCGGTCCGGGAGGAGGAAGTGAGGATGGCTTTTCGTCGGGACTCAAACGAAATCGTATTGGGATAGAAATTCGTACCCTGACCGGCTTTCCTTTTTGTTTTCCCGGAGTGAACTTCGTTGATTGAACCGCCGCTTGTGCGGCCTGGTCAAGATCAGAACGGACGCCTTTCACGATGGCCGTCTTTACCACTGCCCCCTTTTCATCAAGAAATGCCTCAACATAGACTGTTCCCTCAACGGTATCCTTCTTCGCTGAGTCCGGATACCGGACATTCCTGGCCATTGCCATCATTCCACCTACCGGTTTAGGCATTTCGTCGACTTCAATGAAATACGTGGTGTCCTGCAAAGATGCCTTGGCCAGCGTGCCACTGGCAATGCCCGATACCGTGTGAACATCCGGCCTTCCCGGCGTCTGCGCGACTGCAGAAGAACCAAAGGTGATCACAATTGCCGCGATGACGAAATTCTGTTTCATGGCATAGGTCCCTTCATTTCACTGTGGTTTCTTTTCGATCAGGGAGTACTCTTGCACATCAATTAACGGATACGTTGAGACGTATTCGATGCGAATCGAATCGCCGGTTGCTTTGGCGCTCCAGACAGATGAGATAGTTGCCGTGATGATGATCGTGAGGGCCAGAACAACCGCAGCGGCGAGACGGGAAATGGTAAGAGATCTGCGGAAGAAGGCGAATGGCTTTCCCGTAGCGCTTGGAACTCCGCGGCGAATATCGCCCCGCGGCGTCGCTCGCTCCAGGTACGCTCCATCGTCGGATTTGAGAAGTATTGTGTGCAATTTCAGCGATGACCGATGAAACTCTCGACAGCCGGCACACCCGCTCATGTGGCTGAAAAGGTCCACTGCGTCCGTATCGTTTAATTCGTGATCGATCGCTTGACTGATTTGCCGTTCAAATACCTCGCAACTCATCTCCCTTACTCCTTCCCAAAGAATGGTTCAAGTTTCTTGATCAGCGCCTTGCGCGCTTTGAACAACCGTGACTTCACGGAACTCTCCGTGTCTCCCGTGATCTCCGCAATCTCCACGTACGAAAAGCCTTCAAACTCTCGCAACACGATTGCCTCTCGATATTCATCTTTCAAGGACTGCAATGCCTTCCTGACAATTTCCGTTTGCTCCAGCGCAACAAGCGAATCGTAAGGCGTTTGTTCACTCCAAACATCCTCGGCATCGTCGTATGGGCGATGCTGAGGTTTCCGCATCAGACCATATGCTTCGTTCCGGGCGATTCGAAAAAGCCAGACGCGGAAAAGCGCCGGGTCGTTCAATCCGTCGAGCGAAGCGTATGCCTTGAGGAACGCCTCGTGCAAAACATCCTCAGCTCTCTCCTTGCCGTTGAGAAGGCGATAGCAGTACGCGAAAAGCGGACGCCGGTACCGTTCGTACAACGCCCCGAAGAGCTTACACTCACCCTTCTGGAGTCGCGCAACGAGAGCTTGTTCTTCTGCGTTATTCAAGTTTCGCCAGTGCGATCGGACTGGTTTTGTGGAGCCTATAAGTAAAGATGCGCGAAACGACCAAAAGTTGCTCCCCCGGAAACCGATCAACGAGTCCTTGCCTATCAGACCACAATCCGCTAATTTGGCACAAATCTGAGCCAAGGAATGGGTGATTCCTCCCTCCCACTCAGACAGACGGAATGTGAAGGAACGTGAATGAATTCGAAGCCACTCATCGGCATCGTGGGCGGTATGGGCCCTTACGCGGGTCTTGATCTCGCAAAGAAAGTATTCGATCAGACCATTGCCACCCGCGATCAGGAACATCTCCCGTTGGTGCTCGTCTCTGCCCCGGAAGAGATCGAAGACCGGACGCTTTTTGTGACCGGCAAATCAAATCGAAATCCCGCGGATTCCATCTTCCCCGTTATCACGATGCTTGCACAGGCCGGAGCGACAGTGGCCGGGATACCATGCAACACGGCACACGCGCCGCAAATCATCTCTCCTCTTGTGGCGAAGATCAACGAGGCAGGCTACCAGGTCAAACTCCTCCATATGATCAAAGAGGTGGGACGGTTCGTTCGGGAATCGTTTGCTCATGTGAAAACCATCGGACTTCTCTCAACAACGGGCACGTATCACACGCGCATCTATCCAATGGTGCTTGAGCCGCTCGGGGTAAACATCGTCGCACCGGATCAACACGTTCAGGAATCGCTCGTGCATGATGCGATTTACAATCCGGCGTATGGCATCAAGGCGCAATCGAATCCGGTGACAACACGTGCCCGCGGTCAACTGCTGGAAGGGATCATGCATCTTCGCGGGAAAGGAGTGGAAGCCGTCATTCTGGGTTGCACAGAGATACCGCTCGCAATTCCGGAGGGCGAGGAAGAAGGAATCCAATTGATCGATCCGACGATCGTTCTGGCGAGAGCGCTGATTCGCGAAACTTTTCCTCACAAACTACGACCCCTGTCAAACTTCGCGAAGAGTACATAACCAGCCTGCAGCCACGATAGTACATCGAAGAGTATCATCCATCGTGTTGTCTGACCGACCTGCATCTACGGCAAAGGAATCCAACGCCATGATTGTCAAACCGAAAGCTGTACTCCTGTTCTTTCTATCTCTCTTCGTATCTGTCTGCATCGCACAAAATGCACTTGCCCCGAAAACGATCGAACGATTGGAGAAGGAAATCTCATCGGAGATGCCGAAGCTCGGCATTCCGGGACTCTCGATTGCCGTGGTCGTCGACCACAAGCTGGTCTGGTCGAACGGCTATGGCTTTTCCGACATCGAGAATTACGTTCCGGCGAAGGCGACGACCGCATATCGTCTTGCCTCGATTTCGAAACCGTTGACTGCAGTAGCCCTCCTGCAACTTGCCGAACAAAAGAGAATCGATCTCGATCTCCCCATTCAAACATATTGTCCTTCCTTTCCCGCAAAACGATGGCGGGTCACGGCGCGACAGCTTCTCGCGCACATCGGCGGCATCCGTCATTACCGCGGGGACGAAATCATGCTCACCCGACAGTTCGATTCTCTCGCGGATGGATTGAGCATTTTCAAGGATGATTCGCTCGAACATGAGCCCGGGACAAAGTACCTCTATTCGACATACGGGTACAATCTCCTTGGGTGTGTGATTGAAGGAGCATCCGGGATGCCGTATGTGGAGTACATGAAGAAGTTCGTTTTTGTTCCTGCTTCTATGGATCGGATTCAGGTTGATGAGGTATCGGCGATCATTCCGAACCGGGCACAGGGATATCGAAAAGGACCGAACGGCGAGCTCCTGAATTCCGCTCTGGCAAACACGAGCTACAAAATTCCGGGGGGCGGATACATCTCAACTGTCAATGATCTGGCGAAGTTTGCAATTGCGGTCCAGACGAATGGATTACTCAAACCGGAGACGGTGCGAATGATGTTCACCCCGCAGAAAACCCGCGATGGAAAGCCGGCTTCAGATGCCCCGGGAGCTGCGTACGCGTTGGGGTGGCGCATCAGCGAGTACAAGGGGGAGCGTGAAGTTGCGCACAGCGGGAGCCAGCAGAGAGTGCGCACGTATTTGTATATGCGTCCCGACAGAAAATTTGCCCTCGTGTTGATGTGCAATCTGGAGGGAATAAACCTCACGCCCATTGCGCGGTCGTTGTCAGACATCATTTTAGATAAACCGTAACGTGTCACAGGTAGGACGGGAATCCCTGCCTGCCCAAAACACAGCGTTCGTACAGCGGGCAGGCTCTCCCATCCGTCGTGCTGAACACACATTCAACCATCAATTTCCAGATTCATAGGATATCACGTATGAGAAGACAC
>VGVZ01000030.1 GCA_016873805.1 Ignavibacteria bacterium
GTTCGCTCATGGGAGCAACAGCGTAACCGTCATCGAACCACCATCTCGTGGCGCTTTACCACGAACCGGGCACGAGAAACCATGGCCCGGCATTATGCCAATGTCACACAATCATCGTAACAGTCCACTAGTGAGCGTCGATTTTGTATTTCTTCAGCATCCGATAGAACGTTGCGCGGCCAATCTGCAGTCTGTTGGCGGCGTCGGCGATGTTTCCATCCGTAGTCTTTAATGCGTGGCGAAGGGCCATTTCCTTCACGCGTTCGAGAGGAAGCACGGGCGAAGTGTCGTCAAATGCCGTGGGGGCAGGAACCTCCCCCGATTGCTGTGAGGAGAACGATGAGACGATGAGGGGCAAGTCGTTTTCTGTCAGAATCTCTCCTTCGACGAGGACCACCGCACGCTCAATTGCGTTTTCAAGCTCACGGACATTTCCCGGCCAGGGATACTGATAGATCTTCTTCATGGCGTTTCGGGAAAATGTCAGCTTTCCCCTGTTTGCATCTTTGGCAAATCGCCTGAGAAAGTGTTCAGCGAGCGGAAGGATATCACCGCGCCGCTGGCGGAGCGGGGGAATGAGAATCGGAAACGTCGAAAGTCGAAAGTAAAGATCCTCACGGAAGTTTCCTTCCCCTACCTCTTTCCGAAGGTCGCGGTTGGTCGCAGTAACAAGGCGGACGTTGGACTTGATCGTCTCGTTTCCTCCTACCCTCTCAAACTCACCGGATTGAATCACCCGCAGCAGTTTGGCCTGCAAACCGGGATCGAGTTCACCGATTTCGTCCAGGAACAGGGTTCCCATGTTTGCCTGTTCGAATTTGCCGATGCGACGCTGTACCGCTCCCGTGAAGGATCCCCGTTCGTGTCCAAACAGTTCGCTTTCCAGAAGCTCGCGCGGAATTGCGGCGCAGTTCATAATAACGAAGGGGCCCGACGCTCGTTTTCCGTTGAAATGAAGGGCTCGTGCGATGAGTTCCTTTCCGGTTCCGCTCTCCCTCTGAATCAGCACCGTGATGTCGCTATCCTTGGCTTTCTTGACCAGCTTGAACACCTCCTGCATCGCGCCGTCGTTGGAGATGATGTTGTCAAAATGAATCGTTTCGCTGACGGCTGATCGAAGTCGTTCGACCTCCTTGGTCAATTGACTCACCTCGAGTGCCGTTTTGATCGCGTGTTCGAGGCGGTTGAAATCAACCGGCTTGCTAAAGTAGTCAGACGCACCGAGTTTCAGAGCGTTGACTGCCGTGTCGATCTGAGCCTGAGCCGAAATCATGATCACCGGCAAATGAGGATGGCTGGACTTGATCGATTGGAGAATTTCGATCCCATTCATACCCGGCAACATGATATCCGAAAGGACAAGGTGGGGCTCATCGTTGGTGCCAAGGTTTCGGAAGAAGGCTTCACCGTCTGGGAAGACTCTCGCGGTGTGTCCCCATCGCTTCGTAATCCAGTGCTCCATGATACGGGAAATGGAGGGCTCGTCTTCGATGACGTCGATAATGCATGCGGGCATAGTACTGTCGGTTCAGAGTGGTAGATGAGAGAAGAAGACCGGAAGCCTCAAGGCCCTCAGACAATACCCATTGCCTCGTTGAGGAGCCAACAACGCAGGGAGTCATGAGTGGTGTCAAATGGAGTCGCTGGCGGGGGAGTCGATTGAAATGGTAAACTCCCGACCACGGGCCAGGGCATCTCACATTTCCAAATCGGAGCCCTCGGCGTGAGCGGGAGTTTCAATTGTTGTGACGCAAAATGATACGCGTTGTATCAATTCTGAGGAACCTGGATCGTGAAGACCGACCCACTCCCTTTCGTGCCGTTGACTCCAAGGCTTCCGCCGTGAAGTTCGACAAGATATCTCGCAATAGCAAGACCCAATTCAGCCCCTTGGGCTTCTCGCACGGGGTCCTTGCCGTTGCCGAAGATATTGAAAAGGAAGGGAAGTCCGTCGTCGCAAACGCCGGGTCCGTTGTCCGATACGTGGATCTCCATGTAGGAGGCGGAAGCATGGAGGTTGATCTTGATCTTTCCCCGCTCGGGAGTGAACTTCAGCGAGCTGCTGAGAATGTTGAGCAGAGCTCGGAGAATACGAGCCGGGTCGATCTTGACCATCATCTGTTCCGCAGGGATTTCGAATTCGATCGTGATTGAGCGTCGCCGGGCAATCGGCTGAAGAACATTGATCGCCTGGTTGACCAGTCCGACCAGATCGGTATTCTGCTTCAAAAGAGCAGTTCTGCCGCTTTCGAGTCGGGCCAGATCCAGATAGTCGTTCAGCAAACGAGAAAGTCGTCGGCTCTCGTCCCCGATGATTTGAACGATCTCGGCTTGTTGCTCCGGATCGAGTGATCGTTCGTCTCGCAGGAGGTCTGAATACCCGATGATGCTTGTCAGCGGGGTTCGGAACTCATGAGAGACCCTGTTGAGGAATTCAATCTTCAGTCGCTCAAGCGTCGACAGGAGATGATCCCGGTCTTGTTCAAGGACCTCCGTATGGAGAACTCTTGCCTGTTGCATGGTAGTGCCCTCTGTTGATCGTTTCATCAATTGATTCTGAGATACCTTGTGCAAGCTCCGTACCAATTGAAATCTTGTTGATTTTTCGCTGTTCTTGCGGGTGGGCCAATCTCAATAGGGTTCATCTGACTCAAAATGAGCCAAGAAGGACTTCATGTCTCTTCTCAATTCCCCCTTCAGGTTCGAGAATCGTATGATTCAGGGGAATCTAGGTAAACGTATCGATATGAAACGATCATCTCAATTACGAACGTGGAATATCGGCTGGGCCGTCAAGTTCGGCCAGAACAGGGGAAATTCGACTTTGGCATGGGGTTTGGGGAATAGTAGACCAGAACAATGAAACCAACAACATCAATATTATTTCAAGGAGTTACAGCAATGAAAAAGATGACAGCAGTGTTCGCCGTGTTCGCTCTTAGCCTCCTGGTTGCCGGCTCGGCATTTGCGCAGGCATCAGCGACACACAATTTGAATCTTGCAGTCAACGCAGTCACAAAGATCTCTACCTCAGCCGGAGCGATCAATCTCACTATCAATGATGGCGTCGCCGGTGTCGATGCTCTGACGAGTGTCAATGGTTCGGGTGACTATAGCATCACGCATAACAAGAACACCAATATGAAGATCACGGCACAGATCGATTCTAATATGCCGACCGATATTACGCTGAAGGCAGATCTTGCAAGCGTGAAGGGAACTTCAGAAGGTCAGAAGACACTCAGCACGACCGCAGTTGACGTTGTTACAGCCATTGCCAAGGGTGCCGATGCGACCAAGACGGCGACCTATACGCTGGAAGCGTTGGCGAGCGCTGGCGAGTGGAGCGGAGCCCGGACAGTGACACTGACGTTGACCGACTAAGAGTAGCCAGTCAGGGAACAATCCCCAGCAGGTCTCCCCACAAAGCGGCGTCGGATCAATAACCGACGCCGCTTTGCTTGTACGACGAGCTGGCTTATGCAGGATGTTCCGCCCGATCAGCGAATCTTGTACCATTTCACAGTCGCACCGACGAAAGTCTCGTGATGATACGTGTGTCTCACTTAGAAACAGATATCGATCGGAGAGTGGGAATTTTCACGAAAATAGGCCATAATCGCGTTGGCACGCCATTTGGGGATCATATGTCAGAAGAATTGGAATATTTCGAATCAAAATAACAGAAGGAGATAGATCAATGAAACGAACCGGACTCATATTGATGGTCGTTCTTGGGATCGTTTTGCTCACCGGCACGCTGTATGGTCAGACGGCCAATCAAACGATCAACCTCACCATCGGCTCGGTCATGCTTGTTGCGCCGGATGCGGCATCGCACAGTCTCTCAATCACGACTGGTACGGTCGATCAGATTGCGCTCACACCGGCGACTGCGGCAGGAACGTATCGCTGGGTGACCAACCAGGCGCCAACGAAAATCACGGCAGAGCTCGACAGTGATATGCCGGCGGGAAGCACTCTTCAGCTCAGAATCGGAGCAGGTGCGTTTTCACCTCTGACGACTGCACCGACAGATGTTCGTACAGGGATGCCAAGAGGAGCGGGCAACGAAGATTACACGTTCCAATTCACCGCAAACGCAACTGTGGATCCTGCGTCGATTCCCGCGTCGAAGACCGTTACCTGGACCATTACAAACTAGGAGGGGATTCCACGAAGAGCCAAGACTCCTAGTTTCGTCAGCGGCGGCGTCAATGAGACATTGGTGCCGCCGCTGTGTTGTACGGGGGGGGCAATCGTACGGTGAGGCCAGATGCTACGTTTTCTGCTGTTTCTTCTTCGCGGCGGGGAAAAGAACGTTGTTGAGGATGAGCCGATATCCGGGGGAATTCTTGTGGAGAGAGAGATCGGTCGGGGGATCGCCGACAGCGTGCTGATAATCTTCCGGATCATGACCGCCGTACCAGGTAAACGTGCCGCGTCCGACGTTGCCGTGGATATACTTCACTTCCTCAGTCCCTTCGCGTTCGGCAAGTCTGATAACAGTCCGCTTCAGGAGTCCCTTCCGGAATGCCGTTGTCTGACCCATGAATCCCTTGATGATGGCGACGTGATTTTGCGTCAGCATGGTCGGGACAGGATCGTACTTCGCAGAGAACTCAAAGAGCGTAAAGTAATCGGTATTGGGATCTCGAAGGGCCGGCGGATCGCTGGGCGGAATGTCGATATCGGAATATTCATACCGCATGGGATTTGGATCGAGCGTGAAGTGTTCAAACGCGAAGGTTCGCGAAAAATTGAGTTTCTTCTGAATATCACGATCGGGCGGATCGCCATCGAACATGATGTCGCAGATGTCAACTGCTTCGGCGGCGAGAGCGATATCGTAGCTGTCGGTGGCCGAACACATCGCGAACATAAAACCGCCGCTCCCCACATAATCTCTTATTGCGCGCGCCACGGCCTTCTTCGCATCTGAGACTTTCCGATACCCGAGCCGCCTCGCTTCTCTCTCATAGAGTCCCTGTTGTTCGACGTACCATGGCGCGAAGCGATAGTTGGCGTAGAACTTCCCATACTGGCCTGTGAAGTCTTCGTGATGGAGATGGAGCCAATCGTATTCAGAGAGTTTTCCTGTGAGCACCTCTTCATCCCAAACCTTTGTGTAGGAAATCTCCGCATACTCCAGGGCGAGAGTGACGGCGTCATCCCACGGCTTGAAATTCGGGGGGACATAAACGGCAATTCTCGGCGCCTTTTCGAGGCGTACCACATCCATGTTGTTGTCCTCCTGCTGGATGTGGGCATATATCGTAGCGGCCTGCGCTGCAGCCACTCTTTCAAAGGCAACTCCCCTCACCCGGCACTCACGGGCGATCACCTCGCTGAAGTCCATGAAAAAGGAACCGCCCCGATAATTGAGAAGCCAGTCGACTTCACCCCCCCGCTCGAGAACCCAGAAGGTAAGACCGTAGGACTTCAGGTGGTTTGTTTGCTGCAGGTCCATGGGAATCAGAAGCTTTGTCTGCGCCTGCGCCGCCGGGAAGAACAGGGCGAAGTGGAACAGGACAATCATGAGGGATCGAACGGTCGATGCACGACGACGGAGAGGGTTCACAAAGAGTCTCCTCGCAACATGCGTATTCTTTGACGGGCTTCTTCGACGTGTACTGAGGTTGGGAACTTCATCAGGACCTGCTCGTACGTTGCGATTGCACGCTGGGGATCGTCCTTGTATCGCTCATAGATCCCTCCAAGGGCCATCAGCGCCTTGTCACGAACGATGCTGTCCGGAAGATTTTCAACGACTGTCACATAGACTGCGATGGCATCATCGATTTTCCCGAGAGTGGTGAGTATCTCGCCAATCCGGATGTGTGCATCGTCAAGGAGAAGTGCGGTTGGATACTGCTTCACGATGAAGTCGAAGCGCTGCAACGCTTCGGAAAATCGATGCTGACGGAGAAGAAGGTCTGCCGTCGCGTAATCCTTCAGAGCCGCTGCGGACGATCGGTTCTCGTTGATGAAATACATCAGCTGAAGCGCGTCGTTCGCAAGATCTCTGTTGGGGTTGGCAGAAAGGCCCTCGAGTGCCACGAGCGCGGAATCGAATTGTCCCTCATAATATTCAAGCAGGGAAATCTGGTAAGTCACCAGATCACGCAGAGACTCCTGAGGAGCGGAGCGCAGGGTTTCGCAGTTCCTGCGTGATTCCGCGAGCATGTTCTTCTGGAGGAGAATCTCCGCAACACGCAGCGTTGCATCGGCAGCCAGGGATGCCGCGTGAGGATGGATCCGAACACGTTGGAATGCATCGAGGGCGGCATCAAGCTCGAACAGCACATCGTGTCTAATCACCCCGATCCGAAATAATGCCTGCGCTGCGACTTCGGAATTCGGATAATCGACTATCAGTCCCTCATATTGGGAGATCAACGTGGCGGCTTCGAAGCGGGATTCCGCGGCGCCGAGCGTGGGGCGAGGTGCGCGTGATTCTTCCGATCGACCGGGCTCGCCGCGGATTTCCTCGAGTGATCGAAGAAGACCGAAGCGGGCGAACGGGACAAGCCGGTGTGACGGATATCGATCGATGAATTCTCGAAATGCTCGCTCGGCAATCGGATAGAGTCGTTCTTGGACGGCGCGTTGCGCGAAGTTGAAGATTTCCTGACCGTTCGCGCGTGTCAGTCGATCGATCTCGCGATACTCCTCATAGGCGGCCGGATATTCCTTTTTCTCGAGATACAACCACGCGAGGAGCGTCTTAAGAGGAACATATTCCGGGTTCTGCAATACGACGGCTCGGGCAGATTTCAGCACCTCTTCCAATCCTTCCGGCCTCTGGATCAAACCGGTGAGCCGCGATTGCACGTACGAGAGTTGTTGTGGAGTAGCAAGAAGAACGGCAAGGTATTCTCGTGTCGCGTTTCCGTACTGCATCAGCGCGCCATACAACATCGCACGCTCATCTGCGAACAGAAGCGGCTGTCTGCTTTCGGAACGCGCTTTCAAATACATCCCCAAGGCCTGTTCGTATAGACGGAGCTCCATCATCTGCGAAGCCACGAGCCGGTAGAGATTGGTATTCCCCGGCTGGGTTTGCACCGCCAGATTCCAGATTGAATCGGCACTCGATTGTTCCCCCTTCTGAAAGTACAAGGCGCCGAGGGATGAGAGAAGGACCGGATCGTTCGGACTGGTCGACAGGCGCTGTCTCACAAGCTTCATGGCTTGGTCATACTCCTTCAGCTGAACGTAACATCGCCGGAGTGCGTCAAACAGCACATAGTTCTGCGGATCAGCAGCCTGCAGCGGCTCATAGATCGCTGCCGCTCGCTCCCATTCGCCGGCCTGTTCAAAACTTTGCGCGAGACGAATCTTCAGCTGAAGATCATCTGTTTGACCGAAGGTTGATGGCGCTCCGATCAACAGAAATCCGGCGAGCATCAGGATGAACAATATCGTTTGGCGATGCTTCATCGATTGTGGATTCAGCGCCCCGGAGTTCGTTCGAATACAAGTACGCGCCAGACAAAACTGGCGTCTTCATAGCGCAGAGCAAAGCCGCTGGAGAGGATCATTCCTCTCAGCACTCCCCAGTCATGCCAATAGGGATGAAAAGACGTCCGCAAAAGCCGGTTGATGAATATCTGGAGCTTGAAGGTCAACTTGATGAGGATGTGTTCACGGGGGTGGCTCAACGCGTACACTCCGGTTGTCTTCCCGAGAGAGGCCGCGAGAAGGGCTTTCGGGTTGTCGTAGCAGCATACCACCTTGTCGAGGAGTGTAATGTCCGCCCGGTCGACTGTGTCGGCCACCTGTACGAAATCCTCTGCGACGTATTCAACCCGATCCTTCACCCCGAATTCAATGGAAAGCTTTCGCGCCTCCTCAAGCATCCCGATTGAAACCTCGATACCGGTTGCTCGTTGCGCCCCCTGCGTCAACAGCGTGAGGTGAAGCGACCCAACACCACAGCCGATGTCAAGAATATGGCGGAACGAAGAGCCGTCGGAACCGACCCCCCGGAGGATCATCGTTTGAATCTTGTCCGGCCCTTTCTTCCGAAAATCTTTGGCATATCGTTTCGACCAGCGAGAGAAAAAGCGATTTGTTCCCTCGCACAACTGAGACCGGCAACAGTTCATTCCAACCTCCTCGTTTCCTCATCTGTCCCACACATCATGAACCCCAAAGGCGAAGTCCACCGGCAAACGTCTTCGGCTCTCAGTGGTCTTTTCCCAACACGAAATCGATCTCGTAGAACTGATAATCGGACTTCGTCATGCCGAGTCGCTCATACGTTTGCTTTGCCCGAGTATTCGCGCCGTCAACATAAAGACGGATTCCGCACACATCGGGATTCTCCCGTGCGATCCGGAGAACGTGCTCATGCAGTGTCCGATAGATGCCGTGTCGTCGGAACTCTTCCCGAACAAAGACGCTCTGGATCCACCAGAAGTATGTGATATAACTTCGTTTCCCAGCGGGTGTCTGCTTCCGGGCCGGAACCTTGTGACCGGATGAATTCTACAAACCACCCATCTGCCTCGGAAGTTCTTCTTTCGCAGGGGGTAGCCGAGCCGAGCGGCATGTGCGGTCTTCGTGAGAAAATCGCCGAGCTTACCGTCTTCTTTCCTGCGCTGCTTTCTTCACAAGCTCCATCATCTGGTCGTAATCTCTTGCCGTGCCGCCGTATGTTGCGGCAAACGAGACGGCCGCTTCCTTCGAAGCAAAAGCCAACACCGGCATCATCGCTCTTGCAGGAATGATGACGCTTCCAGTCACGAACCAGGCTTTATGAGCATCAATCATAGCTAGAGCGGTGAAGTCCACCACTCTCATCGATGTTGCTATGTTTCCCCCACGCATTGCGACAGCACATCCCAAACCACACGCCCAGACCGTCAAATCGCCGGTGACAGTCTCGACCCTCGTCAGCATGTTCTCAAAGACATCCATGTTGCACTGCGGGCAAGTGCCGACTTTCTCTCCGAGAGCCGGGCGAAGTTGATCCAGCGCCGTTTGAGCTAGCGTGACTTGCACGAGCAGAAAAAGCAGCGGGAGTTGTTTGAGAGTGTTCATAGGCGCCAGTCCTCTTTCGTTTGCAGTGAAGAGATGTCCTTATCGGGCGCTGATTTCGATGTTTGCGAAGAATGACCGGCCCGGTTCATTGATCGGTGTGCCGGTGGTTCGAAGACGTCTGTTCAGATGCTCATAGTACGCCTTGTTGAAAACGTTGTTCACTCCAATTGTAGCGTTGATCACCCTGTGAGGTTTCAGTCGGAGTGCACCATTCACAACGACAAATCCCGGCGTCGGTGTTTCGCCGAACGATGGCGAGATGTCCCGCTGCGCGGCGGCAGCCCGAACGGAAACCTCGGGAAGCACCTTCCCTCCCATCATCGTCGCAGCAAGCACAGCAGTCATATCCAAGGGGGGGATTTCCGGTAGCGGCTCACGCGCTCTGTTGTTCCGCGCCCGGGTGTAGGACGCCTTCAGTTGCAGATGGAGATAATCGGCAACTTCCGTAACCGACGTTAACTCGAACCCCGCCAATGTTGCCGACTCGATGTTGCAAAACCGCTTCACTCCAAACACATCAGGATTCTTTGCAGGAAGGGGCGTAATCTCCGACGAGATGTAATCGGTCACATGGGAGTAAAAAAGACTACCGCTCACGGTGCCGATCATCGTTCTCCCCCTCAACCCGACGTCGATAGTTGTATTCACTTCCGGTTTGAGGAATGGATTCCCCACGTAGTCGAGCCGGTCAAGCCCGATGGGGAAGAAATTGATATACCGCTCGGCGATGCCGGCGCTTCGCACACCGCGTCCGGCATGGGCTGCCAGCTCCACATTCCGGCTCAGCGTGCGTGTCAGACCGAAACTGAAACTGGGGTTGATTTGCTTGAGCTTCAACGATCCATACAGGTCTCGAAATCCGGCATCGGGTTTGTCCGGGGAAGCGGAGTTGACATCAAGCCGCCAGGACCCAATGAACTGAAACCCTGCAATCGCCGAGCGATACTCCAAGAACACACCGGCGTTCGTGATGCGCGCGTCCTGCCAGACGTTATCGAAAGCAGTCGCGCCGGCCCTCGGACCTGTGAGGAAGGTCCGCGTCCTGAGGCCCGACTTCTCTGTTCGCATGAAGTCGGTTCCGACGAAGAGGACGGACGACCCGACGATCATCCCCACTTCAGCACGCGCGCCTGAGACCGCCGTCGAAACGTGCGTCTCTGCAGTCACCGTTGCTGCGGTCGGCCGGAAACGATTATCCATCGTATGATCGACATCGGATCGATATGCTTTGAGGGTAAGGGAGGCGAGAACCGAACTCAGGTTCTTCGCGGCATAGTCGGCAATGAGGATTCTCGTGTCGTCTTTTCGTTCATCCATCGGGAGCGAGGGGAACTGAATATCACGCGCGGCGACATGCCGCAGAGAAAGCTGCAGCCGGTGTTGCACGAGCGGGTTCACCCCGAACTTGAGTGTGAAGTCCCGCTTTGTAAAGTTCGAAGGAACCGTTTCACCGTGACCGTCGGTGTAGTCACCGTACTTCTTTATCCCTCCGCTCAACCGGAAGTCGTAAAGGCGACTGCCGCCATTAATCGTGAGACGATTCTGCCAGCCGTTGAACGTCGAATCATAGCCGCTCGTGAGATTTCCACCGACGCTCCACGTTTCGTACTGCTCGGGTGCAGCCATGACGAGGTTAATCACGCCGCCGAAGGATGGCCCGAACCGCAGGGCGAAGGGACCTTTAAGCACTTCGATCTTCTCAAGATCGCCAGCGGTCACGTGCGAGGCGGGGGGATCCATCCTGCTCGGGCACGCTCCCTCCACGCGCGCCTCTCCATCGATCTGGACATTAAGCTGGTCAGAACGAAATCCTCGCAACACAGGGTCGAGTCCGTACCCTCCACGACGAATGGCCGAAACGTTCGGCACGCTTCGCAGGAACTCACCCAGATCTTTTTGCGGGTGGGCAGCAGTCTCCTTTATCAGAATGTCTGATTGACGGTAGCCGACGACGCGACCTGCCGTTACCACAATTTCCTCGACAAGGATGATCGGCCTTTCTTTCAGAGAAACCTCCAGGTACTTCATCTCACCTTCCGCCAGTACGATTGAGGTGTCGTGGCGTTCGTAGCCGATGAAGGAGAATACCAACGGGTACTCTCCGGCGGCGAGCCGATCTAATCGAAAGTGTCCCCTGAAATTCGACACCTCTCCCTTTCCACGGTCTTTCACCCAAACATTCGTTTCACCGAGAGGCGCGCCAGTACGGGCATCAAAGACAAATCCTTCGATGGCCCCTAACCGTTGCGCGGAGGCAACCATGGCGGTCATCGTCATTGCCACAAATAGGACGGAAAACTGGCGCATTGTTGTAGCACCCTCATCGAATGAGAGACCATCCCGACTCAGTGGTGATGCTCTGTCTGCTCGAGCATTCCGTGCAGGCGTTCGACAAAGTGGATGTACTCCACGTAGGCTTCGACATATTTACGTCCGTCGGCCACACTCCGCTCGGCTGTCTTCTGCTTCTCGAAGGCCATGTTGAAGCGCGTGCGGAGCTTTTCGGTGACAGCGGCGCTCAGGTGCTTGACAAGATCGTCAACAGAGCCCGACTCCAGCGCGCCATCGGCGTGCCGGATGGATGGCTCGATGGGGGCGTTTTCCGGTTTCAAGCCGGTATACGACTCTCCTTCGCCCATGCGATGAAGGCGAACAACGGTCTCAAAGAAGAAACGGTCGGCAACTTCTTTTGCCTCACCCCCAGATTTCTTGACCCGCATCGTCCTTGTGAACGCGTCACGCACTTCGTTCTCATGTTCGGGTTTGACCCACTTCAAGACGAGTGTAACATCTCCTTTCTCGATGGCCGCCTTCGCGGTTTTCACCACGGGGCCGTTCATCGAGTCGCAGTGCGATGCGCTGATTGCGGGGAATAGCATCAAGAATACGACAGCAAGAATGACGACGGGAATACAGTTCCCCAATCGAGTCTTCATGGTTAATCGCTCCTCCATTGTTATTCATAAGCAATTGCTCATCCCAGCGTGACGATAGTATTCAATCGTTTTCAATCCGACAATGGTGTCGTCACTACGGGGCTCTTCTTGCTGTGGCTGTTCATGTCTCTACCACAATAACGTTCCCACGGAATGTTTGCCTGCCGACAATAGCCAGGCGAGCCATCCTCGTATTGCACAAGACGCTGACTAGTTACATTCATGAAAGACCTGGCAGAACTCGGTGATCCTGCGCGAGACCTGTTGGGTCTCTTCCGTTAGAAGTCCTTCTGTATGAATCTCCTGAGTGCCAGAAGGAAGGGGAATGCCGTCCAGACGACGAGCGATCCGAATGACACGACCATTCCCGTTACTGAACCAAAAAATTCTTCGAACACTGCACCGGTGTATCCCATCAACGCCGAAATATCGAATTGCAGCATCAGAGCGATTCTCGCCAGGTCGATGGGATTGAACAACGTCATCACGATCACGGGTTGCTCCATCGGATACTCACGGAACGTCAGCGTCGCGAGGAGGATCAGTCCGTCATAGATCACGGCGAAGAAAAGCCAGAGGAGGATGGATACTCCAAAACCGCGGCCCTTATCCTCATTCACCACGGCGATCAGTAATGCCAAAGCGACGAAAATCAGCGTCAGAAAAATGCCCGCGCCGATGAGGGCGACGACGGTCGGCGTATTCCCCGCCTCGCCAACGCCGTGAATGACGAACGGCATCGTAACGCCAATCACGAAGGCCAGCGCGAGCGGAAGCGCGAGACCGGCATGCATGCCGACGAACAGCCACTTCCGATCGACCGGCTGCGAGAGCAGAAGCTCGATGAACTCGCGCGAGTTATAGGCATACATCGTTCCGAAGACAAGGGAGACGAGCGGGATAATAAGGAGCGTGACGTTCATTAGGCTCAACATTACCTTTGACGCATCGCCGCCGAATTGGAACAGCGCTTCGGAGATGACGAGAAAGAACAGCGCATAGGCGAGCATCCACCTATTGCGGATGACGTTGTGGAATTCGTATTTGAGGATTTTCAGCGTCGTCTTCATTTGCCGTTGTTCTCCATCAGACGGGCGATGCCGCGTTCGAGGGTCGGTTCACCCGTCGTCGAGATAAGGTCATGGGGCTTGCCGTCATACAAGACCTTTCCGTCGAGCAAGAAAACAACCTTGTCCGACAGCTCTTCCACCTCGTGCATGTTATGCGACGTAAGGACGATCGTCTTCCCCTTTTGCCGCTCGTTGAGAATTCTGTCTTTCATCAGACTGCTTGCCAGGGGGTCAAGGCCGGCCGTGGGTTCGTCGAGAATCAAGATGGCGGGATTGAACATGAGCGCCAGCACCGCACTCACCTTCTGGCGTGTGCCGCCGGAAAGTGTGCGAACAGGCCTCTTCCGTTCCGACCCCAAACGAAAGAGCTCGATCAGTTCCTCTTCGCCGGCGTTCTTCACGTTACGGAGATCCTTCACCATCTCGATCAGTTCATCGACGGTCAGGTTCTCCGGAAAGCGGGCAATCTGCGGCATGTAGCCGATATCGTTCCTGTACTGCCATGTGCCATTCATACACACGCCGTCGATGGAGACGGCGCCGCTGTCGTGCCGCACGAGTCCGAGGACGCATTTGATGAGTGTCGTTTTTCCGGAGCTGTTGGGTCCGACGACGGCAGTGATCGAGCCGCGTTCGATCGCGAAGCCTACTCCCTTGAGAACGTGGAGCGATCCAAATCTCTTGTCGATGTTCCGAATCTCGATCATCGTATTCTCTGCATTGCGGGCTTCCGATCCACCAGTGATTCGGGTGTCAGCGTCGGCAGAACGCGCTCGGCCAGATCGAGCAGGTCAATGAAGACACTCCGGAGCAGGATCAATGTCGGCGGATGGCGCTCAACAACGTAGGAGAAGAGCCGCACGGGGCGGTATGGAACGTCTCCGTAGCCGTCGCCGGTCATGTCGTATCCCCGGTAACCGCTCCAGTAGTTCCCCTCGAACCTGCTGAAGGTCTGGCGGCTGTTCGTCGCGACGTCGAACGAGTTGGCGATGAAATTGTTCTCCGTGAAGTGGTTTTCGACCGAGTTCGCCATGATGCGCACGGCCCACCCGTTCTGTGTGAACTCATTCCGCTCAATCGTGATGCGGGACGACCCTTCCGAGTAAAGACCGACAGTATTTCGGAAAAACCGGTTCCGCGCAACGTAACTATCTGTGATATCCTTCAGGAGCAGGCCGTACGCCACCGGCCCCCAGTTGTGCTCCATCAGGTTATCGATCATCTGCACGTTCTTCGTGTACATAACCGCGACTCCAGCACCGTTACGCTGAAAGACGTTGCGCCGATAGATGGAACCGTTGGAGAACATAAAATGCAGGCCGTAGCGGAGATTGTCCTCGCTAACGTTTCCTTCGATGATGCTGTCGATCACCCACTCCAGATAGATTCCATCCCGATGTCCGCGGATGTGATTACCTTCGATAGTGACGTCTCTGCAGTACCAGAGGTGAATGGCATTCCCCGACGAGGCCTCGCGGACGGCCTCTCCTTGAATGTCGTTTCCGATGATGCGCGTGTTGGAGGACTTTGCCAGATAGATTCCGAAGAACGTCCTCCGCAGCCGGTTGCCTTCAATCACACAGCCGTGCGCATCCTCCAACTTGATACCGGCGCGGTCCTCAACATAGCTGACCCCGACGTTCGCAATCTGCAGTCCCTTGATGGTCACGTTGCTGGCACGCACCGAGAGGACGGTGTGGCGATCCTCACCGTCGAATACAGGAAAATCTCTCCCAACGATCTCAACCGACTTGTCGACGACGATGCTACCTTCGCGGTACACGCCCGGATGCACAACGATCCTGTCTCCATCACGAGCGAGGCGGAGCGCTGCGCTCAGTGTTCGAACAGGCCCATCTGGATGGACGAC
Source organism: Ignavibacteria bacterium (assembly GCA_016873805.1). GTDB lineage: Bacteria > Bacteroidota > Ignavibacteria > UBA10030 > UBA10030 > VGVZ01. The sequence goes on from VGVZ01000030.1 coordinate 14,925, forward strand.
TATCTCGCCAGCGGAGACGGTGGCAGTAACGACTGCAACCGCCCCAAGAGCGAAGCACGAAAGGCGACGCAAAGCGTTCATACTCCTCCCCATTGCGGCAGCCATTCTACTTCTACGAGCCGGAGAACTTCCTGCCATCCAATGACGGCACCGCCGTAGCGCTCGTGCATCTCCTCAGCAGAAGAACGAGTCTGGTAGGAGGAAGCGTTGAGTCCCATCGGACTGCGGAGGTTCGGGCTGTGAAGATAGAGGGCATCTTCCACAGCGATGAGTGTTCCGGGTGCGTCGAAGCTGACCGTCCACATGGAGTGGATTTCGTCGCGGGAAATCGTCTTCTGGAGCACCATCGCCGCCATGCACTCGACAGAATCGAACTTATGATTCTTTCCTTTGCGCGTGACAAGCACCGCTCCGTACTGCTGTTCGGTAATAAGCATCTTGCAGAACACACAGACATCCCTCCCGTATGCGATCGGCTCTGGCGCCGGAGCACAGGAGGAAGCAAAGAGAAGAGCGGCGATCAAGAGTACAGAAGCACTCCCTTTGAGACCCGGATTCCCCAACAGGATGGCAGATACGTAGTTCATCACTTCTTTGGACTTGCAGACCGCAATCATCTATCCGATTGCAGACGCGGGTTGTTGGCTGTTCGCGCGTGTATCTCTCTTCACATCCAGATACCATGCCACGGCAGCGAGAAGAATGGAGGCAAGATACAGGTATCCTCCGAGGTGCGGCAGGGAAGTGGCCCTGAAGTTCAGTATCTGTTTCGTCCCGATGAGCGGAGGCTGATAAGCCATACCGGGAATCTTGATGGCAGCGTTGGGGTCAAGGTTGTGGCCGTAATCATATCCCCACAAATAGTAATCCACCAAACCGACGCTGCCCGTGACGACCAGCAGAATGAGCCAGGCAGTGAGCAGAGATCTCTTTTTTCGAAGCACGACAACCAGCCCCGAGAGAATAAAGAATCCGGCGATGTACGGCATGATCCTCAGCTCGGGGATGGATTCCGGAACGATGGCCTTCATGCCGATGTAGTGATTGAGGATGTTCATGCTTTCGAGATTATTCGGCCGCATGCCGCTGATTTCATTGATCCAGATGTAGAGGCCGATCCCTTCCGGATACTGTGGTGCCAGCATCGTGATCTGCCAAAGCGGTACGAAATACAACGCCACGAACAGAAGTGATGCGACGAGAACTAGCAGCTTCGATGTCGTGTGCATTCAGATGCCTCCGGACAGTGGTGTACGGTAACCTGCCCGACTTCATCCTCCAGCAAGGGGGGACGAGTCGGGCAGGTACTGACTTGAACAAACCTTCTCGACCTACTCGCCTTTCCCCGTGCTGAACGAGAGGGGAACGGTGGAGCCTGCCGGTGAAACGCGAATATAACCCTGCATCTCCTGGTGCAGCGCCGAGCAGAAATCGGTGCAGTAGAACGGGAAGACGCCGACTTTCTTCGGTTCCCACACCAACGTGCCGGTTTCACCCGCCATCAGGAGCAATTCGGCGTTTTGGCTCCCCTTCACGGTAAAGCCGTGCGGGATATCCCACTCCTGCTCAATGTTGGTGACATGGAAATACACCTTGTCGCCGATACGGATCCCCTCGATGTTATCCGGCGTAAAATGAGACCGCACTGCCGTCATGTAGATGCGGACAATATTCCCTTCGCGCACAACTCTGGCCTGCTCGGCCTTCTTCGTTGCCCGAGGGTGTTTGTTCTCCTCCAGCTTGTAGATCTGAACGGACTTGTCCATGATCTTCTCCGCCGGAATCGCCTGGGCATAGTGCGGCTCGCCGACGGTCGGGAAATCGAGCAGCAACCGCATTCTGTCGCCCGTGATGTCGATCAGCTGTGCCGCGTGTGCAAGCTCGGGACCGGTGGGGAGATAGCGGTCCTTGGTGATCTTGTTCATCGCCACCACGTACTTGCCCCACGGCTTGCGTGTGTTGCCACCGGGGATCATGATATGACCGAGCGAGTAATACGTGGGGATGCGATCGACAACTTCCCACGTACCGATCTTCCACTTGACCACTTCGGAAGAGATGAAGTGAGAAGTATACGCGTAGCCCTTCCCGTCGAACTCGGTGTGTAGCGGTCCAAGCCCCGGGTTCTGCACCTCACCGGCAATCGTGGCCTCGTATTTTAGAACGGGGATGCCGTTGATTGTCGTTTCGAACTCTTTATTTTCGATCGCCTTCAACATCTTGCTGAAGGAGTGGACGGGGATGACGGCTGCGAGCTTGCCCCCTGCCGCAATGTACTCTCCGGTTGGATCGACATCCACCCCGTGTGGCGACTTGGGTGTCGGGAGGAAGTAGATCAGGCCCGGACAAGCGTTGGGGTCCAGCACCGTCACAGACGTTCGCTTTTCCGACGTCGTGATTCGAGTAGCATGGTCGCGGTAGTTATTGTAGTACTCTGCCGCCATCTTCTTCCCCTTTCCTTCCTTCAGATACTGTTCCGCCACCTTCCAGTTTACTGCTGCGATGAAGTCTTTATCGTTCCGTGATGCGCGCACCTCCAGCAAGGTATGGGCTTCCTCCGTGTTGTAGCTCGTGAAAAACGCCCACCCGTGCGATGGTCCCTTGCCGGCGCTGGCAAGGTCGTAATTGTATCCCGGCACGACGATCTGGAATGCCACATTCATTTTCCCGTTTTTTGGGTCGACGCCGATGAAGCTGATCGTCCCGCGGAAGTTTTGCTTGTAAGTTGAGATCGGAACGTCTGCCTGCGGGATCGGCACCCCGAAGCGCGTGCTGGCGACGATGTACTCGGAGTTTTCCGTCGTGAACGGTGAGGCGTGGTTGCCGGCGGAGTTGGGAATTTCGATCATCTCCACGGTCTCGAACGTCGCCAGGTCGATCCTCGCGACCCTCGGCGTGTTATTGGCGTTGATGAAGAGCCACTTGCCATCCGCCTCTCCATTTGTCTGAGAAAGTACGGTGTGGTGCGAATCGTCCCATGGGAGGAATCCGGAAGATGTATTCAGCATCGGCTTGGTTTCCTCACTGAAGCCATAGCCGTTCTCCGCATTCACCGCGAAGACCGGGATGATCTTCAGCAAGCGGCCCGACGGCAGTCCATAGACCGACACCTGCCCGCTAAACCCTCCGGAAAGAAAGGCATAGAATTCATCGTAACTGCCCGGCGGAACATACACGGCCTGCGCTGCCTCGCCCGTCACCAGCGCAGGTTTTTCCGGGCAACCCATCCAGATAAACGCCCCGGCCAACAGAAGCACAACGACACTCCACCCCACATTTGAAATGCGACGCGTTTTCATACTGTATCCTCCTTGGTTGGTAGTGGTATTGCGTTGAAGCGTTATTTGCGAGTGGATTTCTCAAGCCTGGCGGCTTTCTCGTTCGCTTGAGTCAGAAGCTCAACCAGCCTCTGTCTCTCTTCATCGGTGAGAAAGATCTGTCCTCCGAGCACCGCTCCCATCGTCCCGATCGGCTCCTGGAAGAATTGCTCAATCGTGCGTCCCACCTTACGCGGGACATTTGCGGCCGCGCGACTCAAGTCGGGCCCAATAGCTGCTGCCGATTCGATACCGAAGACGGAAACCGAGTGACACACAAAGCATCCTTTGTTCACAAAAAAGGCACCTTCTCCTTCGCGCATTCGGCGTTCACGCTCGAGTTCTTCGGGCGTCGGTACATCAGCCAGCGCCGCCACCGCCTGCGGATAATACTGCCGGGGAAATGCAGCCTGTTTCCAGCTCAGCGTCAGCATCGTAAGGGCAATCCGCTCCCTTGGCGTCAGTTTGAAGTCGGGCATAATCGTCGTCGGGGTTACCATGCGCGGATCGCGATAGTGAAGGAGGTGCCAGGCAAAGAGCGACGGCCTCCCGACAACCCTGCCGTAGTCGGATTGTTCGGGCAGCTTGTTGCCGGCGTAAGTCAGGTCAGGGCCCAGAACACCGCCGCGACCGTTAATGATATGACATGCCCGACAGTTTTTATCCCTGACGATCTTCTTCCCAGTGTTGATGTACTCCGCGCCGGCCGTCTGGCTATCGTACCGGTGACAGACATTGCAGTTGATTTGCATCAGCGTGTTCCGCTCGGTGATCCGATGTAACTCTTGAAGCTCCTGCCCGTGCAGAGGGTCTTCCCAGTGCTCGACCATGCCGTGGGCATCCTCTTTCTTGAGAGCGTATCCCTGGCCTCCGTGACAAACGGTGCAGCCGTACTGTGCCACCGGGTGCTTCTCGAGAATCTCTTTCGAGTGCGTTCGGTACGGATGAGGAGCCTGCTCTAATCCTCGCCACTCGTGACCGAGGTGGCAGGTCATGCAGCGATCAGTCCGACGGAGATCGCGCAGGTAGATTTGCTTGATACCCGTTTCCACACCATCGGCCTTCTCGGGTCCAAGTTTTTCCGCAACGAGGGCTTTGAAGTCCCTCTGGTACTGCTTCCACGCCGGAGTCGCGGAAGTGAAGAAGAGCATGCCCGTCGCAATGAGACCGACGATGCCCAGCGCAAAGATGATGATCGAATCTCTCTTGAAGCTCTTCTTGTCCATGGTCGAACCAGTCGGTTGTTAATAGACTTTCGGCAGTACGGGCCACGATTCCCACGGCCAGTAGAATTCCCAGTACGGTCCTCGCATAAACGTGCCGATCACGGTGAGGATGATGATCATGAGGCAAACGGCGATGAAGACGATGTTCTGCCTCGTGCGTGTCCGGTCAAACCAAATGCCGGTTGCAGCAGCCGGACTCTTGTCCAGATACGGCCAGAGCAAAAGTACAATCACCAACACGCCGGGAATCAGCACGCCACCGATAAAGCTTCCGTCAAACGTGATGCCGGCGACGGTGAATGTGGTGATACTGACCAGCTCCTGCAGCCAGAGGAAATACCATGGCGCCTTGGCGGGATTTGGCGTGACGTTCGGATTGGCTGCCTCCTCCAACGGAGCGCCGACGAAAAGGCTCATCACCGCCACCGCCACGAACGTGGACAGCAGCACGAGGGCGATTCTCCGCGTGAGAACGGGAACGGAGTTGACCGTGTGTTGCTCTTCATCTCGCAGCGTCGTCTCCACCTGAACCGTCCTTCCCGCCGTGAGGCCGAGCAAGGAGTACGTCTTGCTCTTCACACCTCCCTCCTGCTTCTGCTTCTCCTGTGAGAGCACGAGGGGGTCGACACACGCAAGGCCGCCATCCTTCCTGACTCGCCACATGTGATAGGAAAGAAGGAGGAGGACGACAAGCGGTAGGAAGAAGCAGTGGAGTACGTAGAACCTGATGAGGGCGTTCTGGTCGATCTCGTGCGCACCGAGGAGGAAGTACCTGACTTCCTCTCCGACGAGGGGGATACTTTTTGCAATGTTGGTCCCGACCGTCACAGCCCAATAAGCGAGCTGGTCCCACGGCAGGAGATAGCCGGTAAAGGAGAGGAAAAGAGTTACCAGCAGGAGGACGACGCCGATGATCCAGTTCAGCGGGCGGTTCTGGTCGGTAGCGATGCCGTTCTTGTATGCGCCGGCGAGGAAAACACGGACCATGTGGAGGAACACGACCGCTACCATCAGATGTGCGGCGTTTCTGTGCATCGCCCGGATGAACGCCCCGAACGAAACGACATACTCAAAGTCTTTCACAGTCTGATATGCGCGTTCCACCGAGGGGACATAGAGAAACATCAACACAGCGCCGGTGAGAGTGAGGATGAGAAACAGGCCGGCCGTGATCGTCCCCAGCCACAGCGAGTAACTCCAGGAGAGACTGCGCAGCGTAGTTTTGGCGGGGAACCAGTGAAAGAGGAGATTTCGGACGATCGACTCGCCGGCTTCTTTCTCGGACCTTGGAATAAACGTCCAGAAGATCTTCCGGCCGTTGGGCTTGAGGTTGGCGACTTTCGTTTCGGCGTTCATAGGCATCGCTTCATTCTACACAGTCAGTTTTGAGTTTCGTTCAACACGCTGATCAAGGTCGGCTACGAGCTTTCCATCTTCGGGAGCAATTTCCAGTCTGACCCACTCCAGCGGTCTTGGCGCGGGTCCTTCATAGTTCATCCCATCGCCATAGAACTTCGAGCCATGACAGGGGCAGTGGAACTCGGAGTCGATGACGACACTTTTTCCCTCGATCTCCACCGTCTTGGGCCGGGCGAGCTTGGTGTGGTTCACCGTGCATCCCAGATGCGTGCAGACCGCGGAGATGGCGTGGAAGGTTTCGCGGTCGCGATAGACGTACAGCTTCAGGTCGTTGAAGAACATGATCCCCTCCGGAATCTCGTGGGGATGGCCGATCTTCACTCGGCGCAACTGTCCGTAGGTCACGTTGGGGAAGAGCGACCGAACCCACGTGAAGACATGACCGGCGAGAAGAGCCGCCACGGAGGCGAGGCCGAGTTTGTTCAGAAAATCGCGTCTTAAGAGTTTCATCGAGCCGTCTCCCTCAGGATTGTTGTTCGACAGCAAGGGTTTCTGTTTCAGCGTACCACATGCGCTCCATTGTCATGGCGTCAGTCGGGCACACCACGGTGCACAACCCGCACCGAATACAGCGCTCATCGTCCTTGATCATGACGGAGAGATGGTCAGCTTCCCCGAAGCTGTAGTGGGAATCAAGACGCTCGCGCGCTCGCGCTTCCAGCTCGACGTCTTCCAGAGGGACGAGTTTGAGGCAATAGTACGGACAGATGTCGGTGCAGGCTCCGCAGAGAATGCACTTCTCGCCGTTGTAGATCGTCTGGATATGGCAAAGAAGGCATCGCCGCGCCTGTTCGAGTGCTTCGGCTTCGGCATAGTCTGTCTCTACTTCGACAATGCCGGTTCGACGGTCAATCGGAATCGTATTCGGCGCTTTGCGCGCGAAGATTTCATATCCGGCGAACGTGGAATACTCACGGGTAGCTATTTTCTCGATCGACAGCTTGACGGCAGGCCGGCTCGAAGTCTTCCTGAGACGGTCATCGATGGACCGCGCGGCGAGCTTCCCGTTGGCGATGGCATCGATAAGATTCCGAGGTCCGAACACGACGTCGCCCCCCGCAAAGACCCCTGCAAGAGAAGTCTCGAGCGTATCGGGATTGACCTTGATGGTGCCGGCGGGCGTCAGCTCCAGGCCACTCGATCCCTGAAGGAAATCGAGCTTCGGCCGCTGGCCGATGGCGAGGATGACGGTTTCGGCTTCGAGATGCTCGCTCACCGTCTCGTCGTAGATCGGGTCGAAGCGTCCCTTTTCATCGTACGTTCGTTTGACGCCGATCAGGTCGACGCCGCGAACTTTGCCGTCTGCCGTCGTGAACCTCTTGACGCCGCGCTGTGTGTGGAATCTGATTCCCTCCCGGACGGCCTCGTCGTATTCCTTCTTCCCCTGCGCCGTTCGAAGGACGGGCATCTCCTCAAACGATTCGAGACTCGTGATAACGATTTCCAGGACACCGGCGCGACGAGCTGTCCGCGCGGCATCCAGTGCAGCGTGCGCGGTGCCGTCTTCTGGTCTGACTTTCTCATCCTGCTCGAGGGCGGCGCGCAGAGCCGTCCGCGCCGCGTCGAACGCAACAAACCCTCCGCCGATGACGATCACTTTGCGGCCGAGCGGCACGCGGTAGCCATTGTTGATATTGATCAGAAAGTCAACGGCGTTGATAATTCCGTCGGCGTCGGCTCCCTCGACATTCATCTCCCGTGCGGCTTGCGTTCCGACACCGATGAAGATCGCGTCGAACCCCTGTCGTTCAAGTTCTTTGATGCTGAAGTTCTTCGTCAGCGGTGCGCCGGTCTGCACTTCCACACCGAGCTGGAGGATCTTGCCGATTTCCTTCTCGATGACGCTGCGCGACAGACGGAACCCCGGAATACCGTGCCTCAACATACCGCCCAGCGCATGCGTGGCCTCGAACACGGTCACCTGATACCCGATGGCCGCCAGATCGTGCGCACAGGCAAGTCCCGCCGGACCCGCTCCGATGACGGCAACCTTGTGGCTCACTCCTTCAGATCTCCGCGCTCGCCTGTGGAAGGGCAGATGCCATGCCAGCGTATTGTCTTCCCCCTGAAGCGCTGTGGTCATGAGTTCATCCTGCGTATCGGGCGAAAGCGATTCCACGCCGTATTTTTCGGTGACAAACCGTTTCAGCGCGCGGATGGCCACCGGCGCGTCGATGCTTCCACGGCGGCAGTAGTCCTCACACGGCGCTGCGCAGACGCGACCGCAGACAGAGACAAAGGGATTGGGAGAGCGCGCGACGAGAAAGGCTTCTTTGTAATTCCCTTCGGCGATGAGTTGCACGTACCGCCCGGCATCGGTGTGAATCGGGCATGCTGCCTGGCACTTAACCTGTTTCTGCCAGTGCACAAAATCCGGGATTGCGACGCGGTACTTTTCTTCCATCATTTGATCCCGATCTGTTTCTTGAAGTCCTGGATGAGGAAGACGTTATCGGTGAACTGTAGGACGCGCTTTCCCTCTTTGACCTCCTTGACCAGCTCGTCGAGCGTGACGCGGTCGAGCACGGCGCGGATCTGTCCGAGTATCTTTTGCCAGTAGTGATGGAGAGCGCACGGGTTTCGTTCATCGCAGGTCCCCGCGCGCAGAAGACACATCTGGAAGAAATCCGTTCCGTCGATCGACTGCAGAACATCGTAGATCGTAATCTCCCTCGGGTCGCGTGCAAGGCGAAAACCGCCCTGCGGGCCTTTCAACGACTTCACATATTTCATTTGAACGAGAAGTCGCATCACCTTGTTGAGATACTCCTTCGGTATGGAGAGCGCGGAGGCAATCTGCTTGGAAAGGATGTACTCGTTCTTCCCGACCGAGGCGATGAGGATGAGAGCCTGTAATGCGTATTTTGAGGTCTTGCTGAGCACTGAGGTGTTCCGCCTCTCGGGAGGAACCGCAGACTATCTTAGCCAACGCAAACTTGTGGGTCAAGAGATTCGGATATCCGCGTCCACTAATTGTTTTTCCCCGTCATGTTCGACGAGCCGTCGGAACCGACCCCCCGGAGGATCATCGTTTGAATCTTGTCCGGCCCTTTCTTCCGAAAATCTTTGGCATATCGTTTCGACCAGCGAGAGAAAAAGCGATTTGTTCCCTCGCACAACTGAGACCGGCAACAGTTCATTCCAACCTCCTCGTTTCCTCATCTGTCCCACACATCATGAACCCCAAAGGCGAAGTCCACCGGCAAACGTCTTCGGCTCTCAGTGGTCTTTTCCCAACACGAAATCGATCTCGTAGAACTGATAATCGGACTTCGTCATGCCGAGTCGCTCATACGTTTGCTTTGCCCGAGTATTCGCGCCGTCAACATAAAGACGGATTCCGCACACATCGGGATTCTCCCGTGCGATCCGGAGAACGTGCTCATGCAGTGTCCGATAGATGCCGTGTCGTCGGAACTCTTCCCGAACAAAGACGCTCTGGATCCACCAAAAGGTTCCGTTGCGCCAATCGCTCCATTCGTAAGTGATCATCAACTGACCGACGATTGTCCCGCGATATTCCGCGACATAGTAGAGCCCTTTGGTTGAGTCGCTCAGAAGATTTTCGACTCCTTGATGGGCGACCTGAGCATCGAGAATCTTATCTTCCGTTTCCTTTGCCATCAACAGGTTGAATTCGGTGATGACGGACGCATCGTCCGGAACGGCTTGTCGGACTGTGATCTCTTCGATCATCGGTATCCCGCTTTGACCAGATCATCCAACGATCGGAACGGCGTGGGAGGTTTCAGATACGTGGCGAGGAATTTGTACACCTTCAGCCGAGTTTCCCGGGCCGACTTGATATCGATTCGCTCGAGGCTGTGTCCGCCGGGTGCATCTTTGAAGATCTCGTATTCGAACTTCTTCCCCGCCGCCTTAAGAGCGCGGATGAGATGTTCAACCTCCAGCACGTTGACGTCGTCGTCGTTCGTCGTCGTGTGGATGAGGAGCGGAGTCTTGAGCTTCTCGGCATGATTGACGGGAGAGCGCTTCCGATATTCTTCGATATTGTCTCGGGCCGTCTTGCCGATGTGATACTGGGCGGAGAAGAGCCGTCGATAGTCATCGGTGGCATATCCCATCCGCGCAACCAGATCGCTCACCGGCACACCGGCGTAAGCCGCTTTGTATGCGTCAGGATACTCGAACACGTTCATGAGTGAAATCATCCCGCCGTGGCTCCACCCCAGGATGCCGATCCGGTCGTTGTCGACGAAATCGTAGTTCTCGATCATGTAGTTGCGGCTCGCATAGACATCGTCGTTCTCGAGGGCGCCGTAGTCGATCAGTTCCATAAACGAGCGTCCGTAACCGGTACTGCCGCGATATTCCGGAGCGACAATGATGTATCCCTGCGCGACGATCTCACGGACCATATGCGCATGATAGGTCGAGAAATCTCCGTGGACGCCGCCGTGGGGAAAGACAAGGAGAGGATATTTCTTGGACCGATCGATCTTGTGAGGAATGAATACATAGGTCCAGAATTTTACCGGATTGTCGACGCCCATGGCTGTCGGATTCGGTTTTTTGGACTTTGGCGGACCCGTGATGTAGACTTTATCGATGAGTGCAACGTCCCCCACTTTGCTGTACCAGAGAACGTCGTCGATGAGCTTTTCGAGGCGGTCAAATCGGGCGCTCATTGATTCAAGCTGACGCTCAAGGCGTTGTGTGTCTGTTGGTGGCGGCTGCTGTGCGTTGACGAGCGAATAACTGACTGTCAACAACATGATCGGGAAGAAGAAATGCAACGACGTCTTTGTGATGTTCTTCATGGGTGTTCCTCTTTGAGGTTGATTCGAATTTGTGACATGATGGACAGCGGGACAGAATTCCCGTAAAGGGAATTCTCAGGTCTCCTTCAATGGATCATGCGGCTGTTTGGCGAATGCGCTCACTGTTCCACGTGCAGTGAGTGACTCAGCAGTCTGAAGGTCTCGGCGGTAATAATGTTCGCGCCCGAGCTCCAGGATATGTACACCGGTCCTACGTTTTTGACAAAGGCAGATGTTTGGGATCGTAATCCGCCTCCAACACTATACTTGACTGTGTCTCCACTTCCAACCGGCATAAACCGTGGCGTTTCGAATCTCCATCCTCCAATCAACAGCGTTACGTAGTCGTTCTTGTCCTCTACGATGCGAAACGAGGATGTGTCTGTGAATCTATAAACTCGGTCACGCGCAGGATCATACGAGTTTATGAAGGATGCAGTGCCGGTATCGGTTCGGTGCACATGGTATTCAAGGCGATCGGCGTAGGGTGTTCGGTAATCAATAACCCACTCGCTTGTGCCCACCTTTTTCAGCGCCTCCCCAGCCGTTGGGCGACTGAAAAACTCATAGGAAAACATCCATCGGTTCCCAAGAGCTAAGGGGCAATAGTCCTCGGAGACGACGGGTTCAGGTAGAGTCGATGTGTCTATGCCTTCGTCACACTGCATGGAGGTGATTGCCAGCACACACCAAAGCACTCCGCGTATTCTCAGAGATGTTTGTATTGTTCCTCCGTGGCTTAGCATATATCTTCTTGGACGTACGATGATCACTTCAGCCCCATCTCCGTCAGCAGATGATCCGCCTCGCCGACCTTCTCCGTTACCCACAGAACGTACCGGATGTCCACGGCAATCGAGCGGCTGTACGATTCGCTCCATGCAAAATCGTTGATGGTTGCCTCCCACGCCCGGTCGAAATTCACGCCGACCAATTCACCATTCGCATTGATCACGGGACTTCCCGAATTTCCTCCGGTTGTATCTGTATTGTAGAGGATTGCCACCGGGACATCATTGAGCTTCGGATGCTTGTATCGGCCGTATTCCTTCGCATTCGCGAGGTTGATGACCTTTTCGGGTGTATCGAACGGCTCTTCACCCGTCGTCTTCTCAATAACTCCCTTGAGTGTGGTGATCGGAGAGTAGTACGTTGCATCAGCCGGGTTGTAGCCGCGGATATATCCGAATGTCAAACGAAGCGTTCTATTCGCGTCCGGGATGAATGCGGTTTTGAGATACTGCTCCTTCACATCAACCAGAAGAGCGGAAAGCTTTGAGAGAGCTCCTTCGCGTCGCTGGCGAGTTTCCTTCAGAGCTTGATACGTCGGGTAGAGGGCTCTCGCGAGCTTGAGGAAAGGATCGTTGATCGTCTCCAATTCCTCCTTGCTCGTTGAAAGAAGTTCGAGAACATATTGTTCGTTGTTGAGTTTCGATGCCGGGTATGCTTTGTCGATAAACGAAGCGATATCCCGCTCTACGTTTCCTGTTGTGAGCAATGCGCCAATGGCCGGAACGCGCTGATTCATCGGAAGACTTCCCGCCTGCATCAGAAGCTCCCGGAGAAAGGTGCGGTCGGTCTCGTCATGGTAGTCCGCCAGTGCGCGTAGCATCGTCTCTTTCGTGCGTGGAAAATTTCTATCCATGTATGCAGATTCGCGTTCGAGATCGGGCTTCTGGCGCTCGATCGAGGCCTCGTAGATGCGATATGCGGCGGAGAGCATCGTGGAACTGGAAGGAAGGAAATCGAGAATGATCTCAGATTCCGCACGACTCGTGATCTCCTCGTACACCTTTCCGATCTCGGTCAACACCGTTCCATAGACTTCGTTTCGTCTCGGATCGGAGTCGATGAATCGCTGAAGATCCGCTTCTTCCAGTTTCTTCTTTTCGACCAGATTGAGACGATCGAGCCCTTTCAGCTGGCCGCGAAAACGTTTCATGACGTTGGCCAGACTCTTGATCCGGGCGGCGTGCTTGATCGCAACTTCACGATCCTTCTCTCCCATCTCTTTCATCACGGCAATCTGCCAATCGTACAGATTCGCGATGTATGGCATTCGGTACTGTTCCTCATACTGCATGAAGTGCGATGTCCGGTGGCGGTTCGTGCGACCCGGGTATCCAAGCAGGAACACAAAATCTCCCTCATCGACTCCGGCCGGCTGAACCTTCAGGATCTTCCTCGGCTTGTATGGGACGTTGGTCGGCGAATAGTCTGCGGGTGATCCGTCCGGGGCAACGTACACGCGCATGAAAGAAAAATCTCCCGTATGGCGCGGCCAAATCCAGTTGTCCGTCTCTCCGCCGAACTCGCCGATGCTGCGTGGGGGAACGTAGACCATGCGCACATCGCGCAGGTAGGTGTAGATAAAGAGAACGTACGTGCGCCCTGCGAACATCTCCGAAACCTCTGCCCGCTTGCCCGGATGCTGCTGTTCCGCCTCGGCGGCGAGTTCCTTCATCTTGCGATCAATCGCTTTTGTGCGCTCGGCGAGATCCATTCCTTCAGTGACGGCGCTCAGGACTTCGCGCGAAACATCCCGGTACGAATCGGTAATCCGCACCGTATAGCCGATGGCCTGTGCCTCTTCGGCGCGCGTCTTTGCAAGGAATCCATTGGCGATGTAATCGTTCTCCTTCGTGCTCGCTGCCTGCGCGGCGCCAAACGCACAGTGGTGATTGGTCAGGATCAAACCGTCGGACGAAACGAACGAACCCGTACAACCGCCGACCATCACAATCGCATCGATGAGACTGACACCGTCGGGATTATACAGAGCGTTGGGATCGATCTTCAATCCCTTCGCCTTCAGGTTTAGTTTGTGGATGTCGCTGATCGGATACATCCCCTCGTCTGCCAGCGAGAAATTGACGAAGAGAGCGAGGAGAAGAAGAAAGAGTGAAAGACGTGTGATCATGGTATGCCCCGTGTTCAAATGATGATTGCGATCGAGAAAGTGTATCGAAAAATTGAGAGAAATACCAACGGGAGCGGTCTCTGAGACTCATGGGATTTCGTCAAAGATGAGGGATGGAATGAGGGAACAATGTTCCATCAAAGATAGAAAAACTTCGGAGAAGAAGAAGCGGGATTCGAAACAAGAGCGGTGCGTCTTGATCACGGACGGATGACGGCCTTGATCACGTACTCCGGCACGAATCGAATCGCTTCATCGTGGTACGATCCCGTCTTGTTGTTGGCTGTGGAAACAACAACAAGATCCAATGATGGAACAACAAAGATAAACTGATCTCCCCATCCCCACGCAACCTTGATCCCATCGGGTTTTGGTTCGACACTGGCCGATCCCTGGAGGGGCATCATCCACCATTGATAGCCGTATCCGAAATTGCCAGATGTGCCGATGGTTCTGCTCGTCGACGTCTGCACCCACGAGGCGGAGACAATCGGCTGGCCATGCCAAGCTCCGTTGTCGAGGAAGATCAATCCGATGCGTGCCATATCGCGTGGACGCAGGTGAAGACCCCATCCGGTGTTGGTGATATTGGATGAACCCGGTTCCCACTCCCACTGATAAATTCCAAGGGGATTGAACAAACGTTCACGTGCATACTCCGACACAGATTTTCCGGCGCTCCGTTTGAGGATTTCGCCGAGCAGCACCGAGCATCCGCTGTTGTATTTGAATTGTGCGCCCGGCGTCGATACCATCGGTTGCGCAAGAACAAAACGGATCCAGTCCGGACTTCCCATCATCCGGGTGATCGGATTCCGGGAATCGTTGTAGGAGACCGACAGCTCATCCCACTCCAATCCGGATGTCATCGTCAGAAGATGTTCGATCGTCATGGATTGCTTCTGAGGATTGGTATGGGCGAGGTCGGCATGTTCAGGAAAATAGCTGAAGACGTTCGTTTGCAGACTGGGGATGAGGTGTTGTTCGACCGCGATCCCGATCAGTGCGGAGGTTACGCTCTTCGTCACGGAGTACACCTGATGGCTCGCATAACGGGATGAACCCCGGTAGTATTCTTCCATCACAAGCATCCCATGTCGCACAACGAGGAGCGAACGGATTTCACCGTGCAGACCGGATGTAATCCTGCTATTCAGGGTCGCAAGCATTGCTCCATCCATTCCCGCTTGTTGCGGCGAGGCGGTCTTCCAGTCGATGTCGACAGGATCAACTCCGACGTCGGCGCAAGAGCAAAAGAGAAGGAGAACAACAGCCGCGGCGAGAATGTGAAGCGACCAAAGGGATCGCGCTTGGAGGCGAAGAATGGTCAGAGAGGAGTTCTTCGATGAGTCGATCATGGTGTGGACCGCAGGCAAGCGTCAACCTATCATAGCTGAATTCGGAAAAAATCTCAAGGGATGAAGTTTCATCAGACGGAGTGCATCATGAGATCAGGAGGAGGAAACCGGCTTCCAGGTTCCGCCGGATCCGTGGTACGTTTCGGCGAACAGTTCGAATTGCCGGCCGCATGATGTGCATTCGAAGAGATAGTGCACGACATCACCCCAACCTCCTTCTGGAGGAAGCATAGTGAATGGTAAAACACCCTGATGGGGATATTCATCGACAAGGCTGAGAATTTCCTTTTCGAGATGTTCCCTTGCCCTTTGAATAGCCGCCTGAAGATCCCCGGGAAGATCAATCCGTGAGATGATTTGAAGTTCGGAACACTTCCGGCAATCCACCATCCGTTCGGTTCTCCCGTTGAAAGACATCCAGATTGAGAGACCTGTGAGTTCTCGGGACCCCCATCTATATAGTTGAATTTGGGATGAAAAGCAGGTATGTACGATCCAATTTGGCGTCGATGGATCTCGTAATCAAATATCAACACAGGACGGAGCGTCGGATATGAGTCGGCACACGAAGATCTTCATCGGTCTACTCTTCGGAGCAGCGGCGGGCGTTGTGTGTAATGCCTTTCTTCATGAAACGGCATTCGTGAATGTTGTGCAGACGTATGTGAGTGATCCCCTGGGGAAGATCTTCCTCAATCTCCTCATCATGATGGTGATTCCTCTCGTCTTTGCGAGTCTCTCGCTGGGGGTGGCACAGATCGGGGACCTGAAGCACCTGGGACGGATCGGCGTTCGGACGATCGGGTACTTCCTGCTGGTTACAACCATCGCGGTGACAATCGGTCTGGTGCTCGTGAACACGATCCGGCCCGGTGATTTCCTTCCGTCCGAAACAAAAGAGGAGCTTCTTTCTTCCTACAGCGAGCAGGCATCGCAGTTGAAGGATGCATCGGAACGGACGGAGTTCGGAATCCAAACACTGGTGAACATTGTTCCGCGAAATCCGGCAGCAATCATCGCGCGGCCGAATCCCGATATGCTGGCGCTCATATTCGTGGCACTGATGGTCGGTATCGCGCTGACCCTCATTGCGAAGGAACGTGCGGCACCGGTGATTCGCGTCCTTGAGGGGATCAACGATATCACGGTTTCCATCATCAACATTGCGATGAGACTGGCTCCCTATGGAGTTGCCGCGCTGATTTTCAGTGTCACGTCACGATTTGGTTTCGATCTGATCGTTGCACTCAGCATGTACGTGGTGACGGTTCTCATCGGACTTTTCCTTCACCAGTTTGGTGTGTTCGCGATTCTCATCCGTCTCTTTGCACGGTACAATCCGTTGTTGTTCTTTCGCAACGTGCAGACCGTGATGCTCACGGCCTTTTCGACGAGTTCGAGTAACGCCACACTTCCCACGACGATTCTTGTTTCTCAAAACAATCTCGGCATCCCGTCGCATATCACCGGATTCGTGTTGCCCATGGGGGCCACAATGAACATGAACGGCACGGCGTTGTTCGAAGGAGTGACAGTCCTCTTTCTCGCTCAGGTGTTCGGTGTCGAACTGTCGCTGGGCGCGCAAATTGTTGTCGTGATTATGAGTGTGCTGACTGCGGTTGGGGCGGCGGGGGTTCCGTCGGGATCCATTCCGCTCCTCGTGATGGTGCTGGCGATGGTGAATGTTCCCGCGGAGGGTATTGCGATCATCCTCGGTGTTGACCGGATTCTCGATATGTGCCGTACGGTGCTCAATGTGACGGGGGATGTCACGTGTGCGGCGTACATTGCAAGGTCGGAAGGAGTTACGCTGAAAGCGTAGCCGGCAAAGAAGTTCAGTGCCGTTGCATCTCGATCTACGGAGCGGGCTTTGTGGGATAGAGGAGCTCGATGCAGTCCGGACATACGCCGTGACTGAACCGGGCGTCGCTCTTCTTCTGGATATACGACTCAAGCTGCATCCAATTTCCATCGTCATCCCGGATCTTTTTGCACGTGGAACAGATGGAAATCAGTCCGCTCAAGGACCGGATCGCATCACGGGACGCGTTCAGTTCGCGAATGGTCTGACGAAGATCGAGAAGCGCAGAGGCCTGACGCGCGAGACTCGATAGTGCCTCTTGCTGTTCCGGTGTGACGGTCCGCGGCGCGGTGTCGACGGCGCAAAGTGTCCCGACCGGGAATCCATCGGCCGTCCGGAGCAGAGCACCGGCATAGAAGCGGATCTTCGGCTCTTTGTGGACCAATGGGTTGTTGACGAATCGCGGATCTTCAAGAGCATCTGCCACGACCATCACGTTCGATTCCAAGATCGCGTGAGCACAGAAGGCGATATCGCGAGGAGTCTCGGTTTCCTGAATGCCGATACGCGATTTGAACCACTGCCGATGTTCATCAACCAGGCTGATGTAGGCAATGGGAGTCTCGCAGATATAGGACGCAAGTTTGGTCAGGTCGTCGAAGCTCTGCTCTGGGTCTGTGTCGAGAATTTTCAGTCGTCTGAGCGCGGCAAGTCTTTCGTTCTCGTTCGATGGGCGGAGGGGAGTAGTCACGCGGGGCGTCCTTTTTGTGAGAAGCCGAAATGTCTGAGATCTGAATCTGTATGTTCTAGTGTCGCGTTCCGGAAAAAGGTTTACAAAGTCAAGCACGAAATCTCAAGCACGAAAACCGAAACAAAAGCCAATGACAGTAATTCAAATGAACCAACCTGGTCTTTGAACGTTTTCGATTTGAGCATTTGAATTTGTTTGTGATTTCGTGCTTCGCATTTCGGATTTGCCCGTCCGGACTTCGACAAGATTCTTCTGGAACAGGACACTAGCTGAATGTTCAACATCAGAGAATGCTCAAAGGTTCATCATGGATTTGAAATTGAGACAGATTAATGACGTTCGGATCACGGAGTTCAAAAGGCGCCGAAGAGCTTCAACGCCATCAATCCAATGGCCACTGCAAGAATGATGCGGATGAGCTTTTCGCCCCCCTTCACCGAGGCATGTGCGGCCCACCATCCGCCGATGGCGCCCCCCGCGCCGAGCACGAGTCCCAATCCCCAATTGACATTTCCGGTGAGTGCGAAGATCAGAAGCGCCGGGACCATGTACATCAGGACGATCGTGACTTTGTGCATATTGACATACACGAGGTTCATCTTCAGCAAGTGGTACAGTGCGGCCATGAAGAGGAACCCAACACTCACCTGGATGAACCCGCCGTAGAAACCGATGCCGAACATCGCCGGGTAGATCCATTTTTCCCGATGGCGCGAGAGCCCGCCGGCATGTGGACCGTGTGGTTTCTGCGGAATCAGGATTGTGAAGACGGTGCCGATAAGAACGATGCCGAGTAGTTTCTGAAACAGTGCGTCGCTCACATTGACGGCAAGGAGTGCACCGGCGATCGCTCCGGGAAGAGCCCAGAGTGTGAGTCGGAGACTTTTCTGGAACTCATGCACCTCTTGTCTGCGGAACGAGGCGACCGCGGCGATGTTTTGCGTGATGATATGAATCCGGTTGGTTCCGTTCGCGAGAGCGCTGTCGAGTCCCATAAAAATCAGCGCGGGCAGTGTCAGCGTCGATCCTCCCCCTGCCATAACATTCAAGAAGCCGGAAACAATTCCGATGGCGAAAAGAAAGAGATATTGCAGGAAATCCATGAGAGTCCTTGATGCTTCCGGTGGTGGGCCGACAACGAAGGGATCGGAGGAGAGTGAAATGGCAAACTCTGTCTCAGAACCGAGTGACGTCAGCGTAGAATCGGTGAAAATGTACGGAGATCGGACAGCAAGTTCAATGAAGGCCCGGAGTCGCATTCAGTTCTTTTCGCGTACCGCAGAAAAGATGGATCTCAACATGAGACCGTTTCCTCCCTCCATGCTGCCTTACCTGTCATACTCGATCTCCACGCACCTGGCCGCGCCAAGTTTCCCCTTGACATTAACCTGAAGATGATTTAATCTTATTCGCCACTGATTCCGGGGGGAATCAGATTCATTTCTTCAGTGACCTTTCAACACAACAGGGGAACATATGAGAACACCAACACCACCGGTGCGGGCGGTCAGGCCCGCGCTCTTGTTTCTCCCCATGATTTCTTTGCTTGTTCATATCACTTATCTCTCGGCGCAGGTTGTGATTAGGGAGAAGGTGGAAATTGAGAAAAGCGGTGTGAACCAGCCACTGGGATCGTCGACGGTAAGCCAAAGCTCAACGGTATCGTACTTCGACCCACCAGTATTTGCGCTCTTTCCCAACTCGATTACGACCCCTCTTCCAGCTCTGCTTAATGTGCGAGGAGAAATTGACCGAGCGCCCCAGCGATCGAACACATGGGTTCAGCTTCGCTTCTTTGGGGGATCTACTCCAGGGGGGCAGGGAAAGGTGGTTCGAATGATGGGCATCTCGAACAACATTCCATATGACATATCTGATCCGTTTGACGGTATTGTTGGGAAGCAAAGCCTCTGGGCAACAATGCTTGTCAGGGATCTAGCAAACACACGAGACTACGTCCCACAACACTATCCACAACGCTATGGATCCGCGAACGAAGCCAGATTCGAATTTCTTGGCCAACTTGCCGGTCTTTCAGGATTGATAGATATTCCGGCGAGGGTAATTGCGACCGGCAGCATTCTCGATGAGGAAAGACTCGATGGATGGCAACTAGAAGCCAGCAAGAAGAACTTGTTGTGTTCATACGCGCCGGACAGCATCAGCGTCGTGACCTTTATCAGTCAAAACGCGAAAGGAGAAACATATGCGCCGACACGGATTCCGGGGGCCGAAGCGTGGGTGAGTCTCAAGGTTGAATCGAAGAGGGACTACGTTACGCTGAGAGAACCTGATCAAGGGGTGGTGGGAAGGGAAATCATCATCCGGATGCACAATCTATGGAGCGATGAGTACGCTCCGCTTGGAAGGGTCAGATTGGTCTATAATGCAAAGGCGGCTGCGGTTCCCGAGGGAATAGACACAGTGCGAGTGGCTATCAATGGGGGTGGGAAGTCCGCGAGCACGACCGTGCTGATTTGTTGTGACGTGAGCTATTTCGAGGTGATGACCGCAAAAGATACTGTGGAGCATGGAAGCACGATTGCACTGACGACAATTGCACGAGACTACTTCAAGAGGGAGATATCACTAAAAGAATCGCGCATGCTGAAATTCTCGGTTCCAGAGGGAAGCGGCTGTTTCATTGTTGCCGGGAGGGACACTGTTCCGGACGAGGCGGTCGTACCTTATGCTCTTGCGCGCAAAGGGGAAATTCAGTTTTGGGCGAACGGAAATGTTCCAGCAACATCAGAACCGGAGAAGCTTAGAATCCTAGCGCAAACGATCGAGGAGCCACGGTACGGATCTGTGTCTATTGTGATCAAGAAAGAAGCGCTGGACCATTTTCGGATTACATTTCGGAGTGATACAACGGCCTTTGCTGAGACAAATGAAATCTTTGTTCAGGCAAAAGACAAAGATAGCAATGACGTTGCACTTGATGGCTCGAAACTGTTAGGATTTGAAGTAGAGACAAATGCAGAATTTGCTACCTTTGTTGACCGGCAGGGGGACACAGTGAAGGTGAGTCCGGCCATTCTGCGAGATGTTCGATATCAGGATGCGAACGATGGGTTGATACGTCTAGCGGCCGTGAAGAAGAATCCTGATTCGGTGGTCGTGTGTCGGCTTCGAGTGGCGCTGCAAGAAGATGAGAATAAGATGGGAAGAAAGGATGCGATCGTTGTAGAACAGACCTTGAAGATTGTGATGGAAGGCGAACGAGTTGTGGAGCCAATCATTTCGCCGCGTACAATTCAAAAACCTGGAAAGGAGAATAAGAAAGAGTTCACGGTTCGGCTCACGCGTGGGGGAAAGCCCATAGAGAATCATCCCTTCGGGTTGACAACTGACTATGTGGATAGTAGTGGTGGGCATAGCCATGTTACGCCACGGCGGACAGAAAAGAGGGAAAACGATGGCCACTTCATCCTGCGTCGGACGGGAACGGACTATGACAGACCGTACAACGGAAGCACTCAATCCAACGGAGAAGAGAGATTTGATTATGTTGCATCAATTTTCGGAGACATCATGCGAGTTCGCGTGGACTCGCGCATGAATCAGCTCCTATGGGATACGCTAAGCGTGGTTGAACGGGTGCCGGGGTTG
>VGVZ01000031.1 GCA_016873805.1 Ignavibacteria bacterium
CGACCTATGGGCGGTACCTTCGTTAACCCGGCAAGTGCTGATCGGATCTATCACAACGTCTTTGGACTCTTAAACCACAACTGGAACAATCGCCCAGCTGCTTTTACACATAACTCTTGACATTACCGAAGGATGAAAAAATGCTCAAAGCAGTAGAGATTGATTATGAAAAAGATAAAGTCAAAGTTGACTCGGCGAAAATCTATTCCAACATAGACATTGCCGAAACTTTATCTAACCTTACCGGCAAATGGATTAAGAAAATCAGCGACGGCGAAGTGGAGCTTGAAGACGGAACAAAAATCAAGACCAAAGATTTGGATTATAAACTCATTAAGCCGTTGATTTGGTGGTGATATGCGTCTTTATTTGCAAAACATCGTAGATGACATTTCTTTTGAAAACTTGCCTGCAAAATGGCAAGGATTTGATTTTAGCCGATTTTCAAAAGATAAAACGCTTTTTGATTTTCAAAAGCAAGGCCTGCAAAACGCGCTCAAAGGTTTATGGCTTTATTTCAAGGACAAAAAAGCGGACAAACAGAGTTTATTTGCTCACTATCAAGCCAACGATTTTACGGAAAATTTTGATTACGACCTGAAAAAGAGAGAGGGCAAAAAGACGGCAAAATATCTTTTGGAATACGACAAAGATTATCCTGCCGTAGATTCAAAAATTCCTTTTGCTCATTTTATCAACCGGATGAGTTTTTGGATGGCGACCGGTTCGGGCAAAACGCTGATTATCGTTAAACTGATTGAACTTTTGGGCAAACTCATTGCCGAGAAAGAATTGCCACAACGGGATATTCTTTTTTTGGCCCACCGCGATGACCTTTTGGACCAATTCAAAAATCATGTTGAGGAGTTTAATATCTTCAATTTTGACACAAAGATAAATCTCAAAAATTTGAGAGATTACGAAAGCGTAAAGCGCGAAAATGCTTTGCCGTTTGCCAAAAACGAAATTACCGTTTTTTATTACCGCTCCGATTTGATTTCCGATGAACACAAGGAAAAAATCGTTAATTTTCAAAATTACGACAATGGCGGGCGGTGGTATATTCTTTTGGACGAGGCGCACAAGGGCGACAAAGAAGACAGCAAACGACAGGTTTTATACTCCATACTTTCAAGAAACGGATTTTTGTTTAATTTTTCAGCGACCTTTACCGATCCGAGGGACTTTGCGACCTGTGCTTTTAACTTCAATCTTTCAAGGTTTGTGGAAGAAGGATACGGTAAACATATTTATGTGTCCTCTGCCGAGATTAGCGCGTTTCGCGGGCGTAGCGATTTTTCACCGATTGAAAAACAAAAAATCGTTTTGAAGACATTTTTGCTTTTAACTTACATCAATAAGTATTTTGAAAAAATCAGAAAAGTTAATAATTCACTATACCACCGCCCGCTTCTCTTAACATTGGTTAATTCTGTGGATGTGGAAGAATCTGATTTGGAGTTATTTTTCAGGGAATTGGAAAAGGTTGCGAAAAATGAAGTTAGAGCTGATTTGCTTAAAAAAGCAAAAGAGGAACTTGTCCAAGAATTTCGCGATAACGCTAAATTCGTATTTGAGGATTTAGAGTGCGTCATCAACGCTGATTTGGTTTCAAAATTGGATTACAAGGATATTTTGAAATATGTTTTGAACGCAAACACGCCGGGCAAGATTGAAGTTTTGAAAATCCCTGGCAATAGGCAAGAATTGATTTTTAGGTTAATGACGGCTGATAAACCGTTTGCCTTAATCAAGATTGGCGATATTTCCGGCTGGCTGAAAGACAAACTTGAGGGATACGAGATAAATGAAAGTTTTGAGAACGAAAGTTATTTCCGGCGAATCAATCGCGATGATTCCGACATAAATGTTTTAATGGGCTCCCGCTCTTTTTACGAGGGCTGGGATTCTAACCGACCAAACCTGCTTTTGTTTGTGAATATCGGAGTTGGAAGCGACGCTAAAAAATTCGTTCTGCAATCGGTCGGGCGAGGCGTGAGAATAGAGCCGCAAAAATACCAAAGAAAACGGCTCCAAAATTTGTTTAATGCCAAAGTTGTAAAGGAGCAATTATTTGAGAAAGTAAAAAATCTGATTTTGCCGATTGAGAGCTTGTTTGTTTTCGGCACTAACGCCGAAAACCTGAAGGAAATAATTGCAACGCTGAAAGCAGAGAAGCAAGATAAAAACTTGGGTGATGCGTTTATTTTGAATCCCGAAGCGCAAAAACATACTCTTTTGGTGCCGGTTTATAAAACTGCCGAGAGAATTTTTGCCGAGGAAAAAGACCCGCAAAAATATCCTGTCAGTCGTGAGGATTTTGATATAACTTCGCAATTCTATGGATTTTTAGGCGATAAAATTACTTTGGCTAAATATGATTGTGAAGTTAAGGTTTTAAAAAAGGTAAAAGAAAGTTTTGCGGAAGAAGGACGATATTATGATTTCAGCGAAAGAAACTCGCTCTTTGAGCCAGAGTTAATCCTTGACCGGATTTTTGATTACCTCGGAGTTAAAAGCAGAGAATTTGAAAAGTTTAAGGAGTTGGAAAACGAAATCGTGCATTTCAAAAAGGTTAGATTTAGCGATGGCGAAAAATATGAAGAAATCAAACGAAAGATAGAAGAAGTCAGACACTATCCCGAAAGACAAAAGGAGCTGGATAAACAGTATGGCAAAATTCCCAGAAAAGAATTTGAAAGACAAATGACCTTGTTTGAACAGGCGGGGAATTTTGAAATGAAAAATCAAAAGATCACTATCAAGTATTTAGCAAACCATTACTATCTTCCGGTGATAGTTTCGGAGACAGAAAAAATTGACTACCTTAATCATATTATCAATGTTGATAGCGAAGTAAAATTTGTTGAGCAACTGGAAGAATATCTTGCCAAATCCGACAATGTATTTACGCAATTTGACTGGTGGATGTTTTCAAAACTTGACCAGACGCTGGATGAGGTTTTGATACCTTATTACAATCCTAAAGAAAATAACATCGCCAATTTCAAACCTGACTTCATTTTTTGGGCGCAAAAAGGCAAACGCTATTTAATTCTGTTCGTTGACCCGAAAGGAACCGAACACGCGGACGGATATAGAAAAATTGACGGCTTTTCAAGGATATTTGAAATTGGCGAACAAAAGCAAAGCAGGGATTTTTCATACAACGGATTTACTATAAACACAAAGCTATTGCTCAAACCGAGGAGAGGGATAGCGGAAGTTTTGGAAAATTACAAACAATACTGGTTTGACAACTTTGTTGATTTTGCGGGCAAAATCAGTTAGTTTTTTGCGGCGCGCCCCGCTCTGCGGGGCACGAAATTCGGCGGCGGCGGAAAAGCGAGGGCGGGCAAAAATTCCTTCCCCCCAACCCCCTTCCTTTTTGCCCGCCCGAGCGCAAATCTTTTTCAAAATTCAGCGTTCGGATTTTCGCTAAAAAAAGTTCGGATTTCGTTCAGGGTTCGGAGCCAACAAAGCCCGAGGCAAGAGCTTCGGGCTTTGGTTTAGGTCCCGCCCGACAGCGGCGGGCTTCGCAATTTGTTTCGGTACTTGAAGTAAGATTGTTCGCGAATAGCCCGAATCGTTGTTTGTCTCAAGGGAAGTCATGGGATTGGAGCTGAAGATCGTATTTCTGTTCAATGCCGTTATCACGGCACTCATCGGCTTCGCACTTCTTCTGTACCGGACGTACCAGAAGGTGTATCCCGGCTTTATTCATTGGAGTATCGGCACCTTCGTCGCCGCCCTGGCCCACACGCTCGTCTATTTTCGGTCCGACATCCCACTGTGGATCGGCGTGCTGTTTGCCAATGCTCTCTATCTGCTCGCGGGATTGATGAGAATGGACGGCGTCCTTCGGTTCCTTCGCAACGATGCTCTTCATCGTCTCACCTATGGGAGCCCGATTCTGTTCGTGGCTCTCCTGGCGTTCTTCTACTTCTTCCATGACAGCATCATCATTCGCATCTGGATTTTCGGCTTCGGCTTGGGAATCATCCTCTGGGCGACAGGAGCCGTTTCCGTTCTCCACGCGCCAAGGAGCAACCGCGCAATCTACTACGTTGCGGGTCTCATGAACGGGATCCTTGGGCTTGGACTCATGGTGCGCGCCCTCTTCTTCACCGTCACTCCATCGCAATCATTTCACGATACCACGCTGGTTGCAGTGATGTCAGGGGTCTTTGTTCTGGGTCATGAGGTCGGATGGGGATTGCTTTTCTTCATGATGAACAGTCATCGCATCGAAGGAGAACTCCTCGCAGCCCAGGGAGAACTGAAGGCCTCGATCGACACACTTCAAAGGGCAATGTCAGAAGTCAAGACCTTGCAGGGCTTGCTGCCGATTTGTTCATCCCGCAAGAGGATACGGGATGACCATGGCGGATGGAGTGAAGTGGAAGCGTATGTCCAGCGTCATTCTGAAGCTACATTCACTCACGGTATTTGTCCCGACTGCGCGAAGAGATTCTATCCGCAGACACGGTGATCATTTCCCGCGTCTGTCGCACCGCTCTCAGCGGGATGTTCTTGCGAGTACTCTCAGGAATGCCCTGATGGGCAGACAATGGCGGGGGAATGATCCGCTCCGATGCCCCAGCTTCAGGAACGCCGGTCCGTGCGGCGTTCATTACTTCATCAGAATCATGCTTTTCGAAATCCTCGACGACGCGGCCGAAATCGAGTAGTAGTAAATCCCACCCGGCAAATACTCGCCCGAAAACCGGATTTGATGCCGCCCTCCCTCCTGTTCACCATTGACCAGAGTCGAAATCTTCCGACCGAGAATGTCGTGCACTTCGAGGAGCACGTGCGTTCGCTTCGGAAGATTATAGCCGATGATGGTAACGGGATTGAAGGGGTTTGGATAGTTCTGATGGAGATGGAATTCATCTGGAGTTTCGACTGCATTGTTGTCACGCGAAACCGATGTCACAGATTGAAAAGTCATCGCCAGAGCCGTCGCCAGCTTATCCCAGTTCTGCGGCGTGTCCCTCAGTTTTGTCATGGCTTGCTCAATATGGAGAAACCGGCCATTGGTGCTCGACGGGGAGATGGTGCACGGACTCGGGCTTCCGTTGATCAGCCGTCCCTGCGTGTTCGTCGTCCCCGCCAGCCGCGTCCATCCGATGTCGATATGCGGAATCTTGAACGTCAGCGTCGGATCGATGAGCAGGAGGTTCTGCCGGAGCACCAAAAGATGGTCGACATTGCCGGCGGACGGAGCCCTTGTGGTTCCATTGCTCATGATAATATCCGGATCACCATCCGTTTTGCCAAAGCCATGCATCTGAATCACCACGAGTCCGGAGATCTCGCTGTTCATCACTTCGGTTGTCTTTTGAAACGTACCGTCCACCACATGTGCTTGATCAGAAATCCTGTACTGTTGTTCGGTTGAACCCGAGCACACGCTCGTCGTCCCCGAGCATCCACTGGCAATCGGACTATTACACCGATGCGCACCGCTGACGAAGAACGCGCGTGCACCCAGTTTCTTGTAGATGAAAAAGCCCTGCCTCCCCGTGTTCACATCGTTGAGCGGGTGCGGACTCTGAATGCTCACAACCGGTCTCTGACTGTTTGGATTGAAGACAAACATCCCCCAGTAGTTTGTCGAACCACTCTCCCGCTCAAGCAGATAGTGTGTTTCATGCGGCACCGCCGTCGTATCGATGAAGCGCACGACACGATACCCCAGCGTCTGCGACACCGCATGAGAATCAGACAAGTTTCCTCTGAGTAGATGAGAGATTGCCGTGCCCCACTGACTGAGCTGAGGGGCGGTGGGAGGCTGGTACTTGTTCGAAGATGCCTCCGTCGGCATCGAGGAGATATGACCGTCAACGCGGGCAGTGAGATCGCCGCTGATCGTTGTCTGCGCATGAAGCGATGAGAACAGCAGAGCGAGAACGAGAATGAACGGCCGACTACTCATTATTGTCCGGGAGAAGATAGATGTCCGTTGTGCTAGAGGTGGAAGTAGTTGAAAGAAACTTCTCAAGTGCTTCGGTGATTTCGCGGTCGCAAGATCGCGACGGCTGCCCCCAACACGATCAGGGCAAGAACGACCGGTAGCCGCTCCACTCCGCGCATTTCAGATATCGGCATGAGCTCATCATCCGACAATTCCGTATGGTGCCGGGTAATCCTGTATGCTGTGGCGAGTTGTTTTACATTGAGGAAGTGAAACACGGGAATGCCCGCTTCGGCAATCCTCAAGAGCAATCCGCGATCACTGTCGTCGCACGAGACCATCGAGCGGTGGAGACCATTTGATATCGAGCTCGCGTGCCGGCAGCCTCCCAGTACCGACTGATTGCCTCCGATGTTGATCAACATAGCGATTTTCTCTTTCACAAACAACTCATATCGATGCTCAATCGATTCCTCCAGTGTCCGCGGGATGAAGAGTTCTGCGCCACACCGGTCGGCTGCGCGCAACAGTTGTGCAATGCCTTCTTCAGGAATGCCTCCCCCGGAGTCTCCCTCTCCACCGAGCGTAACAAAGCTCGAGTGAGATTGCAGTCCCCCCCGATCGCACAGCCAGCGTTCCATATCGATCCACGTCGCCTCCGGCTGATTCGCTCCATACGTGGACGCTCCTAATGAACTGACGACCACCGCTCTGGCCCCGATTGTCTGGATCGCCGCTAGAGCGGATATCCCTGCCGCAGGGAATGAACCCGAGATCGTCACCCCAACCGAAGAGGATGAGTCGATGCCGCATTCCAACAGCACGCGCGCAAACATTGCCGCAAAGAGGGGATTTGCCGACGTGACTTTCGCATCAAGCGATCCGAGCGTCGTCGTGATGCAGGAATACTCTTCACCGAGCATTCCAGCATTCCCCGCAGATGAGCGAACATTCTTTTCCCGTTTCATTTGGTCGATCATCTGAAACCATTCTGCGGCCTGAGCGGATGCCCTCCTCATCTTCTCCGCGTTCGGATATTCCCCTCGGTCTCTGAATGCGATCTCAACGATCGCGAGTAACGCCATCGCAGTAGAGGCCATGACAACGAATCGTATGGTTCGGCCTGCAGAGGACAAGAGCGTGCTCCTACGGTTGAAGGAGAAGGAGAACCAAATACACCGCGACGGTCACCACTCCAAGCGCAGAGAGTGTTGGTATCGGCTCCTGGCGGGACATTTCGTTCGCGATGAGTCCGGGAATCAAATAGCCGATGGAATCGATATCCCACCGAAGGATGTCGAGCGGCTCGATCCATTGTTGGACGATCAGCTTCAGACAGAATCCGAGCAGAAGTGCCACCAGAAGTTTTCGCTTCCCATAGACCGCCAGCCGGCTCCCCAGAAATCCAAGGAGAAACCAGACGACGACTGCAAGCACCACTGTGGAAATGATTTTGGGCGGGTCATGAATGAATAGAGCGAGATATCCCGGTGCAATGACGCCACCCGGTGAGACACCGACCAGCTCATAGAAGAGAAATCCCAAGACAAGTCCGATCAATAGCGATTCAAGGATCATGCGGCACCCTTTGCATCTTGACCTTGATTCCGAAGTGCCTCGGAAAGGCTCATCCCATCCCCCGCAATATTACCGAATCCAAACACTGACATATCGGAAGTCGCGAGGGAACACAGCTCTTCCCTCGCGCGCGCAATCTGCGCTCGAGACCAGCAGTAGATTTTGCTCCTGTCGACATTCTGCCTCGAGAGAACGCGCCGCGCGTACGGCACATGAGTCCCCGTCAGAACAATTCCCTTCAGCCCGGCAATCGTTGCGCACCACGCGGCGAATTCGGCCGTCCGAAGTGGCCGGTCGCGACGCGTGTTCAGGATGATCATACGATCTCGGTCCTCGCCAATCGCCTGGGTCCACTGTTCCAGAAACACTCTTGCAGAGTCGACATCGTTGACCGAGAAGCCGTTCACAAATGCGATATTCCTCCCTTCCCTGTCGAACCGGACAAGATAATCGCTTTGCCTTCTTGATTCTTCAAGAATTGCTTCGCGTATTCGGAGGGAATCGAATCCGACCGCACGACAGACTGCAATGGCAACGGCAACATTTTCAGGGAATTCTGCGTGGAACAACTCAATCCCCTCAAGCTCCTCATGAGGATTCACGGCAACGACGGTCGCTCGCTTCAGGTCGGCGAATCGACGAATGACCGACGCATGCTTCTCGTCAGCCGTCACCACGATGGCGCCTTCAGGAATGGCGGAGCAAATTGCTTCGACTCGTTCCTCGTCCGTTGTTCCCATCTGCTCACGATGATCATCCCGGATATTCGTGATAACATAGATCTGTGGTTGAAGAAGCCGCCCCTCGAGTCGCAGCAAATCCGGGGAAATCGACATACACTCGAGCACGAGAGAGTTGACACGTGTTCGTCCTCCCTTTCGAGTGATGCATATCTGTTCCTGGACGCGAGCGCGTCCGCGCCGACGAATGATCTCCTGTGAACCGTCCGGTTGGATTACTGTGGGAACGACACCGGTGATTTTGGCGAGCACGGGCAGACCGGACGATCGTAGACCGGCTGCGACATACCGGGTGACCGTCGATTTCCCGCGTGTGCCGTTGACAAGAATCCTGATCGGAATGCACGCGACGTGACGTCTCAGATCCACCGCTTCGATGAGAAGCAGCAGAAGGACGCCAAGCAGAAAGAGAAGTGATATGGTGAGCGTAGACAAATGTGGAAGAG
The DNA here is from genome assembly GCA_016873805.1 of Ignavibacteria bacterium. Classification (GTDB taxonomy): domain Bacteria; phylum Bacteroidota; class Ignavibacteria; order UBA10030; family UBA10030; genus VGVZ01. The sequence goes on from VGVZ01000031.1 coordinate 8,685, forward strand.
GATGATCTGAATGTCTCGTTCGATTCCGTCGAAATCGCCGGAGTGGGACAGAGGCTGCAACTAGAACCCGACCGCCATTCCCCCGCGCCTGATGTCTGCCGAACCGTGGTACGTTCCCGTTGCAGCATCAAAGAGCGTCACTTGGACGCCTCCAAAGAACAGATCGAATTCGCCATGCACTTCGATCTGGTGACCCATCGTTTTTAGCACTTCAATTACTTTGGGATCGGTACGGGATTCGACATGCAGGTTATCATCGAGCTTCTGGCAGAAGAAGCGCGGGGCCAGATTCGCGTCGTCCACATTCATCCCGAAATCGACGATATTGGAGATTACCTGCACCACGGTCGCAACGATCCTGGCCGCTCCGGGCGAACCAACGGCCATGAACGGTCTTCCATTCCTCAGAACAATCGTCGGCGCAATCGAACTTCTCGGCTGTTTCCCCGGTTCGAGGAAATTCCGCCGCGTCGACTCCGAGAAGTTCGTGCGGGCGTTGTTCATGAGAACTCCCGCAATTGTCAATCCCGAGCCGAAAAACGTCCCGAGTGTCTGCGTGAGGGAGACCACATTTCCTTCACCGTCCATAACGGACAAATGAGTCGTATGACCGCCGTCTGCCTCAGTCAAACGATCGAGTTGATCTTCACGCTGGTTCCCTCTCGAGTACGGGATACCTTGAACCGCCCGATGAAGCGGGAAAGCCGGCGCATCGGCGTAACGCTCCCCCTTGCGAACCGGGATCTGACTATTCGCCTCGTCGAAGGGGCTTGGGTTCCCTTCTTTCGTTTGTCGATATTCGCGCGGAACTGGTTTTGTCCGATCGATCTCATCGAAGCGCGACCGCGCGTATTGCTTTGAGAGTAACCCTTTCAGCGGAATTTGTTCAAATCGGGGATCAGCCAGGTGAGCCGATCGATCGGCATACACGCGCCTCATGACCTCGACGGCAAGATGCAGACTCTTTACGGACTCGGCGAAATGTCCGATTTTCCCCACATCCTCGAATTCAAGCATGTTCAACGCCTGGATAATCGACGCCCCTGCCTGCGGCGGACTTGCACTGACGATATCATATCCTCGATACGTTCCGCGGACAGGTTCAAGCACTTGTGAATTGAAGTCGCGGAGATCTTCGAGCGTGATGATCCCCCTGCCGCGCACAATGCCTTCCACGATCGCTTCAGCTACGGGACCTTCATAGAATCCCGCACGTCCCCGTTCGGCAATCGCCCGCAGTGTCTTCCCAAGTTGCGGCTGAGAGAGTGTCTGTCCCTCAACCAGAGGAAACCCGTCGGGTATGTAGACCTCGGCTGTCGCGGGATCCTTCATGAGAAGATCAACGTGGTCGAGAATGATCTTTCCAAGAGTCTGATCGATCGCAAATCCTTCTTCCGCGTACCGGATCGCAGGCCCAAGGACCACCGGCAACGGGAGGGATCCGTAATCCTTCAGCGCGCGCGTCAAGGCATCGACCGTTCCCGGCACGAGAACTGCTTTTGCCGAAAGCCGGTCCTTCGAAGGTTCGTACTGTACATCACGGACCCGCTGGCCAGCGCGCTGATAGTAGTTGATGTACACGGCCTTTTGTTGCTTCCCGAGATAGATCAGCATCCCTCCTCCGCCGCCCAAACCGGAACCGTCGGGCTCGACAACACTGATCGCAAACGCTGCCGCCACGGCAGCATCGACCGCATTTCCTCCGCGCCGGAACATTTCGATGGCCGCTTCGCTGGCGAGCGGATGGGCAGCGGCAACAATTCCGTTCTTTCCTGATGCTCCTCCCCCCTCGCCGACCATTCCCGTCGCCATGACAGGCAGAAGTGACAGCGAGAGGATGAGCCAGACTTTGAACGCACGATTCAGATGCACCAGACAGACCATTCGATTTCTCATCTCATATTCTCCGCAATATTCACCATGCGGCACGCGGCCCATGTGTGCGAGCACCTACTTGAACAGCTCCTGTAAAGGGCCTGAGGCATCGGCCATCTTCTCAACAAGGTGGACGGCAATCTTCCTGCGCGCGGCAATGTTCGAGAAGAACTGATCCTCATCCCCCTGTTTGACAACGATCAGATGGCTCGCAGCTTCTGCGGCAAGCTTGTTGAAATCATCCGATTGTTGACCTCGTCGCGCATTTCCGCCAAGATGCAGCATCAGGATCTTGATGTTCCTCTTTTTCGCTTCCGCGATAATCGACTGCGTACGTTTCAATTCCTCTTCCCGACTGATCCCCGCCGCACCAAGTCCTTTTGAACTGTATCCCGGAACAATAATCAGGGTCTTGATGGACTCGAGATCCTTCGTGACTGACTTGCTTTCCAGCCTTGCAGTCAGCTGTCCTTTCTTGCAAAGAATCGAGGCCATCGTGACATCGGCGCTCTGACCGGCCGAAGTAATGAGAATGGGCTGCTCGAATTTCACCTTGGTCTGCGCCGGAGTGTCCACGATGCTGAGAGCAGCAGCAAAGATACACGCCACGACAATAATCACTCGAATGTGCATAAAGTTCTCCGTGTTGAAGAAAGTCCCGCTTCGGTTCTACTTCAGAAACACCCCTACTCCTTGAGCGACAATTTCGTCATGATTCGGCAGGTTTCCAAGCAGAATACTTCTTTCCGGAAACTCCTCAGCGTACGCATCGAGAACGGCGCGCAGACTCTGCAGATGTCTCCCGACCCGCCGATCGAGGGGCTCACCATCGGAATGATAGGTGATGCGTATTTTCCCGACCTCCTTTGCTCGCCGGTATCGCAAATCCACTCCGCCGAGAAGAAGTTCGGCAGACGTCGGGCCCCGAAGCCGCCCTTGAATTGGGTTGCTCGATTCCATAAGAAACGGATAGACATCCGTACGGTCTCCCCACTCTCTGTGACTTAATCCCCGAAAGTTTGGGGGAGAAAATTCCAGGGCAAACTCCAGATTCTCCAGTTCGAGATTGAGTATCGCAGCCGCAGCGATATCTTTTCCCTTCTCATGCGTCACCAACGCATTCACGATCGGAATCTCCGGCGATGCCTCATGAAAATCGAATGCCACCCGTACATTCTCCTGCTCGATGAGCTGCATGATGGCATAGCCGATGCGCTCAGTGAAAGAGCCGTCCGGGCGGCCCGGATATGATCGGTTGAGATTGCGCGTCTCCACGCCGGATAATCGCTGACCCGACGGCTGGTGAAGATATACCAGCGGATCCGGCCAATGATCCAGCGGATTCGCTCCCCGCGAACCGAACCGAAACCATCGCTCTCCCGAGCCGGTCGAGATGGAAAACCGTTGCGGATATCCTTCCAGGGGATCTGTACAGGTAAATCCGCTTCTGTTTGCCTGAGGTATGACGATCAAACGACCGCGGGAGACGGTGACATTCTCAATCAGAACGACGGCGGCCACGAATCCGGCCGGTTCGTTCGCGTGCGTCCCGCCCAACACGAGAACAGTTTCCCCTTCTTCTGATCCCTCAAGAAAAAAAACTGGAGTATCGCCGTTTGTATCGCGCAGATTCGGAAGGTAGTCGCTCAGACGTCCGACAGTCGTTACGCCTGGACCTGGAACGATCTTTTCCAGCTCATGCATCCGACGGAATTCCAGGGCAGCAATTGTCGCTCCAACAGCGGCGACAACCAAGAAGAGAATTGCTCGAATGCGGTGGCTCTCGATCATGACCCGTCTATTTGATATGGAGGATGCGCAGGATCAATGGGATGACGATCATCACGAGGGCGATCTGGATATCCCACTTCTTCTCCTGAAACAACTCAACGAGAACGAGGATGACAACAATCAATACTACTACGATATGAAGCCAATGCAGCATGGGAACTCCAATAATCTCTCAATACAATGATCGAACCTGATCGGCAAAGATGAGCATCGCGATACCAACGATGATTGCGAGAATCACCGGCACGATGTTCCCCCTGAGTATGCGAAAATAATTCTTTTCCTCTACCAGTTGTCCTGCGAAAACGGTCAGGAGCATCGGCGGCGGCATCAAATCTCCGAGACTGGCAATGAGGCAGATGGCCGACGTGACAACGATTTCATTCTGACCAAGAAATGCATACACCAGCGGTACACCCAGCACCGAAACCGCCGTGTAGGCCGACCCGAACGCCGGCAGGATAAGGGCAACACCGAGATAGAGATACGCTTCAGGCAGTTGAAGGGCGCTCACGGCGATGAAACCGCGCACACCGGTGAGCGTCATGATCTGGACAAACATGCCGACGCCGACGAGGATCGCGAGAATGGGCGTCGCCGCGCGGATCGCTTTTCGGGATAAGGATAAAAGTTCGATTCGTTCTCCTGTTCCAAACGCCGAGAGGGTACCGATCACGAAGATGAGCGGGACGCCGATATCGGGAATCCATGCGGGAGATACTCGAATTCCAGTCATTAGTCCCACAACCACAATGATCGGTACGAAGAGCTTCCAGCCGTGTTTTTTGAAGACCGGCTCAGGGAGCTTCGCAATCACTTCATCAATCCGAATCTTTCGGATGAAGCGAATCCGAAAGTACATCGCCGTCACGATCGCGAGCGGAACAGAAGCCAACAGCAGCGGAATCTCGAATCCGATGTACGGCATATCGACTCCCGCGCCTACGATCATGACGGGAATATTGATCGGCGGCGCGATCTCTCCATAAACTGCCGACATCGCCACAAACGCACCGGCCGCATAACGAGGCATTCCCATGGCAACTAAAGCCGGCGCGACCATCGCCCCCGTTGTCAGAATGCAAGCCGAAGAGAGTCCCGTGAGCATCCCGGGAAACATGATGAATAACGCGACGAGGATCATCAGGAGCGACGGCCAGCGATAGAGGGAGGTCACCATCGCGTGGCTGATCGTCCCGAGCGCCCCGGTTGCCTCAATGACTTTCATGAATACCATCGCCGCTGCGATGATGAGAATCGGTTCGAGGAATCCGAACGATCCTTCGACAAGATGCCGTACCGGAACGCCGTACCCCGCCACAAGCGCTCCAACGACCGATCCGAACGCGAGCGCAACCCCCGCCGGAAGTTTCAGAACGAAAATCCCGACGGCAAATGTCGCCAACATCGAAAGCAGGACAATTAATTCAATCGGCATAATCCTCCGTCACAGCTCGTCGGTAATTCCATCGTACCAACGGTACTTCTGAAGGAATTCTGAATTCGGGAATTCGAGCGACAGGCTTGATGGCACAGAATCGAGGAGTAATCCCCGTCTCCGACCCGACAATGTGAATAGGACATCTAGAATCCGACGGACAACGAGAACACATGGATCGGACCGAGCCGATGCAGTTCCGAAAAGGCGTAGTCGACGCCAAACGAGGCGCTCCCAGCCACCTCCCAGCGGAGTCCAAGTCCATAGCTCCAGTTCCGCACATCGTCGTTGAACTGGTAGCCGGATCGGAGCGCAACGAGATTGCGCCACTTGTACTCTACGCCGACGCTGGCGAATTCCGGTCCGTCGTTGGGATGATTTGCATCGACGGCGAGGATGATAGAATTTGATTCGTTTTGCATTGCGGCGTCGGATCCGCCGAGCAACTCCCAGCCAATACCGACGCGGAAATTTGTCGGCAGCTCCCACGATTCCGTTCCAAGGAAGCTCACTGCCCCGACGTTGACTGCACTATTTGGATTCGGATCATAGGTGCGCCTTAAGTCACGCCCCTCAAGCTTCAGCGTTGTTCCGAAGTTCGAAAAGGCCATGCCGATCTTGATCCCCTGGTAGCCGGTCCTCAGCGTCGTGCCGATATCAAGTGCGACGGCGGAGGCCGATTCGTTGTAGATCTGCTGGCTGACATACTTGACTGTTCCGCCGATCGTGAAGAAATCGACAAGTCGAACGCCGTACGAGACTCCAATTGCCACATCGGAAGCGCTGTAGAAATTCCCGGTCCCCTTCGGCTGCGTTTCTGTGGTGATCTCGATATCGTCCATGGAGAGAATCGTCGCACCGATTCCGACGGCATGATCTCCCGACACCGGCAGGATGATGGCAAAGTACTGATGCTTAATGTCGGCAAACCAGTTCGTATGCGATGCGTAGAGCGAAAGGGAGGGAATGTCGACAATTCCTGATGGATTCCAATAGAGGGCGCTGGGGTCTCGCGCGATCCCGACCGCGGCACTCCCCATCCCCATCGAACGTCCTCCCACACCGATCTTAAGAAACTGCGCCGCGCTTGTTCCGGCTTTGTTCGATTCCTGAGCCTGCCCCAATGCGAGCATAGCGGCGATAAGCAATGCAACAAGAGATGAAGTTTTCACGGTCGCCTACTTTATTAGTGCAAATTTGCCGACATGGCGGTTCTTGTTCGGATCTTCCACAACATAGACATAGATGCCGAATGCGAGTGCTTGATTCCAGTCACTGAGAAGATTCCACCTCAGGGATCCCTCACCGCTCTTGTGGTCGAGCGTCTTGACGAGAGAACCGGCAATCGTGTAAATGTAGATCGTACACTCCGGTGGGAGGTACATGAAGCGCAGTTCCCGGACGTTCTGCATCGATTCGTATCGGGAGGTGACGACATACGGATTTGGCACGACCCGGATTTGACCCAGATCAATCAGCGCCTCGTCGAAGGCGGGGGGCGAGAACTCAAATTCAAATTGGTCATTCGCCTTCAGAGCGTTGAAGCTGGTGATGTTGATCGTCGTGCCCGTAACGGGCGGGGTATTGGGGAGATCACCCGGAGCATTATTGATGGCGATTTGGTACGCGAATTCCTGGATTCTCGTTGCCGGATTCGGTGCACCAATCGCCGGGGCAGGAGACGGATACGGAATTCTGGTGATAAAGATGAGCTCCCCCTCATCCCACTGGTTGTTGTTGTTCAAATCCTGAATTTCAAAACAAACCTGCACGTTTGTCGTCGTGTTCCAGACGGAAAACGGTACCTGATACCGCGCAACCGATCCCGCCAATCCCCATGTGTACGCAATCGTGGGCGTGCCCGTGAATCGGATGGCGTAACTGGCGGTTCGCGATGCGGTGTCGGCTGAGGCATTTTCGGTATAGGAAACATACCACGACTTGTCTGAGCTAAGATTCGCGATCCCCAGCACATTCTTCCCCGTCTGATCGGTAATCGATTTCAATCCTCCGATACGCGGATCGGTGGCCACTTTCAGCTTGAAGCCGTCAACCACAGGAACATTGTCGCGGTTGACTTCTCGTGCTGAAAGAACGACGCCGCCCCCCTGACCGAGGCGAGTCACTGTCAGCCGTGTCGCCGGAGTGCCGTGAAACGTGACACGATACGGAACGAATTTCAGCGCCTTTTCATCCACAATGTCGAGAGTGAGAACGCCCGCGCCTGTACCGCTGGTCTGTGTGAGCGACTTCAGCAGCGCAGGAACCTTTCCCTGAGCAACGGGAGACGGAGTCACGTGGACAAAGTTATGCGTATGAGGCCCGTCTCCTCGCGGCGATTCCAGAGATTGCAGACTGGCTCTTCCCCGATCGTACGAGACCATCGTGTACGAATACGTGATGCCGTTGACAACAGTCGTGTCGACCCACGTGTGTCGCAATCCTGTGTCGTCGCCGAGATAGATCAACGGATTGATCGGATCGTTCCCCTTGATGCCATTCGCCAGATCGAATTGCGCGATCGGAACGTAACCCGCTGTTCGCCCTTTGGCGTCGGTGATCGCCTTCCCCCATGTGACGCCTCCGTCTTCGCTCCGATAGATCTTGTATCCTTCAAAACTCATCTGCCCTGTCAGCGGATCGATGAATGATTCTGGAGTGTCCTCCCAGTACAACGTCACACGTCGATCACCAGTGACACCTTTGAGGCGTGGAGCCGGAGGTGCCTTTGGACCGGTGAACTTTACGTCAAAGAGCCCCTTCGCGCGCCAGATCAAGTCGTTGTACTCTTTGTCGTCATCACCAACCATGACCGCTATCGAAAACTTCACGGTGTCGTTGGGAGCCATGTCAAAGGGTCCGGTGGCGGCAATCCACACCAGATCCTCTTTCGCGGTAATCAGTGAAACATCGTCGATCTTTGGATTCGATCCGTGAAAGAAACTCGCGGCGGAGCCGGCCACATTTGGATTGGTCGGATCGCTCGAGATGATTGCCCAGAGGACCCGATCATCGGTTGGTCCGGGATCAAGAAAATAGTGGAACGATGTAATCCCCAGATTCTTCGGTGTTTCCACGAAAGCAGTGCCGAACGTATACGGCTCGAGCCGGCCGAGAGGATTTGGCCGATTCGCGCCATCGATGTCCTTCTGGCCGATTGCCGTCACCTTTGATCCGTTCGCCAGCGTCGAATCGAGCCAGAGCAATTTCTCCTCGCCGTGGTCGCTGCAGTCCGGATCTTTGTAGAATCCCGAGTACACCCCGCTGAGTGCCTTGCCGCTTTTGTTGACGATGAAGAACTCGTACATGAGGATCTTGTCCGCAAACGAGCTGGCGTAGTTGTACGACATCTCCTGAATTTCGATACCGATCGGCGGTCCTTGCTGATTGTTCTTGTCCGTGTACACCATATAGATGTCCCGATCAGAAGCGAACTCACCTTCAATCTGCGCGCCGGTCTTCGCATCACGCCTCCAGAGTCCCGGCCAGAATGCTGTCCCGGTCGCATCGACAGGCCACGTTGCCGGCAAATCGCTGTGTGCGAGGTACGGTACCTGGTTGTTCCACTTCAGCTCGGGATGCGGATTGGGATCAAGAGCGGCGTTGTAATGCGTCTTTCCGTACGATCCGTCCTTCGCCAGCCAATCCTCGTTGTTGTTGTCCGTCCACCCGTCAATCACATTTCCCTGATTTCCGTTCTTCGGATTCTCTTTGACCGCAAAGAAGATCGAAAAATCGTCACAGAGTCCAACGAAATTCTCACGCGGATACCGGAAATCAAAAAACGTATCGGTCGGGCGGTTTCCCACATCCTCAAAACGAGTGTCGGTAATCTGGCCGTAGTTCATCGTGAGATTCTGCAGTTGTCCGAGCGTCTGCACGCCGACCGCCTCATCGGCAAATCCCAATGCTTTCGCACTCTTTCGCGCATTCTTTCCAGGCCCGTCCGTGTCTTGCGTCGATATTGATGTCGTTCCCAGAAAGAACAACAGGGATACGGTGAGAGGGACAGAGAGGAGTTTATGATGTGTTTTCATATACAGGTCTGCCTCGATCAGAAGTCAACAAAGAAGCCGAATCGAAGTGCGCGGCGCGGACCGACACTTCTCGGATTTGCTTGACGGTCCTGTGTGAAGATCGACGTCGGACCTTGCGTCCACGGTTCACCCGTGTGTGTCCACACCCGGACAGTGTTCAACGCATCGAGCACATTCTCCGCGTCGAAGTATGCGGTCAGGCGGGTTCCGGCGATCCGAAATTCCCTGGAGACCTTTATGTCGAGCATGTTCGTCCAGGGCCGCCGGGCGCTGTTCTTGTCGGGAACAATGTTCGATTCTTCAGCCGCACGCGATGACGGTGTATACGGCAAACCGCTTCCGGAGGTGAAGATCGCGGAGAGTGAAAACTGTTCCAGCGGATGAATGCCGAAGAACTCCGGACCGAAATCTTCCGGCAACCGCACGATGAGCGTTGCGTTGATCTTGTGCCTCTGATCAAAATCGAGAGGGAAATTCCGGTTCGGCCTCAGATGCGCTGTCTCTTCTCTGTATGAACTGTACCCTTCGGTCGGATCAGATTCATTTCCAAGCGCGTAGAGAAGCGAATACGTCACACGCGCGGCATAGGAGTCGCTGAATCTCTTGTCCAGCGTCAGATCGATCCCTTGCACGCGGCCGTAGTCGGCATTCGTGAAGATCGTGTAGTCTCTCCCGACGAAGTAGTAGTAACTCGAAATAAGGTTGGTAATATCTTTCGAATATGCCGTGAGATTCACCGCCCAATCACGTGCAAGCTGTTGCTGCAAACCCACCTCATACGAGACGGTCTTCTCCGGCTTCAGACCTGGATTGCCAACGAGAGCGTCGTTCACAAGAAGATCGTTCAACGCATCGTTCCGGAAGAGATCATAGAAGGTTGGAATCTGAAAGAAATGTCCGTACGCGAAATGAATCGATGTGCGATCAGAGATCGGATGCGCCATCCCGATTCTTGGACTTACCTGCATGTGCGGCTTCACTCGCTCGCGATCGACGGCGACATACTCCGACGTGCCCGTCGGCGTCGTCCGGACGGTCAGGATGTTTGCAACGTCGGGATAGGCCGTGGTCTGCGGGCTGAAGTAGTCGACCCGCAATCCGACCTTCAACACCATAAACGTATATTCGATCTTGTCCTGCACGTACCACGATATCTCCAGCGGCTTATGCGTGAAGAACTCCAAATTCGCGCGTGGCGGCATACCAATCCGATGCCGGAAGATCTCGTGCGTCTTGATTTCAAATCCGCTCCGGATCTGGTGATGATTGTCGATCTGACTCTCGATGTTTCCCTTGGCGAGATATTGAACACTCTCCGTTTTTCTCCAATACCGGACATCGCCAAAGCGGAAATTGCTTTCGACGCCGCCGACGTAGAGTCGTGTCAGATAGTCGCTCGAAGCGAGTGTTCCGGTTGTTTCGTCAAACACAACTGTTCTGCCGGGCACAATCTCACTGTTGAAGTCGTAAATACGTGCAACAGCCACGTCGTAGAACGTACTCGATGAGAGCACATGCCGGGCTGAGACTGCCTGCCGATTGTAGGCGGAATGCTCGATCGGGTAGCTCCCCTTCCGTCCGAGTGCATCGAGCCCCGAATCAAACCATCGCCAGTACTTGTACTCATGATTGTACGTCTGGCGATGATCGTTAGACCAATCGGCTGACGTCCGCAGCGTAAAGAGCGGGCTCAGCGGATAGGTCAGCTTGAAGGTAGCAGATCGATACAGCGAATAGCCGAAGGGAAGCTGGCTATCTTCGTTTTTCATCCGCCCGGTCGCAAAGAACTTGATTCTGGGAAGGAACGGTACGGGGCCCGAAATGTTGCCGCTCCATGTACCGAGTGCATGGACCAGGAGGTACGGTTTCGCGTACGGATCATCAAGCACGCTCACGTAGTCATAGGCAGATGTCCCGTCCGGTTTCCGAACGGCATCGAGATATCGTTGCTGTTGATCGGGTGGCAGGTTTCGAATGTCGGACCGGTCAAGGTTCCAGTCTTTCTTGTGATACGGAGAGGGATTGATTTGAGCCGATTCATAGTAGAATCGACCGGCGTATTTGTCGCCTCCATCTTTGGTATAGATGGAGACGACTCCGTCCGCAGCGTTCCCGTATTCAGCATCAAACGTTCCGAGGTGCGCCTGCAACTCCTGCACGTTCTCCACCTCCATCTCACCTGCGAGAGTTCTGCCGAACGGATTCGTGACGGGGACCCCGTCAATCTGGTACACCATTCCTCCCGCGCGGCCGCCTCGGATGTGGAGCGTTCCTTCCGTCCCGCGCGTCACTCCTGCCTGCAGGGTCAGTATTTCCCCAATTTCCTGCAACCGCAAATCGCGCAAGACCGTTGATCCTTCCACAATCGTCCGTGTTGCGGTTCGATCCTTCTGCACCACCGGCTGTTCGGCTGTCACGACAATTTCCCGACCAAGTTCGATCGCGGAACTGGAGAGCGCTGCGTTGAGTTCTGTCGTGACATCGACCCGAATACGTACATCCTGGAAGACGACAGTCTGGTACCCCACCATACTGATCCGCACTTCGTAGCTTCCCGGAGGCACATTGTTGATGAAATAGAATCCTGTCGCATCCGTCGCCGCGCCGAGAGTCGTTCCCGCGATGACGATATTGACACCGATCAATCGTTCCCTCGTCTCCGCGTCATAAACAGTACCGGCCAGCTTTCCCGTTTCTCCCGCGTGGATCAGTATCGGAGTCGTGAGGAGGAGCAACAGAACAAGAACTGAACGTGTTCGCATGATCATGGGTAATCCGGATGGACGGCGGAGCAGACCACCCCACCGTCACCGATTTGTCGTTGGTCAGTTATTTGAGGAGCATCAGCTTGATTGTCCGCACTCCCGTACTACCAGAGAGGCGAACGAAATACGCACCGCTTGGGACAACATTCGACGCCGCGTTCCTCCCATCCCACACAACCGAATACTCTCCGGCTTCCCGGTATCCTTCCACTAATGTCTTGACCTCACGGCCGAGTGCATCGTACAGCTTCATCGAATAGTCCCCGCCCGCGGGTATTGCATACCGGATCGTTGTGGAGGGATTGAAGGGATTCGGATAGTTTGCATGCAGCGTGAAGGTCGTGGGGACAGTCGCCTCGACCACACTTGAGACGAGACTGTAGGGGACGTTTGCGTACATGACAGCCGAAGTATCCTGGTTCGTGATGGCGGGATCCCTCGATTCTACCCAGGCTATGTCAATCCCGTACGTCTTCCGCACCTTGTTGGCGATCGTCGGATAGCGGGCATCGCGGTCTGCTCTGCTGACTCGTCGTGGAGTGGACCAATTGGCGCCGGCATTTGCGCTGTATCGATATGCGACCTCATCGAGCCCTGCCGTATCAGCGGGATTGTCCCTGCGATAGACGATATGGATGATCCCATCCGGATCAACCACAGAGGACATTCCGGGACTGAAATTGGAGCTGGAGGAATCGACCAGAAGCGTGGGCTTGGTCGACCATGTTCCGGTCCACGATTTCTTGTGCATTGCGAAATAGCGTGTCCTTGGATCTGAACCCGAAATGATCGCGATGCCGTAGAACGCATAGATGTTTGACTGCTTGTCGATCGCGATTGTCGAGTAGCGGTTGTGATCTCTGTCCACGATCGTCGTATCGGAAATCAGGATGGGTCCCTGCCACTTCGTTCCGTCATACTGGTTCACGTATGTCTCGCGTCGAGCGGCGGTGCCTGTGAGACTGTTATCCCAGATCGCGGCAAGCTTTCCGTCCGGTCCGGCGGTGAGGCAGGCGCGGGCAACTTCAATGGAGGTGCCGAGTGTTCCTCCTGAGGATAACGTATCGACTGAGGTACTCCAGGTCGTTCCGCCGTCCGTACTCCGGACTCCGAAAAGAAATTCATTGCCTCCGCCGGCTCCATCGTTGTTGTAGACGACGTAGAGATATCCTCGGGAATCAACCGAAATCGTTGCTTCCTCGGCAGGAAGTGCGTCGTTCACAGAGACCTTCCTCGGCGCGGACCAGGTCGAGCCGTTGAACTTCGCGTAGAAGATCTGATACCTGTCGCTTGATGATGCTCTCTGCTGCCAGACAGCATGGATATTTCCGGATTCATCTGCCGAAAGGGCGGGCTGAAGCGCCCGGTCTGCTGCGTTCGAGAAGGCAACGGGAGGGGACCAGGTTTGGAACGCATTGTCATAGATCGAATAGTACGACTGCCCCCCTGCCCCGCTTCGGTCGGTCCAGGCCACCATGAGGAGTCCGGCTGATGACCGCGCCACGTTGCGCTGGTGTGAATAGAACATGGCACCGTTGTAAGGGACGTTGTTCTGCACCACCATGGTGGTCTGAGCAACAAGCGTAACCGACAACAACGTGATGAGAACAAGAATGAGTATGTGTCTCATGGGATGCTCCTTCAATTATGAGATTGAAGAGGGAAAGCTCTTGACCGGGAGGTGATGAAGAGCCATGTGAGGGTGTTCGTTTTCAGTTGACGGAACGTGATAATCGGACAATGGAACAGACGCGCGCAGATACCCCCTCTGCGAGACGTCAACAAACATGCCACTCCGGTACCCCGGCCGCTTGAGCCAAAAAAGGGAGACGAGAATGTCCCTGGGCCTAATTCGCTCGCGCCGCAGTGTGCTCAATTGACTCACCGTCTAAACAAGTTCGAAAAATGAGAATAGTTCCGCAACTCCCCGTTCCAAAAAGCATGAGCACGTATCTTGCATTATACCTTTTTTGTCTCCTATTTAGTGTGTTCGCGAGAATCTCCATGCACCGACTGAATCTACGATCCAAGGCCCTAGCCATCGCCTTCCTCTTCACCGCCGTGATTGGGGGAGGGACAGTCTATATTGCTCTCACTCTCCAGCAGGCTACCGAAGAGATTATTGAACAGAACAAACTCCTTACCGAATCCGCCGCTCAGCAGATCGGGAGAAAGGCAGAATTCCTCCTCGACAGCCTGGTGAGAGAGAACGTTCTCTCGCGTAGGATCCTCACGAGAGAAGAAGAGAAGAAGATCGACCTGATGCTCTCTGCCATTGTGTCAACGGAGCTGGAACTTTATCATGGGACGGAGGGGGGATTCTTTTTCGCGGAACTTGACGAGTTCCTGGGATATGCCTTTCCCACTTCCCCTTCTCCCAAACCGGCGTTTGGTCCACCTCCTCGATCGTACAACATCATCCGTGATCAGATTCTCCGATCGCTTTCTGAGAGGAACAAGATCGTCGAGCTGCATGAATTCGATCCGGCCATCTTTCCTCTGGTCACAATTCCGATTGAACGCAGCGGAAAAATCATTGGCGGTGTGTGGGCACGCGTCCATCTCGAACGAATGTTGCCGACGAAGAATCTCACAAACATCCTTGAAATCGTTGCTCTGATTGCCGCTTTCGGTTTTGTGGCCGCTCTCCTGTTCTCGTGGAATCTCAGACACCGTCTTGATGAAATTCGTCAAGGCCTGCAGCGGATGCATCAGGATTCGTCGGTACGATTTCCGGAGCGACGCGGGATGCTGGGATTCATTACCCGGTCGATCAATGAGATGGTGGAGGCGCGGTCGAAGGAACAGGAGCGGAGTCGGGTGCTGGAGCGCGAGCTTCGGCAACGTGAAAAGATGGCCACTCTCGGTAAACTCATCGCCGGCGTCGCACACGAGGTGAAGACGCCCCTCGCAATCGTCAAAACTCGCGTACAGATGTGGCAAAGAAAACTTCGGCATCAGAACGAATCCCGCGAATCGGTCGTCTCGGACGAATCGATGAATCTTGTCGTTCAGGAAATCAACAGACTCTCCGATCTTGTGAGACGGCTTCTCGTGTTTTCGAGGCCGGTTTCGAAACCGAGCCATCCGACAAATGTGAATGACGTCGCTCGACAGACTCTTCTCTGCCTTCAACCGATGGCCGATCAACGATCGATCGCGATCGAGCCCTCCTTCGATGAAGAAGTGCCGGACCTGATGCTCGATCCACACGCCATGGAACAGGTGTTTCTGAATGTCTGTACGAACGCGATTGAGGCCATGACCGATGGGGGATCGCTCCGGTTTCGCACGGCATTTCTGCCGAACAAGGAAGAAATCCAGATTCACATTCACGACAGCGGGCGCGGCATTCCGCCGGAAGTCCTGGACAAAGTGTTCGATCCCTTTTTCACCACGAAGGAACAGGGGGCTGGCCTCGGCCTTTCGATTTCATACGAGATTGTCCAGGCCCACGGCGGCAGAATCGAATTTGTTCAGACAAACGGAAACGGAACCGTCTGCCGGATCAGTCTCCCGTTGACCCCCGTCCCCGCTCCGATACCATCATGACGACACCGAAAAAGATCATCATAGCGGACGACGAAGCGTCGATGCGGAAGAATATCCGCGAGCTCCTCTCTGATGAAGGCTTCGGAATCCTCGAAGCGGAAGATGGAGAATCGGCCATCGAACTTGCCCGCGTCTCGTCTCCGGACGTCGTCTTACTCGACATCAATCTCCCCCGCGTGGATGGCTTGAGCGTTCTTCAGGTGATCAAGAAACTGTCACCCGACTCTCCGATCGTTGTCTTCACAGCATACGGGACGAGTGAGCGCGCCATCGAAGCAATGAAGCTCGGCGCCTTCGACTATCTCGAAAAACCATTCGAGCTTGACGAGTTCCTTCTCATCATTCGACGCGCGATCAGTTATGCCGATGCGATGAAGGAACTGCGAGACCTTCGCGGTCGGATAGACCCGAGGGGGGTACAATGGGACGGCAAACAAATGGTTGGAACAAGCGGCCGGATGCAGGAGATCTTCAAGGTGATCGGAAAGGTCGCACCCGCCGATGCCACCGTGCTCATTCAGGGAGAAAGCGGAACCGGCAAGGAGCTCATCGCAGATGCCATTCAACGACACTCCACGCGTCGCGAAAAGCCCTTCATCAAAGTCAATTGCGGCGCCCTTCCGGAGACTCTCCTTGAAAGCGAAATGTTCGGACACGAAAAGGGGGCCTTCACCGGCGCGATCGCCCGGCGGGAGGGGCGGTTCGAACTCGCCAACGGAGGAACAATCTTCCTCGATGAGATCAACAACATGCCGGCGGCACTTCAGATGAAGCTCCTGCGCGTCCTCCAGCAGAAAACCTTCGAGCGCGTCGGAGGTCGGGAAACACTGACCGTCGACATCCGAATTATCGCCGCGACAAACAAGGACATCGAACGAGAGATGAAAGATGGCCGCTTCCGCGAAGATCTCTTCTACCGTCTGAACGTCATCCACGTCAAAGTCCCGCCGCTGCGCGAACACGCGGAGGATATTCCCTTTCTCGTGGAACACTTCCTCCGGCGATACAGCCCCGCTCGATCTCACATCGTCTCGCCTGATGCGATGCGGAAATTGCAGGCCTATTCATGGATGGGAAACGTAAGAGAGCTCGAAAACGTCATTCAACGCGCGTGCGTCATTGCCCAGGGGGAGGTCATCACCGTCGATCATCTTCCTCTGACGTTGAGAGCCGAGGGGGATCTCGTGCCGAAAGAAATGCTCTGGCAGGAGGGAGTCCCACTGAAGAAGATCATCGCCGACGTCGAGAAACATCTGATCCTCAAAGCATTGCAGGAAACGAACTGGAATCGCTCAAGAGCCGCCGAGGTTCTTCACATCCATCGTCGCCAGCTTTTTTCCAAGATCAAACAGTACCGCATCGACGCCCTCGAACCGGGCAAATCCCCAAAGCAGAAATAGCCCTTGTTCCATTTTTTCCTTTTTCATTTTGAATTTTTCTTTCCCACCCCCCCCGGAACCCTTCCTCCTTGCCTCTCGTTTTCAGTGAAGACACAACTCACTCATCTCCCCAAGAACATCCACGGCATGCCAAACCGTCTCATCTCGGAAAAAAGCCCTTATCTCCTGCAACACGCCCATAATCCGGTCGACTGGTATCCGTGGGGGGACGAGGCGTTCCAGAAAGCACAAGCAGATAACAAACCGATTTTCCTTTCGATCGGATACTCCACCTGCCATTGGTGTCATATCATGGAGAGGGAATCGTTTGAGGACCAGGCAACGGCCGAAATTCTGAACGTGCATTTCGTTGCGATCAAAGTCGACCGGGAGGAGCGCCCGGATGTCGATAGGATCTACATGAACGCGCTGCATGCGACAGGTCAGCATGGCGGTTGGCCCCTCTCGATGTTCTTGACTCCCGACCTTAAGCCATTCTACGGCGGAACGTATTTCCCGCCTGCGGACGGATACGGACGCATCGCATTCCCCGCGTTGCTGAAGCGGATCATCGAGCTTTGGACGAGCGAACGCAGTAGGGTGCTCGAATCGGCCGAGGGGCTTACGATGTTCCTAGAGGACATTGCCGCCCGCGGATATCATAGCTCTGAGATCAAAACAGATGTCATCAGCCGTTGTTTTGAGCAGATAAGATCATCATACGATTCGACATACGGCGGTTTCGGGTCAGCGCCGAAATTCCCGCGCCCCGTCGTGCTCGATTTCCTGTTGCGTCATTATTATGTGACCGGAGATGCAACTTCACTCGAGATGGCGCTTCACACAATGTGCGCGATGGCCAGAGGTGGTATGTATGATCAACTCGGCGGCGGCTTTCATCGTTACTCGGTCGATCGCCGATGGTTCGTTCCACACTTCGAAAAGATGCTCTGCGATCAGGCCCAGCTTGTGAACGTGTATCTCGATGCCTATGTGATCACGAGGGATGATTTTTTTCAGAGAACGCGCGTGAAACACTCGACTATGTTGTTCGCGACATGACTGCTCCGAAGGGAGGATTCTATTCGGCAGAAGACGCGGACAGTCGCGACCCGGATCATTCAGAACATGTTTCAGAGGGCGCGTACTACACATGGAGAGCACGCGAGATATCCGCCCTGCTCGGGGAGGAGATGGCGACGCTTGTGCTCAAGCGGTTCGGCATTCGCGATGGAGGCAATGTTGATGCTGATCCTCATGGGGAATTCCATGGTAGGAATATTCTGTTCGTTGAGAAGTCATTTGCGGATTTGACTGACGGATCAGATCGCGGTGCGGCCGACGTCCGAGCCATTGTTGCGAGTGCGCGAAAGAGACTTTTCGATCATCGCACCTCCCGACCGAGACCACATCTCGATGACAAGATCATCACATCGTGGAACGGTTTGATGATCGGCGCATGTGCTCGGGGATACCAGATCATTGGTGATGCGCGCTATTTGAACGCTGCAACCCGATCGGCAGAGTTCGTGCTGACCCGTCTGTACGATGAAAAACAGGGCCGACTGAAACGGAGATACCGTGACGAGGACGCGAAGGTTGATGCCTACCTCGACGACTACATGTTCTTCATTCATGGCCTCCTCGATCTTTATGAGGCGTCGTTCGAGGTCCACTGGCTCAAGCGGGCTATGACGTTGATGGAAACTGCCATCCGGCTCTTCTGGGACGAACCGAAGGGCGGATTTTTTGACACATCCGGCGAGGATCCCTCGATTCTTGTGCGACTCAAGGAACAGTACGACGGAGCCGAGCCCTCGGGAAACTCGGCGGCAGTCCAGAATCTGCTTCGCTTGTCGTCAATGACCTCTCGGCGTGAGTGGAGAGAGTATGGGGAGAAGACGATACGGTCCCTGGCTGCACTTCTCGACCAGGCACCGACATCGATGCCCCTTTTGCTCTCATGTATTCGGATGTTGTCAGGGGAGACGAAACAGATTCTCATCGCAGGAGAAAAAGGGGACAAACGGGTGGATCAGTTCCTGAGACACGTCCGGAATAGCTATTTCCCTCATCGGATTGTGATGCTCGTCAGCAAGACGTCGCGTCCTGATCTTTCGTCGATACATCCATTCCTCGGAACTCTATCGACGACCGACGGTAATGCCACGGCCTATGTCTGTACGAACAACGTCTGCCAGCTCCCCACGACCGATCCGGACGTGTTCGCCCAACAACTCACTGGATCGTCAGGTCCTTCGGCTGAGTGATCTTCTCCCAATAAGAAAACCCCGGCCAGCACATCACCAGGGTTCTCTCAGAAATACTATCTACTATCTGCTTTCCATTTACTGTTCACAATTCGTTCTCCCGCCTGCGTGCCAACAAAGAGTGTCAGGACTTCGGCGGGCAAGCACTACATACTTCCTACTTCTCACTTCTCACTTCTTCTTTCTTCTTCTTGCCTGAATACCACTCACACGTCATCTCAACCCCTTTGCGCAGCGAGGTCTTCGGTGACCAGCCAAGTTGCTTCAGCCGTGAGACGTCCATGAGTTTCCTCGGTGTCCCATCCGGCTTCGACGAATCAAAGCTGATCTCTCCTTCAAAACCGACCACCGATCGGATCAGCTCGGCGAGGTCTTTGATGCTGATATCTTCCCCCCAGCCGATGTTGATTAATTCGCCGATTGCCTCGTAGTCCAACCGCTGCATCAGGAAGACGAGCGCGTCAGCGAGGTCGTCGACATAGAGGAATTCCCGCATCGGCTTGCCGGTGCCCCAGAGGACGACCCTCTTCTCTGTAATTCCAACCCGCTCCAGGACTGTGCGAATTTCGCGATCGTCGTATTGCCGAATTGCGGTTTCCTGTCCCATCGGACGGGCCGCAAGGTCGTTCCTCACGGAATCTATGTCTCCCGCGCCCAGCAGTCGGGCGAGATGAAATTTCCGGACCAGAGCCGGAAGTACGTGCGACGTTTCAAAGTTGAAATTGTCTCCGGGACCATAGAGATTCGTCGGCATGACGGAGATGAAGTTCGTCCCGTACTGCTCATTGTAGTACCGGCACAGTTTGATTGCGGCAATCTTGGCGATTGCGTACGGCTCATTTGTCGATTCGAGCGGACCGGTGAGGAGATAATCTTCCTTGAGAGGTTGCGCAGCAAGCTTTGGATAGATGCAGGAAGATCCCAGATTGAGAAGCTTCTTCACGCCGTTGGTGTAACTGGCATGAATGACATTCGAGGCAATCGCGATATTGTCGTAGATGAACTCTGCTTTGTAGGTGTTGTTTGCGAGAATTCCTCCGACTTTCGCCGCGGCAAGGAAGACATATTCCGGTTTCTCCTTCGCGAAGAACTCGAAGGTCTGCTTCTGATCGCGCAGATCCACCTCGAGGTTGGTTCTCAGAAGAAGGTCTTCATATCCCTCCCTCTTCAGCTTGCGGACGATTGCGGAACCCACAAGACCGGTATGGCCAGCGACGTAGATTTTGGAAGAGGTGTTCAATAGACTGATCTATTGTGAAAAGTTAAGAGTGAGAAGCAAGATGTGCATGGCAAGACGATTGTGATCAAGAACGGATACTTCTGATCAGACCGCTTAGCAGCCTCTCCACGAGAGTCATCTGCCTATCAAGAATATCAGAATCCTCTCTTGAAACAAGCTCAAGCCGGTCCGCAATTTCGATCTGAGCATCAATTTCGCTTAGCGATGACCGTGCATAGCTGAGGAAGCGCAGCTTTTCTTTCTTGGTGGTCCTCGCGAGCCCCTCA
The DNA here is from genome assembly GCA_016873805.1 of Ignavibacteria bacterium. Classification (GTDB taxonomy): domain Bacteria; phylum Bacteroidota; class Ignavibacteria; order UBA10030; family UBA10030; genus VGVZ01. Next base: position 29,298 of record VGVZ01000031.1, read on the forward strand.
GCAATGTTCGACGGAACCGAGACTGCGGCTCGTCGCAACTGAGATTTGAGCCCGAATTCCTCTTCTCTTGGAAAGTCCTTTGTGATACGATAAAGTTGCGTCACGAGATCCATCGATTCCTTCCAGAGCTGTAACTTCTTGTGCTGCTTTTCCCTTCCCATTTCGCCCCCCTGTTATCGAATTGATCTTCCCCCACTTCTCACTTCTCACATCTCACTTCTCACTCCTTAATATCCAAATGAAACGAAAACCTATGACTCGTCCAGTCAAGGTTCTTCTTCTTCAGAACCGACATCCCTCCACCGGGCGGAGTGAGTCCGACCCCCTGCAAATCATAATCCACCATAATCTTCACCAATTCCTCGAAGGAAACCGTCGGGCTCCAACCGAGCTTCTTCTTCGCTTTCGAGATGTCCGCCTGTAGAAAATCAACCTCTGTCGGACGGTAGTATTTCGGATCGATTGCGACGACGGTTGATCCGATAAGATTGCTCTTACCCCATCGCGAGTCGATGCTCTTCACCGCTGCCACCGACTGCTCTTTTTGACCTTTCCACTCGAGCTCGACACCGGCATATGTGCTCGCAATATCCAGGAATTCCCTCACCGTGTGCGATTCCCCTGTCCCAACAACATAGTCATCCGGCTGATCCTGCTGAAGCATCATCCACATCGCCTCGACATATTCCGGAGCAAAACCCCAGTCGCGCTTGGCATCGAGGTTTCCGAGGTAAAACTTCGACTGCTTGCCGGCCAGGATATTAGCGATCGCTCGTGTGATCTTCCGCGTCACAAAAGTCTCGCCCCGTCGTGGACTCTCGTGATTGAACAGGATTCCGTTGCAGGCGTAGAGGCCGTATGCCTCCCGATAGTTCACCGCCATCCAGTACGAATAGACCTTTGCGATGGCGTAAGGACTCTGGGGGATGAACTGGGTCTGCTCGCTCTGAGGCGGCTTCGCCGCCCCAAACATCTCGGAAGAGGATGCTTGGTAGAACTTTGTCTTAATACCACTTCGTCTGATTGCTTCGAGGATTCTGGTCGTCCCGATTCCCGTCACGTTTCCCGTGTACTCGGGGAGATCGAACGAAACTTTCACGTGGCTCTGGGCGCCAAGGTGGTACACCGCATCCGGCTTCAGACTGAACATGATTTCTGCAAGAAGCCCCGGATCGGCAAGATCCCCATAGTGGAGGAAGAGCTTGGCCGACGGATAGTGTGGATCGACATAGATATGGTCTATCCTATGGGTATTGAATGTGCTGGCACGACGGATGATGCCGTGCACCTCATATCCCTTGTGAAGGAGCAACTCAGCCAGATAGGAGCCATCCTGACCGGTAATTCCCGTGATAAGCGCTTTCGGCATGCAAAATTCCGATGAAAGTTGATTGGGTTGACAACGCTGAATGTAAGGAAAAAATCTGACTCTCAAAACTTCTGCTCAAATGTCATCGCGAATCCCGACGTCCCGACCATGCCGGGATCGGGAGAAGTTCCGCTTTCCCGAATCCCGCGTATCGAGCGGAATTTCCGACAGCGGGACAATCCGCATAACTTGCTTCCTGATTGGACCTATGTGGAGCAGATTACTTCGTTCCGCTTGAAATGCAGCGGAACTCGTAATGACATTTCCTTTCCATTGTCATCGCGAGTCCCGACGTGACCCTGAGCGAAGTCGAAGGGTAAGTCGGGCGACGCGATCTGCAAATCAGGTCCATCCTGTGTCCTCAATCGAGCAGATTCTTCATGCCGACTCACATCGTCGGCATTCAGAATGACATGTCCTTTCTTGAAGCGCGTCCCCAGCCCCTTGTCATTCTGATCCCGCCGTTTTCGGGACGGGAGAAGAATCCGATCCGTGTAGGAAAACACAGCTCCCAGTACCGCACCCACGCGTCATGCCGGACGCGCTTGCCCCGTGACGCTTTCACACGGGGATCCGGCATCTGATTCTCAACGGGGCAGATTCCCTGCCTGCCATGCCTGCAGCAAGCGGGCGGCAGGCAGGCGGGGCAAGCCCGGAATGACGTTGTGGCCGAGCAGATTCCCCCGCCGGGCACGTAGCTTCACATCGGCGGGCAGGTTCGCCTGACAAACAACGTCAGCGCTCATCGCAAAGCGATCCCTCCTGGAGAATGACTTTTCTTTTGTTAGGAGGTCTCCGTAGGCCAGTGTCATTCTGATCCCGTCCCGAACGCGTTCGGGACGGGCGAAGAATCCGATTAACCGAGGGAAACAGATCATAGGAGCTGTGCATTCCCCCGCCTGTATAGGGTACATGTCATCGCGAGCGCTTTCTGCGACGCGATCTGCATAATTTCGCTCCCCAGTGTACTTCGTCGAGCAGGCCACATCACCGAGTCACAATCCCGCTTCACTATTGCCCCTTTTTTCTCTATCTTTGTTTTGACGATTATGAACACTCAGACACAAAACCAAATCAACCAGCTCCTTGCGCACGTGAAATCGGACGGAGAGATTTTGGCAGCGATTCTCTTCGGGAGTCAGGTGGCTGATTCGCAGGAGAACCCCAATGACGTCGATATATGTCTCGTCGTTTCGGGTGATGGGAGAAACAGCGTCCGATTGTCAGAGAAGAGACTCGAGTACTTGAAAGTATTTGGCCTCGACATACATATCTACCAACAACTTCCACTGTACATACGGCAACGCGTGCTTCGCGAAGGCCGCGTTCTGTACTGTCAGGACGAAGACCAGCTCTACGAAATCGCATTCATGACAATTCGTGAGCTTGCCAGCTTCGAACATGTCTACCGCTATTACCTTGAAGAGGTTGCCGATGCTCGACCGTGATCGGATACTCGGTAAGCTGGCGGAATTGGATTCGTACCTGCGCGAGATCGCTGAAATCAAGCCATCCACGCTGACGGAGTATCAGACAATTGAGAAGAAGCGAAGTTGCGAACGCCTTCTACAACTCTCAATCGAATGTACTATCGACGTCTGCAAGCTTTTCGTAGTTGGACATCGCCTGGGTCTTCCCTCCGATGAAACCGATCTCTTTTCCAAGATTCACCGAAAGGGAATTATCACAGCAGAGCTTGAGGAAAAGCTCCGTGAGATGAGGGGTCTCCGAAACATTCTCGTTCACGAGTACGGAGCAATTGACGATAATATCGTCTTCCGAGCATTGATTTCCCGGCTGGCCGATTTCGGACTCTTCAAAAAGCAGATGATCCAGGCACTCCAAGGAGCGATGGAGGCAAGAGGGAGTGGAGAGTAAGCAGGAGGGATATGCGGGCTCAGTGGCAGAACCGATCTGAGTTCTTGGTCATCGCCGACTCTGGTGAGGAGCGATGTGCAGGAAGTGAGAAGAAATAAGGAAGAAGCGATAAGTAATAAGTGCGTGTGAGCGACACTACTCCTCCCCAATCCTCAATCACCGTTCCTTCCAAGATAGACCCCCATCCTTACCAACCTCGATCTATTGCATCGTTCCACCACGCACATGTTGAATCATGAATGCCACGTTCTCATTTGCATTGCGTACGGAAATCGTTATCTCGGGATGATGTTGCTTCCAGACACGAAAGACTTCGTCGGCAAAACCCTGACCAATCGTCTCCACGCCGGAAAAATCAATAACCACTTCTTTGAACTCGTCAAGTCCCGACAGCAATCGTCGCGCTTCCGAGCGTGACACGTATCTCCCCTTTGTCTTGTACAGATCGACGGTAACGACAGTCCGCCCGAAATCAAACTCTTCCGTAGTGTATTCTCTGAACACATCACCCAGAATTCGTGGTGATCCGGTGGAGAGTCTGAATTCCACTTCAGTGCCAACGATTGGCCTCATGTCCTCGACAAAGACATCAGGAAGGAGATTATCATACGTGAGTTTCTTTGCTGAACCCCTGAGGACAAGACGATCGGCCACTTTTGAGGTGAAAAAGATCCCTTCACCGCTGTGATGTTCGGGTTCAGTGGTTTGCTTCCCTTTGAGGAGATCCTGAATGGCCTCGAGTTCCGATGCAAGTCCTCGTTTGGCCATGATATTGTTGAAAATCCCGATACCGTGATCTTTCACGCGGAAACGCACATCATTTGTGGTCCGATCCATAAGGATCATAATATGCGTTGATCGTGAATGCTCGATGGCGTTGTTCAGCATTTTGGTAAACGCGTAATCAATTATGCGCGAAACGTTTTCGGCCATATCTATGAAGATGCCCGTGTCTCGCTTGATTTCGTCCAGGACGACATCTTCCGACAGGTCTTTATTCTTCAGGATCCGCTGAATCTTCTGGACACGCCGTTTTGCACGTCGAACTCTGGTAGGGGTAGCCGGGACATACTTCGCCTGATTGGCCTTCCCGACGAGAACGATCTTTCCCTCTCGCCGTAGTTGTTGGAAGAATCGATTGACGTATGCACGGGAAAGACCGGTTTTCTTTACTATCTCAGAGGTTCGCACTTCACCATGTCGCTTGAGAAAACTCAGGATCGTGCTCGTGATATCATGTGTGCCGGCCATGCGAATCTCATCTATCGGGGGTTGAAAAACGAGGCCCAATGTCATTCTGAATCCCGACGTCACCCTGAGCGAAGTCGAAGGGTAAGTCGGGATGAAGAATCTGGCTCATAAAGCGAGATTCTTCAGTCGCTCCTGCTTGTTGCAGGCAGGTCGCTCCTTCAGAATGACAGAAAAAAACCTTTTCAACAACCTGCTAGTGAAACGTAGTAAGTGCGCGTGAGCGACACTATTCCCGAATGCGTCGCTTAAGGCCATCCGGCAGGCGCTTTGACAAAGGTATGCGGAATGTGCGGAACGATTAGGCGGCAGCGGGTAGGGAGTAGGGAGCAGCAGGAGGGAGAAAGCGGTCTCAGTGACAGAAGCGACCTGGATTCGCGATCATCGCGTGGAGCATCCTGCTCGCGAGTACCGACGCTTGGACGGAATTTTGGAATGGTGGAATACTAGTGCCGTTCCAACAAAGTAATCTTGTGTCCTATCATCAAGCATCAAGTTGGAACGAGCACTAGTGCTCGCTCCCACTAACCGATCCCGTATCACAACGCAATATTTATTTTTGGGAGCGGCACTAGCGAGGTACGGGATTTCTTGGAGCTAGTGGACTGTTACCATAATTAACTGAAAATTCAGTATCTTGCATGCATTCTCTCATGTATCACATTCAATGGAGGATGTGTGCGCAAACAAAAATATCCCGTTAACCTGAGCAAGAAGCAGCGGAACGA
>VGVZ01000032.1 GCA_016873805.1 Ignavibacteria bacterium
CATCTGTCGATAATCCACTCGCATTGTTCATCGTCAGATTGTTGAACGTCGTTCCTGCCGAGCCGCCGATGCTCTGACCCACACTCCCGTTGAATACCACCGTCCCTGTCCCTGACGTGAAGGAACCCCCATTCCTAGTCCAATTACCACCAATGTTGATCGTGGTTCCTGCCGTGAGTGTTCCATCCGTGTGAGTGAAGCCGCCCGTGACGTTCAGTGTCGCCGGCGGTGTGAAGTTCCCCTGCGTCTGCGTCAAGTTTCCACCGACGGTGATAGCTGTCGTGCCCCCTGCTGTGTTCAACAGCGTCCCCGCTGACTTGTTAATGATAAGATCGTTGAACACCTTCGTCGCCAACGTCCCCAATATCTGCTGTGCACCCGTTCCATTGAATACCACCGTCCCAGTCCCTGCCGTGAACGTCGCTGCCGTTGCCTGCGACCAGTTCACTGCCACGTTGATCGTCGTCGCTGTCCCAGCCGCAAACGTCCCGGCCGTCAACGTCAGCGTCCCACTCAGCGTCAACGTCGTTGTGCTCCCTCCTACACTCAACGTCTGACCTGTCTTGTTCACCGTGATGCTGTTGAACGTCTGTGTCGTCGCCGTCCCCCCAATCGTCTGTGCCGCCGTCGTGCTGTTGAACACGACAGTCCCCGTGCCTGGCGTGAACGTTCCTCCATCGTTTGTCCAGTCGCCTGACACGTTGATTGTTCCGGCACCTGACAGGGTAATCGATCCGCCGGAATTCAATGTCATCGAGCCGCCATTGGAGAGTGTGACCGTACCGGTGCTGACGCTGAGAACCCCGTTGTTGTTCACCGTGATATTGCCGGGAGCACCTGTGGTGCCAACGGTGAGGGTCTGCGTGCCTACGGCGATGGACGCAGTGCCCGTCGTCAGAGAGTCAAGAAACGTAATCGTGCGTGCTACGCTAGCTGCGGAGAGCGTGGCGGCATTCGCTCTGCGCGGGATCTTTACGTTGTGATCGGTGGTCGGCACTGCGTTCAACGACCAGTTGGAAGCAGTCCCCCACGCCGTCGTCGTTCCTAGCCAGATGTTATCTTGCTCCTGCGCGAGAGCTGGTGGTCCAAAGGCAACCGCCAGGAAGAACAGGAAAGTGCAGGCATTCAAGCGCGTCTGGACTCGGTCGCGATAATGTGCGCGTCCAGAACACGATGTCTGCCGCGAGACGCAGTTCGAAAATATGGGATTAGCTCGAAGCATCAACCGAAGACCTAGGGAACTGATACATGTGGTGTCTCAGCATCATCTTGTTGACGATGTCGCCAAGCGTTGTCCAGGCCGGCGATGTCGCATTCGCCGCTTTGTCGGCAGGGATATTCGTCCCGCCGCTTGCCGGTGTCACAACGACCTGACCGGAGGCGATGGACGTAACCAGGCATAGCCCCATGAAGAACGAAGCAAGAACAAGAATGCGCGGACTCCTTGAGCATTTCCGCTCGAAGTCACCGGTCATCTTGACCTGGCTTCGTTCTCCGGAGGATTTCGTCCATCCGGCAAATGATAATATGGTCTTGAACAATCTCACCGATTCACTACTTCATTCGTCTACACAAGCGCGGGGGTCAGGACTCCCTCGTGACGGCTCACGCGAGAGCCAAGGACTTCCGAAAGTCCGCTCTTCATCCGTTCCTTCCCGATGAATCCGTCCGCTCCCGATTCCTCTGCCTTCGTCCGATAGACCTCATTCCCGTGCATCGAGATGATGATCACCTTCGTCGAAGGAGACCGTCTCTTGATCATCTGCATCGCCGAGATACCGTTGCGATGAGGCATGTGAAGATCCATGAAAATCAGATCGGGCCGATATCGGTCCGCAAGTTCAACGGCTTCGATCCCGTTCGCGGCCCGTCCGACGACTTCGAGTCCCTTCTGCGCACCGAGAAACTCGGCAAGTGAGTCGCGAAAGGATTCATTATCATCCGCAAGGAGTATCCGCAGTGGCTGCATTTGTTGGTTCCTTTGATAGTGTTGTTGTTTGAATTGAATTTGAATTCCGGATTTCCCTTCCTTTGCAGGGCTTGCCGCGTCGTGACCGGTTCCACATATCATCCTCCGTTGTGCGCGAGGATGAAGCTCGGTTGCTCTCCCATGAGCACGTATCACGCGGCGGTAATGCCGAGGAATCTTCGTTCCTGCGGATCAAGAAGCATCATCAATCCCGACTTCATCGAATCCTTCCCGATGAAGCCGTCCGCGCCCGATTCCTTGGCGAGTCGCTCATAGACCTTGGCAGAATGGACGGAGAGGATGATGACCTTCGTGTCGGGGATCCGTTGTTTGATCGCCCGTGTCGCCTCGATGCCGGTTAAGTGCGGCATCGACATATCCATCAGCACGACATCGGGATGGAGCTCGATCGTTCGCTCAAGAGCTTCGATTCCGTTGGTTGCTTCCCCAACGATTTCGATTCCGCCCTGAGACCTGAGGTATTCCAGAACTGTTTTCCGGAACCCGTCATGATCGTCGGCGAGCAAAACTTTCAGAGCCATGTCGTTACTCCTTCGATTATGATTTTGGAAGTGAAATGAATTGCCGTCCATGAGAGCGTGAGGGGGAAGTCACGGCTCGTCTTCACACTGTCCCTTTCGCTAACTTCATGCGAATCAAGACATTAGGAGGATTGAATTGATGGAATAATAGGAATAGGGGAAGGGGCAAACATCGGCGGAAAACGGTATTTTCGAAGCGGAAGGAGTCTGCGAAAACCTACGTCATCAACCGTAGGCAAGATTGAGAATTGCGAACATCGGAGGTATGAATCGGCCGAAGATCAGAAAAAAGAGGGAAAATGGTGTTCGCAGAGGATTTCAAGCGATATCTGCGAACAGAAATTTGCTACGGTGGGGGGAGACTACGACTTGTCGGACGTGAGTCCTCGGTCAATGGCAAAACGAACAAGCTGCGCGGCCGTGTGGATATCGAGCTTCTGCATGATGTTTGTGCGATGTGTATCTACCGTGCGAGGACTGATGAACAATCGATCTGCGATCTGTTGGTTTGTGAGGCCCTCTCCAATCAACGCAAGGACTTCCTGCTCGCGGGAAGTGAGGGGAAGCTCATCGGCCGACGCTCCGGCTTTCTTCGACAATCCTTTGCGAACATAGCCGTTGAGGAGTACATCGGCAATTTTCGGGCTGAAGTATCTTCCGCCTGCGGCAACGGTGCAAACGGCAGTTAGGACCTCCTCTTTGCGGGCACTCTTGAGGAGATATCCATCCGCCCCTGATCTAAAGATCTGGTACACATATTCCTCAGAATCATGCATACTCAGAACAAGGATCGCGGTATCCGGACACTTCTTTCGGATCACTTTCGTCGCTTCGATTCCCGAGATCCCCGGCATGGAAATGTCGATGAGGACAATATCCGGCGAAAGCTGGACGGTTTTTTCGATCGCTTCCTGTCCATCGCCCGCCTCGCCCACGACCTCGAATTCCTCATGCATTTGCAGTAGTGCCGCAATACCGCTCCGCACGAGTGCGTGATCATCAGCCAGCAGTATTCGGATCTTTGCCATCCTGTTCACCCGTTGTGAGGGGGACTTCAACGACAATAGTTGTACCCTTGCCGGGATGCGATTCAATATCCAGATTCCCGAGCAAGGAACGGACTCTCTCTCTCATGCTGACGAGTCCGATGCCCGAGTACGCGGAGCCCCTGCCGGAGACCGCCACCGGATCAAACCCGACGCCGTCGTCTTCGACAATCATCCGGACAACCTTTTCGATTCCGACGAGCTGGATGTCCACATGAGCGGCTTGTCCATGCTTGATCGCGTTGGTAAGCGCCTCTTGCGCGATGCGATAGAGCGCCGTCTCCGTTTGAGGTTCAAGTCTCCCGTCGATTCCGTGCGTTCGAAACACAACCTCTCTGTGGTACTCCTTGCACATATGCTCTGCCAGATAGCTCAATGCCGAGACGAGACCGAAGTCATCAAGAATGCTGGGGCGCAGATTGTACGAAATATCGCGCGCCTCCCTCATGGCATGTTCGATGAGCTTCTTCGCGTTGTCAAACCGTCTGGCCTCATCGTCCTTGAGCGGAAGCGTGTCCTCCAGGATCTCAAAGTTGAACTTGATGGCTGTGAGTATCTGGCCCAGCCCGTCATGAAGTTCAGTTGCGATTCTTCTGCGCTCTTCTTCCTGGGCCTGGATCCGCGCGCTGCTGAGAAACTCCAGCTCCTCCTGATGTCTTCGGAGATTTTCGTAAAGATAGGTGTTCGAGAGGGTGAGCGCCGTTTTTTCGGCGAGTGACCCGAGGAGACGTATTTCACGCGATGAAAAACCGTGAGATTTGCGGTACCCGGCAACCAGATATCCCCTGATCTTTCCTTCGAGCTCGATCGGAAACCATCCCACCGAGAGAAGCCCTTCCTGGCCAAATACGGAATTCTGATAGACCGACTGCGCCACCGCTTCACGCATGTCCGGAATGAAAACCGGGTCAAGGGACTCCTTCAAGAGGTCGGAAACATACTCTTTGTGGAAGACGTCATCCGGCTTCTGGCCGCCTCCATGAATCACTTTCCATTGAGCTCGCTTCGAACCTCGTTGATACAGAAGAATCCCAATCCAATCGGCCCTCGTAAGAGATCTTGCGTGCAACACGATGATCTCGAGCAGTCGTGGCAAATCAACGACCGATGCGAGCTGACGATCGATAGAGCCGAGAACCTCCTGCTCCCAGAACCATGCGGCTTGTTCCCCCTCAAGCCGCTTCCGTTCCGTCACGTCCCTGAACGAAAGAAGGAGCGCGGGTTTGCCCCCCAGGCGATCCGACTCGAGTCCAGATCAAGCTCGACAACCGTGCCGTCAGGCTTCACTCCTTTGATCTCAACTCCGCGCGATATGGATCGTTCATCCGAAACATCCAGAGAAATCAGTCTCCGGCTCCCCGGCTCGAGACAATCGAGGAAGTTCTGTCCGAGTAGATCCGTGCCAGTTTCACGCCCGAGCGCTTCTTCCGCCGCTCGATTGGAGAAGACGATCCTCCCATCCTCCACCACCACCAGACCCGTCATCGAACCATTCACAACTGTGCTGAATCGCTTCGCCAGCTCGGTTTGTTCTGCCGTCATGCTGATGGAGCGTGGGACCGATTGAAACAGCGCCACGAGATCCTCAGCCGGGCGTTTGCGGGTCGGCAACGGTTGCAGCGCAAGCAAGCGATCCACCCCCTCGGCCCCCTTCCGCTCGACTCGTACGCATCCAATCCAATCGCTCCCCGCCGCCAATACCACCGGGAGTTCGGGTGGTCCCTCCGCGATCACATATGGATGGACGAGTTTCAAAAAGCTGAGACCAAGCAGTTCGGAACGAGCGTATCCAGTCAGCCCGAGCATTGCGTCATTCGCCTCCAAGATCTTCCCCTCGGGATTGATTCGCACCATCGGCAAATCGAACAGCCACAGGGGGGATGGGGGAGGAACTCCCTTTTGCTTCGCTCGTGAAGAGGATGCTCGTGTTTTCTTTCGGTCGTTTATGCTGCGCCTGGGCATATGATGATTTGAGCACACAACGTCGGCAATCGTCAGAAAAGGTATCCAATGATGAAATCAAATTCAATGAGAGAAATCACCGGGATTGATTGCCGGAGCCGTGGTGGAATGTGTCGCGCTGAGCTCATTTCGTGCCGAAATCACTGAGATTATGAGTACGTCGATCGGTTCTGCACATTCGATCCAGTCTCCACCGAATTTCCTGCCACTCTGAAGTTGGGCGAAAACATGCGTCTCTCCACGATTCCTGTGAGACACAGTGTACCCCCACTTGCGGTGCAGATTGATGGCAATGGGAAGTCGGTCGTGTACACGGGAGAGACCGAATGCGATGCATCGATTGCGCAGTTCTCTTCGGGGGCCGATCTCCTCATTCACGACGCGAATGAGAGCTCGATTCTCGATCCTGACAAAGAGCCGTTCAATCACACCACTGCCTACGGCGCGGGGGAAACAGCTCAGCTGGCCGGGGCGACGAGGCTGGCGTTGGTTCATATTCAGGGAGTGTTCTAGGGTCGTGAGGAGATCTTGAAGCGTGAAGCGCAATCTGCGTTTAGCGGGGAGCTGTTGCTCCCCAATGACCTCGATGCGGTCATCTTGGATTAAGAATGACTTGCCGATGAACCAAAGATTCGATTATTGACTACTTTTTTCTTGCATCTTGACGGTTTCTGTGACAACTTACGCGCAGAATTATATCGTTTCTCGTTAATGCACTCTCCAAGTCACCGGGATGCCAACGGCATGTCTCGAGGATAGGTGGGGTCCCGAGCGTGCAGAATAGGATTGACACCAGACGGCGTCCTACAATCGCTCTTCAATCCGTAGAAAATAACAGGCTCACTTCACCGCAGGGGACGACACATGACACTCGCATTCGCTCTTCTTCTCATCATCACGGCAATAGGGATTATCGTTTATTGGATTGATTTCTTTCGTCGGGGACGGGTTCACGTGGTCAAGGATGATTGGTACATCCGGTTTGAGCGGGCGTTCTGCCTCGCCGATCTTTGGATGGCAGCATGCGCGATCACTGGAGCCATCGGGCTTCTCACTCAACAGTCGTTCGGCCCAGTCTTTGGCCTTCTGACGGCAAGTGCGCTCATTTTCCTTGCCATCATCGACGTCACCTTCAACGTGCAGAATCATCTCTACCGCCGGAACGCGCGCTCAGCCTCGATGAAGTTTGAGATCTTCATCAACATCTGGTCGCTTGGCTTCGGATCGGCGCTCATCATCTTTCTCGAGCCGATGATCCTCCTCGTCTGACCGAACGAACAGTCGGTTCATCCCTCCTCTCGAGCTCCCTATTCCAGCGTGCCAACGGGATGGAGGTAGACACTGAACTCTGAAAATCCATCGATGCCGATGAGGGTGTTGACTTCGTCATCATAGAACGCCCCCGCACAGACAGAACCCAACCCGAGAGACACTGCCTGAAGCGCAATGTTCTGGCTGATGTGTCCCGCCTCCATATAGACGTATCGGTAAGCTCGCTCCCGATATTTGATGCGCGCCCGATCGACAATCGCGGTAAGCACGAACACGACATCCGCCTCACCCAATGATTGCTGGTCCAGTCCCGCCGCCCGAATCTGCCGGCTCAAGTCTCCCTCCCGTATCGTTTCCAAGCCATGTCGCCGGACGTTGTAGTGGTACAAACCCTTCGGAATGCCTTCGACATGATTCACCACAGCATAAATCTCAAGCGGATACAGGGCTCCGGCAGAGGGAGCGGTCCTCAGCTGAATTCCGGATCGCTCGCTCGTGACTCCCTGGGCCGCATACAGGAGTTGAGAGAGCTCTGCCCGCGTCATCGACTTCGTCGAATAGCTGCGTACCGACCTCCGGCGTGCGATCGCTTCTTCGACCCTCACGCCCCGATGCGCCGGCGGCGCCAGCTCAATGAGCCGTACCCCCGGATATTCCTTGAATGTCGGGGGCCGCACGATCTGCCTCCGGCTCTCTTCGGCCGGAGACCCGCGCCTCGAATGTGAAGTTTGGGCATGAAACCGTTCCCCAATGCTCATGGCGTCCTGCGAGGAAACCCCGAACAGCGAAATGACAACCGCAGGCACCATCGCACCGACGAAGCACGCAACGAATCCAATCGTCTGGATATTCATCATGAGACACCTCCTTCTCGATTAGCAGGGTGTTGAAAAACGAGGTCCAATGTCATTCTGAATCCCGCTGTTTATTAGCGGGATGAAGAATCTGACTCATAAAGCGAGATTCTTCAGTCGCTTCCCTGCCTGCGTGTAGTAGTACACTGCGGCAGGCAGGGCTCCTTCAGAATGACAGAAAAATACTTCTTCAACAACCTGTTAGATGTGAATCGTACCGGCCGGGCCGTCCATCCTCCCGTGCAAGCGATTCAGGACGATTCCGACGCGCTACGCGTGCTTTATGTTAGGTTGACGGAAGGAGGGAATCAAGCGAATTCGTTACGAGTCATTCTCTTGTCAATCATGAGAATGAACTGATGAGGAGAACGCAAAAGAGTATCGAATGGCCGAGAAGGATGAGCCCCAATCGCTTGAAGTTGACGCGTGGACTGAGCGAAATTGTCCCATAGAGAGCGTGCACGGTGATCGGAACAAACGCAAGCAGGAGAATGGCCGAAGTGGAGGTCACCATGATGGACAGACCGAGAACTCCAAACATGATCACGTGGTAGAGAAGATTGTGATACCCGAGTCTGACTTTCTCCGCCGGTGCGAGAGAACTCTGTTTCACCCCCGCGGCGCCGATCTTCATATGGACATAGAAAGCGCCGGATGCGAAGAAGAAAAAATTCAGAAACCAGAGGATGACATGCCGCTCATCCAGCGATGCGGAACCCACATACAACGCCGCGGGGGCGCCGACTGTCAGTGCCAGCATCCCGAGCAGATCGCCGGCCAAGGTTTTGCCATACCGCTGGAACAACAGGTGATTCGCCGCGAAGAGAGCGATCGTCACCGCACCCATCGGCACGAGCAAGAAATATCCTCTCAGGACCAACGGTGCCGCAAATGCGAAACCCAGAGTCACGAACACTCCCCCCCAGAGGGTGGCGGCATGTGGAACATGATCTTCGGATCGTTGACGCGAACGATGGCGAAGCACGGTCTGAGCGGGAGCGTAGCTCAAGAAGAAGAAGAGGGCCGAAATGAGGAGATAGAGATGATTCGTCCGGATTTGCTCACTCAGCGCGAATCCGGTCAGGAGCGGAACAAAAAGGACTGCCCATGCTCCGTGTTCCCGCGTGACTATCGGAGGGGGGATTCTCATGGATCACTTCCGCGCAACAATGACCAGATCACGGGATGCTTGGCGATCAAAGGGCTCCAGCGAGATACTCCCGTATGTTTTCGGGTCTTCGTAGCCGAGCGAGGCGAGCACACTTTTCAATTCATCAGCAACAACGGGACGAAGAGGTGTGGATTGGAGCGAATGATGCCACTCCCCCTCAGATTTGTAGATGGTGAGAATATTGAATGTGAGGAGTGATTCGCCATAGTCGTAGAACCGCACAAACGTCTTTCCTTCGACCTCCCGGACATTCTGAACGCGTTCCCTGCTCGCGAGAATGCGTTCGTAGTTCAGAAGCTGAATCAAGAGAACTCCTTTCGGGTTTAGGACCGACGAAAATGATTCTATTGCCTTACGGAGCTCCTCGGCTCCAAGGAGATGAGGCAGGGTATTCCCGAGACACAGAACCGCATCGAACGATTTCTTGACGTGATCCCGTATGGTATGGAAGGAGGACTCAACCGTATCAACCCGCAGTCCCATTTCTGAGGCATGGCGTTTCAGATGTCGTAGCATCTGTGGCGAATGATCGAGCGCTGTGACCTTGACGCCCAATTGAGCCAGCAGAAGCGAGTGGAATCCGGTTCCCGCACCGGCATCCAGCGCGGTCCCGATCTGGAACCGCTCCACCAGCAACCTGAAGAACGGTCTTTCCTGAACGAACCGTTTGCCAAACGATGTCAATTCATCATACGAGGGTGCGATTGCATCGTAGAAGTCCTTCGCGCCCTGGACTGACGATCGGTCCATGCTAGTCGTTTGGTCCATAGGCCGGTACCTCCCCGCCAGAATGCTGATAGAGCGGCGTATTGATGTTCTGGAAACGCCGCAGATACTCCTCGTTGCTTATGCCGTTGTGCCACTTCCCGGCGAGCATTGCCATCCCGGTAATCGCCACGAAGACTCCGACGATAAGGGTTGCGAACACCCACCGTGGGGTTGCCCGCGCCGAGGATCCGCTCTTCATCGAAAGACACTCTTTCACAGGACATGCCTCGACGCAACTCAGACATGCCATGCATTCGTCACTCCACACACGTCGCTCCGCATGGACCTTGACACCGGATGGACACGCCTTCGTGCACAACTCGCAATCTATGCACGTCGTGACATCGCGTGTGATCTTCAACGGACTCAACCAGCTGACGGCTCCCAGAAGAGCTCCGTAGGGACAGAGGTAGCGGCACCAGAAGTTTTTGACAACGACCGACAACAACGCGAGAATGATAATCGTCCAGAGTGCAAATGTGGTGATGTCGGCAAAGAACATGTACATCTTTACGTCTGCCATCTTGTTGTACGGGCTGTCTATGAATGTCTTGAGTGCCGCGACATCCATTTGCCAGATTGAATAGACAAAGAAGAGAAGGAGAAAATACTTGAGCGACCGAAGCGGATAATCTATCCATCGATTGATCTTAAGGTTTCTTCCGAAGAGCCTCTGCCCAAGGAGCCAGAGAGATTCGCTCAGTGTTCCAATGGGACAGAGCCAGCTGCAAAACGCCTTCTTCAGGAGAAGACTCACGACGACAATCGCGACCAGGATGAAGAGACCCGATGGATGAACGCTGTTCACCACGCCGGTGTGAAGCCAATACTTCAAACTGATCAGAGCGCTGATCGGGAGGAATCCTTCGACGCCGGGGGGTCGTCCTACAAACGGAGCTGTTCCACCCGACATCCCCCATTTCACGAAGAACGCGAATTCAATACCGATCCAGATACACAGGAGGGCAAATGACAACTGCACGGTCGACCGTGCGAACTGCGAATCTTCTTTGAGCCGGATTAGAATCTTCCTGTGCCGGCGGGTTTCATCTTGAAACCTCGGAAACTCCTTCCGAAGCTGAGCCGGAATCTTTTTCGGGTCCGGACGTGCGGTCAACGCCGCAGGGTCGATGTCGCACGACGAGCGCTCCGCGATCGACTCTCGTCGTATCGGGTTTCCCGAGATCTTGGTTCCCGCAGTCCTGAGATTGCTCGGATCCCCGGATACCACACACATTTCTTCTGACATCATCTCATTGCTTTCGGATCGCATTCGGTTTCCGCATGATCAATTCATTATTGAAGAATCAGAGTGACAAGTCTGATTTCACATCAAAAAAAACTATGTCTTGTACTCGGGCTTCGTAAGTTCCCGCGCCATCTGGCCGATGTTCCTGCTCACGAGCATGGAGTACAGCTCCTCCCGCAGTCCCCCCCAACGCTCGTGAACCGGACACGGATTCTCGCCCGAGCAATCCGGGAATCCGAGGACACAGTTATGCATGAACGCCACTCCGTCAATCGCCTCGACAATGTGAAACAAGGTGATCTCATCCGCCGGCATCCCAAGCGAAAACCCGCCGGTCGGACCTTTCAGCGACGACAGTAAACCCTTCTGAGCGAGACTCTGAAGGATCTTAGCCAGGAAGTGGTACGGGATCTTCAGTTTCTTCGTGAGCTCGCGGATTGAGGTCATCTCCCCATTCTGCTTGAGCGCGAGATAGAGGACTGCCTGCAACGCATACTCACACTGTCGGCTAAAAATCACACTCATGACGACTTTACCAGACTTGTTAGTCTTAAATTAGCGAACCTGCCGATCGATGTCAAGTCCGGAAAACATCACTCCGGCTACTTCACGATTTCCCCATCAGCTGCTCCATCGCCTGGTTGAACTTCGGGGCATCGTTCTTCAGCCGTGGCTGGACGGCGCCATCGAGTGCCTCTGAGTCGACCAAACGATTCAGACGGGCGATGTGAACAAGGGCCCCGACGGCTGCCAGTGTGGGGCCGAATAATTTGCGGTATGCATGTCTCTTGACCTTGCCATGCTCAACCGGCACATCGATAGATTCATCAATGTAGACCTTCGTTGTGTTGCCGAGCCGCAGAAGGACTCCACGTTCCACAAGTTCGCGATATCCGTCCGTCGAGAGGATCACAAGGTAGTCTGGCCGATCAATGCCCGTGAATCCGATCTCCTCGGGACTCAGCCACACCTCCGAAAGCGAAAAACCGGACCCCTGAGTCACAGGATTGTCGTTCTTCTGTGTGACCCGCAATCCGCTTGCCACAGCCGCCTGACAGAGAGTTGCCGCAGCTGATTGCACCTTCTCTCCTGCGCTCCCGACGATCATCAAGCTCACCGGTCCATCGATCCCCATCGGTTTGGGAAGATTTTTCCGCACCGCTGATTTCCTCGGAGACTGGGTCGGCTTGGTCAATATGTTATCCAGATACTTCTTGCCGAACGGAGGTCGATCCGTTCCGGCTCTGAGGAGTCCCATACTCCAGCCGTTCTGCTCTGCCACGGCGAGGAGTTTCGTTCCGGTCAACTCGTTCTGGGGGACTGCAAACTCCGTGCACAACTCGAGAATCTCAAGCGCGGCAAAACCAGGGTAGGCAATCGCTTGAGCGATAAGCGACGTCAGTTCCTTGTCGGTCGCGATGGTCCGACCGACGAACGCCGCGTTGCTGCTCATCAACATTTCACAGATATCGACAGGGGGAACGATATTCCCGTCGGGAGTTGTGGCAGTGACGAAGCACTCGGGGGTGAAGCCCGAACCCTGGCCGCCTGTCATCCCGTAGACAAAATTGTTGCAGATGAGCACCGTCACGTCGACATTTAGCATCGCCGCGTGGACAAGGTGTTGGAGCCCGATCATCGCTCCACCGTCGCCGATCAGCACGATCGTCTTCAGTTTCTTCTCCGCAAGCACTGAGTCAGCGAGTGCGATCCCGGTTGCAAAGGCCGTTGACCGGCCGTGCGTGGTGTGAACGGTGTGGATCGCCCTAAAGAGCCCATCAGACATTCCGATGCAGCCGATATCGGTCACGAGGGCGACATCTTGCGGCTGAAGTTGCAGGGAAACCAGGGCCTCGTTGATTCGCCGAATCACCATTGTGTGGCCACACCCCTTGCAGAACGGCCATAACGGATTGTCGATCAAATAGGAATTGACCTGCGGTCCGAAGCTTTCACTTGTGACCGACGTCCGGGTCATACGGCACCTTCAATGACACTTCGAATCTCGGCGGGCGTAATCATCGCGCCGATTTTGTTTACTCCCCGAACCTGGATCGGGCCGAGGTATCGCTCGATGACGGAGCGGTACAATCCCCTCAGGTTTTCTTCCACCACGATCACTCGCTTCACTCCCTCTGTGGCCTGCCGGAGCTTCTTGCGTGGAACTGGAAAGAGCGATTGGATCGTGAGCATCGAGACCTTTGCTCCGCTCTTCCTGGACTGTCGGACGGCATCCTGGGCTGCCCGGCTCGAGATACCGTAGCTGATCACAAGTGTCTCAGCGGCCGGATCAAGATCCTGTTTCACCGCGACGAAATCATCTGCCCGCCAGAGAAGTTTCTCTTCGAGGTGTGCGAGGACGTCGATTGTCTCCGGCGAATTCTTCTGGAGGGTACCGGCCTTGTCATGCGCAGAGCCTGTCGCCGTGACCTTGCGCGATCCACCGACCGGTGAGAAGATCGGGATTTCGTGGAGCGCGTGGAAGTAGTACGTTCCGTTCTTTCGCTCCTTGTCGTACTCACCGAACTCCACGAAGGCGGAATTCTTCGGTCGATCCTGCGACGTCATCTGCGGAAGAGATTCATAGTCGACACTCTC
Organism: Ignavibacteria bacterium; assembly: GCA_016873805.1. GTDB lineage: Bacteria > Bacteroidota > Ignavibacteria > UBA10030 > UBA10030 > VGVZ01. Next base: position 13,432 of record VGVZ01000032.1, read on the forward strand.
CGTGGTCATGGCGATTTCCTTGTCGCTCAGAACAATCACAGGCATGCGGAGGATCTCTGCCCAGGTGAAAGCAAGGATCGTCAGTTCGAAACACTCTCGAGCGTTGGTGGGACAGAGGATCGGGATGGTGTATCCGCCGGAGGTACAATACTCGGCGAGAAGCACATCGCCCTGCGATCCCTGGGTTGCTCCCCCGGTGCTCGGACCGAGGCGCTGGACAAGGGCGATCACAAGGGGCGTTTCGGTCATCAGAGCATACTGCACCGATTCGGTCATGAGCGCCCAACCGGGACCCGATGTTGCCGTCATCGACTTGAATCCGCGCATCGACGCGCCGATACAGTATGCGATGGCAGAAATCTCATCTGGAGCGCTGAGAGCCAGCCCCTTCCGAGACGGCAGCTCGTCAATCATGGCCTTGAAGATCCCGGTCGCGGGGGTGATCGGGTATCCGGCGAAGAACGCACACCCCGCCTGAATGGCCCCCTCGGCCATCATCTGGTTTCCAGTTCTGAGTCGAAGATCGGACATCGGAAGGGTTCTTCCCCGCAATTGTTAACGTCTGCCTCTGCGCGGTGTCATCTCGAGATCACGTGCGTGGTTAACAGGTTTACATCCCCGTCAGGGATTGGGATTGTAAGACGAAATCACACCGTCGAGAATCTGCCCGCGTGCCCTCAGCTCGTTCAGCTTCTGGAGAATGCGGAGGATCGAGGCGCTTTTCTCCTCCACCATTTCACGCACGAAATCCCTCACATCGGGATAGTCACATTCCTTGAGAAGCCGCTCGTAGTACTGAAGCACTTCCCTCTCCTGTTTCAACGCGTCGTTCAGCATCTGGCACGCGTTGCGACAGGTATGTGCACAGCGACGATCGTCGGTGCTCATGATTGACTCCTTTCCCTCAATTGTGCCTTCCACGTTCTCACACGCGGGACCGATCAGAAAGATTTTAGTGTGCGACGCCGGCTTCGATGCGTGACACCAGCCCTTTTCCGACATCAAGCGCTTGCTCGTTCAGCGGGAGCAAATGGTGATGACGTTCCGGAAGAACCTTCGACAAGGCATCCATCACACTCTCCTTGCGCACCAGCGGCTGCACGCTCAGAAATGCTCCGAGCATAATCATGTTCGCCACCTGTTTCTTCCCCATCGCAATCGCTTCACTCACTGCTGGGATCGAGAGGATACGCAGATCCTCTCGAGTGGGAGGGGTGATCACCGTCGATTCTTCGTACATCATCAATCCGTTGGACTTCAACCGTTTTTCGAATTTCTCCACCGATGGCTGATTCAGCGCGACGGCGGAATCAAACTGCGTGATAATGGGAGAACTAATCCTTCCGGGAGAAATAATCACGATGCAGTTTGCGGTGCCTCCTCGCATTTCCGGTCCGTACGACGGCATCCAGCTGACTTCTTTTCCCTCGATCATCGCGGCGTACCCCAGAATCTGACCCATCGAGAGGATCCCCTGACCGCCAAAACCCGCAAAGATGATTTCGTGGCTTCGCTGCATTGTCATTCTCCTTTGTTGCCAGAGGTGTAACGCTTCGGTGTCAGTTGCGCCCCGGTACTTTCAAGTCTCCAAGCGGATACATCGGGAGCATGTTCTTCTCAAGCCAATCGTTTGCTTCCAGAGGAGTCATTTTCCAACCCGAGGGACAATTTGAGACGAACTCGAGAAAACATGTTCCTTTGTTGTGACCCTGGTACTCGAAGGCCGCTTGCAGGGCTTTCTTTGCTTTGCGCACATGGGCCGTGGTATGCACGGCCTGTCTGGTCACAAAATAGGCGCCCGGGAGGTGAGCGATCAACTCCGTGATCTTGAGAGGATATCCCATGACCGGCTGTTCGCGTCCGAATGGCGTCGTTGACGTGACCATACCGAGGAGCGTCGTCGGCGCCATCTGGCCTCCCGTCATCCCATAGATCGCATTGTTGATGAACACGACGACGATGCTTTCGCCCCGATTGACGGTGTGAATGGTTTCTCCCGTGCCGATCGCGGCAAGGTCGCCGTCACCCTGGTAGGTGAAGACTATTTTGTCCGGATGCACGCGCTTGATGCCCGTTGCGACTGCCGTGGCGCGGCCGTGCGGCGCTTCCTGCATATCGACGTCAAGGTAGTTGTATGCAAAGACCGAGCATCCCACCGGAGCAACACCGATCGTCTTCTCCTGTATTCCCGTCTCTTCCACCACCTCCATGATCAACCGATGGACGACGCCGTGACTGCAGCCGGGGCAATAATGCATCGGGGTATCGACAAGGGTCGACGGCCGTCGGTAGACGAGTTCCATCCCTGCAGGTGCGGTCATGGTTTCCATTTTCCGATCCTCAAACATGTTCAACCTGAGTGTGTTCGACGATGTGTTCGATCTCCGCCAAAACCTCCTCCGGAGAGATAATTATCCCACCCATCCGTCCCTTGAAATGCACCGGTCGTCGACCGTTGACGGCGAGTTTCACATCTTCAATCATTTGCCCTGAATTCAATTCAACGACGAGAACGTTGCTTGCCTGTTCGGCCGCCCCGGCAACTGCTTTGGACGGAAATGGATAGAGCGTGATGGGTCGGAGGACCCCCGCCCTGATTCCCTTCTCCCGCGCGAGCTCCATCGCCTTCTGACAGATTCTCGCCGAAAGTCCATACGCCACAAGGAGCACTTCCGCATCGTCTGTCTGAAACGCCTCATGTCTGGCTTCCCGCTGCAGTGCGGTGTACTTCTCCTGCAGCCGATGGTTTACCTTCTCCATCTTCTCCGACTCAATATGGAGGGAAGTGAGGATGTTCCGCTCGCGATGTTTGGGCTTCCCGACCGTCGCCCACGGTTTCTCCGGGTGGGGGAGCGAACCCGCCGGCGGGAGGATGACCTTCTCCATCATCTGGCCAAGCGCACCATCCGTCAGGATGAAGGCAGGGTTGCGGTATTTTTCCGCAAGCCGAAATCCCTCGAACACGAAGTCGGCCATCTCCTGCACCGACGAGGGGGCAAGTACGATCAATCGGTAGTCACCATGCCCTCCTCCCTTGGTTGCCTGGAAGTAGTCTCCCTGGGCCGGCTGGATGGTGCCGAGGCCGGGACCGCCTCGGTTGACGTTCACCACGAGACATGGGATTTCCGCGCAGGCCATGTAGGAGAGACCCTCCTGCATCAGACTGATGCCGGGACTCGAGGAAGAGGTCATGACGCGACCGCCTGCTCCACCCGCGCCATAGATCATATTGATGGCCGCAATTTCGCTTTCGGCCTGCAGGACGACGCATCCGTACTGGCGGCCGTGTTCGGTCAGGTATTCGAGTATTTCAGATTGGGGGGTGATGGGATATCCGAAGTAAGCATGGATGCCGGCGCGCAGAGCCGATTCCGCCAATGCTTCGTTTCCCTTCATCAATCTGGGTTGTTCAGGTTTATGGCTCATAGGGAAAATCCTTCGCGTTCTTCGGTGTGCAACGTACGGACTACGCCTCCACGGCCTCGCGCTTCTTTGCCGATTTCGGCTCGCGGTAGACGGTGATGACAGCATCCGGACAGACCAGCGCGCAGTTCACGCATCCTGTGCAGTTGTCCTTGATCAACACTGCGTAGCGATATCCTTTCTTGTTGATTTGTTCGGACAGAGCCAGACTCTCCTGCGGACACGCGGCGATACACAACTCGCATCCTTTGCAGATATCGATCGATACATGAATCGTTCCCTTGATCATATCATCCCTTCCCATTCAAGCGCCGTTGGACTGATTTGTTCCTGTGACTATTTCGCCGCTCGCTTTCGATTGACAGCGGTCAGGCAGGTCCCACATATTTCGCGCAGAGGATTTCGTTGGAGTTGTCGCTTTGGAATAACCGTTCCGCAGTTGATACAACAGACTTCCTCTCCCCTGCTTCTCCGCATTTCGATCTGCTCAAGATGATCGATCTCGGTCTCCCCCTTGATCATCGTCGGACAGGTGTTCGCCGAATGTTCCTCGCACGGCTTGACGGGGAGGTTGCAGGTGGGACAGATATATTCCTTCCCTTCCTCGAGATTACCGACCTCCGATCGCTTCGACATCTTCCCCAGCACCGAGTTGACCTGGGAGAGCGTCGACAGCGATTTCCTCCGCTTCCTCATTCCACCCTCCTGCTTCGTTCGCCGTTTCATCTCACACCAGGAGCTTGTAGCGATTGAGGGCCTTCATGTAGTTGGCCCGTTCAAACGCAGACGGATCCGCAACAGACTTGTGACTCATGCTCCCTTTCATCTGCTCGATCGAGACGTACTCATGCTCGAGCATCCAGGCCGTGAGGTCACCCAGCACTTTCTTGATATGCACGGGTCCATGCTTGAGGAGCGCTGCGCACATCATTGTCACGTCCGCACCGGCCGTGAGCATCTTGAGCACATCCTGGGCGTTGTGGATTCCCGTGGTTGCCGCGAGACTGGCTTTGATCTTGCCGTACAGAATCGCAATCCAGCGCATCGGAATGCGCGCGTCGGCGGATTCGCTCAGGACAACTTCCGGTTTCACGTCGAGTTCATCCAGATCGATATCGGGTTGGTAGAATCGGTTGAACAACACCAATCCGTTGGCTCCACTCTCGACGAGCTGCGCCGCAACGTTGGCCATGGAGCTGAAGAACGGACTCAGTTTGACCGCGACCGGAATATTGACCGCTTCACGGACCACCTTGAGGACTTCAAGGTAGCGCGCCTCCGCATCGGCACCCTTCAGTTTTGGGTCGGTCGGAATATAGTAGACATTCAGTTCGATCGCATCCGCACCGGCTTCCTCGATCCGTCTCGCATAGTTTGACCATCCCCCGGCGGAAATTCCGTTGAGACTTCCGATGACCGGGATGCTCAGAGATTCCTTTGCCGTTCTCAGGAGCTCGAGGTACCCGTCGGGTCCGGTCGTGAATTCCTGGGTTTTCGGAAAATAGCTCGTCGCTTCGGCGAAACTGTTGGTACCGTAGCGCATATAGTGATCGAGCTCGCTCGCCTCATGAGCGATCTGTTCTTCGAAAAGCGAGAACATGACAATGGCCGAGGCGCCGGCATCCTCGAGCCGCTTCATGTTGTCGAGCGTGTGCGACAGCGGGCTCGCCGACGGGACTATCGGATTCTTCAGCTTCAGCCCGAGATACGTGGTTGTCAGATCCATCCGCGTGATCCTCTTCAATGAGTGTTGATGCAGGCAAATCCTGATTCAGCGACTTCTGAGGCGCTAGTGTTCGACTGCTGCCTTTTCTTCTTTTGAGGGTCTTGGTTCACCCGACTGCGTCAGGTATTCGTATGTTTTCCACCGAGTGTTGACGTCTTCCTGCGCGAGGGCGAACAGTTCTTTTGCTCGTTCCGGCTGACTCTGTTCGAGCATTTTGAAACGGGCCTCCAGTGACGAGAACTCCCGCAACGGCGCTTTGGGAGCCTTGGAATCGAGTTTGTACGGATTCTTCCCTTCCGGAATGTTCATCGGGTTGTAGCGGAAGAGAGGCCAATAGCCGGTATCAACCGCCACTTTCTGATTCTGCATGCCGCGCGTCATGTCGATGCCGTGGGCAATGCAGTGCGAGTACGCAATGATCAACGACGGTCCGTCGTACGCCTCAGCATCGAGGAACGCCTTGACGCATTGCTGGTCGTTGGCTCCCATGGCGACCCGCGCAATATAGACATTGCCGTACGCGAGCGCAAGGAGAGCAAGATCCTTCTTGACCGTTGGCTTTCCACCCGCAGCGAACTTGGCGACCGCCGAGCGGGGCGTCGCCTTCGACATCTGTCCGCCGGTGTTGGAATAAACTTCGGTATCAAGCACAAGGATGTTGACGTTCTTGCCGGAGGCGAGCACATGATCCAGACCGCCATATCCAATGTCATACGCCCAACCGTCGCCGCCCATGATCCACACGCTTTTCTTTACGAGATAGTCCGCAAGATCGTGCAGCCGGCGTGCCTCGAACGACGTGAGCGTCTGGAGTTTTTGCTTGAGCTTCTTGACGCGCTCGCGTTGCTCATAGATCCCCGCTTCGTCCGATTGGTTTGCCTCAAGGATCTCTTTGCTCAACGATTCGCCGATCTCCATGGCTGAGCGATGGAGCAATTCTCGAGCCATTTCCTCATGCTTGTCGATGGCCAGTCTCATGCCAAGACCGAACTCTGCGTTGTCCTCAAAGAGCGAATTCGACCAGGCTGGTCCGCGGCCATCCCGGTTCGTCGACCACGGCGTTGTGGGAAGGTTCCCACCATAGATGGAGGAACATCCTGTTGCATTCGCCACCATCATCCGATCGCCGAACAATTGCGTCGCAAGCTTCACGTACGGCGTCTCTCCACAACCTGTGCATGCCCCAGAGAATTCGAAGAGGGGCTCGAGGAACTGACATCCCTTCACCGTATCGATCTTTACCCCCGCCCGATCCGCTTCCGGAATGTCCAGGAAAAATGCGAAGTTCTCCCGCTCCGACTCACGCAACGGAAGTTGCGCAACCATATTGATCGCCTTGACGTGGGTCTCCGTTTTGCTCTTCGCCGGACAGATATCGACGCAAATGCCGCATCCTGTGCAGTCTTCCGGTGCGACTTGTACGGTGTACTTCATTCCCTTGTATTCCGCCCCCTTGAAATCCATCGATTGGAACGTTGACGGGGCTTTGTCCAGGAGGGACGGCTCATACACCTTGACACGGATTGCTGCATGCGGACAAACGAGCGCACATTTGTTGCACTGAATACAAATCTCTTTCTCCCACGCCGGAATCTCCAGTGCAATATTCCGCTTCTCCCATTTTGCCGTGGCGACGGGGAACGTGCCGTCATTGGGCATCGCACTGACGGGAAGTGAATCTCCGAATCCAGCGATGATCTTTGCGGTAACCTCTTGCACAAATTCCGGGGCCGCCTCTGCCACTACCGGCGGCATGGCCATTGTGCTGGAGACCGAACCGGGCACCTGGACTTCGTACAGGTTCGCGAGCGTCTGATCGACCGCTTCGAAGTTCTTCTGAACGACGTCTTCGCCCTTTCGTCCGTAAGTCTTTTCGATCGAATTCTTGATCGCCTGTATCGCTTCCTCACGCGGGAGAACTCCGGAAATCGCGAAGAAGCACGTTTGCATGATCGTGTTGATGCGTCCCCCCATTCCCGTCTGCTTTGCGACCTCATAGGCGTCGATCACATAGAACTTCAGCTTCTTGTCGATCAGCTGCTTCTGAATGTGCTTCGGAAGCTTGTCCCATACCTCGTCTTTTCCGTAAATGCTGTTGAGAAGAAACGTCCCGTTCGGCGTGATATGCTGCAGCACATCCATCTTCTCCAGAAAGAACCACTGGTGACACGCCACGAAGTTGGCACTGGTGACAAGGTAGGACGAGCGAATCGGACGGGGACCGAAGCGAAGGTGAGACGTCGTCGTCGATCCCGATTTTTTTGAATCGTAAACAAAATATCCTTGCGCAAAGTACTCTGTGTCCTCACCGATGATCTTGATGGAGTTTTTGTTCGCACTGACTGTTCCATCCGCACCGAGTCCGTAAAACAGTGCACGCACAACCTCATCCGGCTCGATGGAAAACTCCGGATCGACATCGAGGCTTGTCTGGGTAACGTCATCGACGATGCCGACCGTGAAGTGATTCTTGGATTGTTCCTTCTTCAACTCGTCGAAGACCGCCTTGACATGCGCGGGCGTGAATTCCTTCGACGACAATCCGTAACGACCACCGATGACTCGTGGAAGCGGAATCTTGAGATCGCCACGGGCGTTTGCCTCTGCCAAGGTAGTCACAACATCCATATACAGGGGCTCGCCGGCGCTGCCGGGTTCCTTTGTCCGGTCGAGAACGGCAATCGACTTCACCGATTGCGGCAATGAGTTGACGAAATGCTGGAGAGAGAACGGGCGGAAGAGACGAACCTTCAGCAATCCGACTTTCTCCCCCTTCTTGTTCAGATACTCTACCGTCTCCTGAGCCGTCTCCGATCCGGATCCCATCATGATGACCACTCGTTCGGCATCCGGTGCTCCGACGTAATCGAACAGACTGTAGCGACGTCCAACGACATCGGCAAACTTCTTCATTGTCTCTTCGACAATCTCAGGAGCGGCGAGATAGAACCGATTGCAGGCTTCACGGCTCTGGAAAAAGACGTCGGGATTCTGTGCGGTTCCGCGAAGAACCGGCCGGTCAGGTGTCAGCGCTCGTTCGCGATGGGAACGAACCAGATTCTCATCGATCATCGCCTGCATATCGGCATCTGTGAGTTGTTCGACCTTCATGACTTCGTGCGACGTCCGAAATCCATCAAAGAAGTGGAGGAACGGGACGCGTGATTTCAGCGTTGCCGCTTGCGCAATCAGCGCGAAGTCCATCACTTCCTGCACCGAGCCCGAGGCCATCATGGCCCATCCGGTTGTGCGAACCGACATCACATCGCTGTGATCCCCGAAAATCGAAAGGGCATGAGTCGCCACCGTTCGTGCCGCCACGTGAAACACTGTCGACGTCAACTCGCCCGCGATCTTGAACATGTTCGGGATCATCAACAACAGCCCCTGCGCTGCGGTAAACGTTGTGGAGAGAGAGCCCGACTGAAGCGCGCCGTGAACGGCACCGGCAGCTCCACCCTCACTCTGCATTTCGATGACGACTGGCACCGTCCCCCAAAGATTGCGGACCCCTTGCGCGGACCATTCATCAGCCCACTCACCCATATTGGATGAGGGAGTGATGGGGTAAATGGCAATGACTTCATTGATCTTATGAGCAACATACGCCGCTGCTTCGTTTCCGTCTATCGTGACTTTCGGCCTTGAGTTCTTCATGGTGGATTCAGCTACTCCTACGTATGAAACATACCCTGACGTTCTGTAATTTCTTGTGTTTGAATACTTGTAGAAACCCGGATCATCCCTTTCAAGAAGCATTCCACTACAAGGTAGGTGATTCCTTTCGATATCGTGCGATAACGGACCGAAATGTACCGAATTCTTTCCTGAGATTGAGAATGCAGATACCTCTTTCCCAAAATGAATAAGGTAATCGGCCTAATTTGGTCGGGTTTTCCTTCGTTTGACTGAGGAAGTGTTCAAGTGATTCGAGCGTTGTTGACGCGAAAGAAAACGGCCCGTTGCGCATTCACTGCCATCGACCTCACTTGTGCTGGTCCGTTCGTCGATTCATAGAGGCCGAACCCGGAGAAGGTTGCCTCCTCCCCTCTCCCGCATCCGGGTGTTCCCATTCTTGTGGCGACCCGAATCGCGCCGCTCTCGTTTGAATTTGCTGGAACATCTTTGGAATTTTTTGTTTCTTGTGCGGTTCTTTTTTCGGAGCTTCATTTCACTTTCATCACGCGAGGAGCGATGCATGCCTGATACGTTGACAATCAAGGACAACAGGACTGGGAAGACGTACGACATTTCGATTGAACACGACACGATCCGCGCCACAGATCTCCGACAGATCAAGGTTCACGATGGGGATTTTGGCCTCATGTCATACGATCCCGCTTTCATGAACACCGCATCTGTCAAGAGCACCATCACATACATCGACGGGGACAAAGGAATCCTCCGGTACCGAGGATATCCGATCGAGCAATTGTCGGCAGGCACGACATCGTTCCTCGAAGTTGCGTACCTCATCCTGAAAGGCGAAGCCCCGACGAAAACGCAGCTGGAAGAGTGGCGACTACAGATCAAGCAGCACACACTCGTTCACGAGAACATCCGGAAGCTCATGGAGTCCTTTCGATACGACGCCCATCCGATGGGAATGTTTATCAGCACCATCGCAGCCCTTTCCACCTTTTATTCCGATGCACGCGACATTTTCGACGGCCACTCGCGCGAGCGACAGATTCACAGACTCATCGCAAAAGCGCCGACGATTGCCGCGTTTGCTTACCGCCATTCGAACGGCCTCCCCTATGTCTATCCCGACGTTGAACTTTCGTACGCCGGAAACTTCCTCAACATGATGTTCAATACCGGCTCGTCGAAGCCGGCTCTGCATTCGGTGCTCGAGCATGCGCTGGCGGTTCTGTTTATCCTCCATGCCGACCACGAACAGAACTGCAGCACCTCTGCGATGCGCAGTGTCGGCAGTTCCCACGTGGATCCGTATGCTGCCTGTGCCGCGGCGGCGGCAGCCCTCTGGGGGCCGCTGCATGGCGGAGCCAACGAAGCCGTGCTCGGTATGCTCGATCAGATCGGTACGGCGAGCAAGATTCCGGACTTCATCAAAGAAGTAAAAGAGGGAAAAGGCCGGCTGATGGGGTTCGGACATCGCGTATACAAGAACTACGATCCGCGGGCAAAGATCATCAAGAAACTCGCACACGACGTCTTCGAAGTCACGGGAAAGAATCCACAGCTCGATATCGCCCTCGAACTCGAGCGAATCGCTCTCGAGGACGAATATTTCGTCAAGCGAAAGCTCTACCCCAACGTGGATTTCTACTCAGGTCTCATCTACCGGGCACTTGGATTTCCTCGCGAATTCTACCCGGTCTTGTTTGCCATCCCTCGTATCGTCGGCTGGCTCTCGCAGTGGGAAGAGCATGTTCTGGACAGCGATCAGAAGATCTCCCGCCCGCGGCAGATCTATCTCGGCCGTCCGGAGCGTAACTGGATACCGATAGACCAGCGCACGTAACGGAATCTTACTGTTTGGCTCGATCAGCCCCACCCGTCGGAGCAACCGTTCCGACGGCTGGGGGATGAGTCGCGAGTGTTACCCCGCCCTGAATCGACCAGCGTTTTTTACCTCTCTCTTTCTTATCTTCTCCCAGCGGGACTGATCGTATTGGTTCTGCCGATTCGGGGGCTCCGTCAAGCCATCATGGAAATTGCTCGATTTCTCCCAAAAAAATCCTCTGGAGATCTGACATGAGAGTGCAAATAAACGGGACAACGATCCACTACGAGGAACACGGAGCTCAGGACGGAATGCCCGTTGTCTTCATTCACGGCTTTCCCTTCGGCATGCAGATGTGGACTCCTCAGCTCGGCGTCCTGCCAACATCGATCCGTGCGATCGCGTTCGACGTTCGCGGACATGGCCGGAGCGACGTCGGCGATGGGCTCTATTCCATCGAGTTCTTCGTCGATGACCTAATCGGATTGCTTGATCATCTGAATATTGGCAAAGCCGTGATCGTCGGACTTTCCATGGGGGGATATATCGCATTGAGAGCAATCGAGCGCCATCCGGATCGGATTCGGGGCCTGGTCCTTTCAAACACCCGAAGCGAAGGCGATCCCAACGAAGGCAGGGTCAAGCGCGCAGCAACCATCAAGGCGATCAAGAGAGACGGCGTGAACGTATTCGCCGATGGCTTTCTCAAGGCCGTCTTTGCACCGGCAAGCTTTGAGAGCAATCCATCTGCTGTGCAGATGATACGATCGATCATCGAACAAAACTCTCCCATTGGGATCTGCGGAACGCTCCTCGCCCTCGCGGCCCGAACCGACACCACCGCATCACTGGCAACGATCGGCGTACCGACTCTGATCCTTGTCGGCGAACATGATACGCTCACGCCGCCGGCAGCGTCGGCCTCAATGCATGAGAAAATCATCGGTTCGGAATATCACATTGTCCCGAACGCCGCACACATGGGCAACCTCGAAAATCCACAGTTCTTCAATGAGAAGCTCTTCTCGTTTCTCAAGAGAATTTCCTAGTTGATGGATAGGCGAAGCATGTCCGCTGGTCGCACGCGATCGATCAGAACATTGAACCGACGAATTGAGCGGTGCGAACTCTGCCCTCGCCTCGTGCACTGGCGCAGGCGGATCTCGCGCGAAAAGGTGAAACGGTTTGCCGATTGGACGTACTGGGGAAAACCTGTGCCGGGATTCGGTGATCCCCGCGCACGCCTGCTCATCATCGGACTTGCACCTGCGGCTCACGGCGCGAATCGGACGGGAAGGATGTTCACCGGCGACCGGAGCGGCGATTGGCTCTACCGCGCACTCCATCGATACGGCTTCGCAAATCAGGAGACTTCCCTCGAGCGGGAAGATGGACTTGAACTGAATGACTGCTTCATAACGGCCGCATGCCGGTGTGCACCTCCTCAGAACAAGCCGTCCGCGCAAGAACTTCGGACTTGCCGTCGCTTTCTCCGTGACGAACTTCGCCTTCTCTCCGATGTCAGAGTGATCATCGGTTTGGGGCGAATCGGCTTCGACACAGCGTTTGAGGCTGCATCGTCCGTTCATCCCGCGCTGAATGTTGCTCGACCGGCATTTGGCCATGGCGTGCACGTTCGCGTTCCCTGCGGCATGCACCTGCTCGGATCCTACCATCCAAGTCAGCAAAACACATTTACCGGCCGACTGACGGAGAAGATGTTCAATGCCGTCTTCACGAAAGCTGTGCACCTTCTGAAATCCGACAGGTCCTAGGAGAACCGCTCAATGTCCTCGAGCTCATTGAATCGTGTCGATGTTGCGCTTATCCTTTTACTCTGTCTTCTCTTCGGCGTCGCGGGTGGTTTTCTGCTCAACGAGCTGAATTTTTCGACCGACAGTATTCGATACGTCATTTGGGGTACTTCGTTATCACAAGGAAGCGGATTGATCGATCAGACAGTCCCCCTCCCCACCGCATTTGCGCCCAACGCGCCGCTCTATGCGTTCGTCCTCGCGCCGATCCTCTTCTTCTTCCCCCACTCTCTTCTGGCAGCAAAAATCTTCACGCTCTGTGTCGGGATCGGGACGGTGGCGATCTACTTCGTATGGCTCCGGAGGCAGTTCAATCGATCATGGGCGGGGATCGGGACGCTGTTCCTTGCGGCGAATTCCTTTTTCCTTGTCCTCTCCACATCGGCCTTGTCGGAGATCCCCTTCATCGCTGCTCTTCTTGTCGTCTTGCTCCTCATTGCGAGAGCTGACGATGCCCGTTCCGGACCGAAGATTGACTGGACGCTGATCGCCATCGTTGCCCTCCTCCCCCTGCTCCGCGAAATCGGTCTGGCGCTCGTGGCGGCAGTACTCGTCTACTTTCTCCACATAGGCCGGCGCAGGGAATTCGCGATTCTTCTGGTCGTTAGCGCTCTTGTGCTTGCTCTCTGGTATCTTCGCAATACCCTCTTCATCAGCGAATCACTGAGGCCGGATGAAGCATCGAAGATTCCGATTTTGTTCTCGAACTATGTCACGCCTCCGGGAACCGCCCTGCTCCACGAGTACGTCACCCGCTTATGGTTGAACATCAAGGGCTACGCGCTTGAGATCGGCGGATTGGCGTTTTATCCGTTCCCCGCGTTTCTCCTTGTCGAGCCCACGGAGATGCTCCTGGAGATAATCCGTTCGATCGGCGAGACGAAACACGTTGTCCTCCTCCTTGCCTTCGGCGCGTCGCTTCACGGTATCTTCCTCGATTCGAAGTCCTCTGCGATTTCCATCGTTTACGTTTTGTATCTTATCTTTTCGGTTCTGATCCTCTCATTCTATCCGGTCTATGACCCACGGTTTCTGTTGCCGATCCTGCCGGTTGTCATCTACTTCATCCTCCTTTCGATTCGATGGTGGTGGACGGAACTGGTCGATTCGCGCTTGTGGATTCCCCAACTTGCCGCAGGTTTCCTGAGTATCGCTCTCCTCTTCCCCAATCTCCTGAATGCCGTCGAGATTATCCGTACGAATCGAGCATATCTCAGCGATCCCGTCCAATTCGCCGACCAGACCCGAAAAGTGAAACCGACGGCCGATTACTTTGCGCAACCGTGGCATCTGTTGGGACGTTGGATCGAAGACCATTTGCCGGAGGAGACAATCCTTGCAGCTCCTGCCAAAGACATATCTCTCTTTGTCGGAAACCGGCGCGTCCTGGAGCTCAGCCGCGCCATCCCCACCCCACATTTCGAGCGGATGATTCGTGACAACCGCGTCCAGTACGTGATTACCCGAACCCTCTGGGACGATTTCGAGACATATGAATTTCAGATGCGCGAATCGACGCGCTTGCGCTTCGAAGTAGTTACGGAGCTGGCAGGACTCCGGGTACATCGCGTGCATCGTCGATACGGCGATTCAGAATACCAGGCAAGCCACGACGCGAAGTCCGCCTCCACGGAATCTGCCGTCGGCCTTCTGCGTCGAGGGCGCCGCGGCCTCCTGGAGTTGAACGATTTCGAGATGGTTGGAGCCCTTCAGCTTGCCGCGCAGATGGAACCTCGTCAGGTCGAAATCCGCTTCCAGCTGTTGGTCGCCTACTGTGCTATCGGAGACGCGAACAACGCGGTTCGAGCGTATGAGACACTATATTCCACTCCCGGCGCCGACCCGTACCTTACGCTCGCCCCGGCATTCCTGAACGCCATGCAGCGTCTCAGGGGAGCGGCCGAAGCAGAACGAGCCGAGGATCGATATCGCCTGGCCACTGACGTTGCCCGGTTCTACGGTGACATGGGTCTGCCGCGTCAGGCGATCCGTGTTCTCGAGTTGATCCTGGACGCGGATTCCTCGGATTTCGAGGCACATCTGTGGCTTTGGTACTACACACGGCAAGCCGGTGATACGCTGCGCGCAACATCCCATCTGAATCGGCTCACCGCGATCGACAACGATGCGTCAATCGTTCGTTCCATCGCGGAGATGCATCGTCTCGAGCAGATGGTGAAACAGTCTCGCACTCCCTCTGAACAATCGCAGCTCCGGCTCTCCATCGCGCGCATCTATACACAGCTGGAGCTCTGGGAGGATGCCATCGATTTCGTCGAGCGCGCGCTTGACGATGACCCCGACCGCGTAGAGTCCTGGACGCTGGCACGCGACCTTTTCAGGACCAAAGGGGCAACGATTGCGGAACGGCATGCCGCGGAGACACTCCGTCGCTTGAATTCAGCGAACCCCTCGAAGTTGAATTGAACTTGCCGACTTCTTCCCCTATATTTTGCATCCAATAGCCAGGAGCAAAGGGTGACAAACATCGATCCAACGCAGAAAAAGAAATTTTCCTTCAACCGGCTCCGTCGATTGCGGATGAACGAGAATCTCCGTTCGATGGTCCGGGAAACTGAACTGTCATCAACGGATTTCATCTATCCCTTGTTTGTGGTCCCGGGTTCGGGCGTTCGCCGCGAAGTGAAATCGATGCCGGGTGTCTACCAGCTTTCCGTCGATGAAGTAATCAAAGAATCGGAAGAGGTGGCTCGGCTGGGGATTCCCGCCGTCATTCTTTTCGGTATACCTGAAAAGAAAGATGAACGGGGAAGCGGCGCGTACGACGACAACGGCATCGTTCAACAATCGGTGCGCGCGCTCAAGCGGGAAGTTCCGCAACTCACGATCATCACCGATGTGTGTCTGTGTGAATACACGTCTCACGGGCATTGCGGCGTCGTACGCGGAAACGAGATCCTCAATGATGAGTCGGTCGGCCTTCTGGCCCTCGAAGCACTCAGCCATGCAAACGCGGGGGCCGACATGGTGGCTCCATCCGACATGTTTGATGGACGCGTCAAGGCGATCCGTTCAATCCTGGATACCAACGGATTCGAGAAACTCCCGATCATGTCGTACGCGGCGAAGTATGCTTCCGGATTCTACGGACCCTTCAGGGATGCCGCGATGAGCGCTCCGGCATTCGGCGACCGGCGTTCACATCAAATGGATCCGGCCAACAGCGACGAAGCATTGCGAGAGGTCGAAGAGGATCTTCTCGAAGGAGCGGACATCGTGATGGTCAAGCCGGCGCTTTCCTATCTCGACATCATCCGGCGCGTAAAGGATCAGTTTCAGGTTCCGACCGCTGCGTACAATGTGAGCGGCGAGTACTCGATGATCAAAGCTGCCGGTCAACTTGGCTGGATCGATACTGAACGAGTGATGATGGAGGTTTTGACTTCCATCAAGCGCGCGGGAGCAGACCTGATACTCACGTACTTTGCGAAAGAAGCCGCGAAGATCCTCAAGTAAGGTCCATCTTCGCGTGCGTTGATCCCACCGCGAGCCAAGCATTGAAAGGTTTTCCACAGGTAGCCGTTCTTCCTATGCGCGTACTCGTCACCGGAGGCACTGGATTTGTCGGATCGAATCTTGCCCGGGCTCTCGTCGACAGAGGCCACGAGGTCCGGATTCTCCGGCGCGAGCGCTCAGATCTGCGCGCACTCGGCACACTCGCCGTTGAGCACGCGATCGGGGATGTGCGAGACTTTGAGTCGGTTCAGCGCGCTGTGGAAGGGTGTGCGATCGTCTATCATACCGCGGCGATGGTATCGTACTGGAGGAAGCAGCGGCAGGAGATGTTTACGATCAACATCGAAGGTACACGCAACGTCGTCCGCGCCTGCCTCCGGCAAAATGTCCAGAAATTGATCCACACCAGCTCCATCGCGGCGATCGGTCACACCACCGATGGATCCCTGGCGGACGAAACGACGCCGTTCAACTGGGACCGGTACGATATCGGGTACCGGATCTCGAAGTACAGGTCGGAGCAGGTTGTTCTGGAGGGAGTGCAAAACGGACTGTTTGCCGTCATGGTGAACCCATCCGTGATTCTTGGGCCCGGCGATATTCATTTTCACGGGGGACAGATTATCCGCGATGTTCGAAAGCGACGTCTGTTCTACTACGTGGACGGAGGCACGAATCTCGTTTCTGTCGATGACGTCGTTCGCGGCCACCTTGCCGCCGCGGAGCGCGGACGGATCGGTGAGCGCTACATTCTCTCCGGCGAGAACCTGACCCATCGCGCGATGCTGACGATTGTGGCTGAGGTTGTCGGGGGAATTCGTCCCGTCGTACGACTTCCTCGCCCGTTCGTGCGGCTCCTCGCGACAACGAGCGAGGTGATCGGAAATCTCACGAATCGCAAACCGTGGATCACAAAAGAACTTGCGGCCGGCATCCATCTTACCTCCTGGTTCTCGGGGGAAAAGGCGAAACGAGAGCTAGGCTATGTGTTCACCCCGTTCCGCGAGACGGTTGTTCAAACCTACCGATGGTATGTCGAAAACGGATTGTTGACGTGACGGCTCCCGGGGAAATCGTTGCTTCCGACGTATCCTCGGACGTGACCTGCGGAAGATGTCTGCTGAACATGATCTTGTATTAACCGATGAGAGAAGAGGATGAAAAACGGAAAGTCAAAGCGGCTCTTTGATCTTGCAAAGAAGCATATTCCTGGAGGGGTCAATTCTCCTGTCCGAGCGTTCAAGTCTGTTGGTCTCGGTCCGTTGTTCATCCAGAAAGCGAAGGGACCCTTTGTGTGGGATGTGGACGGCAACAAGTTCATCGACTTCGTCGGCTCGTGGGGACCGATGTTGTTCGGCCATGCGCACCCTCGGATTGTCAAGGCGGTGAAACGCGCCGCCACGTGGGGGACAAGCTTCGGGGCTCCCACAGAACTTGAAATCAAAATGGCTGAGCGGATCAAGAAGCTGGTTCCCTCGATTGAATCGGTTCGGATGGTGAACTCCGGGACGGAAGCCACGATGAGTGCAATCCGCCTCGCGCGGGCATTCACCCGCCGCGAGAAGATCGTCAAGTTCGAGGGATGCTATCACGGACACGGGGACTCTTTCCTGATCAAGGCCGGATCCGGAGCATTGACGCTCGGGATCCCCGACAGCCCCGGCATTCCTCAGGGTGTCGTCTCGAACACGCTGACCGCAACTTTCAATGATTTGGAGTCCGTCCGTGCGCTCGCGTCGACGTGGAAGGATCAGATCGCCGCAGTGATCGTTGAGCCGGTTGTCGGAAATATGGGGTGCATTCCACCGCGCGAAGGATTTCTGTCGGGACTGCGGAGTCTGTGCGATGAGCAAAAGATCGTTTTGATTTTTGACGAGGTAATGACCGGGTTTCGTCTGGCAGCCGGTGGTGCCCAGGAACTGTTTGGGATCAAGCCGGACATCACCACACTCGGAAAGATCATTGGGGGTGGACTTCCCGTCGGGGCTTACGGCGGGAAAAAAGAAATCATGTCGATGGTGGCTCCCGAAGGTCCCATGTACCAGGCAGGAACGCTTTCCGGAAATCCGCTGGCGATGGCGGCGGGTTATGAGATGTTGCGGATGATTTCAGAGTACCGACTCCTGTACAAATCTCTCGAAGCAAAAGGAAAAATACTGGAGGAAGAAACGGTTGATCTGGCCAAACGAAATGGTTTTCCCGTGAGATTCAATCGTGTCGGCTCGATGTTCACGATGTTCTTCACCGCCGGCCACGTGACAGACTATTCAACCGCGAAGACCGCTGACACAGCGAAGTTCGCCGCATACTTTCGGGCGATGCTCGAAGACGGCGTCTATCTTGCCCCGTCGCAATTCGAAGCCGCATTTCTTTCGACCTCTCATTCCGAACGATTGCTCGAGAGGACTCTCAAATCATCGAAGCGAGCCCTCAGGCACCTCTTCAGAGCATAGATGTGTCCGCCCAAAGCAAAAGAGCCATCCCTTTCGGGATGGCTCTTTTTTTTTCCAGACAATTCAACGGCTACTGAACAACTCCGCCGAAGCTCACAGTCCGCACACCGATGTTCGGAGCATCGATTGTGATCCTCACGACAATCGATTGACCGATCGCGGCGCCTCCGCCCGCCGAGAGATCTGCCAATCGGAATGTGAAGTTCGTCGTGCCCGGACCCGGATCAACCGCCCAAGGACCATTCAGGAAGTTGTACGGGAAGTCTGTGGAGAAGTCTCCTGAGGCTCCAAACTTGATCCCCGTGAGATCGGTCGTGAAATCAATCGTCGTTGAAATTCTGGTTCCCACGGGGAGTGGATTTCCTCGACCGTCGGTAATGGTAAGGTTGATTGGAGCCGAGACGCCCGCGCGCGGGATCGGGACGGATGCCGCCGGGATTCCGGTCACGATAATCGGTCCGGTCGACCAGCAGACGCGTAGGCTGTCGGAGATCACGGTTCCGTTCTTACCGTTTGTCTGAGCACCAATCCAGAAAATTCCCTCGCGCTGATAGTACGTCGGCCGACCCCACGCTAACGTCCCCGCCGCATCCGGCAGCGGATTCCCACCTCGGAAGAACGTACTTCCCGCCCCGTTCTTGTCGGTAATCGTCTCAGCTTGAATGACTCCGGCCCATGTTCGGAAGAGTATCGCGGTACCTTGAGCGACTGGGTTGCCGAACGTATCACCAACCTGGACAACAAACTCAGGAAAATCGACAGCTGTGGTTGTGGCGAACGCATAGTACTTCGTAAAAAGGGTGAAGTGGCTCTGCGTGGGAAAACCCGCACGAACGGTGATCTTGACGGGTTCGGACCGAATGACCCGACCATCTGAAAGCCGAATTTCGGCGACTAGTGCCGTTTCAAATAAGTTTTCTTGTATTTGGGTGAAGCCTTGTTTCTGTTGTTGCGGTAGCGAAGGAACTTTCGGATTGCACGCTGCAGGGCAGCATGCGTTGTATAGAACACGTTGTCAATG
>VGVZ01000033.1 GCA_016873805.1 Ignavibacteria bacterium
CCGCTGCTTCTTGCTCAGGTTAACGGGATATTTTTGTTTGCGCACACATCCTCCATTGAATGTGATACATGAGAGAATGCATGCAAGATACTGAATTTTCAGTTAATTATGGTAACAGTCCACTAGTGCCGTTCCAACTAAGTGATCTTGTATGTTACTGATAGCCGATGAATGGAACGAGCACTAGTGCTCGCTCCCAATTGCAGTGTCGATGTCAAAACACAATATTTTTTTGGGAGCGGCACTAGATGTGGATGGCCTCGTTGTATGCCTGCCCCGCTGCCTCCATAATGGCTTCCGAAAGTGTCGGATGTGCATGCATGGTATGAAGGAGTTCTTCGTAAGTGGTTTCCAGCGTCTTCGCGATCCCGAGCTCGGCGATCATCTCGGTCGCCTCCGATCCGACAATGTGTGCCCCCAGCAGTTCTCCGTACTTCTCGTCGAAGATGAGCTTCACGGTACCTTCCGATTCACCCATCGCCATCGCCTTACCGAGCGGGCGGAAAGGAAATCTTCCGATCTTCACGTTGTACCCGGCTTCGATCGCCGCTTCTTCCGTCAATCCCACGCTGGCAACCTGGGGTTGACAATAAGTGCAGCTTGGGATATTGTGCCGGTCGATCCCGCGCGGCTTTTTCCCCGCGATATCCTCCGCCACCACAATCCCTTGATGAGAAGCGACATGCGCCAGCCACGGAGCTCCGGTCACATCCCCGATCGCATAGATCGTATCGACATTTGTCTTGCCCACGTTGTTTGTGGGAATCGATCCTTTCTCGGCTTTGACGCCTGCCCCTTCAAGACCAAGGTTCTCGACGTTTCCGGTCACCCCGATTGCCACGAGCGCGATATCTCCCGTGAGCGTCTTCGTTCCATCCTTCCCGCTTACCTTCACAGCGACCTTGGCACCACTCTCAACCGACTCAACCTTGGTGCTCGTGAGAATCTCGATCCCTTGTTTCTTGAGACTCCCCTCGAGGATTTTGGTGATTTCCTTGTCTTCCCTGGGAAGGATTGACGGAAGCATTTCGACAACGGTGACCTTCGTCCCGAAGGCATTGTAGAAGTATGCAAACTCGATTCCGATCGCGCCACCGCCGATGATGATCATTTCCTTCGGTTGCTTGTCAAGAACCAATGCCTCGCTGCTTGTGATGACCTTTGTTCCGTCGACATTGATTCCCGGGATCGTGCGAGGTCTCCCGCCGGTGGCAATCACCACATACTTGCTGCTGATGGTGTGTGTAACCTTGCCATCTCTTGAAACTTCGATCGTCGATTTCCCTGTCAGCTTGCCGGTGCCGTTGACGACATCAATCTTGTTCTTTTTCATCAGGTACTCGACACCCTTGGAAATGCGTTCTGAGATATCCCGACTCCGTTTGATAATTTTCGACCAATCGAAGGAGAGATCCTTGTAGGAAAATCCAAATTCCTCCGCCTTCTTGAAGAGGTGATGCATCTCTGCACTTTTGAGCAGGGCTTTGGACGGAATACAGCCCCAGTTGAGGCAAATCCCCCCCAACTTGTCTCGTTCAACGAGGCCGACGTTGAGGCCCAGCTGCGCCGCACGGATTGCTGCGACATAGCCACCCGGACCTGCGCCAATAACAGTGAGATCGAATTGCTTTTCAGCCATGTGATTCCTTTCGAGGATTGAGACGAATTGAAAGAATACCGGGCGAGAGAGTCGACACGTTTGTCCTCATGCATCGGCCATGCGAGCGACAAACCGAAAGCAAAAATGTGCGAAAAATATACTCATAACTGGTTACAAAAACAATCTGACCACCCTAAAGAGTTTCCCGGAGTCGTCCCTCAGGTCGCGACGGATCAACGGCCCCTGTGCGCGCGGTGCTTGGAGAGAGCGGAAGTCCGAGATCGTCTGCGAAAATACGAATTGCTTCTTTTTGAGTTTTATGGTATCATTGAACAAAAATTTTTGGGATGACGGAGCCGAAATCCAGAATTGTCGTCTCAAACCGAAAAGCTCGGCACGATTACTTCATTCTCGAAGTGTTCGAGGCGGGACTCGTGCTCGTGGGGACGGAAGTGAAATCCCTCCGCAGCGGAAATGCGAATCTCCAGGACAGCTATGCATCGGTCAGGCGGGGGGAATTGTGGTTGGAAGGAATGCACATCAGCCCGTATGAACACGGGAGCATATACAATCACGAACCGCGCAGGCCGAGGAAGCTCCTTCTCCACCGGAAACAGATCCGGAAACTTGTGAGCCAGCTTTCGGAACAGGGGTTGACACTCATCCCCCTCTCCATCTACTTCAAGGGGCCGCGCGCAAAAGTCGAGCTCGCGCTCGCACGCGGAAAGAAAAGCTTCGACAAGCGCTCTGCGATCGCCAAACGGGACGCAGAGCGTGCGATTGCACAACGTATGAGAAGGAGTCACTCGTAGAAATTGTTCCCCCCCATCAATGAACAGATGGATCTCATCAAGCGCGGCGCTGTTGAGATCATCCCCGAAGAAGACCTCGTACGCAAACTCGAACGATCCGCGAAATCCAAAAAGCCGCTGCGCGTGAAGCTCGGATGTGACCCGAGTCGTCCCGACCTCCACCTTGGCCATTCCGTCGTCCTTCGCAAACTCCGGCAATTCCAAGATCTCGGACACCAGGCGATCCTCATCATCGGTGATTTCACCGGCATGATCGGTGATCCTTCCGGCCGCAGCAAAACCCGACCGCCGCTGAGCCTGGAAGATACCCGCCGGAACGGGCAAACGTATTTTGAGCAAGCCACGCGCATTCTCTCCGCCCAGAAGATTCAGATGCTGTACAATTCCGAATGGCTTGGCAAAATGAGTTTCTCGGACGTCATTTTGCTGGCGAGCAAGTATACCATTGCGCGGATGCTCGAGCGCGACGATTTCACCGAGCGGCACAAGGGCGGCGAGCCGATCGGCATTCACGAGTTCCTCTATCCGCTTGCACAGGCGATGGATTCCGTGGCCGTCCAGGCAGATGTCGAACTCGGCGGCACCGATCAGAAGTTCAACCTCCTTGTCGGGCGCGATATTCAGCGCGAAAACTCAATGGAGCCGCAGGTCATCCTCACGATGCCGATTCTTCCGGGAACCGACGGTGTTGAGAAGATGAGCAAGTCGCTTGACAACTATATCGGCATCAGCGATCCGCCGAAAGAGATCTACGGAAAGACGCTCAGTATTCCCGATTCCCTGATCTACACCTTCTTCGAACTTACCACCAACGTTTCGAACGTCGAACTCAAGAAGATCAAAGAAGTACTCTCCTCCGGCAGCCAGAATCCCCGGGATGTGAAACGGCGGCTCGCACGCGTCTTGGTGGGGATGTATCACTCCGATGATGCGGCACGCCAGGCGGAGGCGGAATTCGATCGGGTATTCGTCCAGAAAGATCTCCCTGACGAGATCGAGGAATATGTTTTCGAGGAGAAGAACGGCGTAGAGAACCTGATCGGCCTCCTCTCGGTGACAAAACTCGCTTCCTCGAAGAGTGAAGCCCGACGACTCATCGATCAGGGGGGCGTCTCAGTGGACGGCGTGCGTGTCGACGATGTCAACGCCCCGGTTCCGGCCGCGGAATCGTTTGTTTTGAAGGTTGGGAAGCGAAAGTTTCTGAAGATCACCAGAAGATCGTAGCGGTTCATTTCATATTCATAATATGCGGAGATGAGGAATTGTTCGTTCCACAGAAGTTGTTCTTCACGAAGGGAGTCGGAAAGCACAAGGACTACCTTCAATCGTTCGAGCTCGCACTGCGAGATGCGGGTATTGAGAAGTGCAATCTCGTCACGGTGTCCAGTATCTATCCCCCGGGATGCAAACGCATTTCCAGAGAGGAGGGATTGAAACTCCTCGCGCCGGGAGCAATCACGTTCTGCGTCATGGCACGCACCGCAACGAATGAACCGAACCGCCTGATCGCCGCCTCGATTGGCGTCGCGCAGGCCTCAGACCCGAATCACTACGGCTATCTCTCCGAGCATCATCCGTTCGGTGAGACAGATGAGAGGGCCGGGGACTATGCCGAAGATCTCGCGGCAACGATGCTCGCAACGACGCTCGGCGTTGAGTTCGAACCGGATACCGCCTGGGACGAGCGCGAGAAGCTCTACAAGATGTCCGGAAAGATTATCAGGACATCAAACGTGACTCAGTCTGCGGAAGGGGACAAGAACGGTCTGTGGACGACAGTCGTCGCGGCGTGTGTGCTGATGCCGTAATTTCAGACGGTTCCAGCTCGTATCTCGGGTCTTCCACCATCAACACAAAGACTCCGCGTGGTGACGCGGAGTCTTTTCATTTCTATCCAGCAACGTCAGGTGAGATTATCTCCTCGCAGGTCCCAGGACAATCACAAACTCCCCTTTCCGTTTTTGTTTCTCCAGCCGGCGCAGAAGATCTGTCGGCGTTCCGCGCAGGAATTCCTCGGTCGGCAACGTAACATCAAACGCAATACAGAGATTCCTCGATTCGCCGAAAACGCTCGCGAGATCTTTCAACACTTGCGCGAGCCGATAGGGCGTTTCCATGATCACCGTCGTTCTCGGCTCTTTCCGGAGTTGCTTGAGCTCTGCAATCCTCTCCTCACGCTTCGGGGAGAGAAATCCGTGGAACACAAAGGAGTCGATCGGGAAACCGGATGCGATCAGAGCGGGCATCAATGAGGAGACCCCGGGAATCGGGATGACCCGGATGCCGTTCGCGATCGCCTGCTGAACGATGAGATTATCGATGATGGGAAGGAAATAGGTCAGACTCTTACCAGATCCCGTGCCACTCGTAACAACATAGCTTTCCGCCTTGAGCGCCTTTTCCAGCGCCTCGACCTGGTGTTGATAGAGATAAAACGGACTGCCATTTGTCGTTCGGAACAGCGCTGCTGCTTCTGATGTGATCGTTCCTGCGGCCGCAAGTTCATCGACGGAGGCAGCTCGAGCGTACGAAGGACTCAGCTGGAGCAATGGCTCGGGCCAAAGCTCTGCCTCGTCAAACAACGTGCGCTCGACGAATTCTCGCGCGCGCTCATCCGTGATGGTGAAGAAGGAGCGGACAAAATTCTCGTAATCCGTGAGGACGGATTCGTGAAGGTCGAAGAGCGATCCGTTCATACAACCTGCTTCCCTTCAGTCGTATTTATGAGTTCAGCCAGCACCAGAACTTGTCCGCGCCTTCCGCTTCCTTTACGTAAGACCTTCAAAATGCCAGCATCCTTGAGCGTCGAGACAAGGCCGTGAATCATCGGCCGGGTGGGCATATTCTTTCCCTCAAGCTGCGAAATCTGAAATACAGGTCGCGCAAACATCTTATCCAGCAATGGGACAGCAAATTGTGAGTGAGTCAGGGCGATCACTTGCTCTTTGAGACGACCGTAGAGATTGATGATACTCCGAGCTTTCTCCGCGTTGGCTCGTGCTTGGTGTTCAACGGCGGTGAGAAAAAACTGTATCCACGAATTCCAAGCGTCGTTTTCCCGCCCGAGAGCTCGCAATCTATCCACATACGTGTCACGATGCATCTCAAGGTATGCTGAAAGGTAAAACATGGGGCGTGAAAGCAGGCGCTTCTCGTAAAGAAAAATCGGAATGATAATGCGCCCGATTCTTCCGTTGCCGTCGAGGAATGGATGGATAATCTCAAACTGGGCGTGCGTGATCGCAAGCTGTATAAGCGCGTCCGACTGTTGCATGTGGTAATACTTCTCCCAGTTGTCCAGGTATTCCATCACACGGCCTGGCTCCGGAGGGACAAAATACGCTTGCTCGATGGGGGTGCCGGGTTGGCCAATCCAGTTCTGCTCTGTGCGAAATTTCCCCCGCCCCATATTTCTGCCCTGTACGCTGTCCAATAATGTGGCGTGGAGCTCTTTCAGGAGATTCAGATTGAATGGCTTGTGCTTCAAGGCCTGTTCGGCCTGTTTCAGCGCGCGCCGGTAGTTTATGATTTCGCGGATGTCCTCCTGCCGCTTCATCTCAGGTGGCTGTTCTCCAGCTTCAAACCTTAGCACGTCCCCCAGACTTGCTTCGGTTCCTTCGATGCGTGAAGAGAGTACGGCTTCCTGCGTGGTCAGTGGGGAAAGCAACAGCGCTGGGTTCGAGATCCCCTGCAACACGCCGTCGAAGAATGCCAGAGAACGGTTGGCGCTTGCGATCACCGGGATAAGGGGCTCCCACGCAATGTTTTCAAGTGGTAACTTTTCGGGAACAAACGGTTTCACGTAAATGCGCGTTGATTATTTTTGGAGAATATACACATTTCTTTTTGTATAAAGCAAAAATGATATTACTATATACAAACAGGATTCCAGCAAGACGAGTTTATGCAGAATGCCTTAAAAACCAACGACTTACGGCAACGGCGAACGAAGGAACGATAGGTCCAAGAGAAGAACGTATCCTTTTATTAAGGACACATTAGAGAACATGTATCCCTGTAGAAAGGACAGGTCTTGCATAAAGCAATATGGCGTTTCACTTTACACAAACTGGATCACACCAAGTCGACTTTACACAAAAACACCCAAATACACACAAATCAGGCCATTCACCATTCGAGACATCTGAAATGTTCTTTCTCGCAAAGTCGCAAAGAGCGCCAAGATCAGATTTTGGTTAAAATGAGTGTCTTTGCGAACTTAGCGAGCTTCGCGTGACACCTATTTTTTGAATTTTTCAGAAGTCTCCATTCGCTAGTTCACCACTCCCCCGGCGGCGGATTCAATGATGACTTGTACGGCTTCCCGCTTCGCTCTGCTTCCAACATTGCATCATAGATTTCAAGGATTCTTTCTTTTGTCCTGTACTGCCCGTGCGCTTCCTCATCTTTCCTCTATACAATTGGAAATTGGTCGAGGATGTACGACACAGCATCGGCAGGTGTTGGGAAGTGTTGCTTCAGTGAAGAAAGCTGCTCAGGCGTTTCGTTTTCGGCCGGTTGCCAATCCCCGTTGGGTTCGCTCGTGAGTATGCACGTTCTTAGTGATCTGCTAAGGATGTGCATTGACGGTCAACATTCCGCCGGCCCCAGAACCAGGACGAATTCCCCCTTCTTCTTCTCTTTCTGAAATTGACGCAACAGCTGGACCGGCGTTCCGCGCAGAAATTCCTCGGTCGGCAACGTAACATCAAACGCAATACAGAGATTCCTCGATTCGCCGAAAACGCTCGCGAGATCTTTCAACACTTGCGCGAGCCGATAGGGCGTTTCCATGATCACCGTCGTTCTCGGCTCTTTCCGGAGTTGCTTGAGCTCTGCAATCCTCTCCTCACGCTTCGGGGAGAGAAATCCGTGGAACACAAAGGAGTCGATCGGGAAACCGGATGCGATCAGAGCGGGCATCAATGAGGAGGCCCCGGGAATCGGGATGACCCGGATGCCGTTCGCGATCGCCTGCTGAACGATGAGAAGTCCCGGATCGGAGAACACCGGAGTGCCGGCATCCGAGAGGAGAGCCACCGACTCACCCTTCGACAACCGTGCGATCAGTTCGGGCGTCTTTTCCTCTTCGTTGTGTTCGTTCAAGGAATCGACCTCTCGATTGATGCCGAACTGACGGAGCAGACGCCTTCCTTCCTTGAATTCTTCAACGACAACGACGGCAGTTTCCTTCAACACCCGAATCGCGCGAGGTGTCATGTCCTCCGCATTGCCGATCGGAATCGAGACAAGGTACAGATTGCCCTTCATCTACCACTCAGATTCAATGGTATGGTACATCGATGAACTCACTCCCTTCCGTGCAGCTTCCCACTCCCTCACAAAGAGAATAATCAGAGCCGTCGTCGGCACGGCGATGAGGAGTCCAACAAACCCAAGGAAGAAAGAGAACACAAGCAGGGAGAGAATAATCAAGAGGGGATGCATACCGACTTTCTTGCCGACAATCTTTGGCGCCAGCAAGGTGACTTCGATCAAGTGCAGGATACCAACTGTCGATACGGCAAGTACAACTTTCTCCAGGATCGGCTCTTCGCTGAAGAGTGCAACGATTGCTGATAAGATCATCGTGATGATGAGTCCGATGTATGGAACAAGATCCAGAAGTCCCGCGACGATGCCGAGAAGGAGAGCATACTTGATGCCGAAGAGTGAAAACGTGAGGGTCACGGCAATTCCCTGAAGGAGCGCGATGAACAATGCCCCCCGGAGGTAGCGGCCGATCACTTCATCGGCACGTTGCATGTAGATAGCAACCTGCTCGCGCCGTCGGTGGGGGAACAGCATCCGGAACCGATGGTTGATTTTCTCGAAGTCCGTCAGGAGGTAGAACGTGAGGAACGGAATGAGAATGATATAGAAGACGCGCGTCACGACTTTCGAGATGCTGGTGACAAACAAGAGAATTCCCTGGAGGAAATTCCTCACAATATCTTCGAAGCGCGGGGCAAGCTGCTGGGAGAGCGTGTTCCGCAGTTCTTCGGCCGAAACGCCGTATCGTTCAAGGATGGTGGTCATGCGCGAGGACCAGAGCCACGTCCGAAATCCCTCGAACACATCGGACAACGCGTTTACCATCCCCTCAAACTGCGTGACCGCGATAGGAAACACGAAGAAGAGCAGCAACACCAGGAGTCCCACGAAGAACAAGATGAGAACGAGTGACGACAACCAGCGAGGAATCCTCCAGACGTGCAACCGCGTAACGACGGGATTCAACAAATACGCAAAGAGAAGTGACACAACAAACGGCGCCAGAATACTCGAGATTTCATAGACAAACCAGAGTGAAAAGAGAAGAACACTCAGCCACATAATGCTCTTCGCCATCGCATAGCGACGCAACGGATAGAGCAGAAACAGCATGGCGCCGAGGACGACGAAGGGCGAGATGATCGACTGGACGGTGTAGATGAGCACAAGGAGCAGCAGCACCGCGCCCACAAAGAGAGCGATTTCGAGACGACTGAGGGACTGAAAGAAACTTTCCCAGCTGTCCCGCCGCTTGTCCGTGAACGGAGTTTTGTTTCGTGACTGCCGGTCGGAGCTCTGACGTTTTCGAGCCATTTAGTCGTTCCCCTTATTGTTCACCCCGGTATGCCCGAAGCCGCCTGCCCCGCGCCGGGTTTCCTCCAATCCCTCAACCTCGTCCCAATGCACGCGGCTGTAGCGCGCGATGATCATTTGTGCAATTCTGTCTCCTCGCCTGACGAGGAACGGCTTCGCACCAAAATTCGTCACGACGATTCGAACTTCTCCCCGGTAGTCCGAATCGATCGTTCCCGGCGCATTCATCAATCCGATCTGATGCTGAATCGCCAGACCGCTCCTTGGCCGAATCTGGGCCTCGTACCCGGGGGGAAGTTCAACCCGAAAACCGGCCGGAACCAGCACGGTTTGGCCCGGAGCAATCTCGAGCTCACCATCAACCGCCGCGCAGATATCCATCCCTGCCGAGCCCTCCGTCGCGTACGACGGCAGTGGCAGGTCATGACTATCATGACCCGTCCGAGTGATCCTTACGCGAATCTGTTCGGTCAACGAATCTCTCTCGTCAAGGGGAGTTCAATGGTGGGAAAAATATAGCGAAAGGGGTATGGAAATGCAACGAAGGATTCGGAGCAGAGACTGTCGTGCTCTACTGTTTCAGCGTATCGGGACGGATGCCTCGCTGCTGGTTCTCCCTCCAGCGCATCATCATGCTGTCCATGACGGCGCGGTATTCACGTTCCCGTCGACCTCTCATCTCTCGAAACATGGAATCGATGCGCTCGACGTCGATATCGAATCTCTCCATGTCTTCCCAGAATCGTTCGAACATGCTGTCACGAGGAAAGCTCGGAAAGAATTCCCGACGACGATCTTCCTCTCCCCTCCCGACCGGAGGCCGCTGGTCGATCCGCCTGGATCCGGCCTGCCTGATCCTGGGGATAACCCACTGTGCAAGGGAGTCGTGCTCCATCTGGACATTGTCGCGATCAACTTGAATCGTGACGAATCCGGATCCCCCCACGACGCGAAAGCGCTGAATCGACCGATGGATGGGTTTTTGCCGCTGGAGTTCTTCGAACTGGCGTATCACAAGCTGTAACTCCCTCTGGATCTCGCGATTTTCCCTCACGCGCTGGTGCGCAACTTCGAGTTCCCGCATATCGGCAAACAACTTGGAGAGCACCATCGTATCGGGAGTAATGACAAGATACTGCCGTTCCTGTGGCTCTCGCCCGATACGCGGAAGCTGAACTGACACATGCGGCGGGGGGGCGGCCGTCGGTGTATGAACTTTTGACGTCGCAATTGCGTAGGCCGCGTCTCGACCGCGCAGATAGTGATCGAATCTTTCTCGGCGGGAGGGATCGAGATTCGCGGCGATGTTCGAGACGAGCACTCGCGTGAGCTGTCCGATCTCGGGATCGATTGCCAGGGCGTTGTTCTCAGCCACAAATGCTGACGACGCGATGCGGGTCTTCGCATCTTCCAATAGTGAATCGATGGCGGCCGCTTGAGCCTCTGTCGGCTCGACCTCCGCGAGCAGATCCTCGACCGTAATCTTGGTTTTCGACGGAGTCTCTGTTCGCCCGACTTCCAGTCGATAACCATTCTCGTTCTTGTCATCAACGCGCAACGATGTTTGTGCATTCGCGTCCAGAGGGAGTGTCCCCAAGAGCGCAAACTGGAGAACCTGGTCCTTGTCGATTTTCGAGAAGATCGGAAGCACGGAGCCCTTCAGGACATTTTCCTCATATGCTCTCTGGACGTCCTGCGACGTCTCACTCAGGAACTGCATCATTTGACCCCGCTCGGTCACCGCCACATAGCCAATGAAGGTCAGGACCACGGTGCTGAGGGCAACCGCCAGCGGAACATACTTGCGGGGGAACGGGAGCAGGTTTGCAGCTTCGCGCTTCTTCTCGCTCAATCGTTTGGACAGTTCCGGCCAGAATGATCTGTTTGTTTCAACACGGGAGGCGGAGTTCAAATAGCTGCGAATCTGTCGGAGATCATTCAGCTCTTTCTTCGCATCCGGATGTGTTTCCAGATACTCTTCGATCCCCCTCTTCTCATCCGGCGAAAGTGCGTCGTCCAGATAGAGTGAAAGCTTAAGTCGCCAGTCGCGGTCGGAACCTTTTTTCATCTCACACCTCCTCCAACAGCGGCTTCAACACCTTCCTCAGCATCGAGCGGCCGCGCGAGAGTCGCGATTTCACTGTGCCGATGCGGCACTGAAGCACATCGGCAATTTCTTCATAGGACATTCCTTCGATGTCCTTGAGGACGATCGGTGTGCGGAACTTCTCGGGGATCAGTTGGAGACTCCTGGTGACAATCTCGGATGCCTCTGAACTCCGTTGGGTAGTGCTCAATCTCTCCGACAGCTCACGATCCGGTCTCTCCAGTACGGCATCCATCGAAAACATGCGACGAACTTTTCGACGACGCAGCTCGTCTCGCGTTTTGTTAACCGTAATCCGGTAGACCCATGTGTAGAACGAGGATTCGAAACGGAATCGTGGAAGCGCCTCGTAGACCTTGATAAAGACCTCCTGAGCGAGATCATCAACTGCATCCTGCTCGCGCAGAATCGAATAGATGATGTTCCTCACCCGATCCATATATCTCTCGACGAGATACCTGAACACATGCTCTTCCCCGGACTGAAAAAGAGTGATCAGAACATCATCTCTCTTCTTTTCCAGAGGGACCTGGGGCTCCAGATCCATCTCAACCGTTGTCTGCGCTCTCCCCCCGGTCGCGGGGATATTCTGTGCAATCGAGTACGTGCCCATCTGCTTCTGTTTTGAGTTGGATTCAAGCATTTTGACGATGTTCCCGGCCCGATTGTTCCAAAAGAAAAAACTCGTACAGCGCTCAGGAACTATACGAGTTTTCTCAACAAAAAGTTTGGAGAGGGATCAAGCCAGCGTTTCGGCCGTTGCCCGCTGCCCCTCGGGGACCCTCTTCACAAATTCATCCCGGAATCGACGGATCATCGACTGAACCGGCCAGGCGGCGGCATCTCCCAGCGCACACACGGTGTTTCCTTCAATGTTGTTCGCGATATCCATCAAGAGATCGATCTCTTCCATCCTTCCCTCCCCCTTTTCAAAGCGCTTCAGGATCTTGAACATCCACCCCGTTCCTTCACGGCACGGCGTGCATTGACCGCACGATTCGTGATAGTAGAATTTCGTGATGCGGGTGATCACCTTGATCATATCCGTGTCTTCGTCCATGACCATGAGTCCCGCGGTACCGACAGCCGAGCTGGCGGCCTTGAGCGAGTCGGCATCCATGCACACCCCCTCCAACTGCTCCCCTCGCAAAATCGGTGTGGACGATCCGCCGGGGATCACCGCCTTGATCTTCTTTCCCTCGGGCACGCCGCCGCAGTATGAATTGATGATCTCAAGCAGAGGAACCCCTGTCGGCATTTCATAGACGCCCGGCTTGTTCACGTGACCGCTCACCCCCACGAGAATCGGACCCGGATGCTTCGGCGCACCGATTCCCGCAAACCATTGTGCACCATTTTTGATGATCAACGGCACGCACGAAATCGTTTCGACATTGTTGATCGTCGTCGGACAACCCCAGAGACCGTATTGCGCGGGGAACGGCGGTTTCACGCGCGGATATCCGCGTTCACCCTCGATCGAATTCATCAGCGCAGATTCCTCACCGCAAATGTACGCGCCCGCTCCTTTGTGGATCGTGATATGCGTGTTGAATCCACTTCCCAGAATATTCTCGCCGACGAATCCTTTTGCGTACGCATCGTCGATCGCCTTCTGCAGGAGACGGATCCACTTTCCATATTCACCGCGGATATACACGTAGGAGTTCTGGACCCCCATGGCGTACGCCGCGATGAGCGTCCCTTCGATCAACAGATGGGGATTGAATTCAAAGATCTGTCGGTCTTTAAATGTTCCCGGCTCCGATTCGTCTCCATTCACGCAGATGTACTTGGGCTTCGTCGTCTCCTTCGGCATGAAACTCCACTTAAGGCCGGTGGGAAAACACGCGCCCCCGCGACCGCGAAGATTCGACTTCTTCACCTCTTCCGTGACGTCGACCGGTTTCATCGAAAGCGCCTTCTTCAGCGCTTCGTACCCGCCGTGCGCAACGTAGATGTCGATCTTGTGGTAATCCTTGATTTCGGGGAGAAGAACTTTTTCCATCAACGTCTACACCGTGTGAGAGAAGAGATCATTTCATGCTGCTGAGAATTTCGTCGACTTTCGTCGGCGTGAGATTCTCAAAATATTCTTCGCCAATCGCCATCATGGGAGCAGTCCCGCACGATCCCATGCATTCAACTTCTGACAATGTCCACATGCGGTCTGGTGTCGTCTCGCCCGGCTCGATGCCCAGACGATCTTTCAGACGCTTCACAATTTCGGCTGATCCTCTGAGGTAGCATGAGACATTCGTGCAGACCTCAAGGTGACGTTTTCCCACCGGCTCCTGCTGAAACATCGTGTAAAAAGTCACAACCCCCAGGACGTGTCCAAATGGGACATTGAGAAGTCCGGCGATGTACATCATTGTCTCTTGAGAAATGCAGCCGAATTCCTCTTGCGCCATCCAGAGTGCCGGAAGAACAAGCGCTTGAGTGGTCGGATATCGCTTCCTGAGCTCTTCGATCTTGTTAAGATTTTCTGGTGAGAACATATCCGTCGACTGTTCGATTCTTGGAATGCGCCGGGGAGAGTTACTCAGCCGGCGACGTTCGCTTACTTATCCGCCTCCCCCATCACGGGATCGAGACTTCCGATGATAGCGACAACGTCGGAGACCATCGAGCCGACAACCATCGGGGTGAGGGATTGGAGATTCACAAATGACGGCGAGCGAATTTTCATTCTCCATGGTTGTCCGGTGCCGTCACTGTAGAAGTAGAATCCAAGTTCGCCCTTTGGGGCTTCCACCGAAAAGTACACTTCCCCCACCGGAGGATTGATGCCCGAGTTGATCAGCATGAAGTCGTGAATCAATTCCTCCATCTTCGTGTAGATACGTTCTTTCCGAGGGAGGACTTTCTTCGGTTTGAAGGCGTGGATGTCGCCTGACGGCATCGTGTCCAGCACCTGCCGTACGATTTTCGTACTCTGCCGCATTTCT
This sequence comes from Ignavibacteria bacterium, assembly GCA_016873805.1. Taxonomy (GTDB): domain Bacteria; phylum Bacteroidota; class Ignavibacteria; order UBA10030; family UBA10030; genus VGVZ01. Next base: position 14,059 of record VGVZ01000033.1, read on the forward strand.
TCCATGCGGACGTAGTATCGGGCAAGGGAATCACCCCCCTCGAAGACCGGGACCTCAAAATCGAGCCGATCATAGACCAGATACGGAACTGCTTTGCGCAGATCGAAATCGACGTTACAGGCGCGCAGTCCCGGGCCGGTCAAGGCGAGATCGATCGCCTGCTCCTTCGTGATCGCACCGATGCCGTCGGTTCTTCCGAGGAAAATGCGGTTCGTTTGAAGAAGCTTCTCGCATTCGCGGAGTTTTGATGGAAACTCTTCGATGAACTTCCTCACCATCGCATCGACTTCCGGCGTCATGTCCTGTGCCAGTCCGCCGATTCGCGTGTAGCTTGTTGTGAAGCGCGCACCGGCAAGCCGTTCGAAGATGTCATACAGTTTTTCGCGCTCACGGAACGCGTACATCCAGACCGTCAGCGCACCCACATCCATCGCCAGACTCCCCAGAAACATGAGATGAGAGGAGATGCGGGCCAGCTCCGAGATCAAGACCCGGATGTATTGCGCTCGCTCCGGCGCATCGATGCCGAGCAGTTTTTCGACCGCCAGGACATACGCCGTGTTATTGGAGAGGGGTGAAATGTAGTCGAGCCGATCGGTGTGAGGAATGAATTCGTGATAGCTGCAATTCTCGGCGAGTTTCTCGTAGCCGCGATGAAGGTATCCGATTTCCGGCACGCATCCGATGACCGTTTCGCCGTCGAGTCGGATGAGAAGCCGCAGCACGCCGTGCGTCGCTGGATGCTGGGGACCCATATTGAGCACGAGGTCGTTCTCGAGCGGATCGTCGAACGCAATGCTCGTGTGTTGGTCCTCCAGAGCCTGGAGTATTCTCGACTTTCGTGATATGTCGTCTGTACGGGTCGCCATCGAACTGGTCTACTTTTTCGGAAGGGGAATCGAGCCAGGAATTCCCATCAGAGGAAAGTCCTTTCTCAGCGGATGGTGCTCGTAGTTGTCGGGCATGTACACCCGGCGCAGGTCGGGATGTCCATCGAAGACGATCCCGAACATGTCGTACGTTTCCCGTTCGTGCCAATTTGCAGTCCCCCACACCGTCGTGACCGTCGGAACGACCGGATTCTCCTCTTCCACAAACACCTTCAGCCGGATGCGGTATTTGTTCTTCAGGGAAAAAAGGTTGTAGATCACGCCGAATCGTTTCTCCGGGGTATTCATATCGATCCCGCAGAGATCTGCCAAGAAATCAAACGAAAGATCGGGCTCTTCCTTCAGGAAGCGGCAGACGTCATTGATGCGATCGGGCGGAACAACGATCGTCAGCTCGTTACGGAATTCAGAAGATACGAAGGAACCTTCGCCGAACTTGGAGGTCAGTTTTGTAAGGATGGTATCTTTCATCGGTTAGACGTTCGCGCGTTGCCGGGCAAATGCAGGGGGTTCTCCGACATATGCCGGTTCGGTTCCTTTCGATTCCCCGCGTTGTACCTTTCCCTGCAACAGTATGAGGGCGTTGAGGAGGTTATCCGGTCGCGGCGGACAGCCGGCAACATAGACATCGACCGGGAGAAATTGATCGATTCCCTGAACGACGGAGTAGGTACGATAGATACCGCCGGAAGAGGTGCATGCTCCCATCGCAATCACCCATTTCGGCTCGGGCATTTGGTCATAGATCTTTCGTACCACTTTCGCCATTTTGTACGTCGTCGTGCCGGCAACAATCATCACATCCGATTGGCGCGGGGAAAACCGGAAAACCTCCGACCCGAATCGTGAGGCATCGAATCGGGGTCCGGCAAAAGCCATCATCTCGATCGCGCAGCAAGAGATCCCCATCGGCATGGGCCACAGTGAATTCTTGCGGCACCAGTTGATCGCATCATCCAGCTTTGTCAGAAGAAAACTGTCTCCAAGCGCCTTCTCTAGTCCCATTCCAACGCTCCCTTCCTCCAGACATAGACAAAACCAAGAAACAGGATCACAACGAACACCGTCATCGTCACGAACCCAAGCCACCCCAGCGATTTGAACGACACCGCCCATGGATAGAGAAAAACGACTTCGATATCGAACAGAATAAAGAGGACGGCGACAAGATAAAACTTCACGGAGAATCGCTCACGGGCGGTCCGGACGGGCTCCATGCCGCTCTCATACGTCGTGAGTTTCTCTTCGGACGGTCGCTTTGGACCGAGCCACTCATTGAGTTTCACCATGATGATGCCGAAGAGAACACCAACCGCAATCATCAGAAAAATGGGGATGTAGTTGTCGAGCATGGGTGTATTCTAATGAACAACCGAGGGATATGATAAGTGCCAGAGGATTGCAGGCATCGAAGCCATTCGTTTCGGGCAACAACGCCGCGCGTTTGCGAACTATTCAGCCAGCGCCGAAGGCCGCTATGAATCCCCTTATTGCGGCCGGAGGCGCTGAGCCCGTGAGCAAACGCGTGGAGCGGTTCTGATCTCATTTGTTGAGCGTCGTTGTTGCCCGTGTTATACGCTGGCAAAGTTCTTCTGAAATGGCGTTTTGCGGGACATGAACAAAACCTTGAGTTTGAGCGACTGGTTGGCGCGCGTCGCCTCGTCAAATAGTCTAGATGAGTTCTACGCCTTCCTTTTTGCACTGAGGCACCGCTTTGGAGAACACCAGAAGTTGCTGTGCTAATAGACCCAACTTATTCACGAACATCTCGTCGGCTGTTTCGAGTCCGGACAAAGACGTTTGGGAGCTCTTGATAAGTACTTGAAGTCGGTCGTGATCGATTAGCATGCGTTGAAAGGTGTTGGGATCCTGAAGTAGCTCTGTGAACAAGCCAAGGAGATCGCGAATCTGTGATTGTCTGTCTTGGTATTCTTGCGACAAAGTGGAAAGGTGACCGCTGATTTCCTCAAGCGGTGCAGAGAGCTCAAAAGTCTTGTGGTTAGGCATTGTTGGTCAGTCAAGTGTTTGATGGCGACGCGCGCTAATTCTTGCTTAGATGGATTTCAAACAAAGACGCTATCCGGCTTGATAAACAGTGCCTCAAAACGCCCACGAAATGAACCTTTGCTTGCGTATAGCGTATGCAAAAATGTCGTGCCATTGTAACGAAAAAACGCCCGAAAGTCAACGAATCACGACGACGAGAGAATGCAAACCGTTCGACGACTCGCGCGTTCCCATTCGCGAGAATCGCTCCCCTCCACACCGCTACTCAATCCAAAAACATATTTGTGCGACTGCCATCCCAACGACCGTTCCCATGATGTTTCCCAACACTGCCATCAACAATCCGACCGCGGCGAGGGAACTTTGGTACACCGTCGCGACGATCGGTGCGGTGACGGGTCCGCCGATGTTCGCCTGACTCGCGGTTGCCATGAGAAACATCGGAGCACGGAAGAATCGACCTGCGGCGAGAAGAAAGCTCGCGTGGATCAGAATGATGGTCACTCCCGCAACAAGAAACAACGGCGCATCAAGAATCCCTTTGAGATCTGCCTTTGCGCCGATCGTCGCCAGCAGGAGATAGAAGAGATATTGCCCCAAGACCGATGATCCCGCGAATTCGAGGTCTGACGCCTTCGTAAACGAAAGCGCAACACCAACGAGCGTGGAAAGAATGATCGCCCAACCAAATGCGTTCACCACGGCTCCAATCTCCGGAAGAAGCTTCCCGAGTTCGAGCATGAAGTAGCCAACGGCAAATCCGATTGCCAGGATCAGGGTGAGATCGTAGAACTTCAGAGGTCGACGATTACTGCTCTCTATTTGCCGCATCTTTTCGTTCAGCTCGAGAACCACGGTCTGATCAACTCCGTTTCTTGCGTCAAGTCGATTCTGCAGTACCGACAAGGCAATCACAACTCCCATCCATCCGTACCCGACGACGGTGTCCACGACGATCAACGGACCCAGCATGGAATCCGGAGTGCCGACACTCGATGCGACGGCGACCATGTTTGCGCTTCCGCCGATCCAGCTGCCGGTCAGCGCGCCGAAGCCCCGCCACGAATCCGGAGGGAGCCACCAATGGAAGACCGTGAACGAGACAATGGCCCCAACCGCGATACCGGCCGTTCCCATCAGCATTGTGGCGATCGCTTTTCCTCCCAGCTTCGCAAGGGCAGGGGCATTGGCGCCGAGCAGCATGAGGACAAGAGCCGTCGGAAGCAAATAGAGCCGCACCCAGTCATAGAAAGGACTGCTTTGCGGTATGATCCCCAGGTTGGATGAAAGCATCGGGAGGAAGTAAATCCAGATCGCCGGCGGGAGATATCGAAAAATCGTGGCAACTGATTTTCGTTCGCTGATCCAGTGCAGGATTCCGATCAGCGCGACGAGGTAGACAAGAATGGCAGCCGGTTCAGTGATGAGCACGATGATTGTTTTTCTTCAGATTGGCAAACAATGAGCTCCATCAACCATAAGAGAGCTGGGAATTATCAAATCGTCTCCGGAATCGGTGAAATGCCGATGAGCCGGCGGGCGCGCACGTATGTGCGGAGACGTTCCTCATCGTAATGAGGATGTTTCGGATCGAAGCTGTTTAAACGCACTTTGCCGGCACAATGGATGAATTCCTTCTCTCCGAGATAGATACCGACGTGCCAGATCCGTTCAGGTTTTTCCTCGGTCGCTTTTCGACCGAAGAACAGCAGATCCCCCTTCTTCAATCCTGAAAAATCATCCCCTTCGTTGACAACCTCTCCCATCGTCGCCTGCTGGTCGGCGTCGCGATTCAGGTCCAAACCGTTCAAACGAAAGACGATCTTCGTGAATCCGGAGCAATCAAATCCTTTTGCCGATGTTCCTCCCCACAGATACGGCACACCAACGAACAACCGGGCGACGTGTTCCACACTCTCCCCCGCCAATTTTCTCTCTCGTTTCCATTTCGCATAGTCCTGCACGATCTCCCTCTCGAGGAAGCCTCGTCTGCCGTCAGGAAACTCAACCTCCGTCCATCCTCCTCTCTCTCCCCGTCGACCGATCAATCCGCCCATCACCACATCAGAGACCGCGAGTGACTTCGCATCCGGTTTCTGCCGGACGACACCGAAGTAATCCGTGACGATCACCTTCTGCGCTGCAATCCAGCGATCCACGGCATTTTGGTCCCCGAGCGCCATGGCATCGCGGTCGAGCCAGCCAAGGTATCGATCGGGCGCTTGCACGTAGTACCACGAACCCTCTTTCTTCAAAATCTTCAACACGGTTCCCATGAGAACCTGGGTCACAAGCTCGGCGGGGTGCTGCGGCTTGCCTCTCATATTGCCGACGCTTACCGCAACGATGCCGAACCTCTTCTCACCGAGACGCTCGTCCGGGAGGATGCGGATGCTATCGACGGTCTCACCCGTCGCCTTCTCCCGGAAGAGTGCAAGCACGTTGTCTCTGACGGCCTGATCTTCCACCTCTCCCTTCACGATGATGTTCGATCCGCTGCGACTCCACGTGACGTCAAAAACCGCAACCCTTCGGTCCGGCGCGTGAGCCTGCTGGAGCGTGGCGAGCGAACGACGAATCTCCTCGTCTTGCTTCTGGTGTGAAGGAGTGCATGAGGCGAGGAAGCATACGATGGCGAGTCCTATTGACGTGCCTACCATCTGCCATCGATTGACTGATTTGACTTGTGACATAATCGCTCCTCAATGATCGTGAAAGTGTGGTATCAACTTGCTTTTTGGGTCAAGCTCAGCCATCCGTTGATACGGACGGCTGTTAAAGATCATGAAGACGCTGATAAACCCCGCCAAGCGGGGTTTTGCATTCCCAGAAGCCGTCGACTTCAGTCGATGGCGGCTGGTCAGCCATCCGTTGATACGGACGGCTGTTAAAGATCATGAAGACCCTGATAGAGGTTGTCCAAAAAGGAGCAAATGTCATTCTGAACGGAGCCCTGCCTGCCGGTCCGAAGGACCCCTTTGGGGCAGGCAGGGAAGCGGAGTGAAGAATCTGCTTTTTTGAATCAGATTCTTCGTCCCACTTGGGAAGCAGTGGGACTCAGAATGACTTTTTGGTCAGCCTCTCGCATCCGCAGAAGCCGTCGACTTCCGTCGATGGCGGCTGGTCAGCCATCCGTTGATACGGACGGCTGATAAAGATCATTGAAGACCCTGACAAACCCCGCAAAGCGGGGTTTTGCATTCCCAGAAGCCGTCGACTTCAGTCGATGGCGGCTGGTCAGCCATCCGTTGATACGGACGGCTGTTAAAGATCATGAAGACCCTGACAAACCCCGCAAAGCGGGGTTTCGCATTCCTAGAAGCCGTCGACTTCAGTCGATGGCGATGGAAGTTAACGCCAAAAATCGTGCGCTCTTTCTGAGGCGGAAACTTCGTGCAAGGGGTTCATGGCAATTGCAGCTTCAATCCTTCAACGGGCCAGCGGGCCCGAAGCTTGAGAGTATCCGGATACACAGTAAATCGTTCCGCCCGGACATAGGGAAAGGGTTGCCCCGGATCGAATTTGCCGTTTCTATTCCTATCGCGGAAGGCCTCGATCAGATAACGTCCCTCAACGATATTCCTGAAGATGAACGGACCGGGAGCCTCGATTCTCACGCTCGTCGGCTCTTGATCACGTCGCTCTGCCTCTCTTGCGACGACGTAGACGGGACCTTGAGCATCTCGCACAGACGTATCCAAGACTGTTCCCGCGAGGCTGCTGAACCGATCCGTGTCGATCGTGGAGAACTTCAGCACAAAGAGCGAATCTCTTCCCCCAACACCGAAGAAGTCCGTGAAACGAGACGCATCGACGGTGAGGGCATACCAAGATCTTCCGGCCAACGTTTGTTCCGGACGGATGATGAGCATCATGCCGCTCTGCCATTCGGTGAGGATGTCGAACGAATTGCCCAGACTGTCGGTCAACGAAACCGCCAGGGAATCGACATGACGTCGAACGGGACGGGAAAACATCACTGCGATTTCCGGCGACAGCGAGATGTCTCGCGACATCGTTGGGAACGAAAATGAAGCGACCGTCACGACACCCGTGTCGGGCTCCGATGTCACGGCGTAGACGAGAGTGCTTGCCGAAGGATTGATGGAAAGTCCCTTCGTATCGCTCACCCTTGCGCCCACTGTGTGGGGTGAGCCTGTCGTGAGACTATCGACAACAAGGAGCACTTCGAGGTTGCGGGGAGGCACCGGCTCCGCCGCAGCAATTGTCGCCTTTCTTCCCGAGACCGTGTCGATAACCGTGAAGTTCTCGGCTCCAATCGTTCGCACATTGATCTCCTCAGAGAACTCGAGACGCAGCAGGCGACGGCCGATGTTCACGACTTTGATGAGGCGTGGAGCGGTCGTGTCCTCCTTGGCGAGACGAAAATCTATCCCTCGAATTCTTGCGGAATCGGCACCGATCGGGAGATCAATGGCCGCCATCCCAAACTCATCGGCTTCGGGAACGTAGAGCAGGTTTTTGAATTCATCTCTCACCGCCAGGAGTCGATACGTTCCGAGCGCCAGATGACTCAGCGTGTATTTGCCCTCCTTCCCGGTTTGTGTGGAATAGTCCGGTTTGGTGCGGCGCGGATCAAGCGTATCGGGGTTGAGGGGATCGAGGCGATAGGCGAAGACCATGATGCCTGACGACGGATCTGCGGGTTTCGCGGGATACACTCTCCCTTCGATCACACCTTCATCGATGTGATGGCCGGTCGAGAACGCAAGCGTGAACGATTCGGCCATCCTGTTGCGATTACGAACATCGACGACGTCTGTCCCGACGTTGACGACATAGGTCGTGTTTTCCCGGAGCCGCTCGGAGAATCGGATTTCCACCTCCCGTCCGCTCCAGTCGAACTCCAGCATTCCCACGTTCGGCGAGATGAAGAGCGCGTTCTCGAGAGAGGGGCGATCGACGTATTCGTCAAACTCAAACACGATGCGCGAATCCTGAAATCGTGTGCTGTTGTGCTCCGGGTACGTCGCAATGATGGATGGAGGATCTTTGTCTTCCGGTCCGCCAGAGGGGGGAAATTGCCCTGCGCACGACCAGATCATACCCGCCGCCAGGAGAAGGACGCGCAGTTGCAGGAAAGTGAACACGTCGTTCGAGCATGTCCTATCGTTCGCTTTAGCGGTCGAGAAGTTTCGAAGGGGCATGAGCCGCGAAGATCAGGTAAGTTGAGAGTGCTTGAGAAATAGTTGCGTGACTAAGGAGAAACGATGTTCGCCGGAATCAGCCGGTCGAACCTCTATTTGCGCGATTCCGTTCTTCGGCTGCACGCCGCGCCCGCCTGAATTCCCTCACCGCGCGGAGATGTTCCGTGTACGTACTCGAGAATTTGTGAGCGCCGCTTCCATCCGCGACAAAGAAAATGTACGGATGTTGTTCGGGATACAGCGTCGCGAGGATGGAACTGCGTCCCGGATTGTTGATCGGTCCCGGGGGCAGTCCGTAGTACCGATAGGTGTTGTACGGCGACGGTGTCCGAAGGTCGCTGTACAGAATCCGCCGCGGCCCATCGGTGATGATGTACTGAATTGTCGGATCGGCTTCAAGCCGCATCCTCTTCTTCAGCCGGTTGTGATAGACCCCGGCGATCGTCCGTCGTTCGGAATCCAGACGCGTCTCCCCCTCCACAATCGAGGCGAGGGTGAGGACCTGATGCATCGACATGTTGAGCTGTCTCTCTCTCGCTTTCAACGAATCGTTGTAGAATCGGCGCAACGAACCGACAACCCGTTCGATCACCTCGTCCTCGGTCGTGTTCCAATGAAATTGGTACGTGTCGGGGAGGAAATATCCTTCCAGATTGTGAACGCCGACTCCCAGAACGCGTATAAACGTCGTATCGTAACAAAGCGATCGCAGGAGCACGGAATCGATACCGAGAACCCGTCCGAACCTCTTCGTCACCGCTGTGATCCGCCATCCCTCCGGAATTGAGACGGTGACCAGCTTCCGGGCTGAGCCCGTCGTGAGTCCCTCGAGAATCTCTGTGTTGGAGAGTCCGCTCCGGAATACATACTTCCCGAATTGGATCGACGTCGTTCCGCCCTTGAATCGCGCCGCCATCCGGAAGGTCCAGCGACTGGAGATGATTCCTTCCCTATCTAGCGAATCGAGAACCGTCCTGAACGTCGCTCCCCGAGCAACATAGATGACCCGTTCATCGGGATCGGAGAAGGTATTCGGCCACCAAAGGATCCATGTAGCAAGGACGAGGATGAGCGCAACGCACGCGAGGAGGGCGATACCGATGCGACGATACGTTCGAACAAATCTGCCCAGATCCCCGACGTTCATTTCTTCTTCTTGCGTCCTTCCTTGCTTTCTGTCCCCATGTGCGCGCGCTCCACGGCTCGCGATTCGTCGATAATGCGTTCATAGACGCGCCTCAATTGAGGATTCTTGAGCGGACCCGTGTTTTGGGCGAGGACGTTGTGCAACACTTCGGCCTCTCGTTCGGGGGAATATGCCTCCATTCCCAGCCGGAGTTTTTCCTCCCCGATTTTCACCGCCTGACTTGCGCGCTCGTTGAGCAATAGGACGATCTGCTCGTCAAGCTCATCGATCTTTTTTCGCAGTTCTTCGATTGAGTCCATCGCTGGTCTTCGATCAGGAAAGAGCGAGATTTGGAATTGCAGTTAATTCCAGACTTGAACTTGTCCCCTGGACGAATTTCAAGTATCCGGCCATTGCCACCATCGCGCCGTTGTCGGTACAATACTCGAACTTCGGGATGAAGAGTTTCAATCCATTGTTGGCCGCGGCTTCGGCAAGTGCCTCTCGAAGCGCAGAGTTTGCTGAAACGCCCCCGGCGACGGCAATGTCGGCCACCCGAAATGTCTTCGCCGCCCGCACCAGCTTGTCCACCAGGACGTCGACCACAGCCGATTGGAAGCTCGCACACACATTGTTGACAAAGATCTCGTCACGCGAAGCACTCTCTCGGTCGAACCGAGCATCACGGAGATAATAGAGGACTGATGTTTTCAGTCCGCTGAAGCTGAATTCGTACGAATCGGTGTCGAGATACGGCCTTGGAAACTGAATAGCGTTCGGGTCTCCCTTTCTCGCGAGCTTGTCGATGGCCGGGCCGCCGGGATATTCTAGGCCGAGCAACTTCGCGACCTTGTCAAACGCTTCGCCGGCCGCATCGTCGCGGGCCCCCCCCAGCACTTCATACTTCAAGGGGGCGGTGACGAGCACGAGCTGTGTGTGGCCGCCTGATACCGTAAGATTGACAAAAGGATAGCCCGGATGCGGAGGTTCGATGAAGTTGGAAACGATATGCGCTTCCATATGGTTGACTCCGACAAACGGAATCCCACGTCCATACGCCAATGCCTTCCCAAAACTGAGTCCGACGAGAATCGAGCCGATGAGGCCAGGGCCATAGACTGCGGCCACACCATCAAGTTCTTCCTGTGTCACGCCCGCATCGGAAAGCGCGCGGTCGACGATCGGGATGATCAACTGCTGGTGCGCACGAGAAGCGAGCTCGGGGACAACTCCGCCGTACGCGGCATGGAACAATTGGGGTCGCGTGACATTTGAGAGGAGTCGACCGTCGCGGACGACCGCCGCCGATGTTTCGTCGCACGATGTTTCGATGCCGAGGATGGTCATGGATTCCGTGGTGCTGCTCGTTCAATTGCCAAATGATAACCAAAAAAAAAGCGTTCTGCAATCCACTGTGAATCGAGTGTCACTCAGTCCGATTCGCAACGTGTCTTGAATGTCTGAATCATTTTAGAGATATTGTATTCCATCGATCGGCATCTCATCACCAATTAACAATACCCATCCCTATCGGTGACCCCCGCGATGCGATTCCTTACCTTTGCAGTCATCATAGTATGTTTCCTATTGCCGTCATGTGCACGTCATGACAAACCACAAGCGACGAAGGTCATCGGCGTAACATTGCTTACCCGCGGGCATATGTTCTATCGGGATCTGGAGGAGGGAATCCGCACAGAGGCGGCACAATACGAGTATGAAGTGATCATCACGGCCGCGGAATTCGATCTGGGAAAACAAATCAGTCAGATAGAAGATTTTGTTGCACAGGGAGTCGATGCCATCGTGGTCTGTCCCGTTGATTCCCGCGGCGTCGGAACCGGAATCAAACGCGCGAACGAGGCACGGATACCGGTATTCACCGCCGACATCGCCGCTCAGGAGGGGGAGATCATGTGCCACATTGCGTCCGACAACGTCGCGGGTGGTCGCCTTGCGGGCGAGTATCTGGCAAAGGTTTTGCGACAAAAAGGATCGGTCGCAATCATCAATCAGCCTGCGCTCACATCGACGCTCGACAGAGTTCAGGGATTCAGAGAATCGCTTGCGAGGTATCCTGGCATCAAGATCGTCGCAGACGTGAACGGATTCGGGGTACGCGATCGGGCACTTCAGGTTTCTGCCGACGTCTTACAGGCAAATCCGCAGCTGGACGCCATCTTCGGAATCAACGACGATTCCGCGCTCGGAGCGCTCGATGCCGTGCGTCAGTTCAAGCGCACGAATATCGTGATCGTCGGCTATGATGCGACACCACCGGCGCAAGAAGCCATTCTGCGCGGAACCGCTCTGAAGGCGGATGTCATTCAGTATCCTTCAAAAATCGGTAGCACCACGATCCAAACGATTCGGAAGTTCTTTCTCGGCGAGTCAATTCCATCATCAATTCCCGTCGAAGTCGGCCTCGTCGACAGCACGATCCTCCACAACGCTCTCACCACCGGGGCGGTGAATCGATAACAACAAGCCACGCGCATTCGGTATCCGCACACCAATGAAGCGCGACATTCTTCTGCACATGCGGTCGATGAGCAAGCACTATCCCGGCGTGCAGGCGCTGGATAGCGTCGATTTCGATCTGTTCGCGGGGGAAATCCACGCTCTCGTCGGCGAAAACGGAGCGGGCAAATCTACCCTCACAAAAATCCTCGCGGGCGCCGAGCAGTCGGACTCCGGAACAATCGAAGTGAGCGGTCGAACCATCGCGATCCGGGAACCCGCTGATGCCCGTCGCCTGGGGATCGGGATCATCTATCAGGAATTCAAGCTTGTTCCCGAACTCTCCGTCGCGGAGAACATCTTCCTCGGGGATGAACGTCGATTTCTTCGGCACGGGTTTGTTCGGTTCTCACTCATGCATGCGGAAGCATCGAAGGTTCTGTCTCGCCTCGGCGAAACGATCGATCCTGTATTGCCTGTGAGGAAACTCAGCGTCAGCCAGAGGCAAATAGTGGAAATCGCCAAGGCACTCAGCAATCACGTGCGGATTCTCGCGATGGATGAACCGACTGCTTCGCTTACCGACCGCGAGGTAGAGAATCTTTTCGCGGTGATGAGAAACCTGAAGACAGACGGCGTCGGAATTATCTACATTTCTCACCGGATCGAAGAGATTTTCAGGATCGCCGACCGCATTACCGTTCTACGCGACGGCAAATTGATTCATTCATGCCCTGTGGCGGAGGCCGATTCCGAAATGCTGGTCAAATGGATGGTGGGACGAGAGGCCGACAGAGAGGCGCATCAGTGGTCACCCAAAGGAATTGCTCCATCGCAACGGCGGGAGATTCTTCGCATCGAGAATCTGACATCTGACAGAGTGCACGGCATCAGCTTCGGTCTCGATCGCGGGGAAATCCTCGGGTTAGCAGGACTCACAGGCTCAGGCCGTACGGAACTTGTACGGCTCATCTTCGGGGCCGAGAGGAGATCATCCGGAAGAATCGTCGTCGATGGTCGGGAAGTATCCGTTCGCTCACCCGGCGATGCCATCAAGGCGGGCATCGGGCTTCTGACGGAGGATCGAAATCTCGACGGACTGGTTCTTCAGATGAGCATTCTGGAGAACATCACACTCTCCAGCCTCTCCGATGTCGCGTTCGGGCCGTTCGTGAACGGATCCAAGGAACGTCGCGCGGCTTCAGAACTCGTCCGGCGACTTCGTATCAAGACACGATCAGTCGAAACGCCGGTTGAAACCTTGAGCGGCGGAAATCGCCAGAAAGTTGTCCTCGGACGCTGGCTGATGACCCAATGCAACATTCTGATTTTCGATGAGCCGACGGCCGGCATCGATATTGCCGTCAAGCGTGAGATCCACGCGCTGATTCGCGGACTGGCCTCGGAGGGGCGCGGCATTATCGTTATCTCGTCGGAACTTCCCGAGCTGCTGCAGCTCTGCGATCGTATCGCTGTGCTGTGCGACGGCATCGTCGCTGGAATCTTGACACGGGAAGAAGCGACGCAGGAACGCCTGATGAAGCTCGCGACCAGTTATGCGTGATCAACGCAAGACCAGCAGGAGTATTGTTCGATCATGAAGAATCTCTATCAATCGTTTGGCATCGGTTTCGCCCTCTTGGTCGAGATCGCCATCTTCTCGGCGCTTTCCCCCCACTTCTTCACGACGGACAATCTGCTCAACGTGATGCTGCAGATTTCCATCACGGCGATTGTTGCGGTGGGCATGACGTTCGTCATCCTGACTGCCGGGATTGATCTTTCCGTTGGTTCGTTGATGGCATTCGTCGGAGTCGTTGCGACGAGCATGCTGAAGCTCGACCTTCGGCTTGAGTACGCGTTCCCGCTCGCAATGTTGGCGGGACTGCTCCTCGGTGCGGCATCGGGATTGATCGCCGGAACGCTCGTCACCCGTTTCCGCATCACTCCGTTTATTGTCACTCTGGCCCTCATGACGATCTGGAGAGGATTGGCGTTCGTGTATACGGAAGGGCGCCCTGTCTGGGAACTCCCTGAGGCGTTCGCCCTCCTCGGGAACGGTCGCACCCTTGGAATACCGAATCCGACGATTGTGATGATCGTCGTGTTCGTGACCGCGTACGTCGTGTTGTCGCACACGCGATTCGGACGATATATCTACGCAATCGGTGGAAACCCGGAAGCGGCCAGACTGGCGGGTATCGGCGTGAAGCGAATCGTCACACAGGTGTATGTGGTATGCGGTGTCCTCTCCGCCGCCAGCGGAATCCTGCTTGCTTCGCGAATGAACTCGGGCCAACCCAACGCAGGAATCATGTACGAACTCGATGTCATCGCCGCTGTCGTTGTCGGCGGGACGAGCCTTTTTGGAGGCAGAGGAACCGTGACCGGCACGTTCCTCGGATCGCTGCTCATCGGCGTTTTGCGCAACGGTCTGAATCTGCTCAATGTCGGATCATACGTTCAACAGGTTGTCGTCGGTGTCGTTATTCTCCTCGCCGTGCTCCTCGACCAATGGAAGAAACGATAAGAAAATCTTCGGTATTAGTTTCTGTTGTCTTCCCGCAACCAGCTGTCACACGTACGTAAGGAGGTTGTCGTGAGACATATCACGTTGATCGCGATGGCGTCATTGTTTGTCGGCATCCTGCACGCTCAGACAAATGTCGATCGTCTCGTCAGATCGCTCGACTCCCTTTCCACTGTGTCATTTGATCATTGGCGAGTGAGCGCCGATCTCAAGACGGCTGGCGCTCTGCAGGACCAGCCGACGAAAGCCGGATTTGACGACGGCCGCTGGGATACGCTGAGGATCGGCCAACGCATCTATCCGGATTCGTGCTGGATCCGTCGTGAAATCGTGCTCCCCCGGGAAGTATTGGGGAAGCCGATCAGCGGCAGAGTGCGGTTTCTCGTCTCCGTCGACGACTATGGGTATATGTGGATCAACGGCGAATCCCGCGGCCATTTTCCGTGGAACGGCGAGTTTCTCCTTACGGAGAACGCCAAACCCGGCGAAACATTCTTGGTCGCGATCAAAGCGATCAACACCGGCGGCCCGCTTCGTCTGCTCAGGGCCGAAATCCAAACGGACGAGTTGCGTCCGATTCGCGAGTTGTTGTCCGACTTCTCGCTCAGTCTGCGCGTCGGTCAGAAGTTACTGAGCTTCGATACGTACCAGACGAATGCATCGCAACGTGTCGATCCGGGGATTGACAAATCAGAGCTGAACAAAGAGGAAAAAATCCGTCTCAACAATCTTCTTCAGAACCTTGCCACGCAGATCGATCTCGACGCGCTCAGGCGTGGTTCGCTTGACGCTTTCATGACCTCGGTCGAAGGTGTGAGGAAGAATGTCAAACCGATCGCCGAGTATGCCAGGCAATTCACTCTCTACTTCGCCTCGAATGCCCACATTGACGCCGCATGGCTCTGGCGCGAGAAAGAAACAATTGAGGTCTGCAAGAACACGTTTTCTTCAGTCCTGAATATGATGGAGGCCCGCCCGGACTTCACGTACACACAAAGCTCGGCCGTATACTATGATTGGATGGAGAAGCTCTACCCTGAATTGTTCTCACGCATCAAGCAACGAGTTCGCGAGGGGCGGTGGGAACTCGTGGGTGGCATGTGGATCGAACCGGACTGCAATCTCCTCTCCGGTGAATCGTGGGCGCGACAACTCTTATACGGAAAACGGTACTTCAGGCAAAAGCTCGGTCAGGATGTCAGGATCGGCTGGAACCCCGATTCATTCGGGTACAACTGGAACATGCCGCAATTCTATCTCAAGGCAGGAATCGATGCATTCATCACGCAGAAAATCGGATGGAGTGAACGAAACGTTTTCCCGCACCGCGTCTTTTGGTGGGAAGGCCCTGACGGCTCCCGGTTGCTGACATACTTTCCTTTCGACTATGTCAACCAGATCGACGATCCGTATCGGCTCGTCGATTGGCAGCGGCAATTTGAGGCGAATACGGGATTCAGGAACATGCTCGTGCTGTTCGGCGTCGGCGATCACGGCGGGGGCCCTTCCCTCGAAATGATGACGCGCATCGACAATCTGAAGCGACTCGATATCTATCCCAATGTCGAATTCGGAAATGTTTCACAGTATCTCACCTGGCTCAAGACACATGATCTCACCCGATTGCCCATCTGGAATGATGAGCTCTATCTGGAATATCATCAGGGTACATTTACCACACAGGCCAAGACAAAGGAATCAAATCGGCAGAGCGAAGTCCTCCTGACGAATGCCGAGAAGTTCTCGCTGTTCAGCACAAGAGTCGGAGGTCGGTACCCCTCATCCGAGCTGGCCGATGCGTGGAGCCACGTCATGTTCAATCAGTTTCACGACATTCTCCCCGGCTCCAGCATCCGTGAAGTCTATGTCGATGCCATGGAGCGGTACGCGGAGGCCGCGACCATCGGCAACCATGTGTTGTCAAACAGCCTCAGACAGATCGCGAGGTCCATCAACACCTCGTCGATGCGAAAAGGAACGCCTGTCGTCGTCTTCAATCCTCTCGCGTGGGAACGAAGCGACATCGCTCGCATCGAACTTCCACCTGCAGACACCGCTGCGTATGCGGTGTTCGATGCGAAGGGCAAAGAGGTTTCGTCACAGACCGTCCGGAAGGATCGCTATCTCCGTGAACTCCTGTTCGCGGCGGAGAATGTCCCTTCTCTTGGATACAGAGCATATGAGGTGCGCAAGCAATCCCCATCGACGCTGATGGAATCTCTCACAATCACAGGTGCGAGTCTTGAGAATGCGTTCTTCCGGGTCAGGATCGATACTCTCTCCGGTTGGATCTCCAGCATTCTTGATAAGCGCAACTTCCGGGAGATTCTCGATGGGAATGGAAACGAGTTGGAGCTACTCGCTGACTATCCACGGGCCTGGGATGCGTGGAACATCGGGCTGACCGGTGAGAAGTATCCTTCTCGCTTCACGGGTGTGGAAATCGTCGAACAAGGTCCGCTCAGGGTCGTGCTGCGACTCAACAGAGAATACCTGAAACCCGGTACGAAAAAAGAGTACCCAACGGAATATTTTCCAACGAGTTTCTTCAGTCAGGAGATTATCCTCGCCGCTGGGATTCCCCGTATCGAGTTTAGGACACTGGTGGACTGGTGGGAGGAAAAGACGTTCCTGAAAGTGTCGTTTCCTGTTGCAGTCCGCGATACAGTTGCCACGTATGAAATCCCGTATGGTTCGATTCGGCGTTCGACCCAACTGCGCACCAGTTGGGAGCAAGCCAAAGTCGAGGTGCCTGCCCTTCGGTGGGCCGATCTTTCAGGCGACGGATACGGTGTGAGCATCCTCAACAGAGCCAAATACGGCCACGATATCAAAGGAAGCACGATCCGGCTTTCCCTGCTTCGATCTCCGAAGTGGCCTGATCCGACGGCAGATCGGGGAAAACATATTATAGAATATGCCCTCTTTCCGCATCGGGGAGATTGGAGAGCGGCAATGACGGTGAGACACGCGTACGAATACAACACCCCACTCCTCACTGTCTGGACCGATGCACACAGTGGATCGCTGCCTCTTTCTCACTCCTTCATTCAGATCTCGCCTTCTAATCTTGTCCTGAGTAATGTGAAGAAAGCAGAAGACTCGGACGCGTGGGTTGTTCAGTGGTACGAATCCGAAGGGAGAGATGCCGAAGCGATCCTGACTCTCCCACGGGGTGTTCAGCGGGTCGTTCTCTCGAATTTCCTGGAGGAAGACGGGGCACCCGTGGCTTGTACGGACAACGGTATCCGGCTCGCTACTCCGAAGAACGGAGCAGTGACGATAAAGATCTACTATTAAGTGGACCGGATCGCTCACGCCGATCGTCCCCTTTCCCGGAGAAAAGGATTGCAACGCAACGCAATTCTTGCTATATTTGAACCGCTTAATTCATGTCGATGAGAATGTTGGAGTATGTAATGGCACGCATGTGTGAAATCTGCGGCAAGAAACCGATGGCCGGCAACAACGTCAGCCACGCGCACAACCGGTCGCCCCGGAGATTCTTGCCAAATTTGAAACGAGTCCGCGCAGTTGTCGATGGATCTGTTCGACGCATTACCGTGTGCACGAATTGCATCAAGTCCGGAAAGGTTCAGAAGGCCGCGTAGCTCCTGAATGAGTTTGCTTGCTGACAACGAAATCCCGCTCCGGCGGGATTTTGATTTATCTCCTCCCCTGTTTCGTGTTGACCACGGGGGGAAAAAGCATTAGCTTCCCCTGTTGTCATACGAACTCCCTCCTCCCTCGAGTTTTCCCAAGTACTCCAGGATTTCAGGAATCGTCGACATGCGAATCCCGTTTTCTCCGCCAAATCAGCTGACGCTCCTTCGCATCGTTCTGACTCCTGTCTTCCTCGCATTTCTGTTTGCCGGTGACACTCTCCTCAAACAGCTTTCGCTCGTCGTCTTCATCCTTGCGCTGCTCACTGATTGGTACGACGGCTGGGTTGCGCGACGATGGGGTTACGTGAGCCGGTGGGGACAATTCCTTGATCCTCTCGCCGACAAGATCGTCACATCGGCGGCGCTTCTCGCGTTCGTGCACCTCGACCTCGCCCCGGCGTGGCCGATCTGGTTGATCGTCGTCCGCGACATTGCCATCACGTGGCTGAGGTCGTTTGCGGAGTTCAAGGGCAAACCGTTC
>VGVZ01000034.1 GCA_016873805.1 Ignavibacteria bacterium
CTCGGTTAACTTTCGGATACGCATTGTGGGTCTCCTTTCTGAAAGTTTGCTGGATTGCACTGACCAAGATAGGTCAGACCAAGCACAACTGAAAGTGAGACCCTTTTGTTTTCAATTTACCGCAGAGAGCGCGGAGGCACGCGGAGTGGGCAGAGTGGCCTAATGTCCTCGATGGAGCAGAAACATCTTCGATGACAGATTCGGTTGGCCGGAGTTTCTATTCACACGCGAGGCGCGCCGCTGCTTCACCGCTCAACAACGCTCCTTCGATTGTCGCGGGAAGGCCCGTGTCAGTCCAATCACCGGCAAGCAGGAGATTCCCGGCCGAGGTGCGGGCAGTCGGCCGGAATGCGTTCATTCCAGGTAACGGGGAAAAGGTTGCCCGCTTTTCATTGATCACACGTGCGTGGAGAAGTTGCGCCTCGCGCGCCGCGGGGAGAACCCACCGGAGATCTTCCAGTGCCATCGTGACGAGTCTCTCCTTCTCGACGCCCGCATGCTCATCCGCACTGCTGATGACGATAGAGAGATATTGCCTACCGTCGAGATCTTCCTGGTTCAGACGAAGAAGTCGGGTCTTGTTGAATATCCACTGAATTCGTGAGTCGAGAACAGCCGCGAACTCATGTTGGAACACCGTCCGATCGAGCCAGAGGTTTATTGTAATGATCGATGAGGATCTGAATTGGGATGCCGTGTGAAAATCAACAAGGTTGATCGCCGGCGACTCTCCCATCAGCCTCACGAGATCGAAATAGGGAATCGCAAGAATGTACTTCCCCGCGTTCAATCGACCACCATTGATCAGGTCTACCCCCTCGATCCGATCCTTTGTTCCGAGCAGTCTTTTCACTCCCACCGTCCGCCGAACATTCCCGCCGTGCGTTTCGATGAACTTCACCGCCGGATCGACGAACAGTTCGGTCAGGCCGACGCGCGGAAGAAGCATTGCAGAATCTTCCCTCGTTCCCATGAACGCTGCTTTGAGCACCCGGAAGAACATCAATGCCGAGACTTCTCTTGGATCGCCGTTGAGTGATCCGACGGCAATCACGTCCCAGAGGTATTTTCTGTTTTCTGCCGGCTGTCCTAACCGCCTCAGCCATTCATCCACGGAAATCGAATCGAGATACGCCTCCCGAGCTTTGGGAAGAGTGAAGAGCCGGTGACCGACACGGAGCAACTTGAGCCGATGAACGAAGGGGAGCGTCTTCAGCCCCAGAAGTCCGGCAAGGATATGAAACGGAGGGGGAAGGGTCGGACAACGGAGCGATGCTCTCCCGATGCCGGGATGCAGAAAATCGATCTGGAGAGTACGCTGAAGCGTTGCGAGGTGATCTGTTCCAATGGTTTTCAGAAAGCGTCGCGTGGTGTGGTAGCACCCCATCATCAGATGCTGGCCGTTGTCGACCACGTCGCCTGTCGTTTGGTCAACGAAGGAGTACGTCCGTCCGCCGAGGAATTCGCGTCGTTCCAACAGCGTGACCTTGGCACCACGGCGCGCCAACTCGACGGCGGCACCCAGCCCGCTCAGTCCTCCCCCTATGACGAGAGCGTCGACGGTCATCAGGCGGGGAGTTCGGTTCGAATATATCGATGGAAATTGCGAGGGAAGCGGGCTCGGAGACGCAGCAGGAGGGCAATCATCAGCTTGACCGGTTTTGAGAGTCGGATGCGCTTGCCGAAGACGTTGTAACCGACTCTCTCGATTCTCCGGAGGAGCAAATAGTAGATGTTCCCCATCACGCGTGCCGCGGTGAAGAGAGGTTTGTCTTCTTCGGCAAGATGCTTTTTCGCCTGCCTGAAGTATGACCTCGCCCGATCACATTGATGCTTCATCAGTGCGACGAAGCGGTCGTTGTATTCACCGCGGAGCAATTCAGCTTCGGAATAGCCAAACCGTCGGAGATCTTCGAGAGGAAGATAGATCCTGCCGGCACGCGCGTCGGCTTTGATGTCGCGCAAGATATTCGTCAGCTGGAGGGCGATACCGAGATTCTTCGCATACTGCTTGGTCTGCTCCTTATTGTATCCGAACACCTCCGCACAGATCAGTCCAACGGTTGACGCAACACGGTAACAGTACTGTTCGAGCTCTTCGAATGTCTCGTACCGGTTTTTCACCAGATCCATCTTCATCCCGTTCAGCAGTTCGTGAAAATGCACTTCAGGGATGTTGAAGATCCTGATGATTTCCGCGAGTCGGTTCAACATCGAGTAGCGAGATTTTCCGGCGAAGCCCTTGACCATTTCTTCTTTCCACTGCAGGAGGCGTTTTCGTTTTTCCGCGACATTATGGCCTTCATCCACAATATCGTCGCTGTGCCGGCAGAAGGCATAGATTGTCTCGATCGCCTCACGTTTGGGACCCGGGAGCAGGAGGAACGAGAAATAGAAGTTGCTCAGACGATTCTGCGCAAAACCGGGGGTGAGTGTATGGATTGCTTGCGTCGACATGGGCTATCGTCGCGTTGTGATACCCGCAGAAATGAGGAGGAACAGCTTGTCGATACGTGTCAGGGCCGGCCGATGGTTGAACACATCGTAGTCGATTTTCCGGACGCGTTCGAGAATCTTCATCCCCCCAATCCACGTCAACCGAAGCTCGAGGGCGAGATTCTTGCCCACCGCCGTGAGCAGAGGCCTCCCCGCCTGAAACATCTCTTCGGTTCGATCGACCTGATACTCGAGCAACGACCGGAATGCCTTTCCCGGATTTCGCGCCCGGAGGTCATCCGAAGATCCCGGAAAAATCGCGATGTCGTTCTCAGGAATATAGAGACGATCCCGCTCAAGGTCAATCCTGAGATCCTGCCAGAAATTGGTGAGCTGCAACGCCGTGCAAATATCGTCTGAAAGGCGCATCAACCCGTCGTCCCGATAGCCGAAAAGAAGGAGAACCAATCGCCCGACTGGATTTGCAGAATTCCGACTGTACCCCAAAAGATCTCCGAAGCTCTGATAGCGGTGGATCGTCACGTCGGCCCGAAACGCCGTCAGGAGATTCTGGAAGAGCTCCCGCGGAATTTCGAACTCCCGCACCGTTTCGCGCAGCGCGACGAAAACCGGATGAACGGCATTGCCCTCATACGCCTCGTGGAGCAACGATTCCCATTCGTTGAGCCGGACGAGCCGTTCCTCCGGTTTCATACCGGGTTCATCGGCAAAATCATCTGCCGCACGCGCAAACGCATAGATTGCCGCAACGTGCTTCCTCAGGTTGTGTGGAAGCAGAATCGACGCGACCGGGAAGTTCTCGTAATGCTTGCGTGCAATCCGCAGGCAATGCGCGTACGCTTCGGGCGCGGAGAGAGGCCGCTGAGCTTCGATCTCGACATGGGAGAGTGTGTTGGCCATCGGCATTCAATATCCCCAATCGTTTGTGGAAATGCAATCGGATTAGGGGATCTCCGAGAATCATCTTCCTGCCGGGAACAACATCCGGAGGTTCAGCAATACACTTGACAATGCCTTTGGCTCTCGTTACATTTTTGGAAAGCGTCACCCGACCGATCGTCTGCATCAGCAGTATCTAGTCTCGACGATCATTGCTTGCCAACGAACTCAAGTGGTCATACTACCAAGAGAGGAGATTTCCCATGAAGGGGAACAAGAAACTCATAGACGCGCTGAACGGCCTTCTGGCTGATGAACTCACCGCGATCAGCCAATACATGGTTCATTCCGAGATGTGTTCCAACTGGGGATACGAAAAACTGCACGAGGCAATTGAAAAACAGGCCAAGGATGAGATGCATCATGCCGAGTGGCTTATCAGACGGATCCTCTTTCTGGAAGGGACACCAATCGTCACAAAACTCAATCCGATGAAGATCGGGGCAACCGTCGCCGATATGGTGTCAAACGATCAGGAGGCGGAGATGGCCGCTGTGAAGGCATATAACGACGGCATCAACCTCGCCGGCGAAGTCGGTGATCAATCCACCGCAGATCTCCTCACTGAGATTCTCAAGATGGAAGAGGGGCATGTCGATTGGGCGGAAAAGCAACGCGCACAGATCGATCAGATGGGCCTCCAGAACTATTTGGCCAATCAAGGATAGCTGTCGCCGCCTCGCTCTTCATCTCGTCTGCACTCGAAGCGTCACGCCGGACGAAAGATTTCCGCCGGTATGGCGCTTCGACGCGTTCTGAGCCCTCCAACCGCATAAGCGTGGAACGCTCCTTTGCCAATCGTCGTTGAAGGGATATCACCGTGGAGATACGTTTTTGCAGAGAGGGGGAAGTGAGAAGAGAGAAGTAAGAAGTAGGAAGTAAGAAGTAGGAAGTAGGAAGTAAGAAGTAGGAAGTAAGAAGTAGGAAGTAAGAAGTAGGAAGTGGCGCGTAGAAAATGATTTTTCGTTACGCGGGGCGCAGTGTAAGAACAGTGATTTCGGATTGGACACCGACACGGAGAGGAGGTCCCCAATAGCCCGTCCCGCGACTCACATAGACCCATCCCTCCCCTGAACCAACATCATGCTTGTGCAATCCCGCGACATACGGCTGTCCCAACGCCGCGGCAAAGTTCCACGGAAAGAATTGTCCCCCATGTGTGTGACCGGACAGCATCAGATCGAAGCCGGCCTTCGCCGCCTGATAGAGACTTCTCGGTTGATGGGCAAGGAACACCCGCAGATTTCCGTTTGGAGCTTCGGCGAGGGTCTTTGCGGGATCGGATGTGTGCTGTTTGATGAACTGTCCCCCCGAAGAATCAGTCACGCCGGCAAGCACCATGTGTGAACCGTTGAGCGGGATGATGCGATGTTCGTTCATCAACACATCCAGCCCCATCCGTCGTATCTCCTCGACCCATGCAGCGGCTCCTGAGTAGTACTCGTGGTTGCCCGTGACAAAATAGACGCCGTGCTTCGCCTTGAGCTCCGCAATCGGCTGGACGTCATGTCTCAAATGTTCGACCGAACCATCGACCAGGTCACCGGTGAACGCGATGAGATCGGCACCCAGCTCGTTTACCTTCCCCACCACCATTTCAACCCACTCACGTCCGATGGTAAGTCCTGCATGGATATCGGAAATCTGCACGATGCGGAATCCGGTGAATGTCTCCGGCAGGCCTTTGATCGGTATATCGACATCGACGATCGACGGCGTGCGACGCGCCTGGATGATGCCATAGCCCGTGAGAGCCGCCGAGACGCCCAGGATTCCGAGATTGGTGGCCATCAACAGGAACCTCCGTCGCCCCGGATCGAACACGTGCACACTTCCATTCCCGAATACGCTGCTCATCCACGAAGCGATTTTTTCTCCGCCGATTGCCGCCATCCATCCAAGATCTCTGAGAAGGACCAGCACAAGAACGAATGAAAAAAATCCCATACTCACATATCCGACCCACGAGAGGAGATCAAGCCACGGCCCGTTACTTTTCGAATTCCGATAGAACATTTGAACGAACGGGAGAAGAAGAAAAATCACCGGGACAATCCAGGCGATCCAGTTCCACGGAGTCGGGAAATGTGCCGGACCAATGATGCGCCAACCGAGATATCCGTACGCGGCGCCAAAAACGGTGACGACAACCAGGAAGAAGATGAGCATGACAATCAAAGATAGGGAAGAATATGGTCGATCGGTTATGATGAAACTGTAGATATAAACGTCTCTTCGGGCCCAGAGTTCCCGACTCTTCCCGAACCTTTTCGGCAGAATGGATGTTACCGGTATACCTTGGGGAAGCAAGCAGACGAACCGACGGTGCTCTTCAACCAGACAAAGGAGCCGCAATCTTGAAAACGATCGCCATTTTGCTTTTCATCTCCCTTTCCTTATTTGATACACTTCACTCCCAGTGCTCCGACGCAGGGGTTTGCAGTATCGGATCGCCTCACTCAGTGCGGGAACACTCCGTTGGAATTCGATACATCTACGGCTTCGGTGGTGCTGAAAATGGTCTCACCTTCAACACCGTGCAAGTGGAAGCGTCCCTCCCGATCTGGGGGGACATTCGGGCTTTGATCGCTGCACCCTGGACGAATGTTGCCGGTCCCCTTGGTTCCGCAAACGGATTGGGCGACATCACGCTCATTCTCTCATCTCCCGTCTGGAGCAACGATGCGATCGAGTTGTCATTTCATCTCGGGGGAAAGCTCGCAACAGGTGCCGTGAACGAAGGGAATCTCGCGCAGGCATATCAGCCGGGATTGGGCACCAACGATCTTCTCTTCGGTGCAGCAGTGAAGCACGGAACGATGAGGCATGGAGTCGGCTATCAATTCTCGCGTCAGCGGAGTGCGAACAACTTCACGCGGCTGGAACGGGGAGACGATCTTTTGCTGCGAGTTGGGTATTTCACCCACATTGAGATGGCCGCGGTTTCGTTGGAGCTTCTCGGCATCCAGCGAATCCACGAATCGACAATTCTCAGGCAATCGATTGTGGGCGGAGAGGAATTTGTGCGGCTTGCGGACAGCGATCAGCTTCAGATCAACCTCTTAGGTTCCGCAACGTACCTGCTGACAGAGGATTTGAGGCTCGCGGCCGAGGCGGCCCTCCCCTTCCTCCAGAGGGATATCAACGTCGACGGCTTGAAACGTGTCTTCTCGGCTGCGATCGGTTTGACGGTGCAGTTCTAGGAGATTGGCGTCATCGCATGCCCCACTGTACGTGAAGTTTCATCTGCGTCGTCACACCAGATTTATCATCACTCCCGTGCTGGCGCCGAGGTTTGTCCCGCAGACATCAACTATCCAAAGGAGAAATCACTATGCCCACAAACACAGTTCGTCTACATCGGGTAATCCGAGCACCGGCCGAAAGAGTCTATCGGGCGTTTCTCGATCCTGAGGCGCTGGTAAAATGGTCACCGCCGAATGGATTTACCTGCAAGGTTCACCATTTGGAAGCCAACATCGGTGGCACCTACAAGATGTCGTTCACGAATTTCTCGACGGGCCACAGTCACTCATTTGGTGGAGAGTATCTTGAGCTGGTGCCGAACGCGCGTATTCGCTACACCGACAAATTCGACGACCCGGGATTGCCCGGAATGATGGAGACGACTATCGTGCTGACGAAGGTGTCTTGTGGGACCGAGTTGAACATCGTTCAGGAGGGAATACCTGACGTCATCCCGCTGGAGGGCTGCTACCTCGGATGGCGGGAATCGCTTGCTCTCCTTGCGGAGTTCGTTGAGTCTGAAATTTCCGACGCGCCGAACGCCGCGTGATCCGACGCAATACCCCCAGCGAGCCGGGAGCAATAGCAGGTTGTTGAAAAAGTATTATTCTGTCATTCTTCATCCCGCTAATAAACAGCGCGATTCAGAATGACATTGGGCCTCGTTTTTCAACACCCTGATAGGTGGGTGCGGGGGTTGGCAAAGAAATGGCTCACTGCGGATCATGCAGAAGTGTGCGGAGTTGCGGGTCAATGTGAGTAAATCGGGACCTGTTATTCCATTACTACTTCGTAGACCGGAATTCCTTCGGTCAGTCCCTTTACCTGAATCGAACCGAGCGAGCGCGTCTGAACCTGCGGACGCACAAGCTCGTTTGTTCGTGCGGAAATGAGAATCCCGCCGACAGGCGCACTCGCTTCCAGCCGCTGGGCCAGGTTGACAGGGGCGCCGAGCACTGTGTAGGAAAGTCGTCGCGCCGATCCCATATTCCCCACCACAACCTTTCCGGTATTGATACCGATGCGGATTTGAATCGGCATCCGTCTCTCCGCTTCCCACTTTTCCTTGAGCTGTCTGACTTTCGCTTGCATCTCCATCGCCGCTCGCACACATCTCAGCGCATGATCATCCTGCGGCTCAGGATCCCCGAAAAATACCATCAATCCGTCTCCGATAAACTTATCGACCGTCCCATCGTACTTAAAGACGATCTCCACCATCGCATCGAAGTACTCGTTGAGCAGCCGCTGGATTTCATCCGGCTCCATCGTCGATGAATGTGTCGTGAAGCTTTTGATATCGCTGAAAAGAATCGTCAGTTCTTTTTCATGACCCGACGACGTAATCAAATCGGGATGGGCCATAATGCGACGGACCACCGAGGGGGGAAAGTACGATTCGAAGGATCGCCGGAGGACCTCCTTCTGCTTTTCCTCATTCACATAGCGGTACGCCATGATCGAAACAAAGGCGATCCCGACGCCGAGCATCGGTCGGACGATATTCAGAATCACGCCACCCGAGAGAAACAGGATCGCTGACGCGGCAAGATAGCCCAACAACAACACAATCGTCGCCACCGAAAAGGGAACTGAGGACAACCGGAGAGCGATCACGAGCACAACGCCCAACAGCAAAAGCTCGATTCCCAGCATTCTCAATCCGCGCACTTCATGCAGAAAGTTTGCCGTCAGGATCGTGTGAATCGCATTTGCATGGACTCCGCTGAGAGGAAAATTCGTGTCGGTGGGAACCGGCCCCACATCGGCCGCACCGGTCATCACTTCGGAAACCACCACAATCTTCCCTCCGATTTCATCTCCCCACAACTCCAATTCTTCCCGGTCTTCCGAGGCGCGAAAGACTTCGGCAAATTCGTAGTGTCTCATCCTCTCCCACGTTCCAATGAAGTTGACGATCATATTCCCATCGTCGTCAATTGGAATCTCCAGATTCCGCGACGGCGTTTTGAGGATGATGCTTTCGCCGGGTTTCAAAACGACATGCTCCGGAGAAACGCCGAGATAATCACAGACCGTGCGCAGGGACAGACTCGGGTAAAAGGCATCATCATAGCGGAAAAGAAGCGGCACTCGCCGGACGACCCCGTCCCGATCGCTATCGATGTTGATCGAACCGAGTCCCTTCGAGGCACGAGCGAGATCGGGAAAGGTCAGGAGCGGCTGTCCACCTCTGACTATTGCAGAGGGGTCTCCTTCAACGCGTATTCTCCATTTCGTCTCGTCCAGATATTGCAGATGAGATTCCTTCTGAAGGGGTGGCACAACTCCATCCTCATCACGAAAAAGGCGAAATGCCAGTCCGTAGTACACGTTCCCCGCATTCCGTGTCGCCTCGATCATGGCCTCGTCCTCGACGGGTTGAGTTCTGGCCGCAAATATGATGTCCCAGACCTGCGCGCCAACCCTCATGTCGGAGAGATTACGGATCGCCTGGGCGAAATGGAGACGATCAAGGTAGAAATTCTCCAATTCCTGGATTGTCTGATCTCTGATGTCGACATGAATCACTCTCTCATCGTACGCGGGGCGGAAGCGCTCAAGCCCCGAACGATAGATGAAGAGCTGATCGATGACCTGGGAATTCCAGGGTTCAAAGACATTCGGAAGGAGGACGAACAAGAAATGAGAAATGAGGAAGGCGGCTGCCACAAGAGAAAGGACAGCCGCCGCGGTCTGCTTCTTACTGGTGGTCAAGGGTAAATGTTCGGCTGTAGAAATTGTTGGCGGAAATCTCTTTGGCCACATTGGCCACGTCCGGCTTGCGGGCTTCTTCGACCTTGTCCACGCCTCGAATATTCCCTCCGATGCTGATCGGCCGTTCGGCGAGCGTCGTGAACGTCTTGTATCGCTTTCGCACGTTTCGTATCTCCGCAATGATCAGTTCGGCAAGATCGGCTTTCTTCTCGGGATCGGCTTTGGCGTATTGGCCGAGGAGGTCTTCGAGCTCGCCGAGCCGATCAGCGGATGCGATCAGGTGGAACGATTCAACTCCTGTCGTCTTGTCGAGCTTGAACCAATCGCGTCCCATCGGAATGTAGTAATTCTTGTTCAGGACATAGTCGGTCGAGAATTGCTTCAACGAATAGGGAAAAAGAAGCGCAATAGTGCCTCCCGGGCTTCGATGGACCACGTAGACATAGCACTTCTTTTTCAGCTCCACGAGCATTTTCAACTCGTCGCCCGTCGCGAGCTGGGTGTCCTTGTTCACCGAAACGAATTTCCGATCCTTCCCGACGATGGCTCCAAACGCCCACCGGAATTTGATATTCTCCTCGGCCTGGACCGCGCCGGCCCCGCTTCCTGTGTCATGCGTCGTCAGGTCCGGCCTTTGTGTACCTAAGAAGAGGGCAAGAGCGGTTGTCAACACAACAAGACCCTTGATCATGAACGCATCCTATTGTTTAGTGAGGGATCAATGAGATCGTCATCTCTTTATCGTACTTCGTCTGACTTCGAGTCGGATTCTGCGCCCCCTTCGTCTTTCGTTTCACGCGCTCTTCCACGTACTGCATGAGTTCGTTGATCGTCACCGTGTAATCGTTGTTGAAATCGGCTTCTCCTCTCATTCCTTCCAGAAGATAGTAGGTGAAGACACCATGCATGAGTTCAGGAAATTCCTGAGACACCTCCCCCGCCGCACTCGCCGTGAAGACGACCACTCCTTCTTTCGTCCGTGAAAGATCGACAAGGTATTGATTGATGAGATTGGACTTCGTGATATCGAGTCCCCTTGTCGCGTATTCGACGCTGATGCCGCCGCTGTGGCACGCATCCGAAAAGACCACGACTTTCTTTGCGTTGATGTAGCGGGCAATGGCGGTTTGAATGTCCCACATCGGAAACGCTGTCGTCGGTAAGAGCGACGGATCTGTGTCGTAGGTGAGGAGATAGAGATTGTCGGGTCTTGCGGGTTCGGGCGCTCCATGTCCGGCAAAGAAGACAATGACGAGGTCAATGTCGATGGCGTTCCGGAGAAAATTGACAAGGGCGTCTTTCACGTTTGCCAGTGTTGCATCACGGTTGATGAGCACTCGCATGTGCTCGTTGTCGAATCCGCCTCCCTGCGGAGTTTGAAGGAACGCGGCAAACGCCTCGGCATCACGATCGGCGTACTTGAGCGTCGGAATACCCGTGTTCGCATATTCGGAGACCCCCACAATGACGGCCCACGCCTGGGGCCCCATGGAGCGATCACGCCTCGGACTAACGCCGGCAACCGGAGGAGGAGGGGCGGCACCTCGCAGTCGGCGCGTGACATCCACAACCGCTTTGATCTTCTCTCCGCTCTCGCTCGTGACGACAATCTGAATCTGGTTGTATCCCATCACAAGAGGGACACTCTCCTTAAGCACGCTCCCGGCTACACGACCGGTGGGATTTCTGTTCACAACGATGTCGAGTAGATTGACCGCAATGGCGTACGATTGCATGGGAATCCAGACGCGCGCCTCGACAGGAATCGCAACCTCATCGGTCTCGCTGCTCGGGAGCGGATCCAGAATCTCGATTACTTCGTTCGGCGAAAGACGATAAACCTGAATCGTATCGGATGACGTATTTCCGAGCGCGTCTCGAGCGTGGAGCAGAAACGTATTGACTCCCTGACGGGGAAGCGCCACGTTCTGGACAAATCGGTACCCTCTTCGTCCCTCGGCATCTCTTTCCGCGGTGGGCGAACAGTCGACTGGAACTCCCCCGATGGTGAGGACGACTTCTCCTTCGTCATAGATCATGCCGCTCACCTCTGTTTCCGCGCCATAGAGCCGCAGCTGCTCACCGGACGTTGCACGACCCGGCTTCTGGACCACGATCGCCGGCGGACGCTGATCGGGAGGACGTTCACGCACCTCCCACGTCTGGAGGGTCCCTCCTCCGTCCGCCGCCACCAGCAAATCGCCGCTCGCGAAGCCGACGCCGACAAAGGTTCTCCGCGGCGCGACGAGCGTCTTCGATCCACCCGGCGGCGCAAGCGCGTGAACGGAACACGTACTGTCTTGCGAAATCGTTGCGCGCCATCGACGGTCGCCGCTGTACGCTGCGGCAGTGACGAGCGCCGAATGAACTTTCGTTTGGGCGGCGAGTTTCCAGTCGGCACAGTTCCACTCCCGAAGGTCTCCGGAAACGGTACCCGCCGCGAACATCTGGCCATCTGCGGAAAAAGCAAGTGCCGAGGGGCGGTCTGGTGCGGTGTCGATGACTTTGAGGGGTGAAAGAAGGAGAAAACTATAGATCGCGATCCGGCCCGAGGGGAGCGCCATGGCAAACGAGGTTCGTTCGGGGTGCACAGCAAACGCGGTCACCTCTTCCTGAAGGGTCGGAAGTGCTCGACGCTCTGCCCCCGTTTCTGCATCGATCAGCTTTAT
Source organism: Ignavibacteria bacterium (assembly GCA_016873805.1). Taxonomy (GTDB): domain Bacteria; phylum Bacteroidota; class Ignavibacteria; order UBA10030; family UBA10030; genus VGVZ01. Next base: position 12,030 of record VGVZ01000034.1, read on the forward strand.
GTTCCGGTCGCCGCCGATGACAAGGAGTGTCCCTTCGGGTCCCGAAGCGATTGCAGCAATGTTCGCCCGGTGGGCTTTGAGACTTCGCGCCACCCTTCCTTCCTGGAATCTCCAGACATGAACATTCCCGTCCTGCGTGGCGAGATAGACCACCGCTCCGTCGCGAGAAAAATCGATTCCGGTAACAGCGACGGGGAGATTTGTCAATCCCGCAATTTCCCGAAGGGATTGGATTTCCAGAACTTTTGCTTCCCGCGTGACCGAGGTGGCTGCGACGAGGTTGCGGGACTCATGCACAACCATGCGGGTTATGGCACCATCGAAGAGGCGATGCGGTTGTTTCGCCTCGACATAGAGATGTCCCTGTGAATGAGAGGACACGGAAAGGAGAAACACGACGAAGAGCAATGAGATGACTCGTCGAATCATACGGAACTCCTTCGCGTCGAACGGGCGACCGGGGTATGCACGACAACAGTTGTCGGGAGGGGAATCGAACAAATCTGCTTCAGCAAAAAGTATCACTTTTTCGGACTCAATGTCAAGATGTGAATTCGCTTCCGGCATGTTACATCGTTTCCATCGTCTCGATATTCTTCATGCTGGCTCACTCTTGTGATGCGCCATGTGCAGCGGCGCCTTCGATCTCCGATGCATCCAGCTTGTATCTGATGATTTTTTTGGACATGTTTTGAATGGTAATCTTCGTGTATACGCGAAGATCCAAACGCTCCTTGCCGCACACTGGCCGAGTCTATGCTTCTCATCTTTCCATCGATCGAAATCAGCGACGGGTGCTGTCTCCAGTCGGTACGCGGCGACGGTACCAACCACCTCTATCCCAACGATCCCATCAAGACCGCGATCCTCTGGCGAGGGGAGAATGCAAAAACGTTACATGTCATCGACGTCGATGGTGTTCGCGAGGGGAAGGTCGTCAACCGGGCAACAATTGCAGAAATGGTGAAAGCCGTTGATATCCCTGTTCAGGTCGCGGGAGGATTGCAGGACTACGAAGAGATTTGCGATCTCATCGAACTGGGGGTCTATCGAGTAGTGATCGGGACCGCGGCAATCGAAAATCCATCCGTGATCGAGCGGGTCATCCGGAAATTCGGTGCGCGCAAAGTTGCCATCAGTATTGAAACCTATAACGGGACAATCCGGACCCGTCGCGGAACAAGCCCCATCACATTGACTCCCCTGCAGCACACGCTTGCGCTGAAGCGGCTGGGAGTCTGCCGCATTATCTATGCCTCCATCGACGAAGCCACCGGCAAGAAGATCCTCCGGCTCGATGAGCTTCGAAATCTCGCGAGCCGGGCCGATATTCGCGTCACGGCCCAAGGGGGAGTGCAGAACTATGCCGACCTCCTCGAACTGCAGAAACTCGAACAAGTCGGTGTCGATTCCGTCATCATCGGAAAGTCTCTCTACGAAAACCGCTTCCCGTGTCAGGAACTCTGGCGCTTGAACGAACGCGGACTGACCGACCTCGGACCAACACGACGGATGTGAATCTCCCCCTCTCAGTTCCGATGATCGCCTCAGAAACCTTCTTCTTTCAACAAAAATACTTACCTTTTGGTCATTGTCACGAAGGATTGCACGATGAAGCTCACGGTTGTGGGTCATCTCTGCCTTGATACGATCGACACCCCCTCCGCGACCGGGGGTACGAAGGCCGCTTCTCCCGTGGATGAACTCGGAGGAATATTCTACAGTATCGTGACGCTTGCTCATCTCATGGAAAACGGAGACATGTTGAATCCTGTGTTCGGTGTCGGAGATGGAGAGTATGAACGCGTCATGGATACTGTCGCAACGCTTCCTCGCGTGAACCCCAAAGGGATCTACAGGTTCAAGGGGAAGACCAATCAGGTGTATCTTTCGTACGACACGAACGGCGCGCACCGGATCGAATGCTCGAATCATATCAGTCAGCCGATCCCCTTTGCGAAGATCAAGCCGCATCTTGACGCGGACGGTGTTTTGGTCAACATGATTTCCGGATTCGACATTACACTCGAGACGCTTGATCACATCCGCATGGAGGTGCGCGACCAGCGAACGCCGGTCCATTTTGATTTTCATTCCCTCACACTCGGCATCGATCAGGATGCCAAACGATTTCGACGTCCCTTGCCGGATTGGAGACGCTGGTGTTTCATGATGAATGCCGTGCAGATGAGCAGTGAAGAGGCACAGGGACTGACCATCGAGCGATATTCCGAAGACGATCTCATCCATCAACTCATGACATTGATGGTGAATCATCTGCTGATCACGCGCGGCACCGAGGGATTGACCCTGATCGAGCAACACAACAAGAAACTGACGCGACACGACCTTCCTGCCGTCCCGGCGCAGGTGACGGTCGACCCGACGGGATGCGGGGATGTGTTGGGAGCCGCGTATCTCTATTTCCTGCTCAAGACCAAAGAGGCCAAAAAGGCGGGGGTGTTGGCGAGCCAGATTGCCGCGTTGAATGCTTCCCGCACCGGAACGTCGGCATTGAGCGCCATTCCCGAATTCATGACATCGCCCCGGTCTCCTTCTCAAAAATCAACACAGGAATAGCCGCATGATTGTGCTGAAGTTTGGAGGCACGTCCGTCGAGAGCGTCTCCGCGATGGAGAATGTGCTCAGGATCATCGTGCGCGAGAAGGAGAACAAACCGGTGGTGGTCTCGTCGGCCATCGCGGGTGCCACCAATGCGCTCCTCACGTCGGCGCACCTCGCGCTTGAAGGGAAACTCGATCAGGCGCACGCGACGCTCAACGATTTGCTGGAACGTCATGTCGTGATCCTCGAAAACGTCCTGGCAAACCGTTCGAATGTCCAGTCACTGATTTTCCACATCCGCAAGCGATTTGATGAGCTGAAGATTCTCTGTCAAGGAATTGCCATCCTCGGCGAGCTCACGAACCGATCGCTCGATGCGATTGCATCACTCGGGGAGCTTCTCTCCACGCGTATTCTCGCCGACGCGATGTCGGAACGCGGGATTCCCGTCGAACTGGTCGACGCGCGTTCGTTCATGATCACCGATGATCATTTCGCCGCCGCGGCGCCTTTGTTCGACGAGATCGAAGAGCGCATCCGCCCGGCAATTCTCCCCCATCTTGACTCCGGGAAGATTGTCGTGACCCAAGGATTCATCGGCGCCACAAAACAAAGAGTAACCTCGACGCTCGGTCGGGGGGGATCGGACTATTCAGCGGCGATCATAGGATCGATCCTCAATGCCGAAGAGATCCAGATCTGGACAGATGTCGATGGTGTGCTGACCGCTGATCCCCGCCTCGTTCCCACGGCGAGGAAACTCAGAGTCATCTCCTTTCGGGAGGCGTCGGAGCTTGCGTATTTCGGAGCGAAAGTTCTGCATCCCAGCACCATTCTCCCCGCCGTGAAGAAGAATATTCCGGTGATCGTTCTGAACTCAAAACGGCCTTTGAATGTCGGGACGCGGATCGTGGCCGATCCCCCCGCGACCAATGTCCCCGTGAAATCGATTGCCTCGAAGAAGGGGATCACAGTGATCAACATCCAATCGACCCGGATGCTCATGGCACATGGATTCCTCGAGTCGATCTTCTCGATCTTCAGTCGACACAAGACATCGGTCGATCTCGTGAGCACCTCAGAGGTCGCCGTTTCGTTGACCATCGACAACACCTCACAACTCGGCAAGATTGTCACGGACCTTGAGAAGTTTGCGGAGACGACCGTCTATCAGCAGAAAGCGATTCTGTGCATCGTCGGCGACCAGATGCATTCCACCGTCGGTGTGGCAGACAAGATTTTTCACGCCCTCGGAGATATCAATGTCATGATGATTACGCAGGGAGCATCAGAAATCAACATGAGTCTTGTCATCGACGAGGAGCGTGTCGATGAGGCTGTCCGTCGATTGCACCGCGCGTTCTTCGAGCCGGCCCCGGCAACGGAGATCTTCGAGCCCATCGAGGCGGTCTGAAGAGACCCCTCGGCATTCAGTCACACACACGCAAACCGAGATGAACATTGCCTTGGTCGGATACGGGAAGATGGGAAAGGAAATCGATCGGATTGCCGGCGACTACGGCGCGACGGTCGGGCTCCGCATCGACATCGATGCTCCTCCGCTCTCCGAGCACGATTTCACCGGGATCGACACCGCCATTCACTTCGCAATTCCGTCGACGGTCGTCCCGCACGTCGATGAACTTGGTGTGCTCGGAGTGAATATCGTGATCGGCACAACCGGATGGTACGGCGAAATCGAGAAGATCCGGAACATTACGAAGGAACGGAACATCGGCGTTCTGTACGGGTCGAATTTCTCCCTCGGCGTAAACGCATTCTTTTACCTCGTGAGGAAGGCCGGAGCGCTCTTCAACGCGTTTCCGGAGTATGATGCCTTTGTCCATGAAACTCACCATCGCGAAAAGATCGACGCACCGAGCGGAACAGCTCTTACGCTTGGGAACATCCTCCTCAAGGAACTGAAGCGCAAGAGCGAGCTTCTCACAACGGTTCCGGAGGGAAAGATCAAGCCCGAACAGCTTCAGATATCGTCATCGCGCGGGGGAAGTGTGGTCGGTACGCATCGCGTCGTGTTCGATTCGCCTTCGGACTATCTTGAATTCACACACAGCGCAAAGAGTCGTTCCGGATTCGCCCGCGGGGCCCTCCTGGCAGCCGAATGGATTCACGGCAAGAAGGGGTTCTTCACAATGGACGATCTTTTCGCCGACGTCTTACGGTAACGGAAGGAACGCACAATGGCAAAGAGGAAAAAATTCCAGGGCACGGGAACGGCAGTTGTCACTCCATTCAAGAAGAATGGCGCGCTGGATGAGCATGCCCTCAGAGAGCTCATCGCGTTTCAAGTCAAAGGAGGCGTGGAAGCGTTGATTCCTATCGGTACGACCGGCGAAAGTCCCACCCTCTCCACCGAGGAGCGGAACCGGATCATCGAAATCGTCATCGAGGAAGCGGGGGGACGCATTGCGGTCATCGCCGGAACCGGGAGCTACAGCACCCAGGCAACGATTGCACATACCCGTCACGCCAAAGAGCTTGGCGCGGACTACGCTCTCGTCGTCGGACCGTACTACAATAAGCCGACACAAGAGGGATACTACCAGCATTATCTTGCAGTCGCCGAGGCGGTCGATCTTCCCATCATCGTGTACAATGTCCCGGGTCGCACCGGCGGGAACATCGAAGCCGGCACACTGCTCCGCATAGCCGAGGAGATCCCTCTCATCGTCGGCGTCAAAGAGGCCTCCGGCAGTATGGGTCAGATCATGGAGATTGCGCGCAACATGCCGCACCACTTTTCTCTCCTCTCGGGCGATGATGCCTTCACCCTTCCTCTCATGGCGGTGGGGGGTGACGGATGCATTTCGGTCGTTGCCAACGAAACTCCCCGTCTCTTCTCCGACATGGTTCGTTCTTGCTTGAGGGGGAAATGGGACAAAGCGCGGGAACTCCACCACAAACTTCTCCCCCTGATGAATATCAACTTCATCGAGTCAAATCCAATTCCGGTTAAAGCTGCCCTCGCGATGATGGGATTGATCGAAGAGGTCTACCGACTCCCCCTTGTCGCGATGAGCGAGCAGAACCGATCGAAGCTGAGATCGGTTCTCACCGAGCTGGGACTTGTGGAAGGAAAATGAGATGAAGCTTCAGGAACAAATCGAGTTCTTTTTCTCCCAGGATGCGCAGACACTTGACCGCGCGGCCGCGTTGCGTGCCTTCCACGAGCTGAAGTTCTTTCTTAACGGCGGAGAGATTCGCGCCGCGCAGCGATCGAGCGATCCGGCACAAATCGCCGGATGGATCGTCAATCGCTGGGTGAAAAAGGGGATCCTCCTCGGATTCCGGATCGGCGAGCTGGTCGATCTTTCGATCAACGATCAATTTCACTACTTCGACAAATCCACGTTTCCGTTGAAGCGGCTTACGCTTGATCAGCAGGTTCGCATCGTCCCCGGCGGATCGACGATTCGTGATGGGGCCTTTGTCGCGAAAGGTGTCGTCGTTATGCCGCCGGCATATGTCAACGTCGGCGCCTATGTCGATGAGGGAACGATGATCGACTCTCACGCCCTGGTCGGATCGTGCGCCCAGGTTGGCAAGCGGGTTCATCTCAGCGCCGCGGCACAGATCGGGGGGGTGCTGGAACCTGTCGGCGCGATGCCGGTGATCATTGAAGACGATGTGATGGTGGGAGGAAACTGCGGCGTCTATGAGGGAACGATCGTGAAACGCCGCGCCGTCCTCGGCGCAGGAGTTATCCTGACCGCATCCACACCGGTATACGATATCGTCAACGACCGGATCTACCGCCGAACGCCCGAGGCGCCACTGATCATTCCGGAAGGAGCGGTGGTGGTTGCCGGCAGCCGGCAACTCGACAGCATTTTTGCCAGATCGCATCATCTTTCAATCTACTCGCCCGTCATCATCAAGTATCGCGACGAGAAGACCGATGCGCGAACGGCGCTGGAAGAGAGCCTGCGATGAACCGAATCCTCATATGCGGCAGCAACGGCCTGCTCGGACAACGCCTGGCCCAGATGCTGAGCCGGAAGACCGAATATGAAGTGCTGAACACTTCCCATCATCGCACGTTCGTCTTTGATCATCAGCTTTTTGATTATACTCAACTCGACATCACAAAGAAGGGTGATGTCAAGAGCCTGGTGTCGAGCTTCCAACCAACGGTCATTCTCAATGCGGCTGCCGCGACCAACGTCGACTGGTGTGAAACCCACCGCGAGCAGGCATGGACGATCAATGTTGTTGGAGTGGAAAACCTTGTCGAGGCGGCAAAACGGGTCGGCGCAAAGATTATTCATGTGTCAACCGACTACGTGTTCGACGGACGGGAAGGTCCGTACGCCGAGGACGATCGTCCAAACCCGATCAGCTACTATGGGAAGGCGAAGCTGGCCGGGGAGAATGTGTTGCGGATTTCGGGCATTCCGTTCGGCATTGTGCGAACCATTGTGGTGTACGGATACGGAATCAAGATCAAGAGCAATTTTGCCCTCTGGGTCATCGAGAGCTTGCGGGCAGGCAAGTCGATCCGCTGTGTCGATGATCAGATCAGCAATCCCACCCACGTGAACGATCTTGCACTCGCAATGGTGCGGATCTTTGAGAGACAACGTGAGGGAGTGTACCATGTCAGCGGGAGCGAAACGGTCAGTCGCCATGAGTTCGCCGTGAAGATTGCGGAATCCTTTCGGCTCGATTCGTCGCTCATTCAGCAGATCAAATCATCCGAACTTCAGCAAGCAGCGCCCCGCCCCCTTCTGACGGGATTCATTACGCTGAAGGCGGAGACGGAACTCGGAATCCGCACGATGAACATCCTCGAAGGACTCACATTACTCAAGCGGGAAATGGAAAGCGCAGGACGAAACTGATGGAACTGATTCTTGCCGTTGTCGGAGGCTTCACCCTCGGCTGCATTCACGCGTTCGATGTCGACCATGTCGCAGCGGTGACCGCACTTTCAAGCAAACATGGGAATCCCCGAAAAGCATCGTTGCTTGGCGCCGTATGGGGACTAGGGCACACGGCAACACTGGTGCTCTTCGGAACTGCCTCCGTCGCGTTGAAGTTTGTCATCCCGGACGCCGTGGTCTCGATCGCCGAGCTGCTTGTCGGGTTCATGCTGATCGCCATCGGAGTGTGGGTTGTGCGGGATGTGATCCGACACCGAGAGATTCACATTCATCGGCATACGCACGACGGCATGGAACACGTCCATTTCCATTCTCACGCCAAATCGGAAGAACACAACCATTCCCATTCCTTGTTCTTCGTCGGCGCCGCGCATGGATTCGCGGGGACCGCCGCCGTTCTTGTCCTGATTCCGATCGCGATCAGCCAATCGATTCTCAACGCGGTGATCTACCTTGTGCTTTTCGGAATCGGCACGATGAGTGCAATGGCGTTCTTTGCTTACTGGCTCGGCGTCATTACAAAAAAGATCCCCTCGACCAGAGGCATCACGCTTGTCCGAGGAGCAGCCGGCGTGGTGAGCCTCGTGGTCGGACTTATCTGGGTCGGTGGATTCGTTCTGTGATCGGGAACGGGCAATTCGCCGGGAGGTGATTGCTGTTGCTCCGTTTGAGCGTTCTTGCGGTCTCTTTGGTGATCATCGTGGGATGCTCCTCCGGACGACGGATACCATCCCCCGACGCGGTGCGTCTTGCCACCCTGCATATCGATCATGCAACAGGGATCGACGGACGCGTGGATATCGCGCGAATTGCGCGGTTCCTGAAAACCATTGATGCCGATATCGTGGCGTTGCAAGGAATCGATCGCTGGTCTGATCGGTCGGAAAAGATCGATCAAATTGTATCGTTGGCCGACGCGCTCGACCGGACGTACGCCTACGGCCGCGTCAGATTGCTCCAGACCGGCGAAACGGGAAATGCGCTTCTCACCCGCTATCCGATTATCGAGGAACGTCATGTCGACGCCGATGTCGGCGCAGGAACGGCCGGTTTCATGCTCGCGGTGCTGGAGCGACGCGGGCAAGCAATCGTCATCGTCAATACCGATCTGGGCGGAGGCGAGAATTCGTTTCGACTCGACGCAACCCTCGAGCAAATCCACCAACGAATCGAGAGTTTCTCGGCTCTCCCTCTGATAGTCTGCGGAAGCGCTCCAGAGTTCACTCAGGCAGATTTGTCGCGATTCGGCCATGCATCCTTCGGTCCTCCATGGAGGAAGATCATGGCAACAGACACCCTGACGCCCGTTGCCGATTCACACGATCATAATCGCGGATTCGTGCTGATCTATCGTCAGACCTTGGCATCGGAGAACATCACCGTCAGCTCGGCAGAGAGGGTCGCAACCGACGCGTCGCAATATCAACCGTTGATCGTCGAACTCAGAATCAAGACCGACTAACAGAAAGAACATCGCACGTTATGCTTGATCTCAAGTTTATCCGGGAACATCCCGATCTCGTCCGCGCTGGAGCCGACGCGAAGGGAATCGCCATTCACCTCGAAGAGGTTCTCACGCTCGACGAACAGCGGCGGCGATCCATTCAGGTCGTCGAAGTCCTCAAAGCAACGCGGAATGCTGTCTCGGCGCAGGTTGGAAGGATCAAGAAAGAGGGGGGAGATGCCGCACCGCTGATTGCCGAAATGGAATCGGTCAAGAACCAGATCCAATTGATTGATTCGCAGCTCAGCGAAATCGAGCAGAAGCTCGAACATCATCTCCTTTCGATTCCCAATATCCCCCACCCGTTGGTTCCGATAGGCAGAACGCCGGATGAGAACAAGGAGATTTCCCGCTGGGGAGACCTTCCCGAAGTTGATTTTCCGCTCAAACCTCACTGGGAACTGACGGAGAAATTCGAGATCATCGATTTCGAACGGGGGGCAAAAGTGACGGGCGCAGGATTTCCTTTCTATGTGGGGAAGGGAGCGGTACTGGAGCGCGCCCTCATCAACCTCTTCCTTGATCAGGCAGGCCGGCGGGGATACACCGAAATCGCGCCCCCCGTCGTTGTCAACGAAGCAAGCGCGCGCGGGACCGGACAGCTTCCGGACAAGGAAGACTTGATGTACGTCGTCGAGCGGGACAACATGTACATGATTCCAACGGCTGAGGTGCCCGTCTCGAATTTCCTGAGAGACGAGACCCTGCAAGAGAAGGATCTCCCGGTGAAGTATTCTGCCTACTCGCTCTGTTTCCGACGGGAGGCGGGATCGTACGGCAAGGATGTCCGTGGATTGAACCGTCTCCACCAGTTCGACAAGGTCGAGCTGGTGAAATTCGTTCATCCCGAATCGTCGTACGACGAACTCGAATCCCTTCGCGACGACGCGGAACATCTCCTCCAATTGCTCGGTCTGCCGTACCGCGTCCTCTTGATGTGCACCGGCGATATGGGATTCACTCAATCCAAGAAGTACGATCTCGAAGTGTGGGCCCCCGGCCAGAAAAAGTGGTTAGAAGTCTCCTCTTGCAGCAATTTTGAAGCATTTCAGGCACGCCGGATGAATCTGAGGTATCGTCCCGCGAACGGAGGGAAGCCGGAATTTGTTCATACCTTGAATGGCTCCGGACTCGCTCTTCCACGCGTCGTGGCCGCATTGATTTTGTTGATCGAACATTACCAGACCCCCGAGGGAAAGATCATCATCCCGAAGGTCCTCCATCCGTACACGAAGTTCGAAGTCATCGGATAAGCTGCATCGCTGAGGGACGTGGGGCACAGGACAAGCTGACTTCATGAAGTCATTACTCCGACTCAAGCCATATCTCCTCCGGTACAAGAAGACCCTTCTCCTCGGGATCGGCACGGTGATCATGAGCAATCTCTTCACCGTGTTTCAGCCGCATTTCATCGGGCTGGCGATCGACGATCTCAGAGAAGGAATCCTTACCCAGTCTCTGGACGGCACGCAGTTACTCTCGTGGGCAGGGTTGATTGTCGGGTTCTCCCTGGTCGCGGGATTCTTCACGTTTCTCACCCGCCAGACGATCATCGTCGTCTCTCGTCACGTCGAGTACGACCTGCGAAACGATCTCCTCGCCCATCTTCAGAAGCTCTCCTATTCGTACTATCAGAACAAGCCGACCGGCGATTTGATGGCGCATGCGACGAACGACATCGCTTCGGTGCGGAATGTCCTCGGCCCCGGCATCATGTATCCGTCGGACACCATCATGACCTTTACGATGGTGCTCACGATGATGCTTCTGAAGGATTGGCAGCTGACGCTGATCGCGTTGATTCCGCTTCCGCTCGTGTCGCTCGTCGTCTACCGGCTCGGCAAATCGATTCACAAACGCTTCATGGAGAGGCAGGAACAGTTTTCACTCCTCACGACGCGCGCGCAGGAGAATCTTTCCGGTATCCGCGTCATCAAGGCCTATGTGCGCGAAGCCTTCGAAGTCGAACGCTTTCGCGAGTTGAGTTGGGACTACCTGAAAAAGAATCTTGTCCTCGCGCGGATTCAATCGATCCTCTGGCCTCTGATGTTCGTGCTCATCGGCCTTTCCATGCTCATCACGATCTATGTGGGGGGATTGAACGTCATCGAGGGTCAGATGACCATCGGAACGCTCACGGCATTCATGGCCTACCTCGTGATGCTGATCTGGCCCGTGATCGCGTTCGGATGGGTGATCAACCTGCTTCAGCAGGGATCTGCCTCAATGAATCGACTTGTCGCGATCTTCGACACCGAGCCGCAGATCAAGGACACCTCCGTGACAAATCCGTCCATCCGCTCGATTGAGGGAGCGATCGAATTCCGCAATGTCTCCTTTACTCACGCCGGCTCAACCACGCCGACTCTGAAGAACATCGATCTGCGCATTGACAGGGGGATGACGCTCGCGGTCGTCGGATATACCGGCTGCGGCAAATCGACGCTCGTCAACCTGATACCCCGACTGTACGACATTCCCTCCGGCGAACTGTTGATCGACGGACACGACGTCCGCACAATTCCATTATCCGTTCTTCGGAAACATATCGGCTATGTTCAGCAGGAAACGTTTCTTTTCTCCGATACGATTGCTGAGAACATCCGGTACGGCGTGGAGGAGGAACACGATGAGCGAATCCGTGATTCAGTGGAGATTTCACATATCAAACAGGATATTTTGGAGTTTCCAAAACAACTTGAGACGATGATCGGAGAGCGCGGGATCACGTTATCGGGAGGACAAAAACAACGGACCAGCATCGCACGGGCAATCATGCGACACCCTACGATCCTCATTCTTGACGACGCCCTTTCGGCTGTCGATACATACACGGAGGAGGAGATTCTCAAGCGGCTTCGCACATTCATGAAGGATCGCACAAGCATTCTCATCAGTCATCGCATCTCAACCGTCAAGGACGCTGATCTGATCGTTGTGCTCCACGAGGGGGAAATCGTCGAGCGCGGCACCCACAGCGACCTTCTTGAGATCGGCGGCATTTATGCCGATCTGCATGAGAAACAGCTGCTCGAGAGAGAGTTGGAGGAAATGTGATGACAATTAAAAAGGCAAAATGAAAAAGTCAAAATGAAGAAGGCAAAATGAAAAAGGCAAAATGAAAAAGGGGGAGAGATGGAAAAGCCATATGATATTGCAGAGCGGACTTTTGAATTTGCGGTTGCCGTGCTTGAGCTGTCCGAGCATATACCGAACAGCAGGATTGGAAATACGGTCGCCAATCAACTGATTCGTTCAGGTACTTCTGTTGGAGCAAACGTGGAAGAAGCAAAGGGTGCATCAAGCAAAGCGGATTTCGTGAACAAGGTTATCGTGGCTTTGAAAGAAGGAAGAGAAACTAGCTACTGGCTACGCATCGTCAAACACAAGAATCTGGCTCCAGCCGTATCTACCGATCTCGTCCTCACCGAGTCCGAGGAAATCAAGAAGATTTTGGGAAGCATCGCCAGCAAAAGTCGCGGCACAGCAAAACCCAAACCTGGATAAGTCTTTTTTGACTTTTTACTTTTGAATTTTTCATTGACGCGTGCACGAAGAAGAAGTACTCGGTAAAGCATACGACGCCCGTCTGATGAGACGGCTGCTGAAGTATCTCAGCCCGTACCGCTGGCATGTCGCACTCGGGATTTTCCTGAGCGTCATCGTCAGCGCCTCGGAAGCAATCCGTCCGTACTTCACGAAGATAGCCGTCGACGTCGATATTGCCAACAGCGACCCGAAGGGTCTTCTCATCACGATCCTGATGTTCTTTGCCCTGATCGTGTTTCGAGGAATCGTCCAGTATTTTGCCGCCTACCTGACGCAATGGATCGGTCAGAGGACGATTTTCGATCTCCGCATGGAGGTATTCCGTCATCTCCAGAAGCTCAATCTCCGCTTCTACGACCGGAATCCAATCGGACGTCTCATTACCCGCGTGACGAACGACATCGAGGTTCTCAACGAGATGTTCTCGTCGGGGATCGTGATGGTCTTTACCGACATTTTCACGATCATCGGCATTCTGTATTTCATGTTCACGATGAACTGGCAGCTGGCGCTGATTTCTTTGAGCGTCCTTCCGCTCCTCTTCTACGGAACATTTCTCTTTCGCCGAAAGGCACGCGAAGCGTATCGCGAAGTCCGGCGCCAGATCGCCCGGATCAACAGTTTCATGCAGGAACATATTTCGGGGATGATGGTTGATCAGATATTCAACCGGGAAAAGAAATCGTTCGACAAATTCGCTTCGATCAACGCCGCGCATCGTGACGCCAACATCAAATCGATCCTCTACTATGCCCTCTTCTATCCGGGGGTCGAACTCATCGGCGCGATCTCCGTCGGCCTGATTGTCTGGTATGCCGGTCTCAACGCGCTCGACGGCACGATCACGATCGGGACCGTGATGGCGTTCCTGCAGTTCAACGAGATGTTCTGGCGCCCGATCAGAGATCTCTCCGAAAAGTACAACATTCTCCAGACGGCGATGGCTTCCTCCGAGAGGGTGTTCCAACTCCTTGATGATCGCTCGATGATCGAGGTGAAAGCGGTTCCCGCACGGCTCAGTGATCTTCGTGGAGAAGTCGAATTCCGGAACGTCTGGTTCGCGTACGATCCCGTGTCGGACGGATCGCATGCACCGGAGTGGGTCCTGAAGGACGTCTCGTTCCGCATTCGACCCGGCGAAGTGGTCGCACTCGTCGGCCATACGGGGGCCGGCAAGACTTCCATCATTTCCCTCCTGAGCCGGTTCTATGATATTCAACAAGGGGAAATTCTTATCGATGGCATTCCCATGCGTGATCTTGAACCGGCCGATCTTCGCAGACATATCGCGGTCGTCCTGCAAGATGTGTTTCTTTTCTCGGGGGACATCAAGGGGAACATCAACCTCTGGAATCCGGAGATTCCGCTCGACCGCGTGAAGGCGGCCGCGCGAATCGTGGGAGCGCATTCCTTCATCGATCGTCTCACCGGTGGTTATGACGCCGAGGTGAAAGAGCGGGGCGCAACACTTTCCGTCGGCCAGAAGCAACTTCTGTCATTTGCGCGCGCGATCGCGTTCAATCCAAAAATCCTCGTCCTCGATGAAGCGACATCGAGTGTCGATACGGAAACAGAACTTCTCATCCAGACCGCCATCAAGAAACTCCTCCACGGTCGCACATCGATTGTCATCGCCCATCGGCTCTCGACAATTCAACACGCGGACAAGATCATCGTGATGCACAAAGGGGAAATCCGGGAGATGGGATCACACCAGGAGTTGCTTGCGCATGATGGGATCTATCGAAAGCTGTACCGGCTTCAGTACAAGGATCAGGAGCTGGCGGCACAGAGAAGGTAGGTTTGGGTATCTCAGAATTGTGTGAGATACTCGCTGATCTTGGTAAGCTCACTTGATCGAGAGGCGTTCAATAAATCCTCCAAACTCCTGGTTCGAATACTGAAAATCGGCTTTTGAGGCCATATCCTCAATAAGTTGCCTGGCTTGGTCTTTTGTGAGGAATCCAAGGTCGACCGCTTCCAACAAGATATCGAAGGTTGTGACAACGTACAGATTACCCAATTCCCTTCGCACCAAGGCCTTGGCCGCCCCATCATCCGTTGCCACTCTCCAGTTCTTCTCTTTTGCGAGCTTGAAACATGAAGCTTCCCCCTCATCGAAATTGGAGAAACTCTTCACGAGATGCTGTATTTCTTCGAGCGAGATCTTGTGCACCTCCACCTTGTGTTCATCGATCGCAATTTGTAGATCACGATCGTTATGGATAACCTCGCTTCGCACAAGATCAGTTATGTGCAAGCGACCGGCAAATACCTCTAACAATAGTTGAAAGGCACCCGAATTGAGAAAGTTGATTAAGACAGTTGCATCTGAGATAACGACATTGTGTGGTAGGAGGGGGACGGCCATCGATTTAGCTCAAGCCGCCAATTGTGGAAGGTGATACTCTTTCACAAGCTTTCTGGCTTCGTACAAATCAGTTCGGAGGTAGTCGGCCAGCTTGCCGATAGAAATCTTCGACTGCATATAGGCTTCGAAGGCCAAGGTACGATACCTTTCAGGAAGCTCAAATGATCGTGGGACGACGTTACTGCTTCGCTCCGAAACCCGCATCACAGAAAGAGATTGACGCCGCTCTCTTGAGATCACTTTCAAGTTGAGAAGGCGCCAAAGCATCGCGTCGCAACTCACACCAAATTGGTCGCAGAGATATTTTACGACGGGTGGCGTTATTCGATTTTCGATCTCAGGATCAATCGCGAGTTTCGCGATAGCGTCCTTGACTGCGATCTCAGGCATCAGAAACGCGGCAGCAAACGCATTTGCCCGCACTTCCGACAAGACGGTGTCTCCGTCGTCAAATGATTCAGTTGCCTGTTTCTCTGTGAAAACGGATGCTCGGTGCATACCATCCATCACTAGGTGCCCGAGCTCATGTGCAAGCGTGAATCGTTGGCGCTCGAGCGCACAGTATGTGTTCACGAATATTCCTTGACCAAACTCTTTGCTTGTGACTGAGAAACCCCACACTCCAGAACCAGGTCTCGGACGAAAGAGCAGTTTCACCCCCGCTCGCTCCAGAATACGATCAAGATCAGTCAAAGGCGCCAACCCCAAGCTCAGATTGGCTCTTAGATCAGCAGCCCCCTTCTCGCCAGTAATGATTGCATCCCACTTCGTACGAATCGGAGCGCTAAGGTTTGGAAGCACCTTGCCTCCATCTAGTTCGAGTAGACGTTCGAGAGTTGCGTAGTCTCGGGAGAGCGCCACGAAATCATCGACGAGAGGCCTATCGTCCTCCGCGATATCCTCCGCTCGATACAATACCGCGAGAGGTTCTTCCATGCTGTTCTCGTCAGGGAGATCAAGGAAGAACGATAGTGGTTGTCTCAGAACTCGAGAGAATGCCATCAGCTCCATACTGTCTACGGCGCGCTTCCCATTTTCGATTTGCGAAATCGCCGGACGAGGTAATCCGACCGCATCAGCGAGCTCATCCTGGCTCAGGCCAAGATTCATCCTCGCAGATTTGATCCTCTGACCCAAGTACTTTGGATAGGTCCATTTTTCTGCAGACATTGGTGTGTTCCCTTGGAGAGAGTTGCAGTGGGCTAAACTTCTTGTTGTAAGATAATCGTACATAAAGCCGTTGTCAAGTGATAATCGTTGCAAATTCTTACAACTCGGGACGCTCCCATCAGGAAAGGAGTGCGAGTTGCCATCCAAGGGGGCCTGGATGGACCGATGAACGGCACTGCTTCAACGAAGACAGAAGACTTTTGATGGAGAGGGAGGTGGAACCGAGTAGAAGGGGGAGGGAGGTCCAAGATCAGACAAGAGCAGACGATTCTTGCTTCCGCATTATCTTGCCTACTACCACATCGATTTGTTGAAGTTCAGTTCTCAACCTATCTCGTACTTCAGAACGAAGCCTACCAATTCTTCCCGGTGTAATCTGTACTGTGTCAAGACTAGGCAAGATTTCCGATACCTTCTTCGCACAATGAATTCCCAGTTGAGATAACTCGATATGGGATGATTTTGATTGATCGAAAGCGGGGATTGGGAGTTCCCAGATCTTTTTGTGGATGTCGCGTGGCCCCCAAAGCCCCCTACTTTGCATTGGCTTTATCTTTTCATCGACAAAAGGAGCATTTAGGAATGCTGAAAGAAAGTGTGCTTCTTTCTCATTTTCGGTTTCGTAATAGTACAGCTTCGATTCAACTACATATCTCCGTAGATTGATACTCTGTGCGCCCAGCCTTATGTTTATTCGTTCGTTTGGTACGACAGCTGAACACAAGTTTGTCGCAGACGTGGGGTAGACAACCTTGAACCGTGACCTATAGTGTTGTTGTGTCAAACCGTGAACGTGATCTAGACGCTCATAGATCGTCATCTTGCCAGCTTTCTCCTTCCTTCTTTCCTTCCATTCTTTTTCACACACCTCAAGCCACTTCGCAAGATGAGAGTAACCCTCTTTTCGTGCCATCTCCAAGTCAACCATGAGAAATGTGTCTGAAGAAGGATCGTTACTTGGCTTTATCGGCAAGACAACCGACCTATACTGAAGAAATCCAAACGGAAGCAGATCAGTAGACAAGAGAGTCGCGTACAGGAATTCCTTTTCAATATTTCCTTCCATGGTTAGATCTGCATAGGCTTCTTTGGCTTGATCGGTCGCACGTTGATCAGTCTTGACATACGGTGTAGATGGGCTAAAGCCCAAATCGCGATCAAACTGAATTTGAACAAACCACGCTGTTCGCGGGACTATTGTTGCACCCTGGAAGAACTTTGATGCGTAGGGACTCGTACCTGCCATTTGGGCTTTCGGATCCTCCGACCAAAAAGAACGATCTCCCTGATGAATAAGATGAAGATTCGTTTCACGAACCAAGAGCGCTTCTGTAGCTTCAGCAAGCGAAGCGTTCTTTCGTGGTAGCACGCCACTGAGTACTTCGGCAGCAAAGGGTTTGCGTGTGTAATGAGAATGCTTTCCAAACACAACCGATGCAGGGACGTTGAAAAGCGGCTGGACTTCTTCCAAGTCCCAGACTTCGGTAAGTCCTGTCTGATGAATAGCTTTACCAAAGCTTGACTTACGAAACTTCTCATGCTGATCGGCAGTGAAGGTAATATCTTAGGTTGTGTGTAAAAAGAAAATCGGGTGATCTTCCAGTATATTAGGTTTGCCAACACTAATAACGGAGGAACCACCCGATGAAACAGCACAAGCAACGTAGGAAGAATCTTGGGCA
>VGVZ01000035.1 GCA_016873805.1 Ignavibacteria bacterium
GTTCGCTCATGGGAGCAACAGCGTAACCGTCATCGAACCACCATCTCGTGGCGCTTTACCACGAACCGGGCACGAGAAACCATGGCCCGGCATTATGCCAATGTCACACAATCATCGTAACAGTCCACTAGGTTATCAGCGACTCACCACTCAGACCAATACGTACATATCCGAAAGGAGGATTTCCCTATGAGCTCAACACCTAAGGAAGTACGAATCGTCTGTGCGGCCAAAAAGGCCGTTGTCACTCCTCCCTATCGAGACGTGCCGCGCGGCGGCACAATCCAGTTTCACGCCGTGAACAGCAGCGTGACGCTTTTCTTTCCAAAACCGGACCTCTTCTCTCCCCCCGTGCAAACGCTTCCCATTGCTCGCAACAATTCGGCGGCACTGAACGTCAGCATAGAGGCTACTCTCGGACTCCATCCCTACGCCGCGTTCTGTTCGGAAATCAACGAGTTTGCCGAGGGGGGATCACCACCGATGATGATCATCGAATAGCCGAAGCGTCGAATCAGAGTCGATTGTGAGGGAAGGGTTCAGCGGAAGGGAACAGCGTGTTGACCGGATCGTTCAAAAAGGAGCTCTCATCGCTCGAGGCGATTTTCGATTTTGTGGATCGTTTCGTCGATACCCACCGGCTCGACGACATCAACAAGTTCGCACTTCACCTCGGAGTCGAAGAGTTGTTTGCCAACATGGTGAAACATAATCCCGAGGCGCAGAACGATATCGGAATCACTCTTGAGCGGAATGAACATCAGCTCCTTGTGCGCCTCGTGGACACGGAGGTCGAACACTTCGATCCCCGGGAGGTGCCGTCCCCGGAGCTTCACCACGATCTTGAGCAGAGAGAGCCGGGCGGACTTGGCCTCTTCCTGGTAAAACGCTATTTTGACTCCATCGATTACAACTACCACGGAGGAACGAGTACCGTGACTCTTGTGAAAACTCTGGAGAAATGATATGCTGGATATCCGATATAACGAGGCAAATGAGATTGCCATCTCGGGAAGATTTGACATCACCCAGGTCGACAAGGTGAATGAGTTTCTCGCGGGAGTCGACACGAACGCAACCCTCAACTTTCGGAAACTCGACTACATTTCCAGCGCCGGGATGGGAGTGCTGCTGGCTACACAGAAACGGCTGAGCCAATCAGGCCACAAACTCAAGATCCGGGAGATGAATCTCCATATCCGGGACGTTTTCCGCTATGCGCGGTTCGACGTCATCTTCGAAATTGAATGATATGACCCGAATGCAACATTTTCCCAACATCAGACAAACTTTTTTCCAGCCCGATTGTATTTATGGTTGAGCGGCCAGACGAAGAAATCATCGAGGAATGTTTGCGCGGGAACCTCGGCGCGTTTGAGGAGCTGGTGCAGAAGTACGAGAAGGTTATGTACAACACCGCGCTGCGAATGGTTCGGGATCCTGAGGATGCTGCCGACATCACCCAGAACGCATTCCTCAAGGTTTTTGAACGCCTTGGCAGATATGATCGCCAGCACAAGTTCTTCAGCTGGCTGTACCGGATCGTCGTCAATGAGTCTCTCAATTTCTTGAAGGCGCGCAAGGTGACGATCCCGCATGACGAAACGATTCCGTCCACGACTCTTCAACCAGATGCAAAATTTCACCAGACGGAGACAACTCAGGTCGTCGAGGAGGCGCTCCTCGATCTACCGGTGGAACAACGAATTGTCCTGATCCTTCGCCACTTTCATAATCTGTCGTATCGTGAAATAAGCAACGTTGTGGAGGTATCAGAGAAAAAGGTGAAATCAAGATTGTTTGCCGGGCGTCAGGGATTGAGAAAGCTGCTGACACAAAGAGGCCTCTTCCAAATATGATTGACGATCGACACCGGGAACTCATCAACGCTTCAATTGATGGCCAGCTGTCGGAGCAGGAACGGGAGTATCTCGGTCAATATCTGGCTGCGAATCCTGAAGCAAAGGTCCTGCACGATCAACTGACCGAGCTTTCACGCGCGCTTTCGGTCGTGAGCCATACCGATCCGCCGCCTCAATTGAGAGAGAGTATTCTTCGGACGGTACGGATTAAACACGGAGAGCAGGAACGGAGGTCGCCTATCTTCAGATGGACCGCGACGTTCGGCACGCGAAACAGGTTTGCGTTTGCCTATGTCTTTTCCGCCGGAATCATTCTCGGTGTTGCACTATCGGCAGTGATCTGGAACCTTGAACGGGAAACACGGTTTGATGATCGGGATTTGACAGGGACCCTTGCGACCCCCCCCACAAGAAATGGCTATATCCATGTTGAGCGGAAGGATTTCGCGGAGGGCATAGTTCAGGGTTCCCTGGAGATCCGCAGAGCCGGAAACAGCATTTTGGCAGATCTCGTCGTGAATTCCGCGGAGGAGGTCGAGGTCATCACTCAATATAATGAGAACGAGATGCGATTGACAGGATTTCGTCACGTCCAGGAAGGAATTTCAGATATCGCTGTATCCGAGGGGAGGGTCCAGTTTAAGAACAAAGGAGATAATCAGTACCTGTTGTTTCTGAATGACAGAGAACCCGTCGGCGGAATGCTGCACCTGAGGATCTACTCTGCAACGGGTCTGCTGGTGGAATACCGGACGAATGTCATAAGCGGCAAATAACGAGCTGCTGTTCTTTCTCAGCTCACAGTTTCTCCTTCGATAACTAAAAAGGAGGTTGTCATGGCAGACAAAAAGTCGTTCTTCGCGGGAGGGAGAGGGCTTGCGGTCATGATCGTCGTGCTTGCCGTCATCGCCGTCGCGCTCTACTTCTCACTCAACTATCCTCCGCCGGAGCAAGGGGAAATCGAGGGGACAATGGGAGGCGTGCGAAAGGCAGAAAGGTACCGCTCGGAGCAAGTCGCCACCGGCGATGTCACGCTCAAGAGTCAGGAGTACCAGGCACTGATCCAGAACCCTACCTTCATGAAGGCAATGCAGAACGAGGATTTCCGGAAAGCATTGAGCAACGAAGATTTTCTCCAAGCTGCGCTGCAAGAGGATTTTCTACGGGCGATCCAAAGCGTGGAGTTCCAGAAGGCCATCAGCAACGCCAATCTCCTCAAAGCCCTGCAGGATGAACAGTTCATGAAAGCAATCTCTACAGAGCATTTCCTCAGGGCGATGGATTCGGAAGATTTTCTGCGGGCCGCACTGAGTACTGATTTCCGCAAGGCTCTCGCGGACGAGAGTTTCCGGAAAGCAGTCAGTCAGGATGAGTTCATGAAGGCGGCGGCGAGTGAGGACTTCATGAAGGCCATCCGCAGCGAAGATCTTCGGAAAGCTCTTCAGAGTGAGGAATTCATGAAGGCGCTCCGGAGTGAAGAGTACATGAAAGCCGTGAGCACAACTGAATTCTTCAAGGCCATCAGGAGCGAGGCGTTCCGCAAAGCACTCGCGACAGACCATTTCCTCAGAGCGCTCCGGAACGAGGATTTCCTCAAGGCACTTAAGACGGAGCACCATCTGAAGGCACTGCACAATGAGGATTTCCTCAAGGCCGCTCTCCAGGAGGATCACCTGAAAGCCCTGCAGTATGAGGATTTTCATAAGGCGATCGCGAATGAGGACTTCCTCAAGGCCCTCAGAAATACTGAACTCCGGAAAGCGATCAGCAGCGAGTCTTTTCTGAAGGCACTGGCGCACGAAGACTTCCTGAAGGCCCTTCGAACAGAGGAGTTCCGGAAGGCAATCGCGTCGACGGAGTTCCTGAAGGCTGTGAGTCAGGAGGATTTCCTGAAGGCCGCCCTGTATGAGGATTTCTATAAGGCGATCCAGCGGGAAGAGTTCATGAAGGCCATTCAGGACGTCAGCCTGCAGAAAAAACCATAACACGCGAGCGAAGGAGCTAGATGGCTGCGCTTCGTCATTCGCCGGGGAGAAACCCTCGCGGGGGTTGACAGAGGAAGGGAGGTGCCGTATCTTGGTACGGCATCTCCTTTCTTTTTGTTCTCACCTGGAGAACTCTCGTGAGTACCTCACGACGACTCGTTTGAGACTTTACCAGGACTCCCGGGCCTTCAGAAGTTTCGCCACAGCAGTCAGGTCCTGCGGCAAATATAGGAGGAAGGAGACGTGAGAATCGATCCACGCTGGTTCCTCACCGTCGCGCTGCTCGCATCGTTTTCGTCCAACTCCTTGCACGCCCAGCTGTATACGCTTCAGACCAAAGACCTCCGGCTGATCTACTACACGAAGCTCCATGAATACGTCATTCCGCATCTTGCCCGGTGCTTCGAGAATTCATACCGATATCACAAATCCCGTTTTCGTTATACGCCGGATCAGGAGGTCACGATCCTGCTGCACGATTTTGCCGATTACGGGAATGCCGGAGCAACCGCCGTTCCGCGGAACTTTGTGAACATGGGACTCGCTCCCCTGAACTACGTATACGAGACCGCACCGGCCAATGAGCGCATGAATTCGAACATGAATCACGAGCTGGTGCACATCGTTGCCAGCGATCAGGCCTCTTCCGGCGACCGTCTCTTCCGGTCGATCTTCTTCGGCAAGGTTGCACCGACATCCGAAAATCCGTTGTCGATGTTCTATTCCTATCTGACAAATCCCCGCCGCTATTCTCCCCGCTGGTATCATGAAGGGATTGCGGTCTTCATGGAAACATGGATGGGCGGCGGATACGGCCGAGCCCTCAGTCCGTACGACGAGATGGTCTTCCGAACAATGGTTCGGGACGGAAGCCACATCTATGACGTGGTGGGCCTTGAGTCCGAGGGAACCACAATTGATTTCCAGGTAGGGGCAAATTCGTACCTCTACGGTACCCGCTTCATGAGCTACCTCGTGTACCACTACGGCCCGGAAAAACTCATCGACTGGATTGCACGCACCGACGCGAGCAACCGCTATTTCTCCTCTCAGTTCACGAATGTCTACGGAAGATCACTTGATGAAGAATGGTCACGATGGATTGGCTGGGAGCAGGAGTGGCAGAATGCAAATCTCGCATCGATCCGGGAGTATCCGACAACGCCGTTTCGGCCTATTTCGCGGCGCGCACTGGGATCAGTGTCACGTACATATTACGACTCCTCAAGCCGTATGATCTATGCAGCGGTTAACTATCCGGGTCAGATTCCATATATCGCCGCAATCTCGATGAGTGACGGAAGTATCAGACAATTGTGCGAGGTGAAGGGCGCTGCATTGTATTATGTTTGTGCCCTCGCGTTTGACAAATCTCATGGGAGACTATTCTTCACATCCGACAATAACGGATGGCGCGATCTGAACGCCCTCAATCTCCGCACCGGACAGGTGACGCTCCTCCAAGAGGATGCGCGAACCGGAGACCTCGCCTTCAATCAATCGGATCTCTCGCTGTGGGGGATCAGACATTTCAACGGCATATCATCAATTGTCAGAATATTGCCGCCGTACAATGAGATCGATCTGGTCCATTCCTGGCCGTACGGGACAGATATGTTTGACATCGACGTTTCTGCCGACGGACGATACCTTGTCGGTGCAATGGCCGATGTGACGGGACGGCAACAGCTTGTGCGGCTGGAAATCCCGAAGCTCCTGAAGGGGCACGCGCACTATGAGGTCCTTTTTGATTTTGAGAACAGTACACCGTCAAATTTCGCCTTCTCCCCCGACGGTCGCTATCTCTTCGGCACTTCGTACTATACCGGAGTCTCAAATGTTGTACGTTATGATTTCGAGCGCCAGGAGATGAAGTGGATCAGCAATTGCGAGTCCGGATTGTTCCGGCCTCTCCCCATTTCGCCCGATTCGCTCGTCGCGTTCAGCTACACGGGAGCCGGATTCGTCCCAGGAACGATAGCGAACAGCGTGACAGAAGACGTATCTCCGACGCGATATCTGGGTACCGCAATCGTCTCGCGGTATCCTGTGTTGACCTCCTGGGAAGTGGCTCCCCCGTCAGAGAAAATCATTGATATCGACACACTTACCCTTTATGCAGGGGAATATCATCCCCTCCGAAATGTCCGGTTGGTTTCCGCCTATCCTGTTGCCGAGGGGTACAAAGAATTTGCGGCATTCGGGATGAGATTGGGGTTTTCCGATCCGATGCTGATGCACGAATTTGGATTGACGGCATCCTACACACCAAATGCTCTCGTCCCGGAGGCTGAACGTCTTCATGCTTCTCTGAACTACAGCGTCTCTAACTGGAAATTTGTTGCTCGTTACAACGGTGCAGATTTCTACGACCTCTTTGGCCCAACGAAGACAAGCCGGAAAGGCTACTCCCTCTCGATCAACTACAAAGATCATCTCATCTTTAGAGAACCGGAAACATTCGATTACAACATTTTTCTGGCAGGGTACGGTGGTCTCGAGAGGCTTCCTGACTACCAGAACATCAGCACCTCGTTCGACAGGTTTCTGGTCGGCAGTGCCAGGCTCCAGTACAAGTACATGCGCGCCTCACTTGGAGCCGTAGACTACGAGAAAGGCATTCGCTGGCAACTGGTGGGACTCAATACGTACGTGCGATCCAGCCATTTCCCGCGTCTCTACTCGGTCCTTGACTACGGCATCCCGCTTCCGATCGACCATTCATCGATCTGGCTTCGCAGTGCCGCGGGAAGCTCATTCGGCGACCGGAACGATCCTTTTGCGAACTTCTATTTCGGAGGTTTCGGGAACAACTGGATCGATTTTCAGGAGATCAAGCGATACCGGGAATATTACAGCTTCCCCGGAGTCGAACTGAACGATATCGGCGGCAAGAATTTTGTGCGGGGGATGGTTGAATGGAATCTTCCGCCGGTGAGATTCCGGAAGTTCGGAGTGCCGGCATTCTATTCCAACTGGATGCGCACATCGCTCTTCAGCTCCGCGATCGTAACAGACGTCGACGCAAAGACTCTCCGGCAATCATTGCTCAATGTTGGGGTACAGGTTGACTTCAGACTCGTCCTCTTTTCCATGCTTCAATCGACGTTTTCTCTTGGCTATGCCGTTGCATTCGAGGAACACTCACGACCCGGCAGTGAATTCATGATCTCGCTCAAGATTCTGTAGAGGAACCGGAGAGAGTCCCTCTTCATCCCTGGCCCGGATTTGTCCAGACAAAGTTCCAACTGTGCCGTCATCCATTCTCCAATTTGTGGTCAGCGCAGGCATCGGGATTGTCCCGGTGCTCGTCTTCGTTGCTGCACTTGTCGTGCTCGACAGCTACAAGCTTGTGCGACTGAGGGGAGTCCTGTTGACGGTTGTCATCGGCTGCCTCGGCGCTCTGATCACATACATTGTCAACCATCAACTCAGGGAACTCCTCGCTCTCGGCGACGATCCATTCAGAAGATTCGTCGCTCCTGTTGGTGAAGAGATCCTGAAGGCGACGTATGTGATCTACCTGGTGAATACAAAGAAGGTCGGCTTCACAGTCGATGCCGTGATTTATGGATTCGCGATCGGCGCGGGATTCGCGGTAGTGGAAAATTCATACTACATGCATGCCCTGCCCCACGCGACACCGTACACCTGGTTTGTCCGTGGTTTTGGCACGGCCGTGATGCATGGCGGCACAACGGCGATTGTCGCCATCTTCGCGAAGTCATTCTCCGATCGAACTCGACCTGCCCAAACGGGAACGATTTTCCTCGGATTGCTTCTCGCGATCATCACTCATTCGGGCTATAATCATTTCTTCTTCCATCCACTCCTCTCCGCCGTTGGAATCTCCATCGCCCTGCCGGTTCTGTTTGTGTTCATTTTCGAACGAAGCAGAGAGGCGACCCGAACCTGGCTGGGGATCGGCTTCGACACAGACGTCGAACTGCTGAAGCTCATCACCTCGGGAAATGTGGCGAGCACAAAGATCGGACAGTATCTCGAAACGCTACGCAACCGGTTCCGTGGTGAGATTATTGCCGATATGCTATGCTACCTTCGCATCCACCTCGAACTGGCAGTTCAGGCAAAGGGATTGCTGCTCATGCGTGAAGCGGGCTTTGAAATTCCGCGGGATCCCGAAGTGGAGGCAAAGTTCAAAGAGCTGAATCACCTGCACAAGACCATCGGCACTACCGGATATCTCACGCTCAAACCAATTCTTCACAGGTCAGATAGAGAACTCTGGCAACTTCATATGCTCGGGCAGCAGTAGTCTTGGTTGAGAACGATGCGGGACACAACCGTGAGTCCGTTGGGAAAGACTGTTGGAAGGCTTCTCCTGGCAATCGTGGGCAGTTATAAATCACTTCTGTTGCAGATTCAAACAGGAAGTTCTGCAAAACAAACGGGAGGGGATTCTATGATATCAAAGACAAGGAAGACCGTCACGATAGAGTATGACAAGAAGAAGAAACGCTGGAAAGCGAAGCCCGGGACGCTGGAACTCAAGTGCAAAGAAAACGACGGCGTCGTGTTCAACGCCAAAGGATCGAAAGTCGTCTTCTTTTTCCCTGAACCCGAAATATTCAATCCTGTGACGCCGACCTTGACCGTCAACCGGGGCAAATCCGAGGAGTTGGTTCTCTCGGGAACCATAGGTGAGTTCTTCTATGCCGCGTTCTGCCTGGCTGATAAAGAATTTGCAGAGGGAGATTCTCCCCCGATGATGATCATTGAATGATCAGCCTTGCGACATATAAAATCTGTCGCGATGATGAGGATTTAGCGGAAGAGGCTGCGCGCAGCAAAGAGAACATTCGAGGGACGTTCCGCTAATCGGCGCAGATACCACGCGTACCACGCGGTGCCATAGCTAATCAGCACGCGCAGGCGATACCCTTCCTGCGCCAGACGTCTCTGAAGGTCACGCTTGATGCCGTAGAGCAGTTGAAATTCGTATCTATCTGTCGGGATGTTGTTCCTGCCGGCAAACTGTTTCGTGTGTTCAATGATCTTTTCGTCGTGCGTCGCGACGCCGATGCGGCCAATTTCTCCCGAGGACATTCGAAGCATGGACTCCAGGAGATCGACGAAATTCTTGTCCACATCCTTTTTGCGTGGGAACGCAATGCTCGACGGTTCTTTGTATGCTCCTTTGACTAGTCGGATCGACGGAGCGAGGGAAATGAGGGAAGCAAGGTCCTCCTTCGTTCGATAGAGATACGATTGCAGACAGAGCCCCACATTGCTGAACTCCATCCGCAGGCGGCGATAGACATCGAGCGTGGCATCGGCGTAGGGACTGCTCTCGATATCGATCCAGAGAAAGTTGCCGATCTCCTTCGCCTTCATCGCGAGTTCCCGAACGTGCGCAAAGGTTCTGTCGGGATTCACATCCAGCCCCAGCTGGGTGAGCTTGACTGATATCTCAGACGAAAGGCCCCCGGTCCAGACCCGCTGATACAGGTCCAGGTAGTGATCCCTGTTCCGTTCCGCTTCTTTCAAATCAGTTACGTTTTCCCCAAGGTAGGTCAGGACAGTGGAGATGCCGGCGATTTTGAGAAGCGCCGCCTCGGCAATGGCCGTCTCGGTCGTCTCTCCCGGCATGAACCTTCGTACAGCCCGCTTTGCAAATGCAGTGTGCGGGATGCGCTGCTTGAGATAGGCGTTGGTCGAGCACCAGAGAAGAAACTCCTTCATGAGTGCCATAGGGCCATCTCCCCGCTGGATGATCATCCTTGCGAAACTTTCTGATCAACCAGCACGTTGAATACATGAACTCCGTGACTCCCCACGTCGGTTGAGTCTACCCATATTTTTTTTCATTTACAACGAAAAGGGGTTCGTGTTCCCTTCATTGCCCGGATACAGATGAAGATTTCAGTACGCACCATCGCTTTCCTGTTCATGTTGAGTTCCGTACCCTCTCTGACGTTCTCACAGGATTGGGACAACAACAAACGCCTCTCGGGCTGGCTTCCCCTCCAGGCCGTCCCGAGTGTGACACTGTATTCCGCTGGAACGCACGCCTTTGGATTTGAGTGGAAGGTGACTCCGCTCTCGTATTCGTTTGGGATCAACAAACACGTTTCTCCGTGGAGCTCGTTCATTGTGATCCCGACATACCGGTTTGCAGGATCGGTAGAACTTAATGTCGCCGCTCAGCTCTACACCTCGGCGATCGCATCGACTCACACCGGAGTATCGGCCACACTGATGGGATATGTGCCGCTCATCGAACGGGGTGAACATCTAACTCTCAATCTCGGACTCGCGCTCCATCGTGTGGGGGGAGAGACCGTGGTCTTCAAAGCTGCCGGAATTTCCACACTGTTCGGTTTCGTGCATCTCAATGTCAAGCAGAGTTCTCATCCGGCGATCTGGATTACATCACTTGAGTTCCGATTCTTCTAACATGCAACGACAACTTCTATACTTTCTACTTACTACTACCATACTTACGACTATCATACTTGCTACTCCCGGCTGCAGCTCTATTGCCGGCAGGTTTCTCGCCCGCTCCATCGAGCAAATCGGAGATCCCATTGCACCGGTTTCTCCCAAGCTCCACCGCCCCATCCGCCCCGACACCGAGCTGGCCATCACATGGGTCGGACATGCCACAGTTCTCATCCAAATCTCCGACAAGGTCTTCATCACCGATCCTATGTTCACCAACACCGTCGGCATGGTGATGCGGAGAAGGTCTGAACGGGGTCTCGATCCCTCATCCATCACCAAACTCGACTATACGTTGATTTCCCATATCCATCTCGATCACTATAGCTACGGAAGCATCGATATGCTTCCGCAGGACGGTATGTTACTGGTTCCCTTCGGTGCGCTTCCGTATACACCCGATTTCGATCACAGGGAGATCCGTGAAATGAAGCCGTGGGATGTCGTTGAAGAGGAGGGTGTTCGCATCACCGCCGTCCCGGTACAACATTTCAGCGGCAGGTACGGATTCGATATTCCGTGGGCGAGGGATCGCGGATACACGGGATATGTAATTGAATATCGCGGGAAAACGGTATTCTTTGGGGGTGATACCGGTTATCACCCGGAACTGTTCAAAGAAATCGGCAGAAGGTTCGATGTCGATGTTGCGCTCCTTCCCATTGCACCCATCGAACCACGTGACTTCATGGCACACAACCACATCGATCCCGCCGAGGCACTGATCATTCTCGAGGATCTCGATGCGAAGGTCATGATGCCCATGCACCACAGGACGTTTGTCCAGGGATTCGACCCGACCCTCACCTTTGCCGTCGAACAACTCCAGCGAATCGCCAAGGAGAAAAACGTTGCCGACCGTGTTCTCGTGTTGGATATCGGCGAGCAACGTGTGCTCCTCAACGGAACCGATGTCCGTCACTGAGCCCACGCCGCTCCGCAATGTGATCTTTGATATCGACGGAACCATCCTCGATTCCCACCGTGACATCGTTGATGCACAAATCTGGACGCTCCGCCAGTTCGGTGTCGACGGGATTGCCGATGAGCAGATGCGGCGGCACATCGGCAAACCGATCGCGGAAATCTTCGCTTCTCTCCTTCCCCCCTCACTCCACAACGAAATTCCGCGCGCCTCTATCGTCTATCGTGATCGCTATCGAGCACACATGCTGAAACACACGAAGCTCTTCCCCGGAGTCGAATCGACACTCTCCACACTGTCCCGGCGCGGAGTCGGACTCGCCATCGCGACGACAAAGTCGACCGAGACTTCGTCGAAGCTCTTATCACACTTCGGGATTGCGTCGCTCTTTCAGCTTGTCCAGGGATCGGACTCTCCACCGTATAAGCCGGACCCTGCAATCATTCACACTATCCTTGATACTCTGAAGTGGAACGCCCGAGAGACCTTGATGGTCGGAGATTCGGCCAATGACATTCTCGCGGGCAAAAGCGCGGGAACCCTCACATGCGGGGTAACCTACGGCTCGCTGGGACGGGATGAGATGAAATCCCTCAATCCCGATTGTGTGATCGACTCGATCTCGGAATTGACATCCCTCTTCTAATACGCGTTCATTTTTCTTCTGACGTAACTCGTATCGGTTCTCACCCTTTCGTTCTTGCCTCACGACTATTCTTTGAGTATTCTGAAACGCATTCTTGGCGCTCACACAGCATGAAGATCCCCGTCCCGAATCTGTTTTTTCGTTCCCCCGTTGTATCCTGATCACGCTCATCGCGGTTGGTATCCTCGTCTCATCTGACGGCATTGCCCAGATGCGTACGCCATGGACTCTCGCGAGCGCACGAATACTGAATGATGAAGGATGGAACCGCGTTCCAGAAATTCTCTCGCGGATCAAAGCTCCCGTGTTTCCCAAACGGTCATTCGATGTCACCACGTTCGGCGCGAAGGGAGACGGAAAGACCGACGCCCGGCCCGCCATCACGGCGGCCATCGCCGCATGTGCCTCCGCGGGAAGCGGACGAGTGGTCATTCCTCCGGGTGAGTATGTGGTCAATGGACCAATTCATCTTCAAAGCTATGTCAACCTCCATCTCGAAGAGCGGGCAATCATCCGGTTCGGGACCGATCCGGCTATGTATACTCCCCTCGTTCTTGTGCGATGGGAAGAAACGCTCTGCTATAACTATTCACCCTTGATCTACGCACGTGATGCAAAGAACATCGCCCTGACGGGGAAGGGATTGATTGACGGACAGACGGAGGGGACCTGGTCGCAGTGGCGCGAGAAGGCGACCGGAGGCGGTTTGGTGCAGGATGCGGACAAGACCCGGTTGAGACAATTCGGAAATGATGTCACTCCTGTAGAGACGCGCGTCTTCGGCAACGGCTTTCTCGATCTCAACGGAGATGGAAAAAATGACGGGCAGGGAACGGGACGCCAGCACTTCCTCCGCCCGACGCTGGTTCAGTTCATCATTTGCGAGAACATTCTCATCGAAGGATTGAGCTTCAAGTCGGCCCCCTTCTGGACCATTCATCCTGTCTTCTGCAAAAACGTGACGGTGCGGGGAGTGAACATCTTTGAGGGTATTCTGAACGACGACGGCATCAATCCCGATTCGTGCACCGACGTGCTGATCGAGAACTGCAATATCAGCACCCGCGATGACGCTATCGCGATCAAGGCGGGAAGGGATCAGGATGCGTGGAAACGTCCTGGAACGGAAAACGTCATCATCAGGAATTGCATGCTCCGCTCGATGACCAACGCGTTTACCATCGGCTCCGAAATGTCCGGAGGCGTGCGGAATGTATATGTAGAGAACGTTTTCATTCACGATGCCGAGCATGGAATCAACTTCAAAACAAACCTCGATCGCGGTGGACAGGTCGAAAACATCTATATGCGAAACATCCATATGGACGAAGTGCAGACCGCTGTGTTCATGTTTCAGATGGACTACCAAGGATATCGTGGGAACAACTTTCCAACCCGGTTCAACGATTTCTTCGTTCGCAATCTCACCTGTCGTCTCTCGCAGAACCATACCTTCAAGATCGTGGGGGTCGAACAAGAACATATCGAGAGGATTTACCTCGAGACAATTTCGGTCCTCCGATCGTTGAATGACGATCGGATTGCATTCACAAGGGATATCGTTGCAGATAAGGTGGTCGTCAATGGGAAACCATGGAGCGCTCCGGCGGGAGTAATGGAGGAGTAGATGATCGCAGATGCGTTTGGTATGATATGAACGGTCAAATGCAATAGCCCTTCGACACATGCAAGACTAACCTACACATAAATGATGAATTGAGATGAAATTCAGAACAATTCTTTGCGCCATTCTGGTTGTAGCGTCATCGGCAACCACACATACAAAAGAAACCTGGAAGCAGCTTTTCAACGGGAAAGACCTGTCGGGATGGCAGATTATCAACGGGTTTGCCAAGTTCTACGCTCAGGATGGAGTTCTCGTCGGGGAGGCAGTCGTCGGTTCTCCCAATTCCTTTCTCTGCACGAAGGAGAAGTTTTCGGATTTCACTCTGGAATTCGAAACCAACGTTGATCCTCAGCTCAATTCCGGCGTCCAGATCAGGAGCGAGAGCAGAAAGGAGTACAGAGACGGGAGAGTACACGGATACCAAGTTGAGATCGATCCGACCGACCGAGCCTGGAGCGGAGGAATCTATGATGAGGCACGGCGCGGCTGGCTCTACACACTCGACACCAATCCGAACGGACGGAAAGCGTTTCGCAACGGCGAGTGGAACAAGGTTCGCGTCGAAGCCATCGGCAATTCAATCCGCACGTGGGTCAACGGCATCGCATGTGCAGATGTCCTTGACGACATGACAAAAACGGGATTCATCGGTTTGCAGGTCCACGACATCAAGGACGATCAGTCAAAGCAGGGCATCAAAGTAATGTGGCGGAACATCAGAATTATGACGACTGATCCGGCAAAATTCGCATCGAAACCGGAACCGATTCCCCAAACCAACTTCATCGCCAACACGCTTTCTGACTACGAAAAGCAGACAGGTTGGAAATTGCTCTGGGACAGCAAATCCACAAACGGATGGCGGGGAGCCAAGATTGAATCATTCCCGCAGGTCGGTTGGGAAATCAAGAATGGGGTGCTGACAGTCCTTCCCTCCGGCGGCGCAGAGTCGCGGCATGGCGGCGATATCATCACGACCAGGAAATTCAGGAATTTCGAATTGATCGTCGATTTCAAGATCACTGAGGGGGCAAACAGCGGGATCAAGTACTTTGTTGATCCTGAATTGAACAAGGGAGAAGGATCCGCGATCGGATGTGAATTCCAGATTCTTGACGACGAAAAGCATCCCGACGGCAAACTTGGCGTCGCCGGCAACCGAACGCTGGGCGGATTGTACGATCTGATTGCGCCGGTGAACAAGAGATTCAATGGAATCGGTCAGTGGAATCGCGCGCGGATCGTCGTACGGGACAACAACGTTGAGCACTGGCTGAACGGGTTCAAGGTTGTGGAATACGCCCGGAGCAACCAGATGTGGCGTGCCCTCGTTGCGTACAGCAAATACAAGGTGTGGCCCAACTTCGGTGAACTGAAGGAGGGACACATCCTCCTGCAGGATCATGGTGACGAGGTTTCCTTCATGAATATCAAACTACGGGAATTAGACTGAGCGGAGGGAACAAGCATGAGCAACTCACGAAGAGAATTCATGAAGACATCCGCCGCGGCCGCCGCGGGAATTGTGTTGAGTTCATACGGACTTGATGCAAAGAGCTATCGCAGAATCATCGGCGCAAATGATCGCGTTGTTGTCGGGATTGTCGGCTTCTCCGATCGGGCAAAGCAGTCCCTGATCCCGGCCTTCATGACGTACGCCGACAAGTTAAACTTCGAGATCAAGGGCGTTTCTGATATCTGGAACAGGAGGCGGCACGAAGGGGCGGAGTTCTTCAAGCAACAGCATGGGAAGAACGTCGTCACATACATCAACAATGAAAAGATGTATGAGGACAAGGACATTGATGCGGTGATCATTTCGACGGCCGATTTTCAGCATGCCATTCATGCCATTGAGGCCGCACAGCACAAGAAAGATTCATACGTCGAGAAACCGTTTGCCGAAACGATGGAAGACAATCGTCTTGCCCTCAAGGCAATCAAGGATTCGGGAACGATCTGTCAGATGGGTTCCCAGCGGAGAAGCGGACCCAATTGTCACACGGCATTCGAATTCATCGAGTCGGGACGATTCGGCGACATCAAGATGGTTGAGATGACCTGGAACGTCAACCAGCCCGGCCGGTGGCGGAGACCGGAATTGACCGCGACAATCAAAGAAAGCGACACCGACTGGAAACGGTACATCATGAACCGGCCGTTCGAACCGTGGAATGCGCGCAAGTACATCGAGTACCGCCTCTTCTGGCCATATTCGTCCGGCATTCCGGGACAATGGATGTCGCATCAGATCGACACGGTGCATTGGTTCAGCGGGTACAAGATCCCGCGCAGCGTCTCCGCGAACGGCGGGATATACATGTGGAACGACGGTCGGACAAATCATGATGCGATGACCGCCGTCTTCGACTACGGTCCGGAGAACGACCTGACGAAAGGATTCCAGGTTCTCTATTCGTCGCGGATGTTCAATTCGGCAGGCGGCATAAAGGAAATCTACTACTCCAACGCCGGCGAACTAAATCTCGACACCAACAAAGTCACTCCCACCGGCGGGCTGACCGAGCAGCATGCAAAGGCGATGGGGATGAAACCAAATCTGCTTCCGACGATGGACCTCGCGGGATCCGACGTCAAGGTCGAAACAGGAGCAAACACCGGTGCAGATTTGATGACCACCCTTCACGTTCTGAATTGGATGGAATGCATCCGCTCACGCAAAGAGCCGAACGCACCGGTCGAGGCGGGCTACTATCATTCCGTCGCGAATATCATGGTCACCGCTGCACTGCAGACCAGAAAATTCGTCACATTTGATCACGTGAATCAGGAGGTCCTGGCGGACGGAAAAGTCTTCCAGTACTGATGCCACTTCCGGGAAATCATAATGTGTTATCGCTATCGAGCCGTGTACATTCGAGCGGCACTATGACCTTACTTGATATGAGGCCGTCCCATAAGTCCTCCTCGGTAATCTTTTGAGTCAGCCCCACAGGATTTTCTTTTGAAGCGACACAAGCATGTCTGCGGTCTATCATAGCGGCTTCTACGCCATGGGAACACGACTGAATCTCCTCCTCCCTTCGATCGATGAGGAAGTGGGAGAGAGGGTTGTGCACTCAATCCGGCACGAGGTTCAACGCATCGAATCTCTCCTGAGCTTCTTCAGCCGGGAAAGCGAAGTATCGATGGTCAACCGATATGCATGGCGCGAGAAATATCGGATCAGCGAAGAACTCTTCACTCTTCTTGAAACATGTATCGAATTCGGACAACTGACCTGCGGGGCGTTCGATGTCACCATGAGACCTCTCCTCGATTTCTGGAAAGGGACAGATTCTCATACGGTTGATGAAGAAACCGTGAAGCGCCTGAGAGAACATCTGGGATACGAGAAGATTCTTCTGAACAAGGACGATCTGTCGGTGAAACTGGAGAATGACGTCATTCGAATTGATCTTGGCGGGATTGGCAAGGGATATGCACTGGAGAAAGTCAGATTACTTCTTTCAGATGTGGGCATTCGAAATGCATTTGTGAGTTTCGGTGAGAGTTCGGTGCTGACAGTCGGCAGACACCCAAACGGTGATTGCTGGAAAGTCGGACTCAGAGATCACCGTGCGCCGGAATCATCACTCCAGATGTTCCGCATGACCGACGCCTCTCTCTCGACATCGAGCAATGTCCTTGTCAGTGAAAACGGGGATCCAAAAGAGCACCGACACGTCATTGATCCGAGAACCGGTTTCCCGATCCTTGAGCCCAGGATGGTCGGCGTCGTGTCGGATTCTCCCCTGCAAGCTGAAGCGCTGTCGACAGCATTTATGATTCTGAATGATTCACAGATCGAAGGTGTGAAGTCAGTCGCACCCGACATTCATGTTGTGAAGATCGAACACTTCCTTGAATCCCCTGTCGCACACGAATTGTAGAAAGAAGAATATTGTGACAAGCACGTTTTTGCAGAATAGAAGAGATTTCTTGAGAAGGATTTCGGCTCTTGCGGGATCCTCTGTTGCGTTGTCAACGATGCCATGGCTCAATGTGTTCAACGGATCATCGGCCAGCGGCAAATCCCCCTCAGATCGAGTTCGGCTCGGGATCATCGGCGTCGGAGATCGCGGAACGGCGCTCCTCCTCAACATCAAATCCATCGCAGAGATCCTCAACGTCGAAGTCGCCGCGGTATGCGACGACTATGTGCCTCACTACCAGCGGGCAATCGAACTGACCGAAGGGAAGGCGAAAGCGTTCTACGATTACCGGCAGATGCTCGAGATGAAGGACCTCGATGGCGTTGTGATCGCGACTCCTCTCCACGAACATGCCCGAATGACTGTCGATGCGTTCCGGAGCAATATCCATGTCTTTTGCGAAAAGGCGATGGCGCGAACCATCAAGGATGTCAGACGGATGTATGAGACATCGTTGCAGACGAAGAGAATTCTGCACATCGGACTCCAGCGCATGTTCAGTCCGGTCTATCTCGAGGGGATGGAAAAAATCCATCGGGGAGATTTGGGACAGATTACTCAGGTCCGCGCGTACTGGCACAGGAATAACAACTGGCGCCGGCCTGTTCCTGCAGATAAGCCTGAGCTGGAGAAGAAGATCAACTGGCGCCTCTACGACGACATTTCCGCGGGACTGCTTACCGAGCTCTCGTCTCATCAGATTCAGATTGCCA
Organism: Ignavibacteria bacterium; assembly: GCA_016873805.1. Classification (GTDB taxonomy): domain Bacteria; phylum Bacteroidota; class Ignavibacteria; order UBA10030; family UBA10030; genus VGVZ01. Next base: position 18,156 of record VGVZ01000035.1, read on the forward strand.
ATTGGGCACTGCAATCGCAGCCCGTCTCGGTGATGGGGAGTGGCTCAATCAATTTCTGGAAAGACGGGCGAGAGGTGTACGATAACATCGCCTGCATCTTCAGCTATGCCGATGGAACGCAGTTCCTGTGTGATTCTCTTATCAGCAACAGGCATCACGGCATTGAGGAGAAGGTGCTGGGCAACAATGGGATGATCACGCTGGAAACGAACAAGATGTACTCTGAAAAACCTCCTTCTCCCCCCGCCATTCTTCGTTTGATCAACGATATCGAGAAAGACATTTTTGAGACGATCCCCATCGGCGGTGCGAGCTGGATTCCGGAGACGGCGGTTCAATACACGGGAGAGTTCATCACGTCTCGGTACAGAATGGATGAGACAAAGCTCCAGATGGAAGCTTTTGTGAAATACATACGTCAGGGAGAGGCGCCGAAGGAGTTAGCTGAGCAGGGATACCACGCTTCGTTGTGGTGTCTACTGGCAGAGAATGCGATCAAGAGCGGGAAGGTTGTCACTCTCCCGAAGGGGTATGAGATATGAAAGATCTGCACATCAAGAAGAGCGTACTACAGAGAGAATTGATCATCTGGATTGTCTCACTTCTGTTCGCTGTCGGAGTGAACGTCTACGTGATCATCGTGTACAATGCGCCGTGGACAGAATTGGTCACGCAAATTCACTACGTCTTTGTCCTTTCCCTCGTTGTGTACTTCATCATATTCCTGATCAGAGGAGCTGGGTACTTGGTTCGACTCCCGTTTAGAAGAAAAGGGTGAGTCCCGTGTCACGCTTCGACTTCGCCTCTCGAACGGATCAGAGAAGCTGCGCTCAACGTGACACTCGCGCGAGCATCAGTGAGTGCAGATACTTCCAACGAAATTCCTGCAGCCTGAGTCAGCCTGAGCGCAACCTATCCCGAGGTGAGTCCCGTGTCACGCTTCGACTTCGCCTCTCGAACGGATCAGAGAAGCTGCGCTCAACGTGACACTCGCGCGAGCATCAGTGAGTGCAGATACTTCCAACGAAATTCCTGCAGCCTGAGTCAGCCTGAGCGCAACCTATCCCGAGGTGAGTCCCGTGTCACGCTTCGACTTCGCCTCTCGAACGGATCAGAGAAGCTACGCTCAGCGTGACACTCGCGCGAGCATCAGTGAGTGCAGATACTTCCAACGAAATTCCTGCAGCCTGAGTCAGCCTGAGCGCAACCTATCCCGAGGTGAGTCCCGTGTCACGCTTCGACTTCGCCTCTCGGACGGATCGGAGAAGCTACGCTCAACGTGACACTCGCGCGAGCATCAGTGAGTGCAGATACTTCCAACGAAATTCCTGCATCCTGAGTCAGCCTGAGCGCAACCAATCCCGAGGTGAGTCCCGTGTCACGCTTCGACTTCGCCTCTCGGACGGATCGGAGAAGCTACGCTCAACGTGACACTCGCGCGAGCATCAGTGAGGGCAGATACTTCCAACGAAATTCCTGTAGCCTGAGTCAGCCTGAGCGCAACCTATCCCGAGGTGAGTCCCGTGTCACGCTTCGACTTCGCCTCTCGAACGGATCAGAGAAGCTGCGCTCAGCGTGACACTCGCGCGAGCATCAGTGAGTCCAGATACTTCAACGAAATTCCATCAGCCAGAGTCAGCCTGAGCGCAACCAATCCCGAGGTGAGTCCCGTGTCACGCTTCGACTTCGCCTCTCGAACGGATCAGAGAAGCTGCGCTCAACGTGACACTCGCGCGAGCATCAGTGAGTGCAGATACTTCCAACGAAATTCCTGCAGCCTGAGTCAGCCTGAGCGCAACCAATCCCGAGGTGAGTCCCGTGTCACGCTTCGACTTCACCTCTCGGACGGATCGGAGAAGCTACGCTCAACGTGACACTCGCGCGAGCATCAGTGAGTGCAGATACTTCCAACGAAATTCCTGCAGCCTGAGTCAGCCTGAGCGCAACCTATCCCGACCCTGTCGGGATTGGTGAAGTCGAAGGCTGACTGTCACCGCTTCTCAAACCCAGCCCTTCCTTCGCGACCTCCGTTCCCTCATCTCCTTCGATTGCGCAAGCTCATGCAGTGATTCGAAATCACCTCGCATGAGCGCCTCCTTCTTCTTACGCGACCAGCCCTTGATCTGGCGCTCGGCCCTGATGGCTTGAGAAATGGAAGGGAATTCCTGAATCCAGACGAGTTCTAGAGGTCTGCGGAGTAGAGTATAACCGCGATAGTAACCGGAGTGGTGTTGAGACATTCGTCTCTCAGGATTCGACGTGACACCGGTATAATACGAACCGTCCGCACAACGAAGGATGTAACACCATCCGCGTTTCATGCTCTCCCCTGGACGATATTCATTCGTCGCCAGTCATTCTTCGACTCTACACCTTCCGACTATGTCGGAAGGTGCTGCGCTCAGAATGACTGGAGCGTCGTCGATGATAGACCGGCGTGCTGCTACTTCCAACAGTCACCCTGAGCGTCGTCGAAGGGTGACTGGAGCGCAGTGAGTCCCGACGAATTACGAACAGCCAGAGTCAGTCTGAGCGCAGCAACTTTCGACGGTGTCGAAAGTTGCGCAGTCGAAGACTGACTCCCCCCCTACTTCACACTATTTACTTCTTCCAGCTCCTTCTCCACCGGCTTGTCCACGCCATCCTCACTCACATCCGCCACACTCGAGACATGCTTCTTCTTCTCTGACACAAACGAATAGAGCGCCGGAATCACATAGAGCGAGAGAATGCTCGCGAACATCAGTCCGCCGATCACAGCGATGCCCATCGATACGCGGCTCTCAGAGCCCGCACCGAGTGCGAGCGCAATCGGCAGCGCACCGAGGATCGTTGAAGAACTCGTCATGAGGATCGGCCTCAGGCGCGCAACCGCCGCATCCTGGATCGCATCCATGATCGACAACCCCTGCGCCTTCCGCTGATTGGCGAACTCCACAATCAATATTCCATTCTTCGTCACCAACCCGATCAGCATAATCTGCCCGATCTGACTGAAAATGTTGAGGGTCTGAGAGAAATACCAGAGCGAGAAGAGCGCCCCCGCGAGCGCGAGCGGCACCGTAAACATGATGACAAAGGGATCCCGGAAACTCTCAAACTGCGCCGAGAGGACCAGGTACACAAGGATCAACGCGAGGAAGAATGCATAGAAGAGACTCGAAGAACTTTCTGCATAGTCTTTTGATGGTCCATCCAGTGCCGTGGCGAACGATTCATCGAGAACGCGGTCGCCGATCTCCCGCATCGCCGCAATACCGTCGCCGAGCGTGTATCCTTCCGCAAGACCGGCCGAAACGGTGGCAGACACGAATCGGTTGAATCGATACCGCGACGGTGGACTGCTCTCCTCAACCAGCGTGACGAGATTGTCGAGCTGAATCAGCTCCCCCTTGTTGCTTTTCACATAGATCGATTTGAGGTCGAGGGGTTTATTTCTGTTTTCCCTCGTCACCTGACCGATCACCTGATATTGCTTTGCACCCATCACGAAGTAGTCAAACCGCTGGTCGCTGAACGCAAGCTGGAGAGTCTGGGCGATATCGGAGGCCGAAACGCCAAGCGTGCGGGCTTTGTCGCGGTTGATCTCCACACGCACTTCCGGTTTGTTGAACTTCAGATTGACATCGACAAACTGAAATGCTTTGTGTTTCTGTGCCTCCAGAAGGAATGTTGGCAGCGCTTCCTTGAGCTTGTCGAAGTTCGGCGCCTGCAGTACGAACTGCACGGGGAGACCGAATCCGCGGGAACCGATCGATTGATCCTGCGACACAAACGCCCTCGCGCCCGTTTGCTGCTGAACGATCCCGGACACCTGGCGGAATATCTGCTGCTGAGTGCGATCACGTTGATCCGGGGGCTTAAGAATGAGGAACGACATTGCCGCATTCACTCCGCCGCTGCCGCCGAATCCCGGAGACGTTATCGAAATCACCGCCTCCCGCTCAGGGACTGACTTCAGAAGCGTCGAGACAAGCACATCGACATACGCATCCATGTACTCAAACGTCGCCCCCTCCGGACCCGTCGCGTTTACGCGCAGACCGCTCCTGTCCTCGAGAGGAGCCAGCTCGGATTGAAGCAGTATGCCGAAGAGGAAGATACCGAGAATCGAGGCGCCGACGAGCACGAGCGCCAAAGATCGCTTTCTCATGAATTTCATGAGAGACGAACGGTACGCCACTGTTAGCCGGTTAAAGAATGGCTCGGTCTTGTAGTAGAATTTGCTATGTGACTGCCGCGGTCGAAGGAGCCGCGTCGAAATCATCGGGGTCAGTGTGAGCGCCACGAACGATGAAATTACCACAGATCCCGCCAGCACAACACCGAACTCACGGAAGAGACGTCCCGTGATTCCTTCCAGAAAGATCACCGGCATGAAGACTGCCGCCAATGCCACCGTGGTGGAGATGATGGCAAAATACACCTCGCGCGAGCCGCGGAATCCCGCGTCCATCGGCTCCATCCCCTTTTCAACCTTCGCGAAAATGTTTTCCAGCATCACGATCGCATCGTCGACCACAAGGCCGATCGCAAGCACAATCCCCAACAGTGTCAGGACATTGATCGAGTACTCCGCAAGGTACATGATGAAGAACGCGCCGATGAGCGAAATCGGAACGGCAATCATCGGGATGATCGTCGTGCGCAAATCTCTCAGGAACAAGTAGATGACGAGAAAGACGAGTATGAACGCAAGGCCGATGGTTTGCGCGACTTCCAGAATCGACTCCCGGATGTACTTCGACGAATCGAATCCAAGCCCGATGTTCACATCCGCCGGCATGTCTCGTTTGATATCCTCAAGCCGCTTGTAGAACTCATCCACGATCGAAATGTAGTTTGCCCCTGATCGGGGAATGAGCACCATCCCGACCATCGGGATTCCATCGCGCTTCAGGATCGACCGGTAGTTCTCGGGACCAAGCTCGGCATATCCGACGTCCCTGAAGCGGACGACTCGTCCTTCGGTTTCTTTCAGAACGAGGTTGTTGAAGTCCTCGACCGTTTGCAGTCGACTCATCGTCCTCACCGTCATCTCCGTGGCCATCCCTTCGATGCGTCCGGAGGGAAGTTCCACGTTTTCCCGCACCAGAGAGGTCCGGACGTCGAGGGGGGTAAGCCGATAGGCCGCGAGCTTGGCCGGATCCATCCAGAGGCGCATGGCGTACCGTTTCGATCCCCAGATCCCCACCTCGCTCACACCGGGAATGGTTTGGAATCGCTCTTTGAAGAGATTTGTTGCAATCTCGGTCAGCTCGAGCAGGTTCCTCGTGTTACTGCTGATATTCAGATTGACGATCGGAACTGCGTCCGCATCGGCCTTCTGCACGATTGGAGCATCGGCATCGGGGGGGAGCTGGCGCATCGCGCGCGAGACTTTGTCTCTGACATCATTTGCCGCGGCCTCAAGGTCGACACCGAGCTCAAATTCGACGCGGATCGAGCTTCGCCCTTCACTGCTTGTCGATTTGATGGAGCGAACTCCCGCAATGCCGCTGATCGCATCTTCCAGCGGTTCGGTGATCTGGGATTCGATCACATCGGCATTTGCGCCGGTATAGCTCGCGCTCACGGTGATGATCGGCGCGTCGACACTTGGGTACTCCCGCACACCGAGAAATGTGAAACCGATCACCCCAAAGAGGATGACGGTAAGCGACATCACGATCGCAAGGACCGGACGCCTGATAGAAGTAGCGGAGAGACTCATCGCTTAGTTTATCTCAGTAAGTTTTACGGGCATGTTTGGACGCAGCTGCAGCAACCCGGTTGTGATCAGCGTGTCGTTGAACTTCAAGCCGGATGTGATCTGGACCTTCGTGTCGGTGCGAAGACCGGTCTGAACATTTGTCGGAGCCGCGGCTCCTCCTCGCAACACAAAGACCTTCTGGCCTCCCAATTCCGGCATGAGTGCCTGTGTTGGCACCATCATGGCGTCATCGATCTGCTGAAGCACCACTTCCACTTCCGCAAACGATCCGGGGAGAATCGCCCCATCGGGATTGACAGAAATCGCGCGGATCTGGACGGTTCGTGTCAGTGGATCGATTTTCGGCTCGACCGCATAAATCGTTCCGGTCCGAAAGTCATCTCTTCCGGCCGCGCGGAATCGAATGCGCTGTCCCTTCCGAACCTCCTTTGCATATTTTTCAGGAATTGAGAAATCGACTTTGAGCGACGATTTGTTCTGCAGGTTCGCGATGCGCGTCGCCGGAGAGACAAAGCTTCCTTCGGAAACATATCGAAGTCCGATGACTCCATCGAACGGCGCACGCAATGATGTCTTTTCGATTCGTGCTTCGGTGAGCTGGATATCAGCGCGAATGGAATTGAGTTCGTTCAGGGCAGTCTCGTAGTCTTCCGGACTGATCAGGTTGCTCTCCAAAAGCTGTTTGCGTCGTTGCTCCTTGTCGGCGGCGAGCTTGACCTGCGATTCCTGTTTGAAGAGTTGTGCCTTCAACTCGGAATCGTTGATCTTCAAAAGAATATCCCCCTTCGTCACGCGACTCCCCTCGGTGAAATGGATTTGCTCGACTTTCCCCGAGATCTCGCTTCGCAGTTCCACTTCCTCGTTCGCCAGAACTGTTCCCGTGGAGTTGAGCTTGTTGCTCACCGGCTCCGGCTTCACAACATATCCCGCAACCGGAAGTCGCCGGTCGCCTCCTCCCGCGTCACCGGGACGCTGTGCCTCCGACTCAAACAGCTTGATGCGGGGACTCGTGATGAGGACAATGAGAATAAGCGCGATGACAACGATGAGAATTGTTTTGACTTTGCGTGACATGGGAGACGATCCTAGCAGGTTTCGAGCGTTGAGTTGTTTTTAGAGACTCGACCTTAGAAAAGAATAAACAATAAACGATTTACGTGATTGAAAGTCGCGCTGAGAGGAGTTGCATTACGGTTTTTTGAAGCGACGTCAGGAGTTCCGTCCTGACGTCAACCAGCGGCTGCTGGCCCCTTTCGCAGGATTTCCAACCTTTTTCGTGCATCGTCGGTTCCCGGCAAGAGGGAAAAGCAAAAAAGAAGTGTCATCATGAGTCCCGATGCTTTCTATCGAGACGAACCTGCCCGCCGCCCAGGTTACTTGAAGTCAGGTGGGATGATCTGCTCCATTGAGGACACTCACCCCCGCCCCTTTACCCTCCGCGTCCCTCTGCGCCCTCCGCGGTTTAATCTTTGAGGAATCCCCTCGGAAAAGAAATAACCGCAGAGTTCGCTGAGGTACGCTGAGAACAACAGAGGAAATGTCGTCCCCGTCCCCGCTTGTCACAGGCTGAGGGAGAAATCCCACACGCACATTACAACGACTAGCCAGACGCCAAAACATTCCCCTTGACAAGAACCTACCGCTTACGTACCATGAATCCAGTTTTCTGCGAGGGAGAGCACATGCCGGCAGAGAGGCAGCGCAGAAGAGACCCACCGCATTCCATTCCGCGCACAGATCCTGATCGACATTCGTGAAGAAGGCAAACGCACCGCCATCCGGGTAGAAGATCGGTCGAGTACCCGGTTTCAAAGTTGAGGAACCATTTGCCGATTCGACGGAGGTTTCTGATGCAGGGGCAAGATCACACCACTGTCGACTCTCACATCGAACCGCGCAGAACGATTTGGGCATCTATCCGTGATGTCGTTCATCGATGTGTCGCCGCGTTTGCCGCGCTGGACTATCAGTATGAATCTCCACGCAAGCTCTTCAACATCCCGCTCCTGTCAATCAATCTCGGTTTCGACGCGAATGGCCAAATGCGCCATGCGCGCGGATGGACGGCGATCGGTACCCGAGCAACCGGACTCTTTGCCTTCGGCCTCTTCAGCGCACGCGCTTTATTTGCCGTAGGATCTCTCGCTATCGGTTTTGTGACCGTCAGCCTCTTGAGCATCGGCCTTGTCACGGTCAGCGGCTTCGGACTCGTCTCGGTTTCGGTTGTTGCACTTGGTTACCTTGCGGTCGGCGTGTTGGCTATCGGGTACAAAAGTCTCGGGATCATCGCGATCGGGTACGAAGTCACAGGAATTATCGGCATTGGAACCAAAGTGAGCTCGCACTTCACTCCGTAACAGACAGCGGCAAGAACCATCACGACGAAACAGAAGAAGCGATAGAAGATCTCCAGCAAAACAACACCCCTCACCCTCTTCAAAAAAGAAAGGAACGAGAATGGACACACTTTCGAAAACCGAAAACAGGATCCTGATGGCTCAGGCGCGTGAGGCTCTTCGTGGAAAATGGGGACTGGCTGTTGGGGCGACGATTGTCTATTTGTTGGTTCTCATTCCGGTCCAGTTGATCCCGGTGCTCGGCTTCATCGCCGGGATTCTGATCGGCGGTCCGATGGCTCTTGGTCTGGCGATCTTTGCGCTCGCCCTTGCCAGGAAGCAATACGCGAGTGTCGGTCAAATTTTCGAAGGTTTTCAGAAGTTCGGCACAGCGCTGGGGGCGTATCTCCTCCAGATGATATTCGTGTTGCTCTGGATGCTTCTTCTGATCATCCCTGGAATCATCGCCGCCCTCTCGTATGCGTTGACCTACTACATCATCGCTGAGGACAGCTCGATCGGTCCGCTGGAGGCGATTACCAAGAGCAAGACGATGATGCGAGGAAACAGGTGGAAGTTGTTCTGCCTGGCATTCCGATTCTTCGGTTGGGCATTGCTGTGCGTTTTGACGCTTGGAATCGGGTTGTTTTGGCTGACGCCTTATATATATGTCAGTTTCGCGAAGTTCTATGATGATGTGAAGGGGCAAGGCGCACCAGCCGCTTGACAGCTGGCGGCATTGACGCCGCTGATTCTATAGACAAGAGCGTTCGGCGTGGAAAACACAAACGAAACAAACCTGCCAGGATGCGTTGCACATGTTGCTTGGAGGTGAACTATGCGTACGAAACAAGTAATGCTTTGGGGAAGCACGTTGCTCATGCTGCTCCTCCACTTGCGGGTGCATTCACAGAACCAACTCAACGACCCGGCAGTTTTTGAAAGCTCCTTTGGTCAGGCAGATTCAAGCGGCCGGATTGAAATTCTTAGGAAGATCTTGACTTTCGACAGTACCGGCATAGTCGGACTGATCAACTACCTGCAAAACGACAGCAACAGGATCACCACACGAGTCGATGTGGTGAAGACGCTCGCTGCCCTTTCATCTGGTGATCTTCGGTATCAGAGCATCGTGACGCTGGTGCTTGGGAAATTTCTCAATATGAGTCCGAGCAAGACGGTTATCCGCGGGCCAACCGTGACATACGGGCTCAACCTCTATGACACGGGAAAACCCTCAAGCAGTCCGTACACCGGACCGAGCAGTCGACTTTCCTATACGCAAAAACCTTTTGTCTACAATTGCAAGATACGCGAGGCCGCGATCACCGCGTTGTGGAAAACCGATCCGTTTGTTAATGCGACCCTCACACTGCGGGTGAAGAACAATTCGGGAGAGTATTCGAGATATATCTATCACCTTCTGGATCCCAGGAACAGGATGATGACATCGATAGACACCTATGCTGATGCGATGGAAAAAAAGGGTGGTGCCTTCAGCGACAGCATGAACTGCAAATGGATGGCTAACGTAGTCCTTATTGGCTGGGGTGATATTGATGACTTCGGAGACAACTCCTCGACAGCTCTCAAAGGACTCATTGACCTTCTGGAGGATAGTTCCATCTATCTTCGGCAGAGCGCCTTGCGAAAATTGGAGTCGTATTCAAAGAATGCATTCGGCGCAGAGAGAGCGGCGTGGTTGCGTTGGCTTGAGAAGGGGAAGAAGAACTGAATTTCAAACGAGTGCTTCGGCCCTCGAGCGCTGTACTGTTTTCCCTTGACATTCTTTAGACGCCTCCATGAATTCTCCGAGGCAGGCGGGGGCACGCAGAGGAAAGATCCAAGAAAGGACCCGTCGATCCCGCGAAAGCGGGAACCTGCTCCACCGAGGAAACCCTTCACCTCTGGTGCGCTCCGCGCCTGTCGGTTGAAGACCACGCCGGTAGGACGGGAGTCTCCTTCCGTCCGGCACCTCCCCCAATCCGAAACACAAAAGCAAATCGCAGAGTCGTCTATTGAAAACAATGTCAAGCAAAAACACTACTCCGATGACAGATATAGACCTGTGTTTTTGTTGGCATTGAGGGTCTCACGTTATTGACACCGAGTTGTTGAGGCCGGGCGCGTTGGGGTGGC
>VGVZ01000036.1 GCA_016873805.1 Ignavibacteria bacterium
CTGATCAGCCACGTCTCAGGATTGTGCTTTTCGCGGTCTTTCCAGATTTCAAAATGGAGCAGAGAGCCGGAGATCGATTCGCCGCTGCGCGCGATAATCTGTCCCTCCTGCACGCGCTGGGTCTCTGTCACAAAAATATCCGACAGGTACCCGTACACCGTCCGGTATCCATCATAGTGGTTGAGAATCATCACATTGCCGTACCCCGGGATGAACTTGATGACCGACACTTCTCCCGGAGCCACGGCCATGACTTCTGTCCCAACTCCCACTGCGATATCGATGCCGGTGTTTTCCGTTACCGTTTTGAGTACTGGATGAACGTGATTTCCAAATCGCGATGCAATCTTGCCGGATGGCACTGGCCAGCGGAGACTCCCGCGTTTCTGACCGAACATCCCTGTTGGCTCGGGGACGACAGCCGGTCCCATTCCCATCCGCTCACGCTCGCGCGCTTCTGCCGCTTCCCTTTCTTTCTTCAGGCGGTCCCGCTCGATCAACTCGGCAATTGTTTTTTCCATTTCCTTCGCCGCTGCACGTCGGCGATTCAATTCCTGTACATAGGAGTTGCGATCGCGCCGAATCTGCTTCAGCGCTTTTTGGCGGTCCGCTGAGCGTCTCTTCAGCGCCTGCTCTTCCTTGGTCTTCTCGGCAAGCAGTCGCCGCTCCCGATCGAGATCCTTTACCAACCGGTTGTTCTGGTCCTCCAAATCACCTTTCTTCTCGACAATCCGGCGCAGGTCTTTCGCCCGCTGATCCGAAAAACGTTTCAAGTATTCAATACGGATGTAGAGCTGATTGATCGAACGCGACGAAAACAGAAGCTCCACATCGTACACACGGCCATGCTTGTATACCGAACGAACATAGCCGGCGTAATGCTGTCTCAGGGCCTGAAGTTGCGACTCAAGATCCATAATAGAACCGCGCGCGGCCACGATGTCTGCCGTGATCTGACGTTCTTCCTCCTTGAGCTTTCGAATCAACCCTTTCAGAAGCGTTGTCTGACGTTCCAGGTTGTCGATCCGTTCCAGCGTGAGCTTTTCCTTCTTCTCGCTTTCGCTCAGCTTTTTTTCATACGATTCGATTTCGCTCCTCAGCTTCTGCAGCTCACTCTGACGCCGAGCGATCTCGCTGGACGATTGAGCCAGGAGTGTCGTCACCGCGAGCGCCGCAAGAACAGACAAAAAGGGTGTGCGTCGCATCATTGAATATGAATCCGTTCTGCGTTTCTGGGAACCGACAGCGTGAAGGGTACCCCCGCTCTATTGAGCACGATGTCGGAATATGAAATGGAAACGGCTCTTCGATCACGAGGCATAAGGACCCGCAGCGTGAAGGGGATCTGGATGTGATCGACCCTCCGGTAGTTCAGAAAGCGCTGTTCCAGCATGAGCTTGCCTGCGGGATCGAGGTGCTGGATTCTCACGAGAAGGAGGGACCCGGGCTCGATCCAATATCGCCGGTGGTACGAGCCGCCGCGATAGATCATCACGAAATATCCCTCTTCTTCTTCCAGTGTCGAGGGAGGACTCCGATCATCCTCAAGAAACGTACCCCCCGTGAAAAGATCGAGCATATCGTCGAACTCGAGGTTGACCCGGAGGATTCGACTCAGATTCTCGGCCGAGGTTGCACCGGTCATCAGTTGGTTCTGAAAACTATTGTAGAATTCAAACGTGTTCCGTGTGACAACGGCCGACCCCACTTCGATTCCAAACGGTCCCTCCAACTTCATGGCGATCGTGTCAGGTTTTTTCACATAAACGCTGAACGATCCGGTCTGCGCGATTTCGGGCGACTCGATGGAGATGCGACCCGATCCGCTCAGCGCCTGAACCCCCGCGTGATTGGCAAGCACAATTTGATGAAGCCGCTCTGGAGAAATTTCAGCTCTGGGTCTCTTCGGGGAGGTGGAGGAGGCACATCCGAGGAACCAGAACGCTCCGAGAAGAAACGCTGCGTACGGGATGAGGGATTTCACAGCGAGCCTCGCGCGATCTTCTCCCTCAGCAATTCGTTCTTGGCATCCAGTTCGAATGCCTGCTGCCAGTACTCCCGGGCTTTCTCTTTCTGCCCGAGCATGAAGATGACGTCGCCCATGTGCTCGATGATCGTGGCGCTTGCGTTGTCGGTTGCAATCGCTTTTTCGATGAAGCGTTTTGCTTCTGCGTAGTTGCCGAGTTTGAAGTATACCCATCCGAGGGTGTCGAGATACGATGCATTATCGGGCTCCGCCTCAACCGCTTGATGCGCCATGTCCAGCGCCCGCTCGAGCTGAATCCCCCGTTCGGCAAGACTATACCCGTAGTTGTTGAGGACGAGATGAAAATCGGGATCAAGTTCGAGCGCGCGTTCGTAGAGCGAATCGGATCTGCTGTAACGCTTCATCCCGTCATAGGTGAGGGCAAGCGAACTGAGCGTGTTGAGATCATCCGGTTTCAGCTTGAGGGCCTGCTCCAGATACGTTGCCGCGTTCTCCGATTGCTGCATGCGCGAGTACGTCAGGCCGGTGAGGAAGAAGAATCGCGCCTCAGAAGGGAGCGCGCGGCGCGCCCGTTCCATCACCTTCAGCACCTCGTCGTTGTTCCCTCTGTCAAAGTAGTGCGTCCCGATGAACCACCATGCTTCCACATTCTTTTCTTCGAGTTCAGTCACCCGGGTGAAGTATGTCGCGGCAAGCGAATCTTTCCTCTGAATCGAGGCGATGGCGCCGAGATACCAGTGAGGCCGCCAATCAGTGGGCGTGAGTCGGAGCACATCATCAAACATCGATTGGGCACGCGGAATGAATGAGGAATCCGATTGAATCTTCCCGAAGTACGCAATACCAATCCGCAGTTTCACCTCGGGATTGTCCTTCTCCTTTGTCAACAGCCGGGAGTACATCTCAATGGCCTTCTGAAATTCTCCCTGGTCGAGGTAGAGATCGGCGAGGGCCGCGACAACCGTCCAGTCGCTCTCATTCCGCTCGACCATGCCGAGGAGAATCCCGACAGCTTTCTCCATCTCCCCCGCCCGGGCGAACGCCTCTGCTTGCTGCACTCTCAAGTTTCTGTTTGACGGATCGAGTTCAATCATTCGCTGATAGCGTTCGGCAACTTCCTTCCAGCGACCCAGCCCCGAGAGAATTTCCGTCGTGTGCAGCAGAAGATCCCATTTTTCCCCCGCCCGATCGAGGAGCCGATCATAGATCTCCAGTGCCCGCAAGGGTTTCGTCGATTGATAGAGGCGAGCGAGGCTGTATTCAACCGATTCGTTGTACGGATCAATCGCGAGAATAGCTTCGTACTCCCGAATGGCCTGCTCAACCTGGAAGGCATTAAGAAAGATCTGGGCTAAGTTTTCTCGATAACTGATGTTTGTGCTGTCGCGCCGGACGGCCTCCCGGGCATGCTGAGCCGCCAGCGCGTGTTTCCCCAGAAGGGAATAGTCCTTCGAAATGGCAAAATGGATTGCCGGATCCTGATCGTATCGAAGAGCGTCCTGATACTCAAGGATGGCTTTGGCATGGTCTCCCTGGGAATCGAGCACCGCACCATTGATGAAATGCTGAAGAGCAAGATCGCGGTTTCGTTCCTGGATCTGCCGTTCAAGCGCCGCCTGCCGGCCTTTCGCACCGGCAGAATCCTGCGCAGTCTGCTCCGAGGCACCACAGCCGGTGAGAAGAACAGATACGGAACAAAGGACAACGGAAGTGAAATAATGTCTCATACATAAAAATATATCCAATATGGTTCTGAATAACAAGGCACGGCAACTCATCGCAGAGAAGCCGCAATCCTCATACGCGGAATCCTCCGCTTCTTCGATAGCTTCGTCTTGCTACTCGCGTCTCACCCTTCGCCATTTTCTTCAACATCATTCAGGTGTGGAATGTTATCCCGCGCGAGATTCTGATGAGCACGATCATCAAGCATTGCCTCAACGACAGAAGCGGGTGTGATCCTCATGCGATGATCGTGGCGCCATTCCCGGATACAGGATTATGCGGCGCGTCGCAGAGGATTTGCCGCCGCATCGATTTCTTTCTCCCGGAATGTGAGGGCTGCTCGCGTCCGCGGCAGTCACGTTCTCACCAATGAAGTCCCCATACTCCTCTGCTTCTTGCCTCGTGAACCGTTGGTGAGACACCGCAGGACTTGGTTTTGATCCCTCGGTGAATCGATGCTCAGGCCGTGCTGTAACGTAGGGGGGATGGAAAACGGAATTCGTTCGACCGACCCTTTTTTCATCAATCCGAGCGATTCTGCTTCCGGGTCCTTCACCCTTCTCCCCTGATGACGCCGTGGGTGGGAGATCATGCTTCTGTGGATGGGGACGGTGGGCCCCCCTTTGAACCACCTTGACTTTCAACGTCGTGTTTAATAAATTCGTTCAAGCTTTTCTATTAACTATCTGAGTTGCATAACGCTAGGAGGCCATATGGTTCTCAACACACATCAGGGGAGCATGCTCGCGTTGTCATGGCGCATTATTGGTCTCGCCGCACTCTTTGCGCTTCTGCTTGTTGGTTGCGCAGCAAGCGAAGAGACTGCGGAAGGGGAGAAGCAATCAGCAGATCAGCAGGCCCTGACGAATCTCGTCGGCGGCGCGCGCCCCGAAGTACGACAACCCTCGCCTGAACCGACTCCGGGTGCAACAGAGGCCCTCCTGGAAGATCTCCGGACCGAAAACACCGGTCTTAAACAGAAGCTCATGAAGATGGAACAGGACATGCGTGGACTGACCGTCCGAATCAATGAGACAGAAGCCCGCCTCCTCGCTGAGAAAGAGCGCGCGGAAAAAGCCGAGACGACGGCACGTTCTCTAGCTCAGCCGACGTCACAGGCCCGCAGCGCGCAACCAGCCGGAACAGGTGCTCTTACCGAGGCCTCGCTGGCCGCATACCAGGACGCACTCACAAGCTTCAACAACAAGCAGTATGATGACGCCATCGCCCGGTTCCAGGCACTTCTGAACAGCGGCGTTTCGGTCGAGCTTGCAGACAATTGCACGTACTGGATTGGTGAGTCATACTTCGGCAAGCGCAATTTCCGCGAAGCCCTCCCCTACTTTGAAAAAGTCCTTGAATTTGAGGGATCACCAAAACTTGCGGATGCGCACTATATGATCGGACAGTCGCACGAACGGCTCGGCGACAAGGCCAAGGCGAAGGCCTCATATGAGAAGGTCATCAAGGATTTTCCCGTCAGCGGAAATGTGAAGCGCGCAAAGGATCGGCTCGCGAAATTGTGATTCGCCATCCGGCGTTCCCGATGCATGGGGGGAAGCGTTCGATCGCTCACAAGTTCTTCCGGTACGCACCGTACCCAAAAAACCCTCGACAGCATTGTCGAGGGTTTTTTCTTTTCGTGACCGCCAAATCCGGAATGAGGATTTCCTTCTCACCTGAACTTCGCGAACTCGTCACCCGCATTCCATTGCGGCGCGGATGCACTATTCGCAATCCGTTGAGTCAATCGGATGATGAACTCCGCCTGCTGGACTCCCCCTTCAAGATTCCAATCGGCCGCGATCTGATCGCTCGGCTTATGGTAGTGTAAGGCGATGTACTGTTCCATGATTTCCTTCGCGAACGTTTCCGGCTTGCCGACGAATGCCGTGCCGGTACGCATCGAGAGACATGGGACGCCGACCTTGGCAAAGTTGAAGTGGTCGGATCGGTAGAAGGATCCTTGTTCCGGCTGGGGATCTGGCTTGATTTCCATTTTCATGATCTTCGCAACCTCTTCGATATCCGCTCCCAAGGTTGACCGTTCCTGACCGAGGAAGGTGATATCGGTCGTTGTCCCCCAGATATTCATCCCGTCGGTGTTGATGTTTGCGACGACGTGCTTAATCGGGATCGGTGGATTCTCCGCGAGATACTGAGAGCCGAGAAGTCCAAACTCCTCCGCTGTGACAGCGGCGAACATCAGGGATCGCTTGAGATTCATCGTACTGAAGGCTTTCGCCATCGTGAGCATTAGCGACATTCCCGATGCGTTATCGAGCGCTCCGTTATAGATGGAGTCCCCGTTGACCGGTTTCCCGATGCCGAAATGGTCCCAGTGTGAGGTGAAGACAATGTGCTCCTGGTTCAATGCGGGATCCGACCCTCGCAGCACGCCGATAACGTTCTGTGTCTCGAGATGGCGGATTCTGAATTTCAGCGTGGTCGAAATCTTCACTCCCAGCGGCACGGGCCGGAACCCCTTTTCCTGCGCCTGTTGCACCAGTTTGTCGAGATCGAAACCCGCCAGTGATACATATTTCCGTGTTGCGTCCTCTGTCGTCCACGATTTCAGTTTCAGCTTCGGTGCGCCGTTGTCGGCCGCGAGATCGTAGCGCTCGGCAGACCATGTGCTCTGGACAACCGAGAATGGATAGCCCGCGGATTCTGTTGTGTGCAGGATAATTGCGCCGACCGCTCCTTTCTGCGCGGCGATCTCGTACTTGTACGTCCAGCGTCCGTAGTACGTTCTTCCCCTGCCGGCGAAGAAGTTCGGATCATCTGTCGCTGGATCGTTGTTCAGCATGAGAAGTACTTTTCCCTTCACATCAACATCTTTATAGTCGTCCCACCCCTGTTCCGGAGCGACGATCCCGTATCCGACAAATACCAGTTCGACATCCTTGATTGGTACCAAGGGCTCATGATACCCACTCAGAGCGATGAAATCATCGAAGAACTTCAGCGATAGAGACTTTCCCCCCTTCTTAAACTCAAAGACGGTTTTCTGATCAATCTGAGTTCCGACGGTCGGTACTTTCTGCAGATACGTCCCGTTTTCACCGGCGGGCTCGAGCCCGATCGCCTTGTACTGATCAACAAGATAGTTGATTGTTCGCGCTTCACCGCGACTCGCCGGACGGCGTCCTTCGAGCGAATCGTCGGCAAGGACGGCAATGTGTGACATCAAACGGTCGGTTGAGACCTCCCGCATCGCCTGCTGGACATCGTCGGGTTGGCAACCGACAAGAACAATGAGAAAGAGAAAAGAGAATATTGGAGCGAAACGCATGCATACCTCCATTCGAGAATGTTGATTGCAATTCGGCTGGTTGAGCGAACCAATAATAGAGAAACTATGCACGTGAATCAACCATCGAGGCAATCGCTCTCGTCTCCCTCGCACCTTCGGTCACGCTCTCACGTTTGTTGAATCTCACCCTCCGCGTCACTATATTAATCAGGTTTGTCGTCGATGCCGACCACCGTGTGGTGCCGGACCTTCGTTGGAGACTTCCGTTCTATCCGCCATGGCGAAAGTCATCACCAAATATGTTTGTCAGTCGTGCGGCTATCATTCCCCGCGTTGGGTAGGGAAGTGTCCGAACTGCAACGAATGGAACACGTTCGTCGAAGAGGCCCCCTCTCCCCTCAAAGTCTCGAAGAAACCTGCCGGAGCCGCATCGCGTGTCGACCCTGTGCCGATCGAGGAACTCGAGCATGAAGATGTTCTTCGGTGGCAGACAGGAATCGTGGAGTTCGATCGCGTCCTCGGAGGGGGAATCGTCCCCGGTTCGCTCGTCCTCCTTGGCGGTGATCCGGGTATCGGCAAATCGACATTGCTCATGCAGATGGCGATCCATCTGAAAGACTCTGTGATTCTCTACGTCACGGGAGAGGAGTCGGCCCGACAGATCAAGCTCCGCGCCGATCGGCTTCAGGCCACCTCGGTGAAGAACATCCTCCTGCTCGCGGAAACCAACCTCGACCTCATCATCGACATCATCGAACGCGGCTTGCCTGATGTGATCATTGTCGATTCCATCCAGACGATGTACCGTCCCGGACTCGAAAGCGCTCCGGGGAGTGTCAGTCAGGTTCGCGAATCGACCGCTCTCCTTCTCCGGTTGGCGAAGATCCGTGGCAGCGCGGTATTTGTGGTCGGCCACGTGACCAAAGAAGGAGTCATTGCCGGTCCGCGAGTCATCGAGCACATGGTGGACTGCGTCCTGCAATTTGAGGGAGAAGCTCACTACTCGTACCGAATCCTCAGGGCGTTGAAGAACCGGTACGGTTCCACCAACGAGATCGGCATTTTCGAAATGCACGAGACCGGACTGAGGGAAGTGCCCAATCCATCCGAAGTGTTCCTTTCCGAGAGGCACTACGGCACATCGGGTTCCACTGTGGTGGCAAGCATGGAAGGAACACGACCGATTCTTGTGGAAGTTCAAGCCCTCGTCACGCCGACGAGTTACGGCGTCCCCCAGCGGAATACCACTGGCGTCGATTACCGGCGTCTTTCTCTTCTTCTTGCCGTGCTTGAGAAGCGGATGGGGATGCGGCTGGGGAGTTTCGATGTATTTGTCAACGTGGCCGGCGGAGTTCGGATCGATGAGCCGGCCATTGATCTCGGCATTGCTGTGTCGATCGCCTCGAGTCTGCGCGATGTGCCTGTCGACAGCTCATCGGTCGCAATCGGGGAAATCGGGCTGGGGGGAGAAATTCGGACCATCGGACACATCGAGAAACGAATTCAGGAAGCCGCAAAACTCGGCTTCCGGCGTGTGATTGTGCCGGAAGGAAACATCAAGGGAATCAAACCCAACGGCGACATTGAAGTCATCGGCGTCGATCGTGTCAGCCGCGCGATAGAGGAGCTACTGCAGTAACATGAGCACGGAGTCCGTGGATCGATTCATGCAGAAAGCCATCGAGCTTTCTCGTCAGAATGTCAGGGAGGGGCGCGGGGGGCCGTTTGCCGCCGTCGTTGTCAGGGACAATGCGATCATCGCACGAGGGACGAATCTCGTGACCTCAACGAACGATCCGACGGCGCACGCGGAAGTAGTGGCGATCCGCGAAGCGTGTCGCGTGCTCGGAAGCTTTCAGCTGACCGATTGTGATATCTTCACCACCTGCGAGCCCTGTCCGATGTGTATGGGGGCGATCTACTGGGCTCGGCCGCGAACAGTGTATTACGCGAACACGAGAGACGACGCGGCCGCGATCGGCTTTGACGATGAGTTTCTGTATACCGAACTTGCGGCTCCCCTCCCTCAACGGCGAATTCCGATGATCCAGGTGATGCGGCAGGAAGCACTCGAGGCATTCCGCGAGTGGGAGAGAAAGGAAGACCGAATCCCGTATTGAGCATGGAACTTGTCGGATACGCAGGACTCATCGCCCTCACGCTGTGCTGGATCCCTCAGTCGATTGAGACCATCAGACTCGGTCATTGTCCGGTCAATCTCATCTTTCTCATTCTCTCTTCCTTCGGCAGTCTTTGTCTCGTCCTCTATGCCCTCTTCCTGGGGGATCCGGTCTTCACTCTCCTGAACCTCCTCACCACGCTTGGAGCGCTTCTGAATATGTACTATAGACTCTTTCCACGGATACCGGCGGCATGAAGCTTCTCCTTGCAACAAACAATCGGCACAAGATCAAAGAACTCCGAGTTCTACTCCAAGATCTGGACATCCAGATTGACACGCTGGGCGAACTCGATCACTCCCTTGAGCTGATTGAGGACGGATGGACGTTTGAAGAGAATGCTCTCAAGAAGGCGCGGACGGCCTTCGCCTACAGCCGTATCCCGACCCTCGCGGATGATTCCGGGTTGGAGGTGTTCTATCTCAACGGAAGGCCTGGAGTATTCTCTGCCCGGTATGCCGGATCCGGTGCAACGGACGAGCGGAACAACGCGAAGCTGCTTGCAGAAATGCGGGGAGTACCCCCGCGCCGACGCCGTGCCCAATTTGTCGCAACGATTGCCCTGGTCGGAGAGGGATATGAAGAGCTCGCGCGAGGCGTGTGTGAAGGAATGCTCGCCGAGGCTCCGCGCGGGTCCAACGGATTTGGATACGATCCGATCTTTCTTCCAGCGGGATATCGGCGTACCTATGCGGAGCTTCTGGATGAAGAGAAGAATGAGATCAGTCATCGCTCCCGGGCACTCCGGCTGATGAAAGAGATCCTGCGCTCGAAGATCCGATAGGGTGCCGATGGAAGTTGGGCACGTGAAACCTTTTCCAACGTGCTTCGTTTGTTTGCGTCGTCATTCTGATCCATCACTACCTCAAGGATTTCTCTCCATGAAGAATGGCCGTTTGGTCCGTCTCCTCACCGGAATGCTTCTGGCTTTGCTTCTCTTCCCTATTTGTCTCCCCGCTCAGGTCTCGCTGACGTATTATCTCCCGGGCGACGTCACGTACGATCGCGCCATTCCAATGCCGAAATCGCATCTCGGTTTTGAAATCGGCGAATGGCATATCAGACCCGATCAGATCGTATCGTACATGTCTGCTCTTGCGGCCGCCGCCAACCGCATCAGCATTGAGCAGTATGGCACCACGTACGAGCAGCGCCCCCTCGTGCTCCTCACCATCACGTCACCGGAGAATCACAAGCGCATCCAATTGATCAAGGAACAGCGGAAAGCTCTTTCTGATCCGGCGCGCGCGTCATCCATCAATCCGGCGGACATGCCTCTTGTTGTCTGGATGGGCTACAGTGTTCATGGCAACGAGCCCAGCGGAAGCAACGCCGCACCGTTGGTGGCGTACTATCTCGCCGCGGCACAGGGGCCATGGATCGACAAGCTCCTTCAGGAGACCGTAATCCTCATCGATCCTTCGATCAATCCGGACGGTCTGTCGCGCTTCGCTCACTGGGCGAACATCCACAAAGGAAACACCATCGTCGCCGATCCTTCCCATCGCGAGCACAATGAGGCGTGGCCCGGCGGTCGCTTCAATCACTACTGGTTTGATTTGAACCGCGACTGGATGCCGCTGCAGCATCCCGAAAGCCGCGCTCGCGTGGCAAAGTTCCACGAGTGGATGCCGAACGTCCTGACCGATCACCACGAAATGGGAACGAACTCAACGTTCTTCTTTCAGCCGGGAATCCCATCCCGCAACAATCCTCACACGCCGACGCGAAATACCGAACTGACGGAAATGATCGCGAAACATCATGCGAAAGCCCTGGACGCTATCGGTTCACTCTACTACTCCAAAGAATTCTTTGACGACTTCTATATCGGCAAGGGATCGTCTTATCCTGATGTCACCGGGTCGCTCGGCATTCTGTTCGAACAGGCGAGTTCTCGCGGACACGCGCAGGAGGGCTCGTACGGCGTCGTTGAATTCCCGTTCACCATTCGCAACCAGTTCACCGTCTCGCTCTCGACGCTCAAGGGAGCAGACGCGCACCGAAAAGAACTGATGTCGTATCAGAGGGACTTCTTTGCCACGGCGCTCAAGGAGGGAGAGAAGTACCCGGTCAAAGCGTTCGTGTTCGGCGGGGAATCCGATCAGGCCCGCGTGTATCACTTCCTCGACCTGCTGCGGCGTCATCAGATCGTCGTCCACGAACTGGCGAAAGATGTGCGGATCGATGGACATCAATTCCGCCGCGGCAATGCGTATGTGGTGCCGGTCCAGCAGACACACTCCCGATTGATCATGGCGCTCTTCGAGCGCCGCACCCAGTTCCAGGACAGTCTCTTCTATGATATCTCCTCGTGGAGCCTTCCCTATGCATTCGGATTCCTTTGCGGCGAACTCAAAACTTCGCCGGCCGATCTCCTCGGCAAGAAAATCGATGCACCGACGTTCCCAACGGCGAATCTTCTGGGAGGACGCTCCAGCTATGCCTATGCATTTGAATGGAATCATTTCTACGCGCCGCGCGCGCTCTACCGTCTGTTGAGAAGCGGCATCAAAGCATTGGTCGCATCGCAACCGTTTGTGAGCACCACATCGGAAGGATCGAAGTCTTTCGGGCGTGGAACCATCGTTGTTCCGCTTGGAATTCAGCGGAGCCTGTCCGACTCGATTCATAGGATCGTGCGGGACATTCCCGCAACCGATGCCGTTCCAGTCTATGGCCTCCAAACCGGTTTGTCGACCGAGGGGATTGCTCTCGGAAGCTCAGGATTCGATATTGTGCCGCTCCCCAAGATTATGATTGTCGCGGGAGCCGGTGCAAGCCCCACGGAAGTCGGCGAGGTGTGGCATATGCTTGATCATCGATTTGGGATGGAGGCAAGCCTTGTAGAACCTGCGACGATGAATCGCATCGACCTGAGCCGCTACACATCGATCGTTATGGTCAGCGGAAACTACGGAGCCATTGATTCGTCGGGTCGGGCGGCACTGCGTCAGTGGATCGAGCGCGGCGGGACGTTGGTCGCATTCAAATCCGCCGCCGAATGGGCGATTCAGAACAGATTAGCATCAGCGAGAATGCGGCGCCCTGATCCCGGTCGAAGGGATACCATCGCCCTCCGCAGACCGTACGACACGCGCGACGAACACGCCGGGGCAGAACGCCTCAGTGGTGCGATCTTCCGAATTGCCGTCGACCGGACGCACCCTCTCTTCTTCGGATACCAGGATTCCACGATCGGCGTGTTTCGAAGCAGTTCGCTCATGTTCGATCCATCTCCGAATCCGTACGCGACGCCCGCAGTGTATGGCGACAAACCGATGATTTCGGGGTACATCCATCCAACCCATGAGAAGAGTCTGCGCAATTCCGCGGCACTCCTTGTCAGCTCACTCCGATCGGGGCGAACGATTATCTCGACAGACAATCTGAACTTCCGATCGTTCTGGTACGGAACAAACAAGGTCCTCCTCAACGCGTTGTTCTTCGGATCGACCATTCGATCGACGGGGGGTGGGATGTTTGAGCCGCCGGAGATGGAATGAGGAATGTTTCGTCGATTGACAGGAGCATCAGGAGTGTAGTCGCTGGTCCGTCCCGAATTCTTTCAAGATTGAGGCTCGGCACATGACCCCCAAACACATCGGATTCCTTGGCGGGATTTTCCTTTTCATCCTGTTTATCCTCCTTCCCGTTCCCGAGGGGTTTGTGCAGACGGCCCAGGAAATCGTTACGAAGCAGGGAATCGGACTCGATCCGTACGAACTCGCTTCTTCAATCAAATCCGTTGTTGCTCTTCTTCTGCTGATGGTTTCCTGGTGGCTCACCGAGGCCGTTCCTCTGCCCGCCACGGCGTTGCTCCCCGCGATTCTCCTGCCAATCATGAAGGTCGTGGGTGTACACGGGAGTGGAACGACGGAGTTCACGTTCCGTCACGTGCTGACGAGTTACGCCCACCCGGTGATTTTTCTTTTTCTCGGCGGCTTCCTCATCGCCGGTGCAATGCAGAAATGGAAGCTTGACCAGCGCTTCACATTGTGGTTCTTGACCCGTGGAAAGCTTGCGAACGATTCGCGCGCCATCCTATTCGGCATTATGGTGGTGACCGCGTTTCTCTCCATGTGGATTTCCAACACCGCAACTACCGCGATGATGCTTCCCCTTGGCCTTGGCATCCTCGCTCTGATGAAACTGGAGCCGGGCAAGTCAAACTACGGGACGGCCCTGATGCTTGCGATTGCGTGGTCGGCATCTGTCGGCGGTATCGGCACGATCATCGGCACGCCGACCAACGGTGTTGGACTGGCGATCCTCAACGCGAGTCTCTCCGGAGATCCGACCTACGAAAGGATCACGTTCCTGGACTGGATGAAGTTCGGCGTCCCGTATGTGATCCTCTTCCTCCCCATCATCTGGTTCATCGTCCTCAAAATGAATCCGCCGGAGGTGCTGGAAATTCCAGGGGGCAAAGCGCGACTGCTCGAAGAGCAGTCGAAGCTCGGACCTCTCTCGGCCGGCGAGAAGCGTGTGATTGTTGTGTTCCTTCTCGCGGTTGTCAGTTGGGTCACAAATCCTTTCTGGGGAGATTTGCTGCCGGATGCAATCGCTTCGCAGGTTGCCTGGGTTGACGAGTTTTCCATCGGATTGATATTTGGATTGATGATGTTTGTCGTTCCCGTCGATCTCCGAAGGGGGGAGTTCGTGATGACGTGGAAGGATACCAAAGTTGTCGCCTGGGGAACACTCCTGTTGTTTGGCGGGGGATTGGCTCTCTCCGATGCCATGTTTCGGTCGGGACTCGCATCGTGGATTGCCTCGACCTTTGTCGCGACGCTGGGATCTCCTCCAACGATTGTCATGCTCTTTGCGGTCGTCTTTCTCGTCGATTTCTTGACGGAAATATCGTCCAACACCGCCGTGGTATCCATGCTGGCACCGATTTTCATTGCCATCGCTATCCGGACAGGCGAGGATCCGGTGACCATTGCGCTTGCGACAGCCGTCGCGGCTTCGATGGCGTTTATGCTACCGGTTGCGACCCCTCCGAATGCGCTGGTTTACGGGACAGGCTATGTCGGCATCAAAGACATGATCCGGTCGGGGTTCATGCTCGACATTGCCGGCTGGCTCTTCACCGTGTTCGTTCTCGTGGTGATTGCAGGAGCGATATTCGGACTGGTCTCGTTCTAGATCTCTTGACAGTCGATGGGAAAATGTGTAGCATGATCGCAGTTTTCTAATCCCGTTCATCCTTTCATTTCTTTCGGAGGGTTTATGAACAAGAAGGTTCTGGTGGGGGCAGTTGTTGTCTACATCCTCGTAGCCATTCTGGACTACCTCATACACAACGTTCTGATGATGAGCGTGTACGAAGCCACACCGGACTTGTGGCGGTCGCCGGAAGAGATGAAGATGTGGGTGATCTTTGTCGCGTATATCTTCTTTGCATTCTTCTTTTCCTTTATCTTTTCGAAAGGATACGAGGGGAAGGGAATCATGGAAGGGGTACGGTATGGGTTCTACATGAGCCTGCTCATCAATCTTCCTGCCGGCTACGCAACATATGCGTCCATGCCGGTGCCGTACTCGCTTGCCCTTGGGTGGTTCCTGTATGGGACTGCGGAGTTCATCATCTGCGGAATTGCGCTCGCGCTCATCTTCAAGTCAAAAGAGGCGGCTCCAGCCCAGGCATAATTAGTTCTTGCGTTGAGGCAAGCTGAAAAGCGTCCCCCCGAGGGACGCTTTTCTCTTTTCCACCGCGATCATCCGGAGATTGTGGATTGCATCACCGCTCACTTCTTCCTACCTTAGTTCGTTAATCGACTTCACATCGAACCAATCGAGAGGCCGTCAATGCACAGACTGATTGTGAAACACCTGATTCTTCTCCTGACGATCGGGCTTGTCGTCTTTTCCTCCTGCACACCGACTCAGCAGGCGGTCCGGGTTGAAACAAGCTCGCTATTCAACGTCGATACCGTCAAGGCCGGCGAGTTTGATACCGGCAAGATGTGGACATTTGATTTTCCGCCGACAGACTATCTTCGCAGAACATACGGTCTCAATCCCACAAAGGAGTGGTTTGAGAAGGCCCGTCTCTCTGCTCTCCGTCTTCCCAACTGCTCGGCTTCGTTTGTTTCAGAGGATGGTCTGGTCATGACCAACCATCACTGCGCGCTCGGCGCGCTCGACCTTGCCAATCGCGAGGGAGAGAATCTCCACGAGACTGGATTCTACGCGGCAACGCTTGGAGAGGAACGGAAGATCCCGAGACTCTATGTCGACCAACTTGTCCTGATGGAAGATGTGACCGCAGAAGTGGTGCGCGCGTTTGATTCCGGCAAAAACGATGAAGAACGCATTGCGAACCGCACGAAGGCGATCGCCGATATCGAAAACCGATACAAAGAGAAAACGGGTCTGACCTGCAGCGTCGTGAACTTCTACAACGGAGGGAAATTCTCCGTCTACGGATACAAACGCTACTCCGATGTTCGACTGGTCTTCGCACCGGAGAACAAGCTCGGCTACTTCGGCGGCGACCCGGACAACTTCACCTATCCGCGCTATGCGCTCGATGTCTCCTTCTTCCGCGTCTATGATGCAGAAGGGAATCCGTTGAAGAGTGCCAATTATTTCAAGTGGAGCACCGGCGGAGCGCACGAAGATGAAGTGGTATTTGTGATCGGCAATCCGGGCCGCACCAACCGGCTATTCACCTATTCCCAGCTCGAGTTCAACCGCGATGTCGCGTATCCATACCTCCTGAACGCGCTGAATGAACAGGTCGACATCCTCTCCAACTACATCGAAAAGAACCCCGACAAGAAGATGCAATATCAAACCCGCCTCTTCGGGATAACCAACAGCCAGAAGCTCTACAAGGGAAGAGTGGAGGGATTGCATGACGCGATTCTGATGGCGAAGAAGCGCGACTTCGAGAAGAAGTTCAAGAGCGCCGTTCTTGCCAATCCAACGCTGGCGGCGACCTATGCCACCACCTGGAGCGAGCTCGAAGCGATTCAGGCCGCCAAATCGAAGGTCTTCGGACCTCAGAATGCCTATGCGATGCGCGGTCTTGGCCGTTCGGCCGTCTTTACACTGGCAGGAGACATCGTTGATGTGGCAAGAACCATGAAGATGCCCGAAGCCGAACGCCCGCAACGATTTCAGGGCGCGATGCTTGATTCGGCAAAGGCGCGTCTCGGCAGAACATCGTTCGACCTGAAGCTCGAGACGGAGATGCTGATTGGTCAACTGCGCTATATGAAGAGCGTCCTCGGCGACAACAACGCAGACTTCAACAAGCTCACCGGTGGACGAGCACCGGAGGCGGCCGCAGAAATGTTCCTCGGCTCTACCATGCTGACCGATGCGAGTCGTCTTCAGGAACTCCTGGCCAAACCGGCCGACGAGATCTTGAAATCAACCGATCCTTTCATGGTCTTTGTTGTAAATACGGAAACTCGTGCAAAGGAAGCGCGTGACAAGTACGTCGAGCTTCAGGGGAAAGAACAGGCTCACGTCCAGCGTCTGGGCAAGGCAGTGTTCGACATCTACGGTACGTCGATTCCGCCCGACGCCACGTTCACTCTGCGCCTCGCCGACGGTGTTGTCAAGAACTACAAGTACAACGGGACCACCGCTCCGTCATTCACGACCTTCTATGGACTCTACGATCGATACTATTCGTTCAAAGGCGTCCATCCGTGGGGACTCCCCGATCGCTGGGTGAATGCTCCTCCGTCGTTTGACAAGAGCACGCGGTTCAACTTCGTCTCCACCAACGATATCATCGGCGGGAACTCCGGAAGCCCGGTGTTGAACAAGAATCTCGAAATCGTCGGGATCGCATTCGACGGGAACATCGAGAGTCTGCCCAACGACTTCATCCACACCGACGAAAAGAACCGCTGCGTTTCGGTACACTCGGCCGGGATCATGGAAGCGCTGGAAGATATCTACAAAGCCGAGAGAATCGTCAACGAGCTTCGAACCGGAAAACGAACACCGTAATCTCTCGATTCGCATCATGCATTACGGAAAAAGCGCCCGATCGGGCGCTTTTTTCGTTTGATAGGGAGAAATTTCCTGATTGGTTTGATTTTCTGTGATGCATTGCATAATTTGGCCTGTTGTCGTTCCTGTTGAATAGGCGGAACATGCGGCGAACGGATGAGGGACGACTCATGGCCGAACCATTGTCACACATGCCTTCCTCTTCTCCTCTCGAAGAAGAAAACAAGCGCCTGAAGCGGGCGGTTGAAGAACTTTCGTTTCTCAACGATCTCGCGCGCGCCATCGCTGTCCTCTATGATTCCCAGGAAATCATGCAGACGATCATCCGAAAATCTCTGCGCGCAGTCGACGCGGAACAGGGAGTCATCACACTCGTCGACTCCACAAGATCGGAACCCAACCGAACGCTTGTGCGCACGCGGGCAAGCTCCACCGACCGTCCTGCATTCCAGATTCACGATGCCTTGCTTGGGTGGATGCACCTGAACAAGAAACCACTTCTCTTCACAGATCCGCGCGATGATGACCGATTCAAGGGAATCCATTGGAACGACACCATCCAGTCGATGCTTTGCGTCCCCCTCTTGATCAAGTCGGAACTGAAGGGCGTCTTGACCGTCTTCAACAAGAAGAATCGCAGTCAGTTTTCCGAGGACGATCAGCGTCTTCTTTCCATCATTGCATCCCAATCCGCTCAGGTCGTGGAGAATGCACGCCTCTCTGAAGAGGAGAAAGCCTTATCTGAGTTGCGTGAGGAAGTCCGTCTCGCCTCCAAGATTCAGGCCGACCTGCTCCCCCCCTCGGTTCCAACGATTCCGGGATATGAAATTGCTGCACGCATGATTCCCGCCCAAATGTGCGGCGGAGACTATTACGACTTCATTCCTCTTGAGGGAGATTCCGTTGCAATCTGCCTGGGCGATGTATCCGGGAAGGGGCTTCCGGCTTCATTGCTGATGGCTAATCTTCAGGCAACCCTGCGCGGACAAGCTACCAAGTCCGGAGATGTTTGCGAATGCATCCGGCGTTCCAACAGTCTTCTCTTCCGCAGTACGGGACCCGAGAAATTCGCCACGCTGTTCTACGGAATCCTCCATCCTCGCAACAATATGCTGGTCTATTGCAACGCCGGTCACAATCCCCCTCTCCTGTTGAGATCGGACGGCAGAATTGAGATGCTGGACACCAGTGGGATTGTGCTTGGGGCGTTGGACGATTTCGGATTTTCCACCGGCTCAACGTCCTTCGAACCTGGCGACCTTCTTGCGATATTCTCGGATGGCGTCACCGAGGCATGGAACTGTCATCAAGAAGAGTTCGGCGAACAGCGCCTCCGGACGGAGATTCAGCACCTTCGGGGAGCATCTGCGTCGAATGTGCTTGAAGCGATTTTCCGTGCAGTCCGTGATCATGCGGGGACTTATCCCCAGTCAGATGATATCACGGTCGTGATCATGCGAAGAACGTGATTGGACACGCGACGATGTCCGATCAGACGGCTTCGTTGCGATTCCCGGACAACGATCTTGTTTCTCTCTAGTTCATTCCCATTCATCAACATTTTGCAGAGGTGGCGTATGGAGAAGTTCGTGTGGCTCGTGATGATAGCTCTTTTCTCAGTTGCGTTCCCAACGAGTGGAGGGGAGGAAATGCGAAATAGCGGTACGCAGATCGCACCGCCGCCGCCCCCCGTCACCCATGAGCTGGAGATCAAGAAGATCAACAACAGGTGGAAGGTCGTTATTCAAGGAACCACCACAACCACGGTGAAGGCAAAGAGAGGAGAAAGGATCGTTTGGACAGCCAAAGGGACGGACGCTTACTTCCAGTTCATCGACACGACACTCTTTGGCGGATTCACAAAAAGCGTGAAGGCCGGACAAAAGCTCAACCTGCCCATTGGGAAGTTTGCTAAGCTGGGTACGAATGTGTATTCGGTGTTTTGCTATGCGGAGAAGGAATATGCGGAAGGCGATTCGCCGCCAAAGATCATCATCGAGTAGTCGCCTTGTTTGATCGTCTGAGCATTTCGTTGTCGCCTTCTCCCGATGCGGGGCCGCTCGCAGAACCACAGAGTGGCATCTCTCGCCATTCGAGTGCTCGCCGGCGGAGGTGCGTCGAGATCAGCCAACAGCAGTACGGCGATTCATCGAATCCCTCACTGTCTGCATAACACAAAAGAGAAAGGGGCATTCCTCGATCACATCGTAGTCTTGCCGCCTGAATCTCCGCGGTGGGAAGAGTCGCGAGAAGTGGAATGGAGGATGGGAAGAGATTGAAGACTGAGAAGAACGGAGCTCTTGGGCGATCAATCGATTTCATCGGGTCAAGGGTGAGTCCCGGATAACCGATCACCTGCGACACATCAACCCAACCACACAACGATTCATCTCAAGCCAACCGGAGGTTCGTATGAACGTGCAACTCTCTACCGGAAAGACCATCCCCGTCGAAATGCACAAGGTGAGGATTGTCCAGAAAGCGTTTCTGGTTCCCATCGACGAGAGACTGAAGGCCATTGAGGCGGGCGGATATAATACATTCTCTCTCCGTACCAAACACATCTTCCTCGATATGCTGACAGACAGCGGCACCAATGCTATGAGCGATAATCAGCTCGCGGCCATGATGGTCTCTGATGATGCGTACGCCGGATGTGAAAGCTTCTACAAACTGGCGAGTGCCATCAAGGACGTTTTGGGATTCGAATACGTCCTGCCGGTACATCAGGGGAGAGCGGCAGAACACCTTCTCTCCAAGGTTTTCATCAAGCCGGGCGACGTCGTCCCGATGAATTATCATTTCACCACCACCCGCGCCCATTTCGAGATCGCCGGGGGAACGGTGCTTGAAATCTTCACCGACGAGGCGTTGAACACGCAGAGCACGGAGCCTTTCAAAGGAAATCTTGACCTCCAGAAGTTCAAGGATGCGATCGCGACGTACGGCAAGAAGAAGATTCCGTTCGTCAGAATGGAAGCCACAACAAACCTGCTCGGTGGCCAGCCCTTTTCCCTGCAGAACCTCAAAGAGGTGAAAAAGATCGCATCGAAACACGGCATTCCGCTTGTTTTCGATGGAAGTTTGATCTCCGAAAACGCCTACTTCATCAAGCAGAGGGAAAAAGGATACGCCGACAAGAGCATTCAGGAGATTATCACCGAGCTCATGAGTTGCGTGGATATCTTCTATCTCTCGGGGCGGAAGAGCAGTTGCGTGCGCGGCGGATTTATCGCAACCAACAACAAGAAGTACTTTGAAGAGATCAAACCATGGCTTCCGCTTTACGAGGGATTCCTCACATACGGAGGAATGTCAACGAAAGAAATCGAGGCCATGGCTGTCGGCATCAGAGAAATGACTGACCTCAACGTTGCCGGAAGCGCGGCAGAGTTCGTTAAGTATTTTGCCGAACGCTTCGTTGAAAAGGGAGTTCCGGTCGTGACTCCTCCCGGCGGATTGGCATGCCATCTCGACGCGAAGCTCTTTCTCCCTCATATCCCTCAGAGACAATATCCTGCGGGGGCGCTCGCGGCAGCAGTCTACCTTGCATCAGGCGTGAGAAGCATGGAACGAGGAACGATTTCGACCGATCGGGACAAGGACGGTAATGAGGTGTACGCCGATCTTGAGTTAGCCCGACTCGCGGTTCCGAGGCGCGTCTATACGATGTCGCAGATTGAGTACGCCGTCGATCGTATCAAATGGCTTTACGACCACCGGGACTTGGTGAAAGGGCTGAAGTTTGTTGAGGAACCTCCGGTTCTCCGATTCTTCTTCGGCAAGCTCAAAGCGCTGGAGAATTGGGGGGCGAAGCTGGCTCAGGTATTCAAAAAGGAAATCGGACCGAACTTCTGAACCCTCCATGCGCGCGGAGGCGCCATGTGCGTCCGCACTCAAAGGACCCAACCATGAAACCCATTGCGATTCTCCCAGAGAAGGAACTCCCGACTCAGTGGTACAACATCATCCCCGATCTCCCGGAACCGCTCCCGCCGCCGAAAGATCCGGAGGAAGGACCGTCACGAGTTCATAATCTCCCGAACCTCATGATCGGCGAATGCTTGAACCAGGAATTCTCGCACGAAAACTGGATCGATATTCCCGGGGGCATCATCGATCTCTACTTGAAATCCGGCCGACCGAGGCCGCTCTTTCGCGCAACGAACCTCGAAAAGCGACTCGACACACCGGCGCGACTTTACTACAAGGGAGAATTCTACAGCCCGACCGGCAGTCACAAGGTGAACACCGCGCTTGCACAGTGCTGGTATGCCAAACAGCAAGGTTTCGAGCGCGTGACGACGGAGACCGGGGCCGGCCAATGGGGGACGGCTCTCTCGTACGCCGCGGCAGTGACCGGGTTGAAGTGCACAGTCTTCTGGGTTCGGAGCGTCTACGATTGGAAAAAAGACCGGCTCTACTTCATGAAGCTCCTTGGCGCAGACGTTCACGCCTCGCCAAGTCCCAAAACCAAGTTCGGGAAATCGCTCCATGACGAGAACCCTCGTCACGTCGGATCACTCGGCATCGCAATCTCGGAAGGGCTTGAAGATTCCCAGAGCGATCCGAAAGCAACGTACTCGCTCGGCTCCGTGCTGAATCATGTGCTGATGCATCAGACGGTCATCGGATTGGAAACGCAGAAGCAATTCGAGGTGTTCGATGAGTATCCTGATATTGTGATTTCGTGTTTGGGCGGAGGATCAAATTTCGGAGGGTTTGCGCTGCCGTTTGTTGGCGATGTGCTGAAGAAGGGAAAGATGACAAGATTCATCGCGGCACAGAGTCAGGTAGCGCCGAATCTTCAGGGAACGTACCAGTACGATTTCGCTGATTACGCGGAAATCACTCCGATGCTCAAGATGTACACGCTCGGACACAAGACCGAGATGTCCCCGATCAAAGGAGACGGCTTGCGCTACCATGGATGCTCGCCGATTCTCAGCCTGCTCCGACACAAAGGGATTATTGAGACCGTCGCTTACCCCGGTGATGAGCGACATGTTTTCGAAAACGCAAAGCTCTTTATGGAAACCGAAGGGTGGCTTGCAGCGCCGGAGTCTGCGTACTCCATCTGTTGTGCGATTGACGAAGCGTTGAAATGCCGTGAGACGGGTGAGAAGAAGGTGATTGCGTTCAATATCAGCGGACATGGATTCTTGGACTTGCCGGGATATGAAAGCGTGTTGGGACTGAGGACATGAAGTCTGAATCTCGAGAATAGTGGGCAGCTCATCAGATCTCGCAGATTGAGGAGGCACCTCGTGAGTCCACATCTGGGAGGAGAGCTCCAATGAGGGGAAAGAGAACCACAGGAGATCACGCCGCGAAGATCGGGATGACCATCCTTCAATTCCTTCTAAAGGATTATCATCCTCGGGATTTTTCTATCCGGTTGTGGGACGGATCCGTGTGGAATACCGACAAGGATGAACCTCGTCGCTTTAGCCTGGTCATTCACCACCCCGAAGCAATCCGAACCATGCTGACTCGGCCAGGCGAGCGATCGCTGGGAGAGGCATACATCTACAATGATTTCGACATTGAAGGAAGCCTGGAACATGCGTTTCCGATCGCCGAACACCTCCTCCGATTGCGTTTGAGAATTGCTGATCGCCTTCGTCTCGCGACGCTGCTCCTCAGGCTGCCATCCACAAAGAGCCCTCGGTCCGGCCGCCAGGCTTTGAAGCCAAGGGGAGACCTCCACTCGATTGAGCGCGACCGCGAGGTGGTAACATATCACTATGATACCTCCAGTGACTTCTTCGCTCTCTACCTCGACAAGCAGATGGTCTATTCGAGCGCGTACTTCACGTCACCCGATGAGGATCTTGGTTCCGCGCAGGAACGAAAACTGGACTACATCTGCCGCAAACTGCGCTTGCGGCCGGGAGAACGGTTCCTTGATATCGGCTGCGGCTGGGGAGCTCTCATCATCCATGCAACACAACAGTACGGTGTCTTCTCCTTAGGCATCACACTCAGTGAACCACAGGCAAAATTAGCGAACGAACGTATTCAAAAAAGAGGTCTTGGCGATCGCTGCCGGGTTGAGGTCCGCGACTATCGCCAGATCGACAGTCCCTCTTCATTCGACAAGATGGCAAGTATCGGAATGGTGGAACACGTCGGCGAGCGAAAGTTACCCGAGTATTTCAACCAAGCGTGGCGTCTTTTGCGTCCGGGCGGGGTGTTTCTGAATCACGGCATCGCGTATCGTCGCGAAGAAAGTACGCACCGCCACCGTTCGTTCTCTCAGGCCTACGTGTTCCCTGACGGTGATCCCGTTTCCATAGACATCTGCACAAGGATCGCAGAGGACGCTGGATTTGAACTCCGGGACGTCGAAAGCCTGCGCGAACATTATGCGCTGACACTGCGTCACTGGGTGCGCCGGCTGGAGTCCCATCATGCAGAGGCCGTACGCGCCACAGACGAGGCAACTTATCGCGTCTGGCGCTTGTTTATGTCCGCCTCTGCTCATGCATTCGAGACCGGTAGATACAGTATCTATCAATCACTTCTCTCAAAACCAAATCGCGGGAGGAGCGAATTGCCACTCACTCGTGCCGACTGGTATCGATAACGTGATGTGATCAATCGTTGTACTGATGAGATAACGAAGGCACATTCGACTGCGTGAGTATGATTATTCTCTACCTGGTGGAAACTTCATAACCGGTTGCACGAAGAATCGTGTCATTCCTTCGGCGACATCGTAAACATTGGGATGAATCTGAGCACCATTGGTGAGACTGCACACGGATGTTGGAAGGATCTCTCCGAACATTTTCGGAATATCCAATTGGATCAATATGTTGTGATGCCGAATCACGTGCAGATGAACGTATTGTGGAATCCATTGCAGGGTCGACGCATACGTCGACCCTATCAGGAAAACCCAATCGGTTGGGGGATATTGTGGGATCATTCAAATCTGCCGTTTCGAAACAGGTCAATGCGATGAACGATCGATGATTTGCACTCGCGACTACATCGCAACAAATCTTCAGCGCTGGACAGAAGAGATTGTTCAACGAGAGAGAAATGATCAATTCGACAAATGGCTTACGATAGAAGGACAAAAAGTCATCAAATCGGTTAGGAGAACGCTGTGATCGGAGAGACTGTCTCTCACTACGAGATCCTCGAGAAGTTGGGCGAAGTTCGAAAATTGCCTGCGAGCGTTTTTGCGCGAGCAGCTGCAATTTTCAGAATCCCGATGCTTTTTATCGGGAGCGGCAAAGCGAGGCAGCTATGATCGGCTCTACTATCAGCCACTACAGAATCATTGAGAAGCTCGGTGAAGGTGGCATGGGTGTGGTTTACAAAGCCGAAGACACCAAGCTCAAGCGCACGGTTGCCCTGAAATTTCTTCCCCCCCAACTTACGCAGGATGAAGAGGCAAAATCCCGATTTGTCCACGAAGCACAAGCCGCTTCGGGATTAGATCATCCTTCCATCTGTACCATTCATGAGATCGACCAAACGGAAGATGGCCGAATGTTCGTTTCCATGGCGTACTACGGAGGCGAACCGCTCAACAAGCACCTCGCTCAGGGCCGATTCAACCCCGATGAGACGGTCCGCCTCGCCACCGAGATTGCAAAAGGACTTGCACGCGCACACGATGCCGGAGTCGTCCACCGCGACATCAAACCCGGCAACATCATGCTCACCCAGCATGGAGAAGCAAAGATCGTCGATTTTGGCCTTGCCAAACTTGCCGGTGTTTCGCGGTTTACACGCGAGGGGGTCACCGTAGGAACCACACCGTACATGTCACCGGAACAAGCTCGCGGGGACGACGTCGATCATCGTTCTGATGTTTGGTCGCTGGGCGTGGTCATGTATGAAATGCTTTCCGGGACTACGCCGTTCAAGGGCGAGTACGATCAGGTAATTCTCTATTCAATCCTCAATCAGTCTCCGACAGACCTTTCGACGCTCGTTCCCGATCTCCCTCCCGAACTCGGGCAAATTATCGGGCGATGCTTGAAGAAAGATCTCAATGATCGATATCAACGCGCGGCAGAGCTCGTCGAAGATCTCGAGAACTATCAACGCGGCAAGAAGAAGATTCCGACACGGAGTTGGAGGCTCAACGGGTTTTTCGGAACACCACGAACGCGCACGTTGACTTGGTCTCTGGCGGCAGTCGTGGCCATCATCGCGGCATCGTTTGCGATTGCACCGATTCGCGAAGGATGGAAAAGTTTCTTTGGATTCCCGAGCATCCCCGAGGCCCGATATATCGCCGTGCTTCCCTTCACAAACGTGGGGGGAGGAACCGAGAACGAGGCGTTCAGCAACGGCATCGTGGAACGGCTCACGAGCAGGCTATCCCAGCTCGAGCGGTTTCAGGGATCGCTCTGGGTTGTCCCGGCCGTCGAAATCTACCGACGCAACGTCGCCAGCCCCTCCGAGGCAAAAAACCTCTTCGGGGCCACGCTTGCGGTCTCCGGCAGCGTCCAGCGAAACCGCGAATCAATTCAGATAAGCCTCAATCTCCTTGACGCCTCTTCCATGCGTCAGCTGCGGTCGTCCATCATCGAGGGGCGCGTTCAACATCTCGGGGATCTGGAGGAATCGGTTCTCATTGCATTGATTGGGATGCTGGAAATGGAAGTGCCTCCGGCCGTTCGGGCTCGCGTGGCCATGCTCGGTACGCGTAACTCAGAGGCGCACGACCTCTACCTGAAGGGGCGTGGATATCTCCAGCGATACAGGGAAAAGGGAAATCTCGAAAAAGCGATTGACCTCTTTAAGGATGCCGTAGCGGAAGATTCTACGTATGCCGAGGCGTTCGCGGGCCTTGGTGAGGCATATTGGCGACAATACGAGATCACAAACGATGTTCGGTGGGTCGACCAGGCAATTCAGAACTCCACAACGGCGCAGAGACTCAATGACAAGCTGCTCGCTGTTCACCTCACCCTCGGCCTTGTCTACAACGGGACCGGTCGGCCTGTTGATGCGGAGCGCGAATTTCGTTCCGCACTGACTCTGGATCCCGTCAGTGCTCAGGCATATCAGGGACTCGCCAGGGCTCTGGAAATCCGGGGTGATGTCGCGGCTTCCGAGGAGACATACCGAAGAGCGGTAGAGTTACGTCCGGCGTACGCAACGACCCACAATGATCTGGGGACGTTTCTCGCTCGGCTCGGCAAATACGAAGCCGCGGCGCATGAATTCCGCGCTGTCGTTGAAATTGCTCCCGGGGCTGTCACGGGTTACCGCAATCTCGGGGGCATGTATTGGTATATGAACAGGAGAGACGAAGCTGTCCGATGGTTTCTCAAAGCTCTTGAGCTTGAACCCGACTATCGGACGTACTCGAATCTCGCAACGCTGTACTACTACGAAGGAAAGTTCTCCGAAGTCTCACAGATGTATCAGAAGGCGTTGGAAATATCTGACAAGGACTATCGCGTGTGGGGATATCTTGCAGCTGCCTACGTTCAACTCCCGGATCGGGAAAAAGCTCGAGACGCCTATGCCCGCGCCATCAAAATGGGTGAAGAACGGAGAACGGTCAATGCGCGGGAACCAGAACTGCTGGTGAATCTCGCGGGATACTATGCGGCCGTCGATTCTGTTCGCCGATCACGAGAATTGCTTGGCATTGTGATCAGCCAACGGCCAACCGACATCAGTGTGCTCTACGTGATCGGCACTGTGTATGAGACATTGGGAAATCGCGCAGAGGCACTCAGATGGATCGGGCGGGCAATTGAGAAAGGATATTCGATTCAGGAGATCAATGCGAATCCCGAACTTCGAGAGCTTCGGAAGGATCCGAAATTTGCTGCTATACTGAAACGCTAGTGCCGTTCCAACAAAGTAATCTTGTGTCCTATCATCAAGCATCAAGTTGGAACGAGCACTAGTGCTCGCTCCCACTAACCGATCCCGTATCGCAACACAATATTTGTTTTTGGGAGCGGCACTAGTGGACTGTTACCATAATTAACTGAAAATTCAGTATCTTGCATGCATTCTCTCATGTATCACATTCAATGGAGGATGTGTGCGCAAACAAAAATATCCCGTTAACCTGAGCAAGAAGCAGCGG
>VGVZ01000037.1 GCA_016873805.1 Ignavibacteria bacterium
CTCGGTTAACTTTCGGATACGCATTGTGGGTCTCCTTTCTGAAAGTTTGCTGGATTGCACTGACCAAGATAGGTCAGACCAAGCACAACTGAAAGTGAGACCCTTTTGTTTTCAATTTACCGCAGAGGCCCCAGAGAACACGCAGAGGAAAGACCCAAAAAGGACGTGTCGTCCCGACGCAAGTCGCCTGCCGGACAGGCAGGGGACCTGGTCCATGAGGGATACCAACCCTCCGCTTTTCATCGAAAAATCTCTATCTTTCGCCCAATCCCTTTCCTCCTCATCTCTCATGTTGAGGTGTTGCGATGAGATTCCGGATTTCGATCTTCTTTGTTGTCCTGTTCTCCTTCAATCTCCTTCTTGCACAAAATCCGCAAAACGTCTGGCAACAGTACAAGATTCCCGAAGAGGCTGGTTGGTCGTCGGCAAAGCTGAATGAAGCAAAGAAGCTGTACGATTCGCTCGGAAGCGCCGCATACATGCTCATCTACGACGGTAACGTCGTCGTCTCGTGGGGAGATATCACGCGGCGCTTTATGTGCCACTCCATCCGCAAGAGCTTCCTGAGCGCGATGTATGGCATCCTTGCCGACCGGAACGCGATCAACCTCGAGAAAACAATCGGCGAATCGCAGATCAACGACAACCTCCCCCTCACAGAGACGGAGAAGTCGGCAAGCATCCGCGATCTGCTGAAAGCCCGATCGGGGATTTACCTCCCCGCCGCATACGAAACGCCCCGCATGAAGGAACTTCGCCCCAAACGCAGCAGCCACGCGCCCAACACGTTCTGGTACTACAACAATTGGGACTTCAACGTCCTCGGAACAATCTACCAGCGTGAGACCGGGAAAGATATTTTCCAGGACTTCCAAAAACTCTTCGCCGCGCCGCTGCAAATGGAAGACTATCGCGAAACCGACGGCTATTACCACATCGAGCCGGAACATTCCATCCATCCCGCCTATCCGTTCCGCATGAGCGCAAGGGACATGGCCCGCTTCGGTCAGCTCTTCCTGCAACAGGGACGATGGAACGACGAACAGATCGTCTCGGCGGCATGGGTGAAGGAGAGCACGACATCATACTCCAATGCCGGAAACGGGGGCGGCTACAGCTACCTCTGGTGGACGAACGGATATCCGGCTCTCCCCGACTTCTACACCGCACGCGGCGCAGGAGGTCATGTCATCGGAGTCATCCCGAGTCTGAATGTCGTCTTTGTGCATCGTGCAGATACGTATATCGGCAAGCGCGTCGAGTATGAGCAGATCTTCAGACTGACAAAGATGATGCTTGATGCCCGGGTCTCGCAAGCCAAGCGACAACCTTCGATCGTCGCATTTCAAGCCACGACGACTCCATTGCAGACAATCAGTCTTCCCGAAGACCGGCGCGCAGAATACATTGGCTCGTATCAGACAAGCGATTCGCCGGTTCAGATTGTTGACCACGCTGGATCGCTCATGCTCGTTATGCACACACGCGGCCGCTTCGCGATCTCTCCTGTGGCCGATGGGAAGTTCTTCGTTGAAGATCTCTTCCTGACAATCACAATCGGAGCGGACTCGACAGGAAGACAAACAATCCTATCTATCCAGCGATAACGAATGGGAGTTCTTTCAATAAACATGCCTGGATCGGTCTGCGGCCCGCCGTCACCCTGAGCGGAGTCGAAGGGGGACGGCGGGATAAACTCCATCGAAGCCTGAGCGAAAAAAATGTCTCCTTCGACTTCGCTCAGGACGACATTTTTTTGTCGCGTTGATGTTTGTCATGTGTTCTCCATAGAAGGAGATTTATGAAACTGTTCGTACACTTTGTCCTCGCTCTTCTTCTTGCACTAGGTCTCATCTCCTGCGGTGAGATGGCTCCGAAAAAGATCCGGATTGCCGTCGCCACATTTTCTCATGAGACGTGCACGTTTTGCCCCTCTCCGACAGGAATCGAGGAGTGGGAATACTATGGTCCGCCCGTGAGGGGAGATGAAGTCTTGAAATCGGACAGCTACATCCAGGGCTTCGTCGATCGAGCCAGCGAGTACGGCGGCGTTGAACTCATCGGCATCTACTCACCGCGTGACGCGAAAGGGGGATCGTCGGGAAGCTGGGTCACAAAGGAGGCATTCGACAAATACACCAACGGTATGGTCGAGGATCTCAAGAAAATCCAGCATGTCGATGGCGTCTATCTTGCGCTCCATGGCGCGATGGCCGTCGATGGTATCATGAAGCCGGAAGCAGAAATTGCGCGGCGCATCCGTGCCGTCGTCGGCGACGCGCCGATCGTAATTACATACGATCTCCATGCGAACGAAGACGAGGAGATTGCCGAAGCCGCGAATGCGGTCTTCATCACCAAACAATATCCTCATTACGATGCACGCTATCAGGGAGAACGGGCTGCGAGAATATTGATCAAGACCATTCGTGGAACGTACAAGCCGGTGATGGCGGTGCGAAAACCCGGCGTTCTGACTCCCAGCGTCTTCCAATGGACGGGTGAATCCCCCGCTATGGAAATCATGGAACGTGCGCGGCGATGGGAAGAAAGCACGAAAGACGTCTTCGTCTCGGTTGCCTTTGGGTTCGCCTACGCAGATGTCCCCGATGTGGGCGCCACGGTCATGGTGGTGACGAACGACAACAAAAAACTCGCCGACGAGATTGCGCAGGAGATGAGCGACTACATCTGGCGCGTGCGTGAGAAGTTTGCGGGGAAGAAGATTCCGAAAGTGAAAGACGGTGTTGCGCAGGCCATCAAAGCGGCGCGTGAGGGGCACAAGCCGGTGGTGATTGCCGACCACAGCGACCGGACCGGAAATTCCTCGTGGGTGCTCGAAGAGCTCCTCAAACAGGGGACATCGAATTTCTGCATCACGACGATCGCCGACAGTGTCGCGATCAAACAGCTTGTGGCTTCAGCAAAGGTCGGCGAACCGGTTGACGTGACAGTCGGCGGCTGCATGGATGAATATGCGGGAAATCCAGTGCGACTCAAAGGAACGCTCACGTTCCTCGGCAAGTACGGCCAGTTCCCGAATGTCGCTGTCGTCCAGCTTCCGAGGAACAACCATGTGATCATCACTCCCTTGTTGCATCAGGTTATCACCACCAACATCTTCAAACCGGTCGGTGTCGATCTCAGCACGATTGACATTATTGTGCTGAAGTCACGCGTTCACTTCCGCCGCGGATACGACGACAACGGCTTCGCCAAGACGATCATCCTTGTTGATGCACCGGGATTGGGGCCGGCGGACCTGAGTGGAATTCCGTACAAGAATATTCCGAAGGATATTTACCCGTTGACAAGGAAATGATTCCCGCTGGAACAGGTGGGGCGACCATCTTCCTATCCCCCTCGATCCAGCGGGATGTTGAGCAAGACGTTAGGCTCAGGCTATTCCAGAGACGCTTCTGAAGTGAAACCATAAGGATGAGTCCCTGGTTGCCAACAGTCAGACCGCCGTCACCCTGAGCGGAGTCGAAGGGGGGCGGCGGGATGAACTCCATTGACGTCAGGATTTTGCTCCAAAGTCACAGTTCGACTTCCTACCTGCACCTGCCTGACGGCGGTCAGGGCAGGTAGGCGCTTACTGTGACTTTCCATTTTTTCTTGGGACAGCCTTTTCATAGATCGATCTTTCAAGGAATTCACCTTTCGACGTCCGGAGGCATTGTTGCATCCCGTATAGCGGGACTCCTGACGTCACCTCAATCCCCTACAAAGGCATCTATCCGTGTGGAGAAGAGACCTGAGCGGGCTGACTACCATCCCTCTTACACGTGCCGTCCTGGGATTCCCGGGACGGCTTTTTTGAATGTGTTGCACAGCTTGGCTCCCCGTCTGGACCGCAATTTGCCGGCGGGTCCCCGTGAAGTGCCGTAGACATCCCTCGTCGCTTCCCCCTTGACAGACGGCCGTCTTCTGCCGAATTAACTTGATTCAATATCCCCCCCCCGTCGGCATATTGAAATCGTTCCTGGTGCGGTTGCGGAGCTGTGGGGAGAAGTGTCAGACGCCGAAGCCATTGGGGACTTACGACATTCCTGGTTGTCTCTTGCCGATTACGAGGGGTTGGGAGGTTTGTTTAGGTCCTCTCTGATGTAATTATCCCAGTTGTGAAATTGTATTTCAATCGTTTGGAAATGCGGTGGGCTCTCTCCTGCTCCAACGTTGAGATCTCATTGCGAACGCTCCGCCTTTCCCACCATCGTTATCCAATGGTGTTGGCGGGGTAGCGTGGACTTACCGAAATGTGCACTGCTACCTTGCGTCGACTTTCGGCAGGTTGGCCACAGAAGAGCATTCTTTTACATTCGAGTGTCAAGGAGGATATAGCACCTTGAATAGACACTTTTGTGTCTTCCTTGTTTGTTTGGCCGCGAGTCTCTTCTCCTGTAAGAAACAGGAGAACTCTCACAACGTGAAGGTTGATTCCTCTCTCCACGCACTTTCTCTCTCCTCGCGGAAATCGTTCGAAGCGTATTCTTTTTCTGAAATGCAACAGTCTGCAATCGTGAGTCTGCTCCGCGATAGCATGTTATGGCGACTGGCTCTCGATTCGGATAACATCAGTCCCTTTCTCAAAGACCAGCAAGGGGATCATCCCGGCTATCGTCCTTACTATCTTGAAGCGGATATCGACCGGAACGGAGAACAGGATTTTGTTCTCGCGCTATTCAATGAAGAAGACAAGATCTTCTCGGTATACCTGTTCCGACAATTGGACAAAACTTATACACTACCGGCCCTCGTCTTTTCTTCTCAGCACCTTCAGCAATCGGGGTTCTGTTTCATTCGGGGAGATCTGGTCGTCGGTGAGTTTTACTCAGACAACGCGGGAGTGTTTCGCTGGGACGATCGGGAGGGGAGACTGCTCGAAATTGAATTTGAAGTTGAATAGCCTGCATGAATCCGTTAAGGATATTCTCTGGCTATTCTTGCATTCACCGAAAGTTGACAACCGTCAATCAATTTTACAGAAGGAAAAAGCATAGAGCAAGCGGAGGTCATCATTGGCTTCAACTTGAGGAGGACAACGTGGAAACCCTGAAAAGACCTGTCTCTACAACAGTTGCATTGTTCCTGGTTGCGCCGCTTCTTGCATGGGCACAGGTAATAAATCTAAGTACGGGTCTCAATTACACAACGATTCAAGCAGCGATAGACGCAACGCAAACATTGGCAGGACATACAATTTCTGTCTCCAAAGGAACGTTTACAGGCAACATCACTGTCACGAAGGGCCTGACAATCATCGGTGCTGGCATAGATTCGACCCTCCTTCGCACCTCTCAATCAACAGTGCCTGTAGTTACTATCACCGCGAACAACGTTACGCTGAAGAAATTGACCGTACGCGATGCAACCAGCTCCGGTACTGCGGGGATCCGATTGCAAAGTGTATCGAACGTAACAATCGATAGTTGTTCCGTTACCAACAACTTCCGCGGAGTCCAGCTCACATCCTCCTCAGACAATACGATATCTAACTCTAGGATCGTGTCAAATATCGAGAATGGAATCGTGCTCATCTCATCTTCAAACAGGAATCGGATCACGGCCAACACTGTGGCAAATACCGTGGGAGGTATCGGCGATTGGACTGGAAACGGCATCAATACAGGCGATCAATCTTCTTCCGCTACACTTATTCAAGATAATTCCATTCACGGTAATGCTCACTCCGCATTATCGGTTATGCCGGCTCAAACAATATGCAAATACGGGGAAACACCATTTACGGGAACGCAGACGGGATCATGCTTGGATGGTCAAACGGGTGTACAATCGAGAACAACACAATCAGAGATAATTCCAGTGTAGGAATGAGCTTTGACACTGCTCCGAATAACATTTTTCGCAACAATACTGTCTCCAACAACACCCATGCCGGAATCTCCATGGCGGGTCTCGGTCAATCTAATAATCTCATTGAAAACAACACTGTTTCTAAGAACGGAAACTATGGCATCAATATCGCCGCTACAACAAGGAACAGTGTTATTCGATTCAACACGATCTCAGAGTGTTCAACTGGAATCAGGATAGGAGAGCACAGCGCGGCCCACGCAAACTACGGCAACAGGATTTACAACAATGATTTCATCGGAAACACGATACAAGCAGTTGACAACTCACCGGAAGCAGATTATTGGGATAACGGTCTTTCTCAAGGGGGAAATTATTGGAGCACATGGACCACGCCCGATGCAAATGGTGATGGATTCGTCGATCTCCCTTTCCAGGTGCCTGGAGGATATGGCCGAGATGATTTTCCTTATGCGCGTTCACAAGGTTGGTTACCGACTATCCTCACCACTGTTCTAAAGAATGGCGTGATGGGACAATCGTATCTCGATACCTTAGCTGCGACGGGAGGAATTAGACCATTCGTGTGGCTTGTCAGCGCCGGAACACTTCCGCCGGGACTGAATCTGAGTTCTCCCAGCGGAACAATAACCGGAATTCCCTCGCTCTTGGGTCAGTGGCAATTCACAGTCACGTTACGGGATTCGTTGTCCAGAACAACATCGAAGCAGTTCTCACTCACCATAGGATCTGCCGGCTGGTTCCAAACAAATGGTCCCAACGGTGGAATCATTAACACTATGGTTGTGAGTGGTAACAACCTCCATGCCGGTACGAATCGTGGTGTGTTCCTTTCGACCAATAGTGGGACTTCATGGACTGCCCTGAACACCGGACTGCCAATCACCTCAGTCCGCGCACTTGCCGTCAGCACGGGTAATCTCTTTGCAGGAACGGATCTCGGAGTATTCCGCTCGACAAACAACGGCCAATCATGG
This sequence comes from Ignavibacteria bacterium, assembly GCA_016873805.1. GTDB lineage: Bacteria > Bacteroidota > Ignavibacteria > UBA10030 > UBA10030 > VGVZ01. The sequence continues at coordinate 6,816 of VGVZ01000037.1, forward strand.
AATGAGATCAATACCGGGCTATCGAACACTTTGGTCCGATCACTTATCCTGAGCGGAACCAATCTCTTTGCGGGCACAGCTGGTGGGAGCATCTTCCTTTCCACGAACAACGGCGCTTCCTGGACACCGGCGAATACCGGACTTACGAACATGACAGTGCGAGCACTGGTTGCGAGCGGCAACAATCTTCTCGCTGGAACGTGGGATCGCGGCATCTTTCTGTCCACCAACAACGGCACATCGTGGACTCGAGTGGTCACGGGATTGACTTCGCAAGATGTTCGCGCGCTCACCATGCTCGGCACGAATCTCTTTGCCGGCACTGCGGGCGGTGTGTTTCTCTCCACAAACAACGGGGCATCGTGGAGCGCGGTGAATGTTGGAATGACAAACTTGTCCGTGACCGCATTTGCCGTCATCGGAAGCAACATCTTTGCCGGAACTGAAGACGGTGTGTTCTATTCCACCAACAACGGCTCGTCGTGGACTGCCGTGAATACAGGACTGACGAACCGCCATGTTCGTGCGTTCGCCGTTAGCGGTTCAAACCTCTGGGCAGGGACATATAGCGGCGTATTCCTTTCGAGCAACAACGGCACAACATGGTTTGCAGTGAATGCCGGTCTGACAAGTACGTTCGTGCGTGCCCTTGCAGCAGGCGGCAGCAATCTGTTTGCGGGAACGTTCGATGGAGGGGTCTTTCTCTCGACCAACAACGGCTCCCTCTGGAGCAACGTGAATACTGGGCTGAGGCCGACCCGTATTCACTCGTTGGCCATCAGCGGGGAAAACCTCTTTGCGGGAACGTATCGTGAAGGTGTATGGTGTAGACCGTTGGCTGGTATCGTAACGTACGTCGAGGAGCGCTCTGGCGCTGAGCCACCCAGAGATTTTTCCCTGTTCCAGAATTTCCCCAATCCATTCAACCCAACCACAACAATACGGTTTGAACTGCCGGAGAGAGCGTTTGTCTCCCTGAAGATTTACGACATACTCGGGAGAGAAGTCGAAACGCTGATTCATCGGGAGCTGGGAACGGGAAGATATGACGTCATATGGAATGCACGGAGTCACCCAAGTGGGGTGTACTGCTATACACTGAACGCTGGTGATCGGGTCGAGACACGGAGACTCGTATTGTTGAAATGATGTGAACCGGCAGAAGGACATCTATCCGGTCACAAGGAAATAACCTGACAAAGATGAAACGCAGAACCGCACCTGCCCGCCTGATGGATCTTTTGCGGCAGGCGGGGAGTCCGCAGAGTTTCGCAGAGGATTTGGACCTTTTAGATTAGTTTTCTCCGCGTGTCCTCCGCGTTCTCCGCGACTCCGCGATTAGCTTTTCGCGGAGCTTACAGAACGATACACTAGTACCTCAACAGATACTGAAACTTCACGAAGTACTGCCGCTCGGTCTGGCTGAACTCATGTGGTTCCTGTCCCGGAAAATTCCTCAGGTTGGCTGTCGAGCCCGCATAGAAAATCGTGAAGGGATTAAGCTTGTAGCTGAAGAGGGGAAAAACATTCACTGCCTTGTCGAAGGAATCGTATTCCGCGATCAGCCGGAGAAACATGCTGCGCGTGAATTGATATACCGTGGTGGTGCGAGCGATGTACCCATCGTACAATAGGTTCCCTCTGGCAATGCTGGTGAGTCGGGAGCGCGAATAAGAGAGATCGATAGCGAGCTGAGATGTCGGCTTGATGGTCGTTCCCGCCGAGAGCTCGTGTCCCGTTCCCGTCTCCGGAACCCTCGAGCGATAGATGAACTTTCCGAATTCCGCATCCATCCACATCGAAAAACTGCTGATCGGGCGCGTGCTGATATCGAATTCCACCCGTTCGATATTGGGAAAGTGGACGCCACGAAACCTCTCTTTATTGATCAGCATCAGTTCCAGCGCGACGCGCGTCTGGCTTTTGAACTCCAGTGATCCGCCGACAGACATCCACAGGTCTCGCCGGATGCCTTCATGGTTGAACGCGAAGCCGCCGTCGTGGAATATCCTCGCGCGGTCGAGGATCCCGTTGTCCGGATAGAACATGACCTGATGATCAAACCGGACAAACCGCTGGTCGTTGCGCGTGACAAATCCGTTCTGGGTCTGGAACGTCGGGGAGATATCTCGGTAGCTGATCTCGAAGCTGTACGTCTCCGCCTCTCGTTCGAGTTCCACATCGAGCGCTGTCCCTGAGAATTCCTGCCCGTCAAATGCGGCGGTGTATTCCGTGCTGCCAAACCGGCGCGTGTTCGAAAAGAGTGTACGATCATTCGGTTCTTTTGTGTAAGCGTAGACTGCCTGCCCGCGAAGCGTGTAGTTTCCTCCGAAGAAATAGTTCCAGTCAATTCCCCCCACGTAGTTATGCGCATCGCTGAAGTTCCGTGCCGTGACCATCGCCCCGATCGACGACTGGTTCCCGAAGTCGTATCGCGTGCGGACGATGTTGGCGTACGACCGCAGCGATGAGCGAATTGACGAACTCCCCTCCTGTCCAGGGACGATGAAGGGGGACTCGCGATCGAGAGCGGAGAGATATGAGACAGAGAGTTTTCCGGTTTTCGAGGAGAACTTTGCCGCCGCGAGCGGATTGTTGATCATTCTCGAATGAAACATATTCAGTCGCGTTCGAAATTGTTCGCTGCCAGCAAGAAAGAAGGGTCTCCGCTCCGGATAAAAGAGAGCATAGGTCGTATTGACGCTGATCTGCGCGGCATCCGTTTCGACCTGACTGAAATCGGGATTGATCACGCCTTCCAGCGAGAGATCGGGATTTGGTGCATAGCGGATTCCGCCTCCCACTCTCCCGCGGACAGCCCCGGTTTCAAACGTCGCCGGATCCGAATCGTCCCGCAAAGCCCCGCTCTGCATGCCGATGACGTATGGGAGCAGATCGAACGTCGTGAATGATTCCACATCACGGATTCCGGTGAGCCGTCCTCCCTGACAGACAAGACACGGATTGTTCCTGTCGAGGGGATGCCAGGAGAAGATGTACTCGCTTTCGCGCGGATAGTTGCGCCCGATAAGGATGATCCATTCCTGTTCGGGTTTCGGCGGAAACCTCAGACTCTTGAACGGAATCGCCATCTCGGCCTTCCAGCCGGTAGCGTTGATCTCAGCCTCCGTATCGAACACCGTATCGAAATTCGAGTCCTCGTTGTTCCCGGTCCTCATGATGTCCCCTTGAATCCCGTGTGGATTAGCAAAGAATTGATACGCGCGCTGACTATCCCCATACACATCGAGAATGACGACGACGAAGTCATCATTGAACATCCGATCGCGGTCAGAAATATGAGCACGAAGTTGTGTCAGATCCGTATCGGCGCAATCAAAGCCGAAGTAGAGATACTCATTATTGTACAGAACCCGTGCAGTCGTTTTCTGCCGCGAAGGGAGATTATCGCCGGGCTGGATTTCGAACGGAAGTTCCACCGGCATCGCGAGTTTCCAGAGGGGATCACTCAAATTCCCGCTCAGCGAAAGATTCCGATCGATGCGGACGGCTTGCAGCACGTAGGACTCGCGGTTCTTGTTAGTCGATTGATATGCACCTAGCGAGGAATAAGCGGCAATGGAGAGCATGAAAAGGAAGAGTTGCGAATAGTGCCTCATCAGAATCCTACTGATAGTTCAACAGGTTATGCGGCAGTGGAGATTAGTATGTAAACGAAGATCTGTCTCCAAGGTTTCGATTCGATATGGCTTGTGACGGTCTCTGAGTCCGGTCAGCCTTCGATGGCCCCTGATTCTCCTTAACACCTCAGCGGCGTTGATTCATGGAGGAAAATTCGTAGATTCATACCTACGAAACAATCGATTCGCGAGCGAGCAAACGCCCAAAGTTGACATCAATTCGATACTATCCCGGCTCGAATCCGCCGGCAGCGCGAGAAATATCGAAGGAATGGCTCACTATGGTATTGTCTCCAAGAAAGCGTTTGGAGTCCAGATGCCGATACTCCGGAAGATCGCCTCAGAAACGGGAAGGAACCACACCTTGGCAGATAAACTTTGGGCAACGGGAATCCATGATGCGCGAATGCTCGCATGTCTCGTCGCTGATCCTGCGCTCGTCACGAAGCGGCAGATGGAACAGTGGGCAAGAGATTTCGACAACTGGGCCATCTGCGACACCTGCTGTCTCTCGCTGTTCGACAAAACGCCTTTTGCGTTCGAGATGGCTCACCGCTGGAGCAAACGGAAGGCGGAATATGTGAAACGCGCCGGATTTGCACTCATGGCCTGCCTTGCGTGGCACGACACCGACTCGCCTGACAGCCGGTTCAGAAGATTCTTTGTTCCCGTTAAACGTGAAGCTACAGATGAACGCAACAGCGTCCACAAAGCGGTCAACTGGGCACTCCGACAAATCGGCAAGAGAAACGCCACGCTTCTCCTGGAGGCCATCGCAATCGCCAGACAAATCTCGACCATCGACTCTCCGTCGGCTCGATGGATTTCCTCCGATGCACTCCGCGAACTTCGAAGTCCAAATATCAGAAATCGATTGAAAAAGAAGAAAAAATCTTGATATTGGGGAGTCGCTAAACCCACAGATCCCTATCGACTATCCCCGACCTGCATAATGAACCTCTTCCGAGCATTTCTCCTTCTTATCCTCGGCACGACACTGACGTTTGCACAATCCCCTACCATTCGATACAACCTCAGTATGTCTCAGCCGTGGACGCACCTCTACGAAGTGCAAATCACGTTTGATCGGCTGCCTGCGGGAGATGCGACGGTTGATCTTGTTCTTCCTGTCTGGCGCACCGGTCGGTACATCATCTTCGATTTCGCGGGGAGCGTGCAGGAGTTTCAATCGCTCGATGCAGGCGGCAATCGGCTTGGATGGGAGAAGAGCGACAAGTCGACCTGGCGCGTGCGAAAAGGGAAAAGCAGGACCGTACAGGTTCAGTATACGGTGTATGCGAATGAGTTCGATCTCCGAACAAAAGGACTCAACGACGAATACGGTTTTCTCGATGGCATTACTGCGTTCATGTACATTGAAAAGTATCGGTATATTCCGGTCACGCTTGTCGTCACACCGTACTCCACCTGGCATGTGACCACGGGACTGGACGCCGTTCCCGGAAAGCCGAATCACTTCACCGCTTCCAACTACGATCACCTGGCCGACTCTCCTCTCTTCATCGGTAACCAGAAAGATTATGAATTCGAAGTGGGTGAAAAGAAACATGTGCTGAGTATCCTCGGCGAGGGGAACTACAAGAGCCAGGATCTGATCGACGACATCGCGAAGATCGTTCAGGCACATCTCGACTTCTGGGGAAGTCTACCGTACAACCGTTACGTCTTCATGCTTCATCTGTCGTCGCTCGGGGGCGGAGGCACCGAGCACATCAATTCCACGATCATGGGGACACGTCCCTTTGTCTTTTCGAATCCGAATCAGTATCGGGGATTTCTCGGACTCGTGGCACATGAGTACTTCCACACATGGAACGTCAAGCAAATCCGGCCACGCGCAATCAGCCCCTACCACTATTCGAAAGAGAATTACATCAAAGAACTGTGGATCGCCGAAGGGACGACTTCATACTACGGACCAATCATGCTCTTGAAGGCGGGATTTGTCTCGGCTGACCGGCTTATTGAAGGGCTTGGAAGACAGATCATGGGAGATCGGACGCGCCCCGGGAACGCGATCCAATCGGCAACAGAATCGAGCTTCGACGCATGGATCAAGTTCTGGAAACCGACGCCTCATTCGTACAATGCCGAATCCGATTACTATGATAAAGGGTCAGACATCAGCCTGCTTCTCGATCTCGAGATTCGACATCGATCGGCCAACAAGCATTCGCTCGACGACGTGATGCGGGAGTTGTATCGACGCTTTCCGTGGAACGGGACCGGATACACCGTCGACGATTTCCAGAAGATTGCAGAACGATTCGCGGGTTCAAGTCTGAATGAGTTCTTTGCTTCGTTTGTGCACGGCACGGCTCCGCTTGAGTGGGAGCGAGGATTGAGTTATGTAGGACTAGATGTTCACGCGAAACTTGATTCCGGTCAGGCCTATCTTGGTATCCACATGGCTGATCGGGGCGACCGGACTCTCTTGACACGCGTGGTTGCGGGCTCTCCGGCGCATCAGGCAGGGCTGAATGCCGACGATGAGTTGGTTGCTTTGAACGGCTATCGCGTGCGATCTCAGGATGTCACCGCACGGCTTGCCGATTTCAAACCAGGCGGTGTCGTGACCATCACCGTGTTTCGCGACGACCGGTTGCGAGAATTCCGGGTGACACTCTCGACGCCTCCGGTTCCGTCATACACGGTCTCAAAGTCCAAGACGGCAACGCCTTTACAGAAGAGCATCTTTGAATCGTGGACCGGCTCGAAGTTCAACAATCAATAGTCTCAGTTGAGTGTGAGTCCGGCCTCATGATCGGTTGAAAGGACAATCTATGCCACGCTCATGGATTACCACAGCAGAATACACGCTGTTCATTCTTACTCTCATCGCGCTCTCTGCATTCATTGGCCTTCCTCCGGGAGATCACATCGATCTTCAAGAATCCCACACCGGCGACACCGCAGAGAAATCGCCCCCTGACCGAAGCTGGGAACATTACCTCGTTCTCCCCACGCAGAGCGAGCGGATTGCCAACTACCGGATGGATGTGCGACTCGACACGCAGACAAATATCATCAGCGGCTGGTTGATTCTCGAATGGAAGAATACGACGGGCCGGCTGCAGCGAGACTTCCCGTTTCACCTCTATCACAATGCATGGAAGAACAACCGAAGTACCTATGCGAAGGAGAGCGGCTGGCATCTGCGACGTTCAGCCATGACAGATGACGAATACGGCTATACGAATGTCAAGAGCGTGAAGTTGTTGGACGACGTGAATGAAATCGATATCACCCCCTCATTTGTCTACATCCAGCCCGACGACGGAAACAAGGACGATCAGACGGTGTTTCAGGTCACGACTCCCCGCGCAATTCCCCCCGGCGCAGCGGCACGATTCAAGATCGATTTCGAAACAAAACAGCCGCTTCCCATTTCCCGAACGGGTGTAATCCGCGACTACCATTTTGTGGCCCAGTGGTTCCCGAAGATCGGCGTATGGTGGAGCGGCCAGTGGAATTGCCATCAGTTTCATTCCAACACAGAGTTCTTTGCAGACTACGGTGTCTACGATGTCACGATCACGCTTCCCGCGCGGTATGTTGTCGGCGCGACAGGGGGATTTCCCGAGTGGGAGCGAGACAACGGCGACGGCACGAAGACGCTCAACTTCCATCAAGCCGATGTGCACGATTTCGCCTGGCTCGCGTCTCCGCATCTTGTCCGAACGGTTCGCACATTTCGCCACGTCGAACCGGATCCTGGCGAACCTCTCGACTATCATCATCCTCTGAAGGAGGTCACGGTCATTCTTCTCACCCAGCCGCACCACGACAACACGATCGAGCGATACTTCGATGCCACGTTCAAATCGCTGCAGTACTACGGTGAATGGTACGGCGAGTATCCGTACGAGACCGTTACCGTTGTCGATCCCGCCAACGGCAGCCGATCGGGGGGGATGGAGTACCCGACGCTTTTCACGGGGGGAACAACGATGTTCGCGCCGAAAGAGCAACCCTCCCCCGAGAGCGTGACCGTTCATGAATTCGGACATCAGTTCTGGTACGGGTTGATCGGGAACAACGAATTCGAGGAGGCGTGGCTCGATGAGGGATTCAATTCGTATTCACAAGCGCGGGTCATGGAGCGCGCATGGAAGCCGTTCAAGATTGTCCAATACTTTTTTGGAGGTGACGGGGCGGGAACGTCCGTCGGCATCCCGTATGTGTTTCGCGACATCGATCAACAGCGGTATTCGACAGGAAATCTTCAGGTGCGCGAACTTGGGACGTACGATGTCATGGCCCGGAAGGGGTGGGAATACTACAAAACGTACAGCCTCAATTCCTACACGAAACCGGCAATGTCGTTGATGATGCTCGAGAATTATCTTGGGGAAGAGACGATGTACCGCATCATGCGCACATATCATCATCGATATCGATACAAGCATCCCACGACACAAGACTTCATTCGAACCGTCCACGAGGTGACCGGAAAGGACATGAACTGGTTCTTTGAAAACACCTGGTTCAGCTCCGGACTCTTTGATTATTCCATCGACGCTTTGGAAAACCGCAGAATTCCGCCGCCGATGGGGATCTTTTCCCACAACGATCGGTCAACGGATGCGTCTATTTCATTGAGTGGCCGCTATGAATCCATTGTTATCGTCCGGAGGATCGGAGAAGCCGTTGCTCCGGTCGATGTGAAGATCGTGTTTGAAAACGGGGAGACCGTACGGGAAGAATGGGATGGCCAATATCGGTGGAAGAAGTACACCTACGTTCGTGAATCCCCGGTGAAATACGCAATCGTCGATCCCGAACGGAAACTCGTCCTTGATGTCAACTATAACAACAACAGCAGGGTTGCACGGGAAGGACGTTTTCGCTCCCTCGCAGCCCGCAAGATCGCATCGAAATGGATGTTCTGGGTACAGAACTCTCTTGAATTTGGAAGCTTCTGGCATTGAGCTCGACTCAACGTCATCGCGCTCAGACCGTCAACGATTTCCTCCCTCATGCAGGAGTATGATGCCATGATTCTTCATGCGTTCACATCCGGTTTCAGCCAGGTTGGCCGTTCGAAACGACTCATCATCTTTGCATGGATTCTCAACGTCGCCTTGAGTTTCGTTGTCGTGGTGCCATTGCTCAATACGCTCGACGGTTACATCGGAGACACGGTGAACGAGGAGGAGCTACTTCAGCAGATTTCTGCCAATTGGTTCGCGACCTTTCAGGCGGATCATCGGGCCGGCGACATTGCGGCGAATATCGATTTGACCATCTTTGGACACGCCGTATTTTATCATCATACCGAGTTGTTTCTGGGTGGTGCAATTGTCAAGAGAATCGGTCACTTCTTCAGCGATCTCGTTTTCCGCTTCAGGGTTTCGACCGAACATATCGATCTGCTTCTGATGCTCACCCTCTTGTATGATCTTCTCTGGATTTTCCTCGCCGGCGGGTTCATCTCTTTGTTTGCGCGAAACCAAGCCGGTTCAATCTCGGAGTTTCTCTCTGAAGGGGCTCGCTATGTAGGTCCATTCCTGCGGCTATCACTCCTTGCCGTTCTCATCTTCTTCCTTCTCTTCATCATCGTCGTTGATCCGATCACAAGACTCATCTCTTCCTGGACCGAGCGGGAAGCGTCGGAGCTGACCCCCTTCGTCTATTACATGATCCGGAACATCTGGGTTGCACTGATGCTCGCGTTTCTCTCCATGAGTACCGACTATGCAAAGATCCGCATCGTTGTGGATGATCGATCGAGTGCGCTGGTCGCGTACGGTGCCGGAATGTGGTTCGCTCTCCGACACCTTTCGCACACCGGAGGACTATACATTCTCCTCACGCTCATCGGATTCATTCTCATCTCGCTCTATGCAATCGCTGAATCGCAGATTCCACAGAGCGGATATACTACGATCCTCCTCATGTTCATTATCCAGCAGATCTACGTCGTGATGCGATTGTGTCTGAAGACAGGATTCTTCGCCACCCAGACGAACCTGTATAATGCGATCAGCCGACAGGAACACGCGTCGCTCGCACGCTCGGGATAATGTACGGTTGTGAGTCAGCGGAATTTTCGATATGTTTTGTTCCGAATTGGCCGAGAAAGAATTCTTCTGCTTCCGATTGAAACGGCGCTCGACAAGAGAATCAAAGCAATTCTCCATCCGATCATCAACAACGCTCTCTGAGTAATGCACACGGCACTGCGAGCCACGGTTGCGCTGGTTCTTCTGGGTGCGAGTCTCATGATCACCGATCTCCTCCCGGCACGCTCAGTTCCAGACGATCCTGTAAATGTCTTCAAGCATGGTGAGCGTATTGTGTACAAAGTGCGGTGGTGGATATTCCGACTCGGGACAATCGTCGTCACCACAGAAAAGATCGAAGATACGACTGCGACCAATGCCTATCGGGTGCGCGTCTCTCTGGAATCGGATCCCAGCATCTTCTTCCTCAGCGTCAAGAGCCAGTACGAGAGCGTCATTACCGTTTCGCCGCTTCGATGCACTCAGTTCATCGGCTACGAGATCGACGGCAAGGACACGCTCGTGACGCTGTATGTCGCCAACGATTCGTTGCGACAGGTACGAATGGAAGAGTGGAAATATCCCGCGGGAATGAAGGTGAGAGAGAAAATTGTGGACGGTCTTGACGCGTTCTATGAGGGAGCATCGCTCGTATTCCTCGCGCGCAAGATGCTGCATTCGAATCTGCAGATCGTGGCCCCAACCGTTGTCGATATGCAATTCTTCACAACGAATATCAACTTCACAGAAGAGGTTTCCTCACTGTCGATTGACGCGTATCCTCATCCCATCAGCGTCAAAGAACTGAACGGGCGGGCAAATTTTTCGGGGAAATCCCTTGCAGGATTTTCCGGAGATTTCCGCGGCTTCTTCAGCAACGACGACGCAGCCATTCCCGTTAAAGCCGAAATGAACATCACGCTCGGCAGAGCCCACGTCGAACTCGAGCACTGGTCCCGTCCGGGTTGGACTCCTCCATCACCAAAAGGGAAATAATGCATCATCCAACAACCGTTTTTGTCACCGGGGCAACGGGATTCATCGGAACCCGCCTCGTGAATGCCCTGGTGCAGAAAGGGCACACCGTCCACGCGCTTACGCGGGCGTCGAGCAATCGAGAAGGTCTCACGCACGAACGAATCATACTTGTGCCGGGGGACATTATGGATGTTGAATCGCTGCGGAGAGCGATGCACGGCTGTACTCAGGTGTACCACCTTGCTGCATACGCCAAGAACTGGTCGAAGGACCCCGCGAACTTCTTTCGGCAGAATGTCGACGGAATGGTGAATGTGTTCGAAGCGGCAAAGAGCGAGGGAATTCAGAGGATTGTCTTTACCTCGACGATCGTCGTATTCGGTCCAACGCCGCCGGGAATCGTTGGCGACGAGACAATGCCCCGCATCACACAGCGGTATTTCACGGAGTATGAGGAGAGCAAAACTGTTGCCGAGCAAAAAGCGCTTGAGTATGCTCAGAAAGGATATCCGATCGTCATCGTAAATCCGACCCGCGTCTACGGACCCGGAAAGCTGACAGAGGGAAATTCCGTTTCGCTGATGATCGATATGTACGATCGGGGAAAAGTACCGATTCTCCTGAACAAAGGAATCAACGTCGGGAACTACGTTCTCGTCGATGATCTGGTGAACGGACACCTTCTCGCGATGGCAAAAGGGAAGATCGGTGAGCGATATATTCTCGGAGGAGAGAACGCCTCGCTCAAAGAGTTCTTCCAATACGTCAACGAGACCAGCGGAAGGAAACACATTCAGTTCAACCTGCCTCCATCGGTCGCAATGCTCTACGGCCGACTTGAACGGCTCAAGGCGAAGACGCTTGGGCTCTATCCTCAGATTACGCCGGGATGGGTTGAGACATTTCTCCACGATTGGGCGTACTCCTGCAAGAAGGCAGAGACACAACTCGGATACATCGTCACTCCTCTCCGAGAGGGAATCAAACGCACGTACGACTGGTTGCTTGAACAACGAAAGAATGTCCATGCATAGATTCGATTCCTCCATTTCCCTGAGCGGGTTGTTCAGTGGATCATACCGGAAGCCGACGGTTATCCTTCTTCTTGTTCCCGTGCTTCTGACGGTTTTCAAGTACTATGGCAGCACCTCATTCTATCTCGAATCAATCGTTCCTCTCCTTCCGGAGATGACCGATCCCCGCCTCTACGCGGCTCTGTACACATTCTTCGCGTCGTTTCTCCTGATGGGAATTCTCCCCGCGCTCATCGTGAAGTTCGTTTTTGGCGAGACGCTTGCCCAGTATGGTGTGCAAATCGGCGACGCGCGGTTCGGATGGAAAGCGTTTCTGGTCATTGCCCCCGTGATGCTCCTCGCAACCTGGCCGTCGTCAAACATGAGTGACTTTCTTGCTGAATATCCCCTCTATCCCGGAGCCGGCAACTCGCCTCAGCAATTCGCAGCGCATGCGTTTTCGTATCTCTTCTTCTATCTCGGGTGGGAATTCTTCTTCCGCGGATTCATGCAGTACGGATTGCGCGAATCCCTTGGGGACTGGAACGCGATTCTCGTGCAGACCTTGGCGTCGTGCCTGCTTCATATCGGTAAGCCGGATGGCGAGATCTTCGGCTCCATCATCGCAGGAATTGTCTGGGGTATCGTCGTCTTTCGCTCCCGATCCCTCCTGTATGTGTTGCTGGTCCACTGGCTCCTCGGCGTCTCTCTCGATTTCATGATTGTCTATTTCTGATCCCCAACTGACATCCCGGAGCATCTGATCCCGTTATGATGACAGACAAGAAACTTATGCTCGGACGAGTCACGCTTCAGGCCACCGATGCCCTTATTCTGACCACGCTCGCGGCGTTTTCGCTCCTCGCAGTCGTGTTTTTCTGGAAAGTCGAGCAGTGGTGGCTGTTGATCATGAAGAACCTTGCGGTCGGCGCGATCTTTCTCGCTTCGGTCCTCTGGACGAAGAAGATCTCTCATCGCGTGGCCCGGTTTCTTGTCCGCACCGCCGTGGTTACCCTTTCGTACGCCTATCTCTTCGGGGCCGTCGATAAGCTCCAGCTCATCATTCACGGCCAGTGGCTCGATGCCTACGTCCTCGATTTCGAACAGATGGTGTTCGGTTTTCAGCCGACGCTCTGGACTCAGCAATTCATCTCTCCTCTCCTCACAGAGTGGATGATGTTCTCCTATGTGATCTATGTCCCGCTCTATCCCATCCTCTGTGCCATCATTTACTTCAAGCATGGCGAAGTGCAGATGGAGGAGTACTTCTTTGCCCTCGGACTGACGAACATCCTGTGTGATATCGGTTTCATTCTTGCCCCGGTGGCAAGTCCGATGTACTATGTGCCGGAGATCTACACCGTTCTCCTTGACGGATACATCTTTACCTACCTTGGGGAGCTGATGCGTCAGTATCTCCACTTCAGCGGCGGGTCAATCCCGAGTCCCCATGCGGCCGCGGCGACAATCATGTGGGTGATGGCGTACCGCTACCACAAACCGACGTTCTACGTGATCACGCCCGTCATTCTTTCGCTGTATCTCTCAACGTTCTACGGACGCTACCATTACCTGACTGATGCGGTCGTCGGCATCGTTACCGCCTACGTCGCGATCCGCCTCTCGCCTCTCATGCAGGTTGTGTGGGAACGATTGGTTGACCGCAGGTCCGTCCAGCCCGAGGCATCCGCAACGTAAGGGAGCCATAAGACTGAAACTCCGGGACATTTCCCTCGTTCTATGAGCATCTGGTATTCTATCGCAACGCATATTGCTTCGACACACGTCATCCACATTGCCACTCTGCTAAAGGAGGATTACATGAGAACCGTGCTTCTTGTCTGTCTGGTGCTCCTCGTGGCGCTACCGCTGACAGCCCAGGTCAATATCAAATACGAAAAGTACAAACTGAAGAACGGCCTGACGGTCATTCTCCACGAAGATCACTCCGTTCCGATCGTCGGCGTCAACATATGGTACTATGTCGGATCGGGTCGGGAAGAAAAACGAAAATCGGGGTTTGCCCATCTCTTCGAACACATGATGTTTCAGGGTTCCGAGAACATCAGCAAAGAGGATCAGATCAAATCGATAGAGGATGTGGGAGGAAACTTCAACGGCTCTACGAACACCGACCGGACCAACTACTGGGAGATCGTCCCAAGCAACTATGTCGAGACGGCGCTCTGGCTTGAATCCGATCGAATGGGTTTTTTGCTGGAGGGTTTGACACTCGACAAACTCGACAACCAGCGCGACGTTGTGAAGAACGAGCGGCGTCAGAACTACGAGAATCAGCCCTACGGCCTCGCATCCAAACTCATCTCCGAGAACATGTATCCGCCGCACCATCCGTACCACTGGCTCACGATCGGGACCCAGGAAGACCTCACCGCCGCGTCGGTGCAGGATGTGAAGAACTTCTTCACGCGGTACTACGGCCCGAGCAACGCCGGTCTCTCCATTGCTGGAAATTTCAAAACCTCCGAGATGAAAAAGCTCGTCGAGAAGTGGTTCGACGATATTCCGGCTGGAAGACCGGTCGAGCGTTTGAAGCCGATTCCGTTTGAGTTCTCGGGAGTCAAGGAACTTGTGATGGAAGATCGCGTTCAGCTTCCACGATTGTACCTCTCATGGCACTCATCCCCCTCGTTTTCCAAAGATGATGCCGCTCTCCAGCTCCTTGCCAACATCCTCGGCCAGGGAAAGAGCTCCCGGCTCTACCGATCGCTCGTCTATGAAAAGCAGATTGCTCAGGATGTTGTTTCATTCCAGGGTTCCCGCGAGATTGCCGGAACGTTTTCGATCGTCGCGACTGCCAAACCGGGATTCACATTGACCGATCTGAAGAAGGCAATTGACGAAGAGGTCGCAAAGATAAAAAGCGCGCTTGTCCGGAGTCGGGAACTAGAGCGCGTGAAGAACGGCTACAAATCCTCCGCAATCTATCGAATTCAGAATGTGGGGGGATTCGGCGGGAAGAGCGACCTGCTCAACAGCTATGAATACTACACCGGCGACCCCGGTTTTCTTGCAAAGGATCTCGACCGTTTCATGAAGGTGTCGGCACAGGATATCCAGCGCGTGGCGCAGACATATCTCGATATGAATGCGATGGTTGTTCTGAGCGTGGTGCCGCAAGGAAAAACCGAACTGAAAGCAACCTTTTGAAACGGACGAATGGAGATGACCTATGAAACCCCTCTTGACGGTATTTCTGTTGTTATCCCTCCTGGGAACAATTGTCATGGCACAAGTTGACCGCACAAAACAGCCGAAGCCGGGTCCGACGCCCGCCTTCGCGCTCCCCAAGCCGCAGCATGCGACGCTCAAAAATGGCCTGAAGGTCATGCTGGTCGAACAGCATGAGCTCCCGGTCGTGAATCTGCAACTCGTCTTTCAGTCGGGATCTGCAAACGATCCTTTTGATATGCCAGGTCTGGCTTCTGTGATGTTCGACATGATCGATGAAGGAACGGTAAATCGCGACGCGCTACAGATTGCGGAAGACATTGCCTTCCTGGGGGCGTCGATGAACTGGTCGACATGGATCGACGGAAGCTACGGCACGCTTCAGACGCTCAAGGAAAAGCTGAGCGATGCCCTTGCGATCTATGCCGATGTACTGTTGAATCCTTCCTTCCCGGCAAAAGAGTTTGATCGGATTCAGAAGACGCGAATCGCTGCGCTCATGCAGGAGAACGACCAGCCGGCTGTTGTGGCAACAAAGGTGTTCTCCCATGTGGTGTTCGGGGGCCAACACCCGTACGGCACCCCCTCCAACGGGACGATGCAGTCGATTCGCTCTCTTACCATCGACAACCTCAAAAAGTTCTATGCTGATCATGTCCGATCGAACAACGCGACGCTGATTGCAGCCGGAGACATTACACTGAAGGAGCTGATTCCTCTTCTGGAAAAACACCTCGGAAGCTGGAAGAGCGGGAACGTGCCGATGGCGCGATTTCCCAAAACAGCCCCTGAGCTGAAGCGGGGGGTTTTCCTTGTCGACAAGCCCCAGGCGCCTCAATCACAGCTTCGCGTTGGGCATTTGGGCACACATCGTCTCAACGAAGACTATTTTGCCCTTGAGGTGATGAACACGATACTGGGAGGACAGTTTACGAGTCGCATCAACTACAATCTGCGCGAGAGGAGAGGATACACGTACGGAGCGCGTTCAGGATTTTCGTACAGGAAATCTGACGGCCCGTTTCTCGCATCGGCAGGCGTCAAATCATCGGTGACGGATAGCTCGGTGATTGAGACGCTGTATGAGATCAAGCGGATTCGGGATGAGGCGGTCACCGTCGAAGAGCTCGAGATGGCGAAGACCTCGATGATTCTCCGGTATCCGAGCGGATTTGAAGCCCCGGCACAGTTGACCAACCAGCTTGCCAACGTCGTGCTGTACGGACTCGGCGACAACTACTTCAATACGTACATCAGCAACATCAACAAAGTGACGCTTGCCGATGTTCAACGGGTTGCGAAGAAGTACCTCAATCCCGAGCAGATCTCGATTGTCATTGTGGGAGATGTGGCGAGCATCAGGGAGCCGCTCGAGAAGCTTGGGTATGGAAATGCGATGATTCTGAGCTCGGATGGTGAACCGGTGAAATAGGAGAGATGTGATCTACAAACGAAGCTCCGGTTTTTACTTCCTATTTGGAAGAGAAGGCCGGGGCTTTGTTGTTGTGGAGACCTCATTCAGTCGTCCGGACATTCGGTGCTGCTGGAAAAAGGCAGAATTTCAGTCCCCTTCGTTGCCTCGCTCCGCATTGCCCGTCCCATCTTGACAATATGTTGAAAAAGACTTAATGTAGTTCGCCGTTGGTTGGGGATTTCAGATTCATTTCGATAGCAACCTTCCTGTCTCTTGGGGGATACTATGGCGGGAAACACGTCTTCATCGAGCCAGCCGGTCCGTGCTGTTGTCGCTCTCCTTTCTTCATTCCTTCTTGCTTTCAGTTATCTATCGGCGCAGGTTGTGATTCGAGAGAAGGTGGAAATATCACCAAAATCCAAACCAAGGGATCCATCCGAATTTGGATCATCGACAAGCTCCACCATCCCTTATCCCAAGGTGATAGTTCAAGTAGATCCTGATACAATTCCTCTTGGCGGAACAACGACGGTTTTCGTTCAAGTTCTGGATCCCGGGGGGGTCCACTAGATGGTGCTTTCGTTTCATTTTTCACCATGATTGGATCTCCGCTGGATTTCCAAGAAACAATGACCCAAACAATCGATGATGCGATACGACAATTCTCTACCAATACAAATCTGTCTTCATTGACAGGAATATTCATATTGGACGGCATAAGCTACCCGCAATTCCTGTTTTCGGTGCCGTATCAGAATGTGTATCCTGGAAAAATTACCCTTCGTGTGGAGGGGGAGATGCCTGACGAAACTGGCGAGGTTCAAATGACCGTCGGAGCCGTCTATTTTGCCCCTTATGAACCACATACCCCGGTGCTTGGCATCGCGCACCTTCTCGTCACACATTCTACTCTAGATTATTTCTATGTTTCCACTGAACACGATACGATGGCGTTCACTGAGATGACAAGGATCTTTGTCGAGGCGAAAGACAAGGATGGGAGAGATGTCGATCTACCCGCCGGCACGATGATCAGCGTAGCTCTCTCGACCAGCGTGCAATATGGGGGTCTGGAGTACGGTGGTCGCAGGGGGATAATTATTGACAATATTCCGTATCACGATGCGCAATCGGGGAAGGTGCGGTTTGCGGCTGACGGTGAGATCCCGATGGAACCGAATCCACAGCCGGTAGCGATACAGGTAAGCGGAGAGGGAAAGACGGGGAGCGGTGTGGTGTGGGTGAGAGGATGCGGAGCCGGTGCGCCGGAGTGTGGAGTTGTGCAACCGACCACAATATCACTCCGTGTACTTGATCACACCCAGGTGACTCTTCCAGAGGATCCTTGCATGAAATCTACGGTGGACGAAAAGATCAGAGAAGGAGTATTCGAACCTCTCAACGAAGTGGAGGATTTCGTTGCTAATCCGTGTTTTGACAGAACTTCAAGCGTATGGCGGTTTTCGGTTGATCGCTTGTCCGTGAGAGTCCTCCTTGCAATATGCGATGAACGATTGAAGAGTCCCGGCTACAAGGTAGTGAACAATACGGACGAGATTCCAGATAGTGATGTGTGTGAGGCCACGCAACATATTGCCCAGGCCATGCTCTATGGTGCTGCGCGACCACAGGGGGGATATATTTTGAAACCAGCTTCTGTGGCCCATGAGAATGTGCATCGGATGCAGTATGAAGGATATCTTCTAGATGCGCGAAAGAAGTTTGATCAAGAACTTGCAGAACTTTTGCTTTCATGTGAGAAAGCAGTTGACATACCAAGTGCAAGCACAATTGCATCGTTTGAGATCGCGAAATCGATAGAATCATTACTTGCACGAGCATCTCAACTTCGCAGGGAAGCGATGGCAAGAGGAGAAGAGCACGAAAGAGAAACACATCGCCACCCAAGCGTTACAGATATTCTTGATGAAGCGTACAACATACTTGATGATCGCTGTACGAAAATGAGGAACTAATCCTTATGAAGAAGAAGCATATCATACCTTGCCTAGCAATGCTAGCTCTGCTTTTTGCGAACATCAGCCTTGCGCAGAGGATACGCTTGGAAGGAACAGACAATATCCTCGCGGCACTTAGAAGCTCGAAGTTCGACACGTTGCTCGCAGCCCTCAGAAAGATAGAGGATAAGAAGATTGTTGGAGCAATCCCGATTCTGGAAGAAAGGATCTGGCAACAAGATCCAGACATGCAGGAGTTCTTTCTTCGCACATTGTGGAAACTGGGGTCGCCGAACACCCTTGCGCTTGCGAGAGCTTACATTGACACAGCAAATGGATTTAGTTCGATCAGACCGATGCCCAGAGATCCGCTGCGGATGAAGGTGTTAGCGATCGACATACTATTTTCCTATGGCGACTACGCGACGGCCTCATTGGTCTTCGAATTACTTGAGCGCGATAAACCCTATGTAGACCCCTTTGCAAGAAATCTTCTCGCATCCATCGCCCGCTCTGTTCCCAATTTCTCCGAGAAAGCCAAGAACCTGTTGGTTGAGATCTCCGCCAAAG
>VGVZ01000038.1 GCA_016873805.1 Ignavibacteria bacterium
TCGTTCCGCTGCTTCTTGCTCAGGTTAACGGGATATTTTTGTTTGCGCACACATCCTCCATTGAATGTGATACATGAGAGAATGCATGCAAGATACTGAATTTTCAGTTAATTATGGTAACAGTCCACTAGATCGGAGAAACCCTCCCCTTCCACAATCCCCATGCGAACAGCAACCACCCCATGAGGAATGAGATTCCCCCTGCTGGCGCAATCATGCCCAGCCACCGCATGCCGGTCACAGCCAATGCGTAGAGGCTGCCGGAAAAGAGAACAATTCCGATCGCAAAACACCATCCGGACCAGAACAAGGCCCGATGGTCATACCGCCGCCGTGCGAATCCGATCAACAAGAGCGCGAAGGCATGATACATTTGATAGCGGACACCAGTTTCAAACAGGCTGATGCGATCGGCATCGAGATAGTCACGAAGGATGTGCGCGCCGAATGCTCCTGCCGCCACTCCGATGAATCCAAAAATTGCTCCCAGGATGAAGAAACGTCTGGTCATCCGACTGCTCACTCCTGTGGTGCACGGTGTACGAGCGTGCTTGTCGCCTGAGCTGTCGCGAGAAGAATCATATCGGCAACCTGCACATGAGGAGGCCGTGATGCGCAGAAGTAGACCGCATCGGCAACGTCCGTCGGGGTCAAGGGCGTGAGGTTTTCGTACACCTGCTTGGCCCGCTCGGCGTTTCCTCTGAACCTCACCATACTGAACTCGGTCTCAACGAGGCCGGGATCGACGGAACAGACGCGAACCGAAGTATCCACGAGATCAATCCGCATACCCTTCGTAACTGCGTCGACGGCATGTTTTGAGGCGCAGTAGACATTTCCCCCGGGATACACCTCATGTCCTGCGATCGATCCTATGTTCACGATTGTTCCGCGTCGCCGTTCTACCATTCCCGGTATCACCGCCCGGCTGACGTAGAGCAATCCTTTCACATTGGTGTCGATCATTTCCTCCCAATCCTGAATCTTTCCCTCGTGGAGTTTATCGAGTCCTCGACTGAGCCCGGCATTGTTCACAAGGACTTCGATTGCTCTCCACTCCTCCGGCAGGCCCGCGAAGGCCTTCTCGACTGCGCGCTGTTCCCGCACATCCAGCCCGACAAGATGCGATGTGGCTCCGTACCGGTTCACAAGATACGCCGCGAGTTTTTCCAGACGATCTTTCCGGCGCGCAACGAGCAACAGCTTTGATCCGCCCTCCGCGAATTTTTCGGCGCAGGCATATCCAATCCCGCTGCTCGCACCTGTAATACAGACGACCGCGTCTTTGAGAACCATGGTGTTTCTCAGCTCCTGTGGCAGTTCAGACGGTACGGAAATTCGCGACGAGGAATTTCCGATACTGGATGTTTGGAAGGATATGAGGGCGCTGCAATCTACATCCGTCCGCGCAAAACTTTCCACTCATCGATCACTTCTTCTCCCTGGACAACATAGTAGCGATCGAATTGCGCAGCGGTCAGGCAGGCGTGGTGTTCAAGAATGCGAAGACGGTCGCCCACCTGAAATCGATTGTCAATGATCTTGGCGGAATCGGCCACGATTTTCCCATGCTCCTGAGTCAATATCTGAAGATGGATGTGAGCGTGCAGTCGTTTCCGCGTGTAATCTTCAAAGAGCACACCCATGCCCATATCGTTGCTCACATGGGTTGGACCTGGGTCTTTCGAAAGAGCGAGCGCACCGGCATCAATGACAAAGTAATTTGCTGCCGGTTGATGCGAGACAACGGTTGACATCACTGTCAGTGCACAGTCCGCAACGCTGCAGGTCCCGAGCATCGCCTGTGTGTAATCGTAGAAGGCATAGTTTCCCGGTCGGATTTCCGTGATCCCCGCAAGATTGTCGGTCACAGACATCGTCGGCGTGGAACCGATACTGATCGCCGGAATGGGATAGTTCTTTGCTTTCATCCTCACGGCGAAATCAACGACCGCACGGCGCTCCTGCTCCGCGATCGGAACGATTTCCTTTCGATTCCTTGCCGAATACGAATGCCCCGCGTGCGTAAGAATCCCTCCGAAGATAAGCGACTTCGATCGTGTCAGACGATGGATGAGTTCTTCGGCGAGGGGCGATTCCGGATCGACACCGACGCGGTGATATCCGCAATCGATCTTCAGCCAAACCTGGAGGGCTCCGCGCCAGCCGGAACAGGCCTTTTCGAGGATGTCGACAGCCAGAAGGCTATCGACCACGATATGCAGGCGGACCTGTTCGGCGAGTTCGAGCGCACGGGAGATATACACGAACGGAATCGGGAACGCCCAGAAGATATCCTCGAATCCCGCCTTGGCAAAGTGTTCCGCTTCAAAAAACGTTGAAACGGCAATCCCTTTGGCACCAAGCCGGATCTGCCGCCGGCCGATCTCTACACACTTGTGGGTCTTGATGTGCGGACGGAGCGACACCTTGAATTGGTTCGCTTTGTCCTGCATACGCTTGAGGTTGGCATTGAGGATATCAAGGTCAAGTACGAGGGCGGGGGTCGGGAGGTTGTAGATTTGCATGATCGTACGTTTTTCGAGGCAATGCTTCGCTGAAGAAATATACCCCAGAAATGGTGGAAGGGCAAGTCAGAGTGATGCTGGAACAGCAGGAGGGGCCGACGAATCGTTCGTCAGCCCCTCAAATGATGTGCGTACCGTCACTAGAAGCTGATCATCGCACCGGCGGTGACTGATTTGTACGTCCCGAAGTTATAGTCGGCGTTTACATTGACGAGGAGAAGCTTGAAACTCAATCCGACCGTGAACCGTGAGGTGTTTTCTCCCTCCAGTTCAAAATTGACTTTTTGCGGCACCTTCCCTGCAGGCGTGTCAATCATATAGTCGTACGTGAATTTCATTTTTGAACTCTCGATCATGTAGCCGACGTACGGCGTCAAATTCAGAAACCCCCACCCTAATTGCTTGCTGGCGTTGAGGCCAAACGTCGTCCCGCTCGATTCGAAGATTGTTCCCACGCTGAGATCCTGGGTGAAGTAGCTGGCTGACAACTCAAAGGGTATCTTCCCTTCGCCGAGCCATACACCGGGATTGTGTTGGACTCCCCAGCCAACGTACTTCACTTTTCCTATCTCCGCGTTGATCTCCATTTCAGGTAAATACCGGAAGGTAAACTGGCTCCCGACCACGGTTCCGATGGTTGCCTGTGGTGCGGCCATGGGCAGGATCGTGGCATCTTCAAGCAGTCCGGTTACAGGGAGAACAAAGACGTGGGATGGGAGGGTGTACGTCTGAGGTCCCAATGCCGTCGAGACGACCATGGATTTTCCCGGAAAGGAAACCTTCATGCTGTCCTTCTTGGCGCCGGCAACGGTCGGACCCGCGAAATTCACCGAAAACTCTTGGGAGAGAATTGCGTTGCGAACATCGGCCCGAAACTGAACCGGAGCATTCGACCGATCCGCCAGCGTCTGAGCTTGAGCTGAGGTAAATCGAAACGTTCCCGCGGCATTAAACGTCTTGTGCTCGTCGGAGAAGAACGTTCCCATCGCAACGACACCGAACTCCAGATCAAAGGCGATCAACGAAGCCTTCGGCGATCGGTGGAACCAACCCCCGTTGATATTTGCCCCGTATCCCGATACGATCGGCGCAACGTAGCTCTTTGCCGCTGATTCCGTCAGCTTCTGCAGTGTCTCTTCGAGGTTTTGCGATGATGCGGGAATCACCATCATCAGCATGAGGAGGATCAACAACAACTCACTTCGCACGTACCTCATTTCAACTCTCCTTTGTTTGTTGGGAATGACTCTGGTTACGTTGTCGCGCCGATGGGTGAGCCATTGGGCGGCCATCTGGGTGCAATCGTGCCACAATGTACCGAAGACCGAGGGGATTTCAAAACCCATTCATAGTTCGTGTGCGCGCGATCAATCCACCGCCGGCGGCAAGAGAGTTTCCTGCGAATTCGCGACCTCGGTGCGTTGTTTTCCCCCACCGATTTGGTTACCTTAGTGTGCCCTCGCTTCGGGGAAACTCCCTGAGGCGGGGGATAGGTGTATTCGCTCGGTCCTCTGGAATCATCATGCTCGAGTCCGTTGGACAAAAAATCAAAGAGTCCCTCCCGTTCGTGGAACTGCGGGCCCAGATCCACTCGCTTGATCCTGATCGGCCGGTGGTCGTCTCAGGACTTGCCGGGTCACTGCTGGCATTTGCTATCGATTTGATCGCGGAAGAAACGGGAAGACAGATTCTGGTTCTCCAGTCTGAACGCGACCAGGTCGAGATGACTGCCGATGATTGTGCCTCGTTGATTGCAGGATCGAGAGTGTTCAGCTATGTGCACCGTCTGCACCACGAATCGACCCTCCTCGATATGAGCACACCAGTCGCGCAGATCGAAACACTGAAAGCACTTCTTGATCACGAGCCGGTTGTCATCATCGCTTCCGCAGAGGCGCTCGCCTCTCCCATTCCCGCTCCCCCGCTCTTCCAACAGCGCACGTTCGAGCTGGCAAAGGACGGGACGCATTCGTTCGATGCCACCCTCAAGCGCCTCAGTGCTCTTGAATTCGAGCGCAAGGACTTTGTGGAAGAGCCGGGCGATTTCGCCGTGCGCGGCGGCATTCTCGATATCTTCCCGTTTGTCGGTGATCACCCCGTCCGTGTCGAATTCTGGGGGGATACGATCGAATCAATCCGTGAATTTGATGTGGGAACACAGAGATCGATCCGCGATCTCCAGACAGCCAGGATTGCCGCAAGTCTTGTCCGGACCCAAGAGAAATCAGATGAGGGTGTCTCTCTGTTCGACTACCTCGCGGACGATGCGATCATCTTCGTCGATGAACCAACGTCGATTGAGCGGGAACTCGAAGAACTGAAACGGGAAGGAGTGGGAGGAACATACGGCTGGTCAACCCTGCAAGAGAAATCGGAACGGTTCCGTCGGCTGATCCACCGGCGTATTGTTGTCGGGAAGAGAGAGGTTGCCGTCTCTGCCACTCCCCAGCCCTCATTTCAGGGAGCGATCAAATATCTTCTTGCCCAATCCCGACAACTCGCTCAAGACGGATTTCAAATCGTCCTCACCTGCGACACTCCCGATGAAGCGCTGAGACTTGAAGAGCTCATCGAGGAAGAACTCACCGCCGCACCAGGCGAATATGCCCGCGGGGAACCTGCTCCCCTTTCCGAGCGAGACGTTCCGATGGACTCCGACGTTCTCGCACACGATCGCATGCGGATCATTCCCGAAACGCTGCACAGCGGATTTGTGTATCCAGCGGCAGGGCTGGTGCTTTTCACAGAGCATCAGATTTTTGATCGACGCAAACGGCGCCGGAGTGCGGCAAAGCCGAGGTTTCGCGGCTTCACCCAGAAGGAGGCCCGGCATCTCCGGAGGGGAGACTTCGTTGTGCATTCCGATTACGGCATCGGCGTTTTCGACGGGCTTCAAACGATCACCGTGCGGAATGTTGAGCAGGATGTGATGAGGATTCGGTACGATGAAGGGGACCTGCTGTATGTCAACTTGAACTTTATCAATCGCGTTGAGAAATATACTTCGCGCGAAGGGCACGTTCCATCACTCACGAAGCTCGGTTCGCCCCATTGGGATCGATTGAGAACGCGTGCGAGACGGCGCATCAAAGATATCGCCCGCGAACTCATTCAACTGTACGCGCGCCGCAAACATGAGCAAGGAATCTCTTTCTCCGTCGATTCACACTGGCAAAAGGAGATGGAAGCCGGCTTTATGTATGAGGATACGCCGGATCAAGCAAAGGCATCGATGGATGTCAAGAGCGACATGCAGACCGATGCCCCGATGGACCGATTGATCTGCGGCGATGTCGGATTCGGGAAGACCGAGGTGGCCGTCCGCGCCGCGTTCAAAGCAGTCCTCGACGGCAAGCAAGTGGGACTTTTAGTCCCGACAACAATCCTCGCTCAGCAGCACGCATATACGTTTCGTGATCGGCTGAGCCGCTACACCGTCCGCGTCGAACCCCTCACACGATTCAGGACAAAAAGGGAACAGATGCAAATCCTCGAAGACCTGCAAGGGGGACGTCTCGACATCGTCATCGGCACTCACCGGTTGCTGTCCAGGGATGTTGTCTTCAAGGATCTGGGACTTCTCATTGTGGACGAAGAGCATCGATTCGGTGTTTCATCGAAAGAAAAGATTCGCCAGATGAAAGCGAATGTCGACACCCTGACGCTCACCGCGACGCCGATTCCCCGGACGCTTCAGTTCTCGCTCCTTGGTGCACGCGATCTTTCCATCATCAATACCCCTCCCCGCAACCGCCTTCCCATTCACACCGAGATCGCGCAGTTCGATCTCAAATTGATTCGAGAAGCCATTCTCAAAGAGCTTCATCGCGGCGGGCAGGCGTACTTCATCCATGATCGCATTCATGACATCGACCGGATTCAGGAGATGCTGGAGCGTCATATTCCCGAAGCGCGGTTTCACATTGCCCACGGCCAGATGAAGGGGCACGAGCTCGAGAAGACGATGATGAGGTTCCTTCAAGGGGGGTACGATGTGCTGATCTGCACGAAAATCATCGAGTCCGGTATCGACATTCCGACCGTGAACACGATTATCATCAACAGAGCCGACCGCTTCGGCATGGCGGAACTCTACCAGCTACGCGGCAGAGTTGGTCGTTCAAATGTTCAGGCATTCGCGTATCTGCTCACCCCCCCCCTCTCCAGCCTTCCCCGGGCAACACTCCAGCGCCTTCAAGCCATTCAGGAGTTTACCGAGCTCGGCTCAGGATTCAACCTGGCGCTTCGTGACCTTGAAATCCGCGGAGCGGGCAATCTCCTAGGGGCGGAACAATCGGGATTTATTCTTGAGATGGGGTTTGAAACATACCAGCGGATTCTCGAGGAAGCGGTCGCGGAGCTGAAGGAGGAGGAGTTTGGTGAGATCTTCAAGGCCATCGAACGCCCGTTACGCGGCGAAGCGCCGGAAACGGTGATCGAAACCGACATCGAATCTTTGATTCCTGCAATCTATGTAGAGTCGGACACCGAGCGGCTCGATCTCTATCGAAGGCTGTACCAACTTCGAGAGCCATTCGAAATCGATCAGATGCGCTCGGAGCTGCACGATCGTTTCGGCGACTCCCCCGAAGAAGTAGAACATCTCCTCCTGTCCATCGAACTTCGCCTTCTGGCCGCCCGAATCGGATTCCCCAGAGTTGAACTCTCTGCCAATCGTCTCATCTGCCTCTGCCCCCCTTCCGACGACTCCCGATTCTACGACGAGACCGACGGAGAGAAATCCCGGTTCCAGCGCATCATGGATCGCGTCAATGAGCTCGAATCGTCCACCGCACGATTGAGGCAGGAGAATGGAAAACTGACATTACGCATCGAATGGCGCGGTGCCGATGCATCGATGGCGCGATTGAGGAGAAGCATCGACATGCTCCGGTTTCTCGCTGAGGCGATGTCGCCTCCGTCGTCGGTTGACGATTCGTCCCGTCTCGACGTGCACTGATGATAGCCGTCTGCACCGATGCTGACACAATCTATCCGCGTTGAGAATTCTCAGGGTGATCCGACGAAAGAGATTCCTTCATTCTTCCCGATTGACGCGCAGCTTGTGTCAGAATGAACTCGATCTGCGCATTGACGCTGCGAAGATCATCCGCAGCCCACTTCATCATCGCCTCATAGAGCGTCTCATCCACGCGCAAGAGAAATCTCTTTTTGTCACTCATTGATACAACGTCCCTGTGTTAATCACGGGCTGGGCTTCTGCCTCGGAGACGAGTGCAACCATCAGGTTGTTCACCATCGTCGCTTTCTTCTCCTCATCCAGTGAAACGATGTTCTGTTCGCTCAGCGCACGAAGCGCGCTCTCCACCATCCCAACGGCTCCTTCAACGATCTTCAGTCGTGCCGCGACAACTGCTTCGGCCTGCTGGCGGCGCAACATCGCCTGCGCGATTTCCGGTGCGTAGGCGAGGTGACTGATCCGGGATTCCTCCACCACCACACCGGCTGCTTCCAGTCTGGTCTGAAGCTGACGCTGAAGTCCTTCGGCAATTTCCTGAGGGCTCCCCCGCAATGACGCGCGGCTGTCATCATGAGCATCATATGGATATTCTGACGCAAGAGCCCGGATCGCCGTTTCGCTCTGAATATCCACAAACTCCTCATAATGCTCGACGACAAAGAGGGCTCGTGCCGTATCCACAACGCGCCATACGACAACAGCAGCGATTTCGATCGGATTGCCGACGAGATCGTTTACCTTGAGCTTGTCACTGTTCATGTTCCGGATGCGCAGAGAGACGTGCTTCTTCACGGTGAACGGATTGGCCCACCAGAATCCGGGATCGCGGACAGTGCCGATATATTTTCCAAAGAAGATGAGCGCGCGTGAATCATTCGGTTGGACGACAACCAAGCCATTCATGTAGATCATGAGTGCAACAAACAGGGGGATGGCCCCCCAGAGAATCGAGGGTGTTTTCGTTGTGATCGTGAGGTAGATCAGATATGTATCGGCCGCCAGGAGGGCCAAAAATATGAAGAGTGCCAAAAAGCCGTTCATGCGGTTGGCACGAGTTTCGGTGATCTGTTGCATGTCTCAATCCTCCATCTGACGTGATAGCGATATGATATCATTCTACTATCACATTGTCAAGCGCGGATTCACTGTTTCTTTCGATGGCCTGCTAATAGATTGATGGAGAGTGAGTTACGGGAACAGTATCGGCGGGGTGGCAAACGATTGATGCCGGCGGCAACGGGTTAGACAGCTATTGGCGCAGATACGATGCACCGTTGAGATCGACGATGCAGCCGGTCATGAACTCCGGGGCGTTCAGCGCGAGGTAGGTAACGGTCTGTGCAACTTCTTCGGGGCGTGCGATGCGGTTCATCGGACTTTGTGCGCGAATTTCGTCACCGCGTGCTCCTTCCAGTCTTGGACCGATTCGCTCGGTATCGACGAAACCTGGAGCAACCACATACACGAAAATCTTGTCTGCTGCGAGGGCTTTGGCCATTGACTGACTGAACGCGTTCAACCCCGCTTTGCTTGCGCCGTATGCGGGCATATCTGGTTCGCCGCGAAAGGCGCCGCGCGAAGAGACACTCACGATTCTTCCTCCCCCCTGTCTCCGCATCACCGATGCGGCACAGAAGGTCAGGTGTGCCGGACCCAACAGATTTGTCGCAAGGGTTCGATCCCACACATTCACCCATTCATCGAAGTTGCACGAACGGATTTTGTGATCCTCAATCACCGCCGCATTATGAACGAGTACATCCAATCGCCCAAAGTCGTTCACCACCGCCGTCACGAGTTTCTCAGCATCGCGGGGATTCGATAGATCTGCCTGATAGAGACGATGCGGTGCACCTCCTGCATGCGCGCGCGTTCTTTCTGCCTCCGTGTTGTTTCGGTGATAGTGAATCGCGACAGTCAATCCGTTGGAGGCCAACTCCATCGTAATAGCCCGACCAATCCCTTGAGATGCGCCGGTCACAAGTGCAATTCGCTGCTGCTCTGTCATCGGTGGCCTCGGCGATTCTTCTTCCTGGTATTCGTTCTCTTTGTCAATGCAGTGCCAACGGTTGGCGTGAACGAGCGGTCTTTCGACCAATCATGCTAGATCTTTTTGCTCAATACCCGATCGATGTACTTGTTCTTTTCCGTATCGACTCTCACCCGTTCGCCGGTTTCGATAAATTGCGGCACGAGGATCTCGAGGCCGTTGGAGAGGGTTGCGGGTTTCAGCGTATTGTCCTGCCCACCCCGGATACCCGGACCGGTCGCTATCACCTCCAGCTCAACGACTTTCGGAAAGTCGAGCGATACCGGTTCTCCGCCCAGCATCTCGATGGTTACTTTCATCCCTTCCGTCAGATATTGTTGCTGGGTACCGAGCGTTGCCAGCGGGACTGACACCTGCTCAAATGTCACCGAATCCATGAAGTATGACGAATCGGCATCGGCGTACAGGTAGTCCATTTGCCGCTTTGTCAGTTCGATCTCGTTGAGCTTGTCCCCATGCTTAAAGCGCTTTTCCGTCAAGTGACCGAAACGGATATCTTTCAGCTTCAGGCCGATAAATCCCTGCATTTGTCCGCTTCCAGCGTGACGGTTGACTTCGAGAACTTTGAAGATTTTCTCCTCGATCTGGATGACCATTCCTGCTTTCGCGTCGGATGCTAGAACCATTGACGTCCTCCTGTGCGCAAGGTGGGGCGGTCATGTCTTGTCTTCTGGCAGTGTATAATAGCAGGGGAATGACCGAATGTCAAGCGGAACCGATCCACAGGCATAGACAACGAACGTCAGTACAAGACTTGACATTACGGTGTACATGATGTAAATTTGAATAATTTAAATTTGAACAATAACTCATGAAGACGACTCGCCGATACGGAAAGAAAGCTGATCTGGCACTGACCATGTGGGTCAAACTTGCCCGCGCTGCCACGACCTTTGGACATATGACCGGGGAAAACATCCGTTCGTTTGGTCTCACCCAACCACAGTTCGGTGCCCTGGAGTGCCTTGGCCATCTTGGCCCCATGACGATCGGCGAGCTCTGCCGGAAGCATCTTGTGAGCGGGGGCAACATGACCGTGGTCGTCGACAACCTCCAGAAGGAGGGGTATGTGGAACGGATCCCCAGTCCGACCGACCGGCGATCCGTCCTTGTCCAGCTGACCCCGAAGGGCCGCAAGCTGTTCGAGAGCATTTTTTCCGAGCATGCCCGGTTCATTACAAGTCTCGCCGGCGTCCTCTCGGAGCCGGAACAAAAAGAGCTATCCCGATTGTTAAAGAAGCTGGGCACATCGTTGGCAAAAGGCGCGATGTGATTTTTTTTTGGCCATATAATTCAAATTTGAAATATAGGAACTTGAAACATGATCCCGGCACCTCCACAACTGGACAAGCCCCCCAAAACCGCTGCGCCAATTCATTCGCTGCTGGCCCGGCGGTGGAGCGCTCGCGCGTTCGCCGATGCCCCCGTCGAGATCGAACAGATCATCAGCCTGCTTGAGGCCGCACGGTGGTCGGCCTCCTCGCGCAACGAGCAACCCTGGCATTTCGTCGTCGCACGGAAAGGCATTGATTCCGACTTCGATCGTCTCCTTGGTTCACTCTCGGATTCGAATCGGATCTGGGCCCAGCGAGCTCCGCTTCTTATCCTCGCCGTCGCCCGTACGACGTTCCGATCAAACGGGAAACCGAACCGCCACGCGCAGTACGATGTCGGACAGGCGGTCGCCAACCTCACCACGCAGGCAACGGCTATCGGTCTGACCGTTCACCAAATGGGGGGATTCGAGGGTGACACCGTCCGGAACCTGTTCGCAATTCCCAATGAGTATGATCCTCTCGCGGTGCTTGCAATCGGATTCCGCGATCATCCCGACTCGCTCCCCACGGATCTGCGAGATCGGGAATTGCAGACGCGTCAGCGGTTGGACCTGTCAAGCTTCGTCCATTCGGGGACATGGAACAACCCCTCCGCCTTGCTGCACGATCATTCGTCGGCACAACTTCGGGAGGTTAATTCACAGGGCGCGCGGCAATGAGACAACAACTCAACGGCATTCATCACATCACCGCCCTCGCGGCAGATGCACAACGCAACGCGGAGTTCTACACGTCAATCCTCGGCATGAGGTTGATTAAGAAGACCGTAAACTTCGATGCCCCCGATGTCTATCATCTCTATTACGGCGACAATCGGGGCACGCCGGGAACACTCCTGACCTTTTTTCCGTTTCCTCGTGCCGCCCGAGGAGAGCGAGGTGCCGGAGAGGCCTCGTCAATTTCCTTTCTCCTCCCCACCAAAGGTCTCGACTACTGGATTCATCATCTTTCCAGTAACAATGTACAGTTTGACGTCTCGGATGCCGACTCACAGAGAGTTCGCATCGCTCTTCGCGATCCTGACGGCTTGAAGATCCAACTCGAGTTTGAGAATTCGAACGAGTCCATTGATCCCTGGGTCGGCTCTCTTATTCCGACAGAGTACGCGATCCGGCGGTTCTCCGGTCTCACCCTCTCCGTTCACGATCTGAAACCGACTGTCGGATTTCTCACAACGATCATGCGCTTCTCTCGCGTCGATGCTGACGACAACAGTCAACGGTTTGATACCCAATCCGACCACCCTGTCCTTATCACGGTGCATGAGGACCCATCCAATGGACATGCCCGGATGGGGACCGGATCCGTCCATCATATCGCGTGGCGAATCACCGACACCGATCTCCAGGAAGAATGGCGTGCGGCGATCAAGAACTCAGGCACCCGCGTGACCGACATCGTGGATCGCCGGTATTTCAAATCGATCTATTTCCACGAGCCGGGCGGCACGCTCTTCGAGATCGCAACCGATGGTCCGGGATTCCTGATCGATGAATCGCCGGAATCGCTTGGACGTGAGCTGATGCTTCCTTCCTGGCTTGAGTCATCGCGCACACGCATCGAAACACGCCTTCCTCCGCTTGAACTCCCCAACCACGCGGAAACAACGAGAATCCAGTCGCTATCATAATCAATCAACTCATCAACACACAATGATATGGAGGTTTTATGAGACACCTTCTTTCCATCCTCACGATTGCGATGATCAGTTTTTCGTCGCTCGTGGCAAACACTCCGGAGTGGAAGCTCGACAAGGGCCACTCCAATGTGATGTTTACGGTAACGCATCTCGTGATTTCTGAAGTGATGGGCCGTTTCAACGATTTCGACGTTACGCTGAGAACCTCGAAGGACGATTTCTCGGATGCAGCCGTCGAAGCGGTGGTTCAGGTGGGCAGTATCGACACGGACAACGAACGACGCGACGGACACCTGAAATCTGACGACTTCTTCAACGCCGAATCGTTCCCCACGATGAAATTCGCCGCGACCAAGTTTGAAAAGGTCGGTGAGAGGTCGTACAAGATCACAGGTAATCTTACGATCCGGGACGTCACGAAGAGCGTCACGTTCGATGCCGTCAATCTCGGGACCGTGAAATCAGAGCAGATGGGAACTCGCACCGGTTGGAAAGCCACGGCAAAGATCAATCGCTTTGATTACAGTCTCAAATGGAATCGCGCGATTGAGGCGGGCGGCCTGGTCGTCGGTCAGGATGTGACGATTACGCTGAACCTCCAGTTCAGGCAATAGCATCAAGGTGGTCATTGGCGGGGGCTTTCCGCCCCCCCAATGATTCATTCAGTGGCGTCTTTGAGCTGCTGATGTGGGACATCATGTCCCACGGCGGGCTCGAGGTGACTAATGATCTTCGCAGGGTATGGAAGCGCACTTTGGATGGCAGCCTCAATCTCCGTCGCTTTCCAGTGGGCTGACTCGATCGCCGTGCCTCTCGGGAAGAGCAGATGGAATTCAATCCATATCGAAGTTCCGGTGTGCCGATACCGCAGTTCATGAAACTCCAATCCTCGATCCTTCGCCTCCTTTGAGAGGATTGACTGAATCTTCGACTCGATAGCCGGATCCCCCTCGTCCATCAATCCCCCCACTGACTGGCGGATGAGTTTTCCCCCCGACCAGACGATATTGAGCGCGACGAGAATTGCAACGATCGGATCGAAGGGGAGCCAACCGGTCCATATTGTCAGGGCGAGTCCCACGATAACCCCGAGACTTGTCCACGAGTCGGTCAACACATGCTTCCCATTGGCGACAAGAATGAGCGATCCCTGCCGTCTGCCGATCCACACAAGATAGCCGCCGAGACTTGCGTTCACGATTGCGGCTCCCGTGACGAAGAGAATCCCCGTGCTGAGATTCTGAAGCTCTAATCCCGTCAACCACTTGTCAACGGCTTCATAGACGATTGCCACGGCCGCAAACACGATCAGTGCTCCCTCGATGCCGGCCGAGAAGAAGGAAATCTTTTCATGACCGTACGGATGACTCTTGTCTGCCGGTTGTCGACTCAGCCAGAGGCTGAACACCGCGAATCCGACAGCGACGACGTGCACGACCGACTCTGCCGCATCCGAGAGAATTGCCGCCGAATCGGTAAGTACATACGCATACCACTTGCCGGCCAACATAAAGAATCCAATGACCATCGACAGATTGATCGCGATCTGCTGCTGTCGAATAGACGTTCCGTCAGTCGGCGAGGTGGTGTTAGAAGGATAGAGCGTCGGTTGCATGGAGGTGGCGTACCGGCAAATGAGGCTCAGATCGATGATCCGAAGTCAAACAGTGGAGATTATCCCCAAGCAGTTCCAGAACGAAAGAAGATTGCGACAATCCAACCCAGAATGAGTGCTGCGGCAATGACGATCCGCGTTTTTTGATCGGAAGAGAGATTCATTGAGCTCGTTTATCTCGTTGAGTGTTGAGAAGATAGAGACAATTGTCAGGAATTGCAAAACCTTAACGGCGGCGGAAGCTGCTGTGGGCACTTGGACAGCAACGCGCGATCTGTTTTCCTCGCGAGCCATTGACCCTTCGTGACCAGCTGTCCACCCCTTCGTTGCTTGACCATTCCAACAACGTTCAGATCATGCCGCTCCGCTTTCGGAGGGTCCATTCCAGGCTGAGCACGAGAACAATCAAAATGTACGGCCACGGCTTGGTCCAAAGATGGTACCTGAATGTCATACGGCGTTCGCGCGGTTCAAACCCCGCCATCCTTCTGATATCGCCGGCCAACGACTCGCTTTCAGTTCCATCGTAATAGTTCCCCCCGCTGCGGAAGGCGATTTGCTGCAGGAGCTCTTTGTTCATCCGCGTTTCAATGAATTCCGCCTCCGCTCCACCAACCGAAAACGTTCCCGCATCATCACCGATCGATATCCCATCCACCATGGCGGATGCGGTGAATCGATAGTCCCCCGGTGGAAGTCCGTCAATCATCCCCTCATACTGCCCTTTGCCAATGGGCAAAAGCGAAACATCGTACCGTTGTGCATTTCCCGTGATGTGCACTCTGATCTCGGCGCTCTCGATGGGAATCATCGTTGGATCGTAGACCTGACCGGAAAACTCCACGGGATCACCTCCAACGAAAACATCCGCCACTGGTTCAACGCGCACGGGTCGATCATCCATCCGAGCAGTAAGCCAGCGGATTGACTGCGAGAGGAATTGCTCCAGAAATCCCGGATGACCTGGCGTTTCTGCGGTCATCATCTTCCACCGCCATATCCCGTACCCTAGAAAGAGTATCGTTTTTTGTTGAGGAGTACTTCGCGTCACGATTATCGGTTCGCCTGCGAGGACTCCCTGAACACGCTTTACGCCCAAGATTCCCGCCTCGGATTTCAGCGTGCCGGTTGTTCTTCGAGTGAATATCGGCGGGAGATCAAGCCAGGCATTCACCCCACCCGATCCAGGTTGGAGTCGAATCAACGGGTTGTTCCGCTGATGTTCAGGGACCAGAATTGTGGTGATCAGTTCATCCGACCCAAAACCTTCGATGGCCATCGGAAGATACGAATCGAGAGGTGTGAGTTTCTGCGCATCGAGCGTACGGCTGGCTATCAGAAGCAGACCCTTCCCCATTTGCAGAGTTTGGGAAATGGCGGAGAGTCCATCGTGGCGACTTGCACGTGTCGGAAAACCAATCAGCACGAGACAATCGGCGTCGTTCAATTGATCGGTCGTCGGTATCCCCGGGTCAAAAGAACCATCCCCCCGCTCGGTAAAGTACGATATCCGGATGTTCGTATCGGTTTCCAGTCCCCGTTTGACATAAGCATAATCAGCGCTCGGTCCGCCGGAGATCAGAACGACCTTCATTTTGCTCCTCAACACCTTCGTGTAGAAAGTCGACCGGTTATTCATGATACTTGTTTCATCCGGGAGCCGGGATATTTCGACAGCGTACTGATGGGTTCCTTCCTCAGAAGGGGTGATGGACATCGGCACAAGATACTCCGTCTGCCCTCCGCTGAGCATCACGAATTGGCGATCGAGTACTCTTCCTCGCTCACTCAGTGTCACTTCGATCCTTCTCCCTTCATATCCTGCCCGGCGGAGCGTCACGTGAACTGGAAGCCGGTTTCCTGCATAGGTGACGCTGTTCGTAACCACTTTTCGGATAATCAGATCACTGCGCTCAAGTGTGTCTCCGATGCCCACAGCAAATACTGGAACGCCGAGTTTTTCTACGGCGAGAAGCGGGGTTGCTCCCGCCGTGATGTTTCCGTCGCTCAGCAAGACGATAGCTCGCAGATTGCGATCAGCCGTTTGTCTTTCCAAATCCGCAAGTGTTGCCTCAAGATTTGTCTGCGTCCCTTCATGAAGCAGCGAATCGGCAACCGACGCCGAGCCTGTCCGCAGGCGATTGCTGAACGCCCCGAAAAGGAGGGCGGCATCGTCACCGATCTCTTGCATCCCCTGCGAGTGGAGAATGGAACGCTGGCGCGATGCACGCGAAATTCCACCGTCTTCGATTATCATGCTCCGAGAATCATCGGCGAGAACGGCCACGAGAGGTCGTTGTTCTTCTTTGAACGCCAAAGAGAGTATCGGTTCCGCAATAAGAAGAATGAGGATCACCAGCGCGACGGCTCGCACTGAAGCAAGGAATACTCTATAACGAGCGGGAAGCGGGGGGATGCTGTGCCGATAGCAGTAGCCCGCGAGCACAAGAGCGGCCACAACTGCAACGAAGATAACAATCGTTTGTGAGGAGAAAGATAGCGTAGGTTCTGGCATGCCTGTAGGGTCATGATCCAATGAAGATACATGACGACTCGTGCGCCGCGCCCACCACGGACGTTGAGCTTGATCAGGTTACCCGGAGAAGCGCTAGCGCACAATAATCATCTTCTGTGCAAGACTCGCGGTCATACTATGAAGGCGATACAGATAGACTCCCGAGGGAACTCGATTTCCCGACTCGTCTGTCCCATCCCAGAAGATCGGTGCCTGTGGTCCTGGCTTGACAACCCCCTTCCCGAGGATCTTAACGCGCTGACCAAGAATGTCATACACTATCAGCTCGACATACTCTTCGCGCGGGGCACTGAACGAGATCATTGTGCCAGCATTTCCGCCAGAGGCGGATCCGCCTTTGGCGGAGAACGGATTCGGGTAGTTCTGATAGAGAATGAAAGTCTCGGGGACAGGTCCCTTGATCTCGTTCGAAATAAATCTCCTGAAATGGACAAGCTGCTGAGGAGCATCAAAGGGGTAACGCCGCGTCCCCGTCGCTTGGGTGTACACGCTGAAATAGCCTTGTGGATACGCTGTATCGGATGACGCCGGTATTTTCGCCGTGTACGTATTCGCGCCAGGCGCAGACCTCATCTTCACTCGCTCGAATCCACCCGCAGGAGAGATCCTGTAATAAACGAAGATCGAATCGGCGGACAGCGGCGTGCTCGAAACAATTGTTGTACTGACATCGAGGGCCGATTGAAGATCTGTTACGCGGGGCTGCTGGTCGAAGAGCGGTCCATGGTACAGTGCCGCTCGGTATGCATGCACTCTTCCCCATCCGTAGAAGTTGTTTGGATAGCTCGCAGAGCGGGATGTCCCGTCTCGGTAGAGTGTTGTCGTTTCAAGAAATGCCTGCCGGACTTGCATTGGTGTCAAATAGGGGTGCGCCGAAAGAACAAGCGCGGCTGATCCCGCGGCAAGAGGCGTCGAGAGCGATGTACCGCTGGCTGCCGTGAAGCCGGTGAGGAACGAATAGCTTGCGGAGATCACGCTCACTCCCTGAGCAACAACTTCCGGCTTGATCCGACCGTCAAAGGTCGGCCCGGTCGAGCTGAAGCTCGCCAATTCGCCATCGGAATACGTCGCCCCAACGGCAACAATGCTATCGGCATCGGCCGGAGCAATCAGTGTTCCCGTACTGTCGGGATTGCGTGTCCGGTACCATGTTTCGTTCCCCATCGCCGTCACCAGCAGAATTCCCTTGCGGGCAGCGATGCGTGCCGCCTTGCTCGTGATTGCGGTTCTACCATCCAGGTGGCGGTAGGAATACCAGTCGATGTAGCCGAGAGATGTGGAAACCACATCTGCTCCGAGGCGTTCCATCCATTCCAGTGCTTCGACATAAAGATCTTCCTCCCGCTGGATCTCCACGCTATCAATTTCCGTCTTGGCGAGAATCAGCGAAGCACCGTATGCCGGTCCGATGAGCTGACCCTCGGCAAATCCGGCAAGGGCAGAAAGGGTCAGTGTTCCGTGCCACCCCTGTTGCCGACCGAGCGCGTCCCGGTACTCCCATGTGGCGGCCGAAGTGCTTGAATCACAATGGATAAAATCATACTCGGCAATCACGCGGATCCCCTTCATGGCGAGGTGAGTACGATGATTGTTGAATCCATCGTCGATCATTCCCACAATGACGCCTCTTCCGTTGATTCCGAGACGGTGCAGCTCGATGGCTCCGATACTGTTGAGTTGTGTCACTGACGCGCCATAATCGAGATCTGTCCCCGTCGAGCGCTTGGGAACCGAACCCGATATGCGAGGCATCGGACTCGTCTCGGGCGGTCTCCTCTGTTGCACCATCACCGGCTCGATAGACTCGACGTAGGGAAGGCCTTCGATCGACTCGAGTTCCGACGCCGTCGCTTCCACCGAAACTGCGTTGAACCATCGCGAGACAGCCTTGATCGAAAGACCACGATCGCGAAGTGCCTGGATATATCGGGCTGAGACGGGGCGATCGAGTTCATCGATTAATTTGTCGGCCGGCAGGACCTTGCCACGTCTCCACAGAGCGCGATCCGAAATCCCAAACCGGGCGGCAGATGTTACATCGAAAGGATGAACGCTCTCGCTTGCCCGGTCGGCAAAGAAGATCCAATGTTTCGACTTCTCCTGCGCGGAGAGTCCGGACACTCCAATCGCAATGATGCCAGACACGATGAGCCCGGTGAGTACACGACGCCGGGCGAACGCGGTCATCAATGCCAAATCCTTTTTGTGGTTGCAGGAAGCGGATTGTTCGCGGTATAACCGAAGTGGTCGTTGGTTGTCCATCGATGCTCGAAGATGTGCGACATCGGCGCGAAGGATTGCTCACTTCTCTTGGGCGAGAAGTTTTTCGACAATATCGATCGTGCTTATTCCTTCCGCCTCGGCCGTGAAACTGGGGACAATGCGGTGACGAAGAACCGGACGCGCCATCGTTCGCACATCATCGATGTCGGGAGTATAACGGCCCAGCAGGAGACAACGAACTTTTGCACCGAGTATCAGGTACTGAGAGGCCCTCGGTCCAGCCCCCCAGCGTATCCAGTTTCTTACAAATCCGTCTGCGGAGGAATATTGTGGACGCGTGCGATTCACGAGTCCGACCGCATATTCGACGACATTGTCAGCCACCGGTACCCGTCGGACAAGATCTTGGAACGCTAAGATGTCTGAGCCCCGTACCACATGTTCAACTGCCGGTGCATGTGAAGTGGTCGTCGATTTGACGATCGTCATTTCCTCGGCGAATGTCGGATAATCGATGAGGATGTTGAACATGAACCGATCCAGCTGTGCTTCCGGCAGCGGATAGGTCCCCTCAAGTTCGATAGGATTCTGGGTGGCAAGGACGAAGAACGGTTCATCGAGCCGATATGTTTCTCCCGCGGCGGTAACGTGGTGTTCCTGCATTGCCTCCAGAAGAGCTGCCTGCGTCTTCGGGGGTGTCCGATTGATTTCATCGGCCAAAACGATGTTCGCGAAGACAGGCCCCTTCACAAACCGGAAGGCCTTTTGCCCCGTCGAAACATTATCCTCAAGGACCTCCGTGCCGGTGATGTCGCTCGGCATCAAGTCCGGAGTAAACTGAATTCTCCGGAATGTGAGATCGAGCGTTTCCGCAAGCGTTTTGATCAGAAGCGTTTTGGCCAGACCGGGAACGCCGACCAGCAAACAATGTCCGCGTCCGAGTAAGGAGATCAACAGTTGCTCGATCACCGCATCCTGGCCGACAATCACCTTTCCGATCTCACGACGAAGTTTCGCGTAGGCGTCAGTGAGCCGGTGCGCCGATTCGACATCGCCGGTTGAAGGGGCGCGGGATTTCACAGCAGCGGTGCTGGATTGTTCCATGTGTTTGTCCCGGTGAGGGAATCACCCGTTCCCGTTAGATACGGATCTCCCAGTAGATACGCCCTTTGAGTTGCTCGATCCATTCAGCGTTGAGACGATTTCGCTTTTGGAAGAGGGCGAACTGTTCGACACGTCGAAAATCGTCTTCGAGATTCATCGGATGGGCTGCAATGTTCTTCCGAAGCCACACGATCTGATATCCGTACAATGCTCCCACGTTGACACGATGGGGAAGACTGATCTCCCCCTCCGAAAGCTTCTTGACCACCTCGCCGAACTCCGATTCGAGTTGGTCTTCACTTACGCGACCAAGATTCCCGCCGTAGGGACGCGTATCTTCATCTTCCGAGAACTCCTTGGCGAGTCCGGCAAAAGATTCACCGTTGATGGCACGATCCCGCAAGTCCTCTAGTTTCTTGATCGCCGCAGAATCACTTGCCGTTCCCTTCTCGAGAGGGATGAGAATCTGGCGCACACGAACCGATTCCCCTCGCCGCTCCATCAACTGCACAAGGTGAAGCCCGAGTTCGGTCTTGAATACGTCGGAGACTTCGTTCTCACGCAGACTGAAGACAACCTCTTCAAACTCTTTCAGGAGTTCTCCTCGCTTGGCCCAGGGGAGATCTCCCCCGCGGTCCGCCGTCGCATGCTTCGAATACCGTTTGGCCATCTCGGCAAAATCTCCGGTTCCCTTCCGGATGCTGTCCCTCACGGCGGCAAGCTGTTGGCGCGTTTCCTTTTCGATCTCGGGATCCGGTTTTGGCACGATGAAGATGTTGCTGAGCTCATATTCCACTGGAACAGCGGGAAGACTATCCTTGTACGCCCTGTAGAACTCCTCAACTTCTCTCAGCGAAACCTGAATGGACGACTCCCGTGTCTGGCGGACGCGGTTGACCAGAAGTGATTTCCTCATTTCGTCGCGAAATTCTCGCTTGATGCGCGCAATCGGCATGCCGTAGTACTGCTCGACGCGCTGCTCGGATCCTGCCTGTCTGACGAGATTCTGGATTTGCTGTTCGAGGGCCTGCGTTACCTCGTTTTCCGATACTTCAATACTGTCGATGGCGGCTTGCGCAAGGACAAGCTTTTCTGCGATCATCGCATCCAGCACCTGGAGCCGAAGCTCTCTCGATTTTGAATCGAGTTTGTTCTGGAGCGCGATGAAGTTGACCCGTTCCAGCAACTCGGACTCGGTGATAATCTCCTTGTCCACAACTGCCGCAATCCGATCGACGACTGTCTGAGCCGATGCTTCGATTGCCGTGATCATCAATAGTATCGCAGCACAAATGAACGTGCGCTTCATGGGATCTCTTTTCCTTTGTTCATGCGTGTTCCCGCGGAATCGCCCGGGGATCCCGGGGCACTCAAGAGGACTTGAATATTGTGCCTCCCGCGCAACCCCGCCACAAACTCGTCGTACAATCGTTGGCGTTCCCGAATCGTTAGCCGGTCCCTAATCTCATCTGCGACGTACGCAACGTCGGCTGGTTCTCCCGTCCGATCGAGCCTCCACACAATCAACACAAAAAACCCGTCATCGGTTCGCACGGGGAACGACGGTTCGCGTCGAGCGATGCCGCTGGCGACGCGCCACAGTTCCGGGGGGAGAAGTGTCCGTGAGGTATAGTACGCGGAATCGATGGAGCCCCCGACAACGCTCTGCTGCGCGGGATCTTCGAAAAGTCCGCGCTTCGCTTCCGTCCACTGTTTTCCCCGCAACACTACGGTGCGAAATGCATTCGCGGCATCGCGCGTCGCAAACACCATCATACTGATCAGCGCGACATCTTCGTTCAGGACGAACAGCGATCGGTTTACCTCATAGTACGATCGGATTTCCTCCAGCTTGATCGTCACGCGTGCCTTGGCGTAGATCTCCTCCTCGAGCAAAGCGTTGATTACGAATCTCCGTCGCGCGTCCTGAATTCTCATTTCCACATCTTCGCGTCGATCAAGTCCCCGTCGCACAGCCTCGCGATAGAGTAGTTCGTCCAGCAGCCATCGTTCAATGAATTCGTGAACCTGAGCTTCGGAAATTGTCTGGGAGGTATCGAACCGGGCCATGATGTTTTCCAGCGTCAGGATCTCCTCGTCCACGCGGGCAACGGGCGTTTCCGGCGGTTCGCTCCTGCCGCACCCGAGCAGGAAACCAAACAGCCCGATGGCAAGAATCGAGTTACCGAGCTTCATTGGCTTTCCGCGTAAAGGCCTTTGTCAGAATATCTTTCCGAAGCGATACTCCGTGTGTCTTGATGAGCTGCGTAATCCATTCTTCCTCCCTCTTCCTGGCCGATGCCTCCTGATACGCCCCAGCGACTTCGGATTGTGCTTCTTCGAACGTCTTCACTCTTGCCGGATCCTTGCCCACCACATTGATGATCGACCATCCGTTTTCAAATGCAATCGGTTCGCTGATGCTGTCCACAGGCATGGTGTTTGCGATCTCCATCAGCGCATTGGCCGTCACAGGCTGCCAACCCCATGCGCCCTTCTTGCTGCTGTATTCGGGACGAACGGTTGCCAGGGCGGCAAGCTCACCGAAGTTCTCTCCCTTCCGTGCCTGCTGCGCGAGGCTATCGGCGAGTTCCTTCGTAAAGACGAAAATTTCCTCAATCTTGACCCGATCGGACCACCGGAAATCGTTTTGATGCTCCTCATAGTACTGCCGCAACAAGGAATCGGACACCGTTATTTTTTGCCACACCTCATCCTGCTCGATCCGATAGAGAAGAACGCCATCCTCATATTCAGACATGA
Source organism: Ignavibacteria bacterium (assembly GCA_016873805.1). GTDB lineage: Bacteria > Bacteroidota > Ignavibacteria > UBA10030 > UBA10030 > VGVZ01. The sequence goes on from VGVZ01000038.1 coordinate 22,777, forward strand.
TGCGATTGAATTCGGGAAATCGGGCCGCTGCCGATTCGGCGTGGGTGTCGATCACGGATGAAGTGGAGATCCGTTCCAGAATGAGTTCAACGGCTGTCGGAGTGAGAACATACTCTTTGAATTCATCACTCTGTTCCACGCGATCCAAGAACTGGTCCACTGTAACAGATTTCGTTCCTACGGAATAGAGTGTCCTCCCGAGCCAGGAAGAAGGAATCGTATCTCGCCAGCCTGCCCTGGACGAGGTCTTGGAAGAATCAAATGCTGTCGGGAGGCTCCGCAGCAAAACTGGATCAAAGCGTAACAAGTACTGTTTTTTTAAATCGTTGACATAGCGATCATAGTCGCTCGAGTATCGATTCTTTTGATATCCGTCGCGAAGGTCTCTCTCAACTTCCTGAAACGACTGCGCCGGACGCCTGCCCGTCACCTTAAGGATATGAAATCCGTACGGCGTTTCGTATGGCGGTGTCACGGCTCCTCCCGGGATATCATACAGGATATCGGCGAGCGCGGCAGGAAGTCGATCGTTCGTGAATTCGCCGATGGCTCCCCCGCGTTCCTTGCTCCCGTCATCGCTGCTGTAGAGGCGAGCTGCTTCCGCGAAATCCAATCCCTCTTCGAGTTGAGCCATGATCCGGGCGACCGAGTCGCGTACGGCCAGTGTATCGCTTCGGTCTTCTGCGTAGCGCACAAGAATATGACTGAGCTGAGTGGCTCCTTTCGACGGACGTCGATTCATCAGCTTGATCAGGTGATACCCAAATCGGGTCCGGACGGGTTCCTGCGTGTATTCACCAGTGCTGAGGGCGAATGCCGCATCTTCAAAAGAGGGAACCATTCGGCCACCAGCAAAGTAACCAAGATCACCGCCATTCACGTCGGCGCTTGGATCGTCCGAGAACACTCTCGCAAGCGAATCGAACGGGGCTGTGGCAATCAAATCTCGCACGTGAATTGCCCGTTCGTATGCATCGAGTGTATCCCCCGGGGAACTCATTTCATCAACGCGAATCAGAATGTGCGACGCTCGAATCTCTTCGTTCAGTCGCTCATAGGCCCGGCGAAGATTGGGCTCAACCAATTCCTTTTCGAGAAGGTAGTTGATTGCGATCGAATGCCGATAGCTTGTCAGCTCCTCCGCAACGGACGAGTCCCGATCAAGTCCGTGCGCACGAGCCTCCTGAACCTTCAATCGGAAGCGGACGAGAAGGTCAAGGAACTGCTCTCGCTCGTTCTGCGTCGATTTCGCAGATTGCTCCCACCCTCCGTTGTACTTGGCATACTTATCCTCGAATTCCTTGAGTGTGATTGTCTCACGACCGATCGTTCCCAAAATGTCTCCCGTGGAGGCGCAGCCGACAAACATGATTGCCCCGAGGAGTCCAGCAATGGCAGAGTTAGTCTTCGTCATAGGCATACGGTATCTTCTTGTTTTACTAGGGGTTACAGATATCTGAATAGTTATAGTAACCAAAAATGCAATGCCAATCAAGGAATACCAATCACGGTATCATTGGACGATTGGAAAGAAAAAGAGGACCCACGCGGGTCCTCTCGATACGGAGTCACGAAACGGACTCTCTACTGTTTCTTCAGTAAGTCCTTTTTTCTCTTCAGGATCTGGTCTCCCTCGTATGCGGAAATCTTGAACCGATGAGCAGTGGTTGAGGACTTCACCGTGTATGATTCCTCTCCCCTTGCGCGCATGAACCAGAGTGTTATTCCGTGGTACGTCGTTGCACCGACGATCGGAGGACTCGGAATGCCGGGATCATCCACGAAGTCGTCTGCCCGAAGATTGCTCAGACTATACAGCAGATTGTTCACCACCCATTGTTCAACCTTCTCCGTGCCAATTCGCCAGAGACTATCGGCTAAAGCGAGTGCAAACGTTGTATCACCATACTGGTACTTGATCTCGCGAATCTGACCCCGGGGTATCATGACAATCGTTCGATCACGCCAATCAGTGACGGCTCGCCCGGCGATCGAAGCAAGAT
>VGVZ01000039.1 GCA_016873805.1 Ignavibacteria bacterium
GGGGCCTTTCTTTGCCACGATCGGAAATACCGACTCCGGGACCCCGAGCACAACAGCTCCTGCACCCGATTTCAAGCAGGCGTTTGCACAGAGTGCCGCGGCCCCCGTGAAGTCTCTTGACCCCGCGAGAACGAAGACCTTTCCCACGGAATATTTGTGGGCACGAGGCGATCTTGTCGGCAGCATTGCCCGAACATCCTCACGGTCGACGAGCTGAGTCTTCAGTCGCGGGTCGTTGAATACCGCCGGTGGGATTCCAATATCGACGACAACGACTTCTCCCGACAAATCTCTTCCCTGATTGCACAGAAGTCCCGTCTTTTTTGCACCCATTGTCGGCGTTACGGTCGCCTTGATCGCGGGACCTTCGACGGTGCCGGTGGTTCCCTGGACGCCTGACGGGATGTCGATCGAAATGACCGGCACTTGCTGACGGTTGATCCACTCGATCACCTTGCTCACCGGGGATTTCACCTTCCCGGAGAATCCGGTGCCAAATATGGCGTCAACAATGAGAGCGGGTGGAGAGATCTTCTGAAAGACGCGGGACGAAAAGGGATGGAGAGTGATAAATCCCGGACAGCGTCGGGAAATGGCTTTGAGAATCTCGTAGTTCCGCTTGGCATCTCCGGTGAGCGACCGGGGAGCGGCGAGCAAGAGGAGATCGACCCGTGCGCCTTTGTTGCTCAAGTGACGTGCAACGACGAAACCATCGCCGCCGTTGTTCCCCCTGCCACAGACGATGAGGACTCGTTTCCCACTCACCGGTCCGTAACGAGATTGGACAACTCCGGCCACGCCGGCGCCGGCGCTTTCCATCAGGAAGAGACTCGGGATCCCGAAGGAGCGAATTGCCGCCTCGTCACACCGCCTCATCTCTTCCGCTGAAACCACATGTTGCATGGCCACTCCGCGTTGATGCTAGAAGACCTTCAAGGCCGCATCAACAACAATCGACGGAAATATCCCGAACTGAATGACGAGATATGCTGCAAAACCAATGGAGAGCATTGCCGCCCATGTGGGCCGCACTGCGACATCTCCACTCCCCTCGCGGAAATACATCAGAATGACAAGCCGAAGATAGTAGTAGACCGAGACCAGACTGGTGAGCACGCCAAGGACCGCCAGCCATATCATATCGGCCTTGACAGCCGCAAGGAAGACGTAGTATTTCCCAAAGAAGCCAGCGAAGGGTGGAATCCCTGCCAGGGAGAACATGAAGATGGACATCAGGGCGGCAAGGAAGGGACGTTGCGCGCTGAAGCCCGCGTAATCGTCATAGCTCAGCTTCTGTCCGTTCGAATCTTCAACGAGCGAAAGAATGCCGAACGCTCCCACATTGACAACGACGTACGCCACAAGGTAAAAGAGAATCCCCATGAACCCATCAGCGTTGCCGGCGGCCAGACCGACCAGAATGTACCCGGCATGGGCGACGCTCGAATACGCCAGCATACGTTTGAGATTCACCTGAGCGAGAGCTGTGACGTTGCCGATGATCATCGACGCGGCAGCAATTGCGGCCAGGACGTCGTTCACGGGCGACCCGGCATACTGAAAGGATCGCATGAATACCGCGACAAACGCGGCAAATCCCGCCGCTTTCACACCTGTGGACATGAACGCCGTCACCATCGTCGGAGCCCCCTCATAGACATCGGGCGCCCACATGTGGAACGGAACTGCCGCAACCTTGAAGGCAAAGGCCACGAGCAGAAAACTGACGCCGACCAAGAACATCGGGCTCGCCGAATGTTCGGCGAACGATTTGGCGATCTGTTCCAGGTTCGTCGTTCCTGTCGAGCCGTAGATCAACGCAATACCGTACAGAAGGAATCCCGTCGCGAATGCTCCCAGGAGAAAGTATTTCAGTGCCGCTTCCATCGAGGTTCCTCGTGTTCGCATGAACCCCGCAAGGATGTAGAGACAGATCGACATCAGTTCGATACCGAGGAAGACGACGATCAGATCCATGGCGTAGGCAAGCAGCATCATGCCGGAAATGGCAAACACAACAAGGAGATAGTACTCGCTTCGATGAATCCCCTGCCGATCGAGATACCCGCGCGAGAGGAGGATGGTCAAGATGCCCGTGACGAGGAAGATCACCGTGAAGAACTGCGCGTAAGGGCCCTGGACAATCATATTGTTGAACGCGGGCTGCGCCACGTCCCCGACCGCCACGATGAGCACCCCGGCAGACGCGAGTCCGACGAGGCTTACCGCGTACGATAGTCGTCCGCTTCCTCTTCGAACCGACTCAACCAGGAGCAGAACGAGACCGGTCAGGACCACGCAAACGATCGGCGAACTGTTCCAGAGATCAGCAAGGTAATTGTTTTCCATTGCGACAAGCCCTTACAATGAAATCAATCCAAGGATCGGTCCCTATGATGCCTGCGGACCGACCTTCTTTTCGTACCGCGCGAGTGACATCTTTAAGAACGGAGGCGTGATCAACGTCGTCACAATCACCATGATCACGACGGCTGAGAAGATTGCATCGTTCACGACGCCCAGCATCTTCCCGATGCTCGCGAAAATCAAACCAACCTCACCACGCGGCACCATTCCCAATCCGATGGAAAGTCGATCGAGTTTTCGCTCCGCGACCGCGAGTCCGCACACTTGCTTTCCGACAAATGCAGCCACTGTGAGACCGACGGCCAATCCCAGAACTTCCATGTGCAGGAAGGTTTCAAGGCGAACCTGAATGCCCATAACCACAAAGAAGATTGGAACGAGGAACGTGGTGACCGGCAAGAGCAGGTCGTGGAGCGTCTTTTTCTCATTAAACTCCTTGAAGTGTACTTCGTCCAGAATCAATCCCGCGGCAAACGCCCCGACGATGGCGGCCAAACCGGCTGCATTCGCCAGGTATGAGAGGACAAAACAGAACAAGAGGGCCGCGGTCAACACCATTCCGTGCGTTTGAAGTTTGGCGATGTATTTCATCATTCGCGGAACAAACGCAATACCAAGGACGATTGCACCGATGAGAAATCCGACGGCGATGGCTGCAATCTGGAAGAGCGATGCGATGTCGACCGACCGCCCTGTTTCCGCTGCCACGATGATTCCGGCCACGATCGCCAGGATCACAAGACCGAGGACATCATCGATCACTGCTGCGCCGAGGACGATTTTGGCCTCTTTCGTTTGAAGCTTGCCGAGATCTTTGAAGACACGAGCCGTAATTCCGACGCTCGTGGCACAAAGCGTCGCGCCGATGAACAGGTGGATATTGTTGATGTCAAAGTCCGGTCTCATTGCCAGGATCTGGGGCGGCACCTCGGTGATCATTGCCGAGCTGACGAAGAAACCGAGAACAAAGGGGGCAATGACACCTACGGCCGCAACCAGAAACGAAGAGATCCCGACTTTGCGCATTTCGGCGATGTTGGATTCCAGACCTACTTCGAAGAGAAGAAGGATCACGCCAATTCTGGACAGGTTGTCGACGACCACCGCCCAATTGACGGTAATGTCCTCGGCGCGTAACGGGCCGAAGAAATCCCACGCCGGATTGAACAGCACAAGGTTTCCAAGGATGACGCCGATGACAAGCTCACCCAGCACCGCCGGCTGTTTGAATCGTTCAAACAACGCGCCGGCGATCTTGGCGCCGGCAAGAATGACTGTCATCGCCAGGAGCACATTTGCTACCGGATCCGCATGGCCCGCCGCCGGGTCGTGCGATCCATCATCTCGCGTCGGAGATGCGGAGCTTGAAAAGAGGACCAGGATGCCAATTGCCGCGAGAAAGAACGCGAATCTTCGCCACATACGGTACGACCCCTCTCAGACGACTTCTTCGAACTATTGTTCAGGAATAAGTTGATTAGAACTGCGAACTGTTTGTCGTTCAATGACTTCCGCCGTGCCGGTCTTCGAACCCCGCTGGGTATCTTCCATGATCCGAACAACCTGCTTCGTCGTTTGGGCAGATTTGCTCAGGAATGTCGAAGGATACACGCCGATCCAGACGATGAACAGGATGATCGGCACGTACGTGACGATCTCTCGAACCGAAAGATCACTGAGCGTGTGTCCGCCGTACAATCCCCCCTCCCGAACCGGTCCAAGCATCACGCGCTGATAGGACCACAGCATATAGACCGCCGCGAGAATGACCCCGAGAGCGGAAAACGCGGCATAACTATAGCTGTTCAGAAATTTCGATTTGAACGCTCCGAGGAGAATGAGAAACTCTCCGACAAATCCGTTCAATCCGGGGAGACCGATCGACGAAAACGACACGATCATGAATATGGTCGCGAACACCGGCATGACTTTCGCGACGCCGCCGAAATCGGTGATCATGCGTGTGTGTGCCCTGTCATAGATCATCCCCACGATCAAGAAGAGCGCGCCGGTGGAGAGTCCATGGTTGACCATCTGGATGATCGCGCCCTGCATCCCCTCTTCCGTCATCGAGAAGATGCCGAGGACAACAAACCCCAGATGTGAAACCGAAGAGTACGCAACGAGCTTCTTGATATCAGTCTGCACCATCGCCACCAACGCGCCGTAGAGAATCCCGATGATCGCAAGAACACTGATGGACGGCATGAACGAGACGGAGGCCGTTGGGAACAAGGGGAGACAGAATCGGATGAATCCGTACGTTCCCATCTTCAGCAGCACGCCCGCAAGGATCACGCTTCCTGCCGTCGGTGCCTGGACGTGGGCATCGGGGAGCCACGTATGGAACGGGAAGAGCGGAACTTTGATTGCGAAACTCAGGGCGAACGCCGCGAAGAGCCATCCCTGCAGAACGGCCGGCAGCCGAGGTCCGATCCCGTACAATTCGAGCAGATTCATCGTGAACTGACCGCCCGGATACTGAGACGCCAAATAGCCCAAGGCCAGGATCGCAACCAGCATCAGCAGACTGCCGAAGAGCGTGAAGAGAAAGAATTTGACTGCCGCATAGATACGGTCTTTCCCCCCCCAGACCCCGATGATAAAGTACATCGGAATGAGAATCAGCTCCCAGAAGACGTAGAAGAGGAACAGATCGAGGGCAGCAAAGACCCCGATCATCCCAACTTCGAGAAGAAGAATCATCAAGGTGTACTCTTTGATCCGGTGCGTGATCGATTCCCACGTTCCAAGCAACGCGAGTGGAGTGAGAAACGTGGTGAGAACGATCAGAAGCAATGCCATGCCGTCAATGCCGACGAAGTAGCTGATGTTCAGACCCGCGATCCACACCTGCTGATGCTGAAACTGAAATCCTGCCGCTTGATCATCGAATCCGAAGTAGAGGACGAGCGAGAGTCCAAAGGTGATCAGGGTCGTGATCAGACCGATCAATTTGATCATCGACGCGCGCTCCCGACTGACGAACAACAGCACAGCGAATCCCAGAAGCGGGAAGAAGATTGTCAGGGTGAGGATGTTTTCTGTAAGCATCAATCGAGTTCCGCAAAAAGTCCTAGTTCAAAACCAGCCAGAAAATAATGGCGATGATGCCGCCCACAAAGAAGACCGCATACTGCTGGACAACTCCCGTCTGCATGCGACGAATCCATCCGGCGGCAACGGCCATGAGCTTGGCACTTCCGTTCACCACGCCGTCGATGATCCCGACATCGAACCCTTTCCACAGAAGACTCTCGGATGCCAGGACGGTCGGATTGACGATCGCTTTGTCGATGCCTTCGTCGACATAGTACTTGTTCCAGAGCACGTTATAGAACCGTGCGTACCGATTCTTCAACTGTTCCGCGATTTCATGTCGCTTCAGATAGACTGTACGCGACGCATAGATCGCCGCAGCCGCAATCCCTACCGACAGCGCCATCAGGACATATTCGATGGCATGGATTTCGTGCCCTCCCAGTCCCAGTTTCGCGTTTGCGCTCGCGAAGACCGGGTCGAGCCAGTGTTCGATCGCATTACCCCCCAGGAGACTTGGCGGAATCCCAACGAAGCCTCCGATAACGGAAAGAGCCGCGAGCACCATCAGCGGGATCGTCATGGTCTTCGGCGCCTCGTGAGGATGATGATGCTTCCCGAACCGCTCGTCTCCCCCAAAGGTCAGGCTGACAAGGCGGAACATGTAGAAGGCGGTCAACGCAGCCCCCAGCACGGCTACTCCCCACAGGACAACCGAGCCGTATGGACTGCTGAACGTCTTCCAGAGGATTTCGTCCTTGCTGAAGAACCCGGAGAACGGCGGAATACCGGAAATTGCAATGGCGGCCAGGAGGAAGGTCCAATACGTTACCGGCAAGTACTTTTTCAATCCCCCCATCTTCTGAATGTCCTGCTCCGCGTGCATCGCATGGATGACGGCTCCCGATCCAAGAAACAGCAGTGCTTTGAAGAATGCGTGCGTCATCAGATGGAATATCCCGGCGCCAAACGCCGCCACCCCCATCGCGAGGAACATATATCCGAGCTGACTCACGGTTGAATAGGCCAGCACCTTTTTGATGTCATTCTGCACGAGACCGATCGATGCCGCGAAGATCGCCGTCAATCCGCCGATGATGGCAACGATTTCCAGCGTCGTGGGAGCCAGGGCGAACAGAATCGAACATCGTGCCACCATATAGACGCCGGCCGTCACCATCGTTGCGGCATGGATAAGCGCGCTCACCGGCGTGGGTCCCGCCATCGCATCCGGCAGCCAGATGTAGAGAGGAATCTGCGCAGATTTCCCCACCGCCCCGACAAAGAGCAGCAACGTGATCCACATGAGCACCGGCGTGCCGACACTCAGAACCGACGCGCTTCCAAAGACTGTATCGAAGCTCAATGAGCCGAACCGGTCGAAGATGAGGAGCATGCCGAGCAGGAATCCAAAGTCGCCGATGCGGTTCACGACAAACGCTTTCTTCGCCGCGTCCCCCGTAAATTTCTTCTCATACCAAAATCCGATCAACAAATAGGAACAGAGGCCCACCCCCTCCCATCCAAGAAACATCAGCAGGAAGTTGTCGCTCAGCACAAGGTTCAACATCGCAAAGATAAACAGATTGAGGTATGCAAAGTATCGCCAGAATCCCTTGTCGCCGTGCATGTAGCCGATCGAATACACATGAATGAGGAAACCGACCCCGGTGACAATCAACGTCATCAGGATCGACAGCTGATCGACCTGATACGCAACGGGGACGGAAAACGAGGAAGGCGTATCGGTGGTCGTCGATATCCACGTGAACAACTGGACGATCTGTTTGCGGTCGATCGGATCCATTCCCAGCATCTCGACGAAGATTGCGGAAGCGACCGCGAAGGAGATCCCGACCGTTGCGCTTCCGAGCGTCCCAATCACCGTTTCGCTTCTCATACGCGAACCGAACAGGCCGAGGATGAGAAATCCTGCGAGGGGGAGCGCCACAACGATTGGGATGAGAGAGATCATTGTCATCGAAGTGTCATTGAGTAAGAGATAGAAATTGATCGCACATCGTGTGAGTCCCGCTCACTGCCTCGCTGGGAATCACCTTACCACTTCAGGATGTTGATGTCGTCGATATTGACGGTCTGCCGGATCCGGTACAGCGCGATGATGATCGCGAGTCCGACCGCGGCTTCCGCCGCGGCGACGGTCATCACAAAAAAGACCAGCATTTGACCCGTCACATCTCCGAGGTACGCCGAAAACGCGACAAGCGTCAGATTGACCGAATTCAGCATGAGTTCAATCGACATGAAGACGATGATGGCGTTGCGGCGAACAAGGACACCAACGACGCCGATCACAAACATAACTGCTGACAGAGCGAGGTATTGTTCGACGCTGATCATAGTCTAATCGAGCTTTCGTTTGGCCATCACGACCGCTCCGACGATTGCCGCGAGCAGGAGGATCGATGTTATTTCGAAAGGAAACAGATAGTCGGTAAAGAGTTTTTGCCCGATGTACTCCACGGTGCCGATCTCGAGCCCCCGGGTAACTTCGCCCGCTGGAAAGTCGCTCACCCTGAAGCCGAGGATGTAGATGATTTCCAGAAGAAACGCTGTGCTCAAACCGACGCCGGCAAGCTTGCGCAACGAGATCACTTCACGCAGACTCTGCGAGTCTCCCAGATTCAGCAGCATGATCACGAAGAGGAACAGCACCATGATCGCACCGGCATAGACAAGGATCTGGATGACGGCGATGAACTGCGCATGGAGGGTCAGGTAGAGTCCGCCAAGGGAGAAGAAATTGAGGACGAGGAAGAGCGCAGAGGTCACGGGATTGCGACGGGTGATCACCATGATCGCCGATGCAATCGAGACCGCAGCAAGCAAATAGAACAGAACGGCCTGAAGAGTCACGTCAGAGTCCCGGATGTGAATGGGTTTTCGCCAAGTCGTGGTCTAGCGTACGTGGTGATTCACCGTGTTCGTAGCATCCGAACCATTTCTGGAATGGTCGGGCGTTTCCCGTATGACAAAATGGCTACGCGAAAGATCTTGCCGGCGCCCCACATAGCCACAACGACCGACACCGCAAGGAGAACCAGCGTTCCAACGATCTCCCAAACCGGCGGGAGCTGCACCGATATGCGCAGCAGCATGAACGAAGGTGTCATCAACGGGATGAAAGACAACACTTTGATCAGAATCGAATCGGGATTCTGTGTCGCCGGCACCGCAAGCACGATCGGAAAGACAAGAGTCATGCTCACGTATGTCGTGATTTGCTGAGCCTCCTGTTCCGTCGTCACCGGAGCGCCGGCACCGACAAAGATCGCGGCGTAGAGCAGATATCCAAGAACGAAATAGACCGCCAACAGCCACAGGTATTCAACCGCCACGATGTTTGTTCCGAGCTGGAGCGAAAGAGCTATGCCGATCAGCGACCAAATGGCAACCTGGAACAAACCGAGGGCGCTGAGGCCGAGTATCTTCCCGACCATCAGATCGTTTGCAGAACACGAAGAAAGAAGAACCTCCATCACACGGTTCGTTTTCTCCTCCACGACGCTCCGGATGAGAAGCTGGCCGGACGATAGTACCATGAAGAGGAGCATCATAATGAAGATGTACGCGCCGAAAAACGTCTGCAGAAAACCCGATTCCTTCTCTTCCCCCCCTTCGGTGATCTTCAACGATCTCAGATCGATTCGTGTTCTGAGTTCTTTGATGAGCGACGCATCGAAACCGGCCGCAATGAGCTTCTTTTCGGTCAGGGTCTCTTCAAGCGTCCGGGAGAGCCGTTCGGCAATCCGGAAATTCGAGACGTTTTCAGCACGATACTCGACCTTCCCGTTGAGCATGACATCGGAGGGGATGTACAGGAACCCGTAAATTTCCCCCTTGGCGACCAGCTGAACGGCTTCCTGCCTAACCGCGTTGAGGTCTCCGCCGATCCAGAGATTTCGAATCACGTAGTTCGGGAGGTCGTTCTCTATGCGATACTTCTCCTCGAGCTTCTTCGAAAAAGTCGGCAGAAGTTCACGTGTCTCATCGATGACCCCTAGCGTATAGATCCTTGTATCGGGCTTCGACGCCAGGAGGCCGGGAAGGATGGCAAATCCAACCATCAACACCGGCATCAGGATGAGGGAAATGAGAAACGCCTTGGAGCGCACTTTCTCCAGGAATTCCCATTTCGCGATGTCGAGTTTCTTCTTCATGGGGCGACGGGCGACGTTTGATGTCCCACGACATCCAGGAATATGGAATTGAGGGACGGTTCGACGATCTCATACCGACGGATGAGCAGATGGCCGTTGAGTTTTGCGAGCAGCTCGCCCGATTGACGGATGTCGTGCAACTCAAGTTCACAGTAGTTCTGGTACACGTCGGCCTTCTTGACCATCGGGAGATCTTTGAGAAAACCCCCCTCTCCTTCGAAATCGATGTGGACGGAGTTTTTGCCGTATTGCTGTTTGATCTGCCGCAGTGAACCGCTCAGGACGGGGCGGCCTTTGTTGATCAAACAGATGTTGTCGCACATCTTCTCGACCTGTTCCATCTGATGGGTCGAAAAGATGATCGCCGTGTTCTGCTTTCGGATATCGAGGAGAATATCTTTGAGAAGGATCTGATTGACGGGATCAAAGCCCGAAAAAGGCTCGTCGAGCACGAGGAGTTGTGGCTGATGAAGGAGCGAAATAATCAACTGGATCTTCTGTTGATTCCCTTTCGAGAGTTCCTCCACTTTTGCCTGAGCGCGATCAAGAATCTCGAATCGTTCGAGCCAGCCGTGGCCGCGGCGCCTTGCTTCCTTCGGCTCTACTCCTTTCAGCGTCGCGAAGTAGACGATCGTATTGAGGACTTTGCTCTTTCTGTACAACCCGCGCTCTTCCGGAAGATAGCCGATCGCATTCCACGTCCGCTCATTGAACGGCAATCCATCAAACGTGATCGTCCCTTCGTCCGGCTTGATGATATTGAGGATCGTCCGGATCGTGGTGGTCTTGCCCGCACCGTTCGGTCCCAGCAATCCGAACACCTCGCCCCGATTCACCGTGAGCGACACGCCGTCGACAGCGACAATGGTATCGAACTCTTTTCGGAGGTTTGAGACGTTGAGCATTGCCGGCTACGGTGTTATCCGATAGATCATTCGCGGGAAGGGCACGGTTTCACGGACATGATCAAGGCCGCAGATCCACGAAACGGTGCGTTCGAGTCCCAGTCCGAAACCCGCATGCGGCACACTGCCGAATCGCCGGAGATCGAGGTACCATTCGAACGCCTCCTGGGGAAGGTTGTGCTCACGGATTCGATGGAGCAGCGCGTCGAGACTGTCCTCACGCTGGCTTCCGCCGATGATCTCGCCATATCCCTCGGGGGCCAGAACGTCAAGGGCGAGTGCAAGATTGTCGTTCTGCGGGTCGCGCTTCATGTAGAACGCCTTCACCTTGGCGGGATAATGGTGCACCATGACCGGCCGATCGAACTGCTCGGAGATCACGGTTTCGTCGGTCCCTCCGAAGTCGTTCCCCCATTCGAAATCAATCCCTTTCTTCTTCAGGATCTCGACGGCTTCGTCATACGTGATTCTCGGGAGTGGTTTTTGCACATTCTCCAGAAATCTCGTGTCTCGCTCGAGCACCTTCAATTCCTGCGCAGAACTCTTGAGCACCGTCTGCACAATATACTCGAGGAACTCTTCGGCGAGTTCCATGTTGTCGTTCAGGTCGTAGAAGGCGACTTCCGGCTCCACCATCCAGAATTCGGAGAGATGGCGGCGGGTTTTCGATTTTTCTGCTCGAAAGGTTGGCCCAAAACAGTACACTTTTCCAAGAGCCAATGCGCCCGCTTCCGCATACAGCTGTCCCGATTGCGTGAGGTACGCTTTCCCAAGATCGAAATATTCGGTTTCGAAGAGCGTCGATGTTCCTTCGCACGCGGCGGGAGTGAGAATCGGCGAATCGACGAGCGTAAACCCGCGTCCATCGAAGAAGTCTCTGATTGCTTTCACGATGCGATGGCGGATCCTCAGGATCGCGACCTGGCGGCTTGAGCGCAACCAAAGGTGGCGGCGATCCGCCAAAAATTCGACACCGTGTTCCTTCGGCGTGATCGGATATTCGTGCGCAACCTGAAGAACCTTGACGTCTTTGCAGTCGAGTTCATATCCCCCGGGTGCACGGTCTTCTTTCCGTACGGTTCCATGAACGATGATCGACGATTCCTGAGTCAGCGTTATCGTTTTTTCGAACACGTCCTCGCTCACCTGCCCTTTGGCGACCACGCATTGGACAACCCCCGTCCCGTCGCGGAGAAGAACGAAACGGATCTTGCCGCTCGACCGGGCGTTATAGACCCATCCCCGGAGTTCAACGGCTTCCCCGACGTGGTGTGAGAGATCGGATACGTAAACCCATTTCATCAGCTCAAATCCCTGTCTCTGTTCGAAAAAGTCGGAGCAATATACCAAACAATCGGGTTATCGTCAAACAAAATGAGCGGCTGAGCAGGATTGATGAGCAGTCGCAGAAGTTGGAAAGCTGAGGAGGGAGCTGACGGCGGAACGCGCTGATCGTCGGAGGGTCTACTGTTTCGTTTTGTCCTCGAGATCCTCGAACTCGGCATCCTTCACATCCCTGTACCGTTGGGGCGGAGACGATCTCGACGTGTTCTGTGGTGATCCGCCGCGCAACGCCGATGCCAATCCAATGACGAGGCGCCTGAGGAAGCGTATAACGATGATGGCCAGCAAGACGATCAGAAGGAGCCGCAGAAAGCTCACGAGCTATGTTCCTTTTTTCATCGGATTGTAGTACTCGACGGCTGACCGATTCGGACGGAGAATCTGCTCCAGCATATCTTCAAAGTCACCGGTGTTCTCGACGAAATCGATATCCGTGGCCTTGACGATGAGGAGAGGAGATGATTTGTATCGAAAGAAGAAGTAGTTATATGCTTCGTTCAATTCGCGGATGTAATCTTCAGACATGTTCGTTTCGTACGATCGGGCTCGCTTCCGGATATTCGTCATCAGCCGCTCGGCACTCGACTGCAAATAGACGACGAGATCGGGAGTCGGGATCTTTTTTTCGACCGCGCTGAGGACGCTTTCGTACAGCTTCAACTCATCATCCTGCAGGGTGAGGTAGGCAAAGATCTTGTCCTTCTCGAAGATATAATCAGAAACCACGTGATTGTGAAAGAGATCGGCCTGGAAGAACTCCTGCTGCTGGCGAAACCGACTCAGGAGGAAGAACATTTGAGTCTGAAAGGCGTACCGTTCGGGATCCTCATAGAACTTGGGAAGGAAGGGATTCTCCTCAAATCTTTCCAGCACGAGACGTGCTCCCAATCGTTCCGCGATCATTCTCGCAAGCGTTGTCTTCCCCGCTCCAATCACTCCTTCAATGGCAATGTGTCGTACTTCGCTCCGCGCCGTATGCAATCACAACTCCAATGATGGTAAGAAAAGATCGATCGCTGTCTTCACGATCCCCTGTTGTTCCGGACATCGATCCACAAGTTCACGGATGGTGCAGTGATGCTCGGGATCTACGAACGTGGGGTCCAACTCCGCCAGCGGAACAAGGACAAAGAGCCTCTTTGCGCGCTCCGGATGGGGAACGACAACTCCCTCCCCGGCAATGACGGACGACCCGTAGTAAATCACATCGATGTCAATCTCCCTTGGCCCCCACCGTTCAGACATCGTTCTGCCCAGGCGGGTCTCCAGCTTCCGGAGCTCGGTGACCAGCTGGTCCGGCGGACACTCGGATCGGATACGGGCCGCCGCGTTGAGAAACACGGATTGATCTTTATTTCCAACCGGCTCCGTTTCGTAGACCGACGAGACACAAACGAGCTCTGTTCCCGGCAATGAAGAGATCTCCTCAAGAGCCCGAGACAGATACCGTGCGCGATCCCCCCTGTTCGATCCCAAGCCAAGATAGATCGGCTCCACCGCTCATCGCCCCCGCGAAATTTCGACTTCAACGAAATCAATCACTCCTTTGACGGGAGCCCCCGGCTTCCGCACTCGCACCGTCACCTTCCTCAGCTTTCGAAACCTCGCAAGGAGTCCCTCGGCAATCGTGTTCGCGACCGCCTCGATCAGGAAGTACTTCCGTTCCAGAATCAGACTTCGAATGCAATCGTAGACCGCCTCATAGTCAATCGTCTGTTTGAGGTGATCGGTCTTGGCTCCTCTCGAAAGATCACAGTAGAGGTCGACGTCAACTTCGAACTTGCCACCCAGGTTCTGTTCATCCGTCAACACCCCGTGGTAGGCATAGAAGACGGCGTTGTGCAGACGGATTACATCGTGCGTTTTGGGTTTACGGGGCATACGGTGGTGATGATGGTTGTAGTGCGGCAAAATATAGAGAACCATCCCCCAAAACGCAACGCGCACAGAATCGGGATCATACGAACTGCTTCACGCTTTTCATCCGACGAACGACCGTCTCCTTGCCGAGCGCCTCCATCAACTCAAAGAGGCCGGGTCCCGCCGTCGTACCTGTGACGGCAAGTCGCGTGGGATGGATGAGTCTTCCCGCGGAAATGTGCAATTCCTCGGAGAGCGATCGAAGAGCATTTTCGATGGAGTGTGGAGTAAAGTCCGGCGCTGCTTCGAGACGACTCGCGAACGTGTCGAGATGACCAATCACGTCGTCGGTCAAATACTTCCTCTTTCCTTTTTCATCCACCGTGTCGGGATCGTGAAAGAAGTAACCACTTGCGGAGACGAATTCCGGCAACGTCGTCACGCGCTCTTTGAGGAGTCCGACAATCTTGCCCAGGTAGGAACAGTCGATAGCTTGGAATCCGGCGGCTTCAAAGAGCGGTCGCACAAGATCGACAAGCTCATCGGCGGATTTGGTTTTCAGATGCTGCTGGTTGTACCAATTCAGCTTCGCAATGTTGAAGATCGCCCCGGATTTTCCGACTCGTTCGAGAGAGAACTCCCGAATGAGTTGTTCCATCGTGAACACTTCGCGTTCATCCCCCGGGTTCCAACCAAGAAACGCCGCAAAATTGACCATCGCTTCCTTCAGGTAGCCCTTCCGCCGGAAATCTTCAACAGCGACATCTCCCTGGCGCTTACTGAGCTTTGATCGGTCTGGATTCAGGAGAAGCGGAAGGTGTGCAAACACCGGCAGTCGCCAACCGAAGTATTTGTAGAGGAGGAGATGCTTGGGAGTACTGGGAAGCCATTCCTCGCCTCGAATAACATGCGTGATTCCCATGCGATAGTCGTCCACCACAACGGCGAGATGGTACGTCGGGAAGCCGTCCGACTTGATGAGCACCTGATCGTCGAGAACATTCGTCGGGATGATGACTGTTCCGCGAATAACATCCTCGAATTCGATTTCCCCCTCGAGCGGGACCTTCATTCTCACCACATGCTGTTCGCCCTCGCCGGCACGGCGGTCGGACTCTGCCGGAGGGATGTCGCGACATGTCCGATCGTACGCTCCCGATTCTTTCACTGCCAGCTGGTTCCTGCGCGCCTCTTCCAGCCGTTCTGCGGTACAGAAACACCTGTAGGCCTCTCCATTGAGGAGGAGCTCCTGCACATGCGTGCGATAGAGGGATAAACGTTCGGATTGGAAGTATGGACCGAACGGCCCGTCTTTGACCGGACCTTCGTCGTAGTCAAGACCGATCCATGTCAATGTGTCGATGAGATTCTCGACCGCTCCTTCGACTTTCCTTGACTGATCTGTGTCTTCGATGCGGAGAACGAATTTCCCCCCGTGTTTGCGGGCGAAAAGGTAATTGTAGAGCGCGGTTCGAAGTCCGCCAACATGGAGATATCCCGTGGGACTGGGAGCGAAACGAACGCGTACGGTTTGGTTCATGGGGCGGACAGTAGAGAGTCAAAAAAAAGCGTCCTGGATCCGGAGGACGCGCAGCACCTCATGATGTCATATCTGCGGGGCAGTTCTTCGAAAGGAAGGAAGCAGGCGACATCATCTTGATTTGAATTAAGCAAAAAGTGTGGGGAAAATCAATCGATCGATCGGTTGGATAATCAGACAGATTTCTGTATTTTTTGATCCACCATTTTCGGGTATGATGAGCGATGTCGACCGACACAAGAATTGATTTCATCCGCGAGATCATCAACGAGGATCAGAAGACCAGCAAGTACAAGGGGCGCGTGCATACGCGGTTCCCACCTGAACCGAACGGGTATCTTCACATCGGCCATGCCAAGTCGATCTGCCTGAACTACGGAATTGCGAAGGCATACGGCGGAAAATTCAATCTGCGCTTTGATGATACGAATCCGGAAACCGAGGAGCAGGAATACGTCGATTCTATTATCAACGATGTGAAATGGCTGGGGGGAGATTTCGAGGATCGGCTCTTCTTCGGATCAGACTACTTCGAGCAGATGTATCAATGGGCCCTCGATCTGATCAAGAAGGGAAAGGCGTTCGTCTGCGACCTCAACGCCGATCAGATCCGCGAATCACGCGGAACCCTCACGGAGCCGGGAAAAGAGAGCCCGTTCCGCAATCGCACAATTGAAGAAAACCTCGATCTCTTTCAACGGATGCGCAAAGGGGAATTTCCCAACGGTTCCCGCACCCTCCGTGCAAAAATCGATATGGCTTCCCGCAACATCAATCTGCGCGATCCTGTCATGTACCGGATCGTCCACGCACATCATCACCGTCAAGGCGACAACTGGCCGATCTATCCGACGTACGACTGGGCCCACGGACTGGAAGATTCGATCGAAGGTATCACCCACTCCATTTGTACACTCGAGTTTGAGAACCACCGTCCGCTCTACGATTGGTACCTCGACGCTCTCGGCGTCTATCATCCGCAGCAAATCGAATTCGCCCGGCTCAATCTCGGCTATACGGTACTGAGCAAGCGGAAGCTGCTCCAGCTTGTCGAGGGAAAGCATGTTTCGGGCTGGGACGATCCCAGGATGCCGACGGTCGTCGGGTATCGCCGGCGCGGATACACACCCGAATCGATTCAGGTCTTCTGCGACAAGATCGGGGTTTCGAAGAAGGAGAGCATCATTGATGTCTCGATGCTGGAATGGAGCATCAGAGACGATTTGAACAAGCGTGCACAACGTGCGATGGCGGTGTTGAAACCCCTCAAAGTCATTCTCACGAACTACCCCGAGGGCAAGACCGAACAGCTACAAGCGGTCAACAATCCGGAGGATGAGAACGCGGGAACGCGTGCAATTCCATTCGGCCGTGAGCTGTACATCGAACAGGACGATTTTCGGGAGATTCCGCCCCCGAAGTATTTCAGACTCTCTCCGGGAACGGAAGTCCGACTCCGCTACGCATACATCATCACGTGTGAGAAGGTGATCAAGGATTCAGCGGGGAATATCACCGAACTGCATTGCACCTACGATCCAGGGACCAAGAGCGGCTCATCGACTGCCGGTCGAAAGGTCAAGTCGACCATTCACTGGGTTTCCGCACCGGATGCGGTCAGCGCGCAGGTGCGGCTGTACGATCGGCTGTTCCTCAAGGAAGATCCCGACGATGTGGATGAAGGGAAGGATTTTCTGTCCAACCTCAATCCGAATTCCCTCGAGGTCTTGCCGGACTGCAAGTTGGAGCCGATGCTGGGCAACGCGAATCCCGGCGACCGGTTTCAATTTGAGCGGATGGGATACTTCTGCGCTGATACCAAAGATTCGAAGCCAGGAGCGCCAGTCTTCAACCGGATTGTCACGTTGAAGGATACGTGGGCAAAGATTGAGCAAAGGGGGAAAGAGAAATAGCGTTGTTGTGAGGTCGGGAGTTTCCTCCTGGCCACACCGCCTCTGCATGTGAGGTCGGGAAGGAATTCCCGACAGCATCCCGACAGCACCTCGACGGCTGAGAAACCTTCGGAAGGTTTCAGCAGAAAAAGAAACGCCGATCCACTTTTGTGAATCGGCGTTTCGTAGGTTTCCGCGACGATCAGCTCGCGGGAGTGAGAAGCTCCTTCTCGATCGCCTCTTTGAACGCTTCCTTCGGCAGAGCGCCGACAGCCATCTTCGGCTGTCCCTCCATCGGGACGAAGAGGAGCGACGGAATGCTCCGAATGCCGAAGGCACCGGCGACATCCTGCTCTTCATCGGTGTTCACCTTGAAGAAGTTCACCTTCCCCTTATACTCCCGGGAAAGTTCCTCCACAATCGGGCCTACCATTCGGCACGGACCGCACCAAGGTGCCCAGAAATCGACGACAGCCGGCAAATTGCCTTCGTACTTCCACTCCTTGTTCGTTTCATAGTTGAAAACTCTTTCGAGAAAAGTCTGTTTGGTCAAATTCTCTGCCATTCCTCTCTCCTTCTCCATTACTTGGTTGTTGTGAATTACACTCGGTCGATTACGCGCCTCAGCCGCTGCTGCACTTCATCGGCAATCGGCTGAATCTTGGGATTATCAAGGACTTTTGTCATCATCATCGGATCAAACGCTGCGACGACGCTCTTTCCTTCCTTCTCATACACGATCACGTTGCACGGGAGAAGCAATCCAATCTGCTCCTCGGCCTCCAGCACTTTATGCGCGAAGGGGGGATTGCATGCACCCAGGATGACGTATCTCTTGAAATCGACGTCCAGTTTCTTCTTCAACGTATCTTTCACATCGATCGTTGTGAGGATGCCGAATCCCTCTTTGTTCAATTCCTCGATAACCTTTTCGACGGCCCGGTCATATGACAGGTCGGTCGTTCTTGAAAATCCGTAGCTCATTTCAATCCTCCTCGTGACAGCAATCTCTCATTCGCTCGGCGCGTTCGACGTCTGCTCGGTATCCCGCGCGCCTTCAGCGACACGTCGCTTCTTCCAGGGAACGATGAGCGCTCCGATCATCGCGCCATAGACAGTGCTCGACCACGGATTCCCCGTGATCGGACACGATGCTCCGAGACAGCCGATGTAGTAGTAGTAGGCATAGCCGGCCACGGCACCGACGACGACTGGGAGTATCTTTTTCCCATATTGAACGATTTCGATTCTCATCTCGCTCTACCGTCCCATCTCGAAATTCCACGCTCCGATTCCGCCCGTCAGATTTGCGCTCTGGAAGCCGTGTTTCTTCAGCTTCAACGCGGCGCTGACACTCCGATTTCCGCTCTGGCAATAGCAGACGATCTCCTTCCCCGCGTACTTCTTGAGTTCGTCAATCCTTCTGTTGATTTGATGCAGCGGAATGTGAAAGGATCCTTTGATCGCGCCATGCTTCCGCTCGTTGTCGGTTCGCACATCCAGAAGTACGATGTCGGTGCGCGTTCGGAGGGATTCGTTCAACTGACTTGGCGTGTAATGCGGCAACGAACGAACCCGAATCGTCCGGTAAATAAACCAGAGCATAATTGTCACGACTGTCCCGTAGAAAGCGATTTTGTCGATGGTCATTCTCGCTCTCCACGAACGACGGGCAAACCCTCCGCATTCCACTTCAGCATTCCACCGCTCATGTTGTAGACTCGGAAGCCGTGCTCCTGCAGCATGGTTGCCGCTCTTGCACTTCGATTTCCAGAGCGGCAAATCGTGACGACCGTCTTTGCTTTCAGACTGTCCAGGTCTTTCATGTGCGAGTCCAGTTCCTGAACCGGCAGAAGTATCGCATGGGCAACGTGACCAAGCTCGCCGTCGAATTCCTGAGCCGTTCGAACGTCCAGCAGGACAAGGGAGCTGTCACTCTGGATCCACTGATACACCTCTCCCGGGCTTGTCGTTTTGATGGACTGAGGATCCTGCTGACACAGGAGCGTCGTCACACCGACGAGTGCGGCGAATGCGAGGATAGCGATGCCTGTGCTTCGTCTGATCTTCATATGCTTATATGCCGCACGATCCGCCGCCGCAGCATCCGCCAAAATCGGTGGAGCAGCTCGACGAGGAGGGAGAGGTTGATTTGCCGCCAATCGAGACGGCCGGCGCCGAGATGAGTTTCTTGTAGCGGGTCGAACCGCACGATGGACAGAGAATATCCTCGGCGACTTCACGAACCTTGTGATAGATGTCGTAGGTCGTTCCGCATTCTCCACACACGTAATCAAAAATCGGCATGTTCTGCGCCTCCTCCGGATTGGGTATCAACAATCGACGTTACTTGTCTTGCGTCCGATGTCTGAGCGCTTCCACGACCTTTGCGTGGAGATCGGCCGGGACATTCGGATGATAGTGCTGATAGAGTTCGATCGTTTTGTTCATTGACTGAAGAAAATTCGTACAGCCGGGGCAGTGGTCGAGATGTTTTCGGATTTCCCTGCAGAGCGGCGTATCGTTGTAAATATCATTGTCCCCGCACACATGTTTCAACACATCCACACAATGCAGAGCGGCATTGGCATGTTCGTTCATGGCTTCACCTCCATGTACGGCCTCAACTCGTTGCGAAGGAAGAGACGGGCACGCCGAAGACGAGACTTCATCGCGGGAAGTGAGAGTCCCAGGACCTCCGCCACTTCCTCTCCGGCCATTTGCTCAACGTCTCTCATCACAAACACGACTCGATACTCCATTGGAAGTTTCTTGATCGCCTCATCTAACACATTCTTCAGCTCGTTGGTGAGCAATGTTTCAGCCGGATCGGGGTCCCACGGCACAATGTATGATACCAAATCGTCCACTCTGATGTCGGATGATTCGTCAATCGAGACCGACGACTCCTCCAACTTCGTCTTTCTCCGCTTCATGAGGCAATTGTTCGCAACGATGCTGTAGAGCCATGTGCTGAACTTCGATTTGCCGTCGAACTGGTTTAACTTGAGGTACACGTTGACAAACGTGTCCTGAGCAGTTTCGACTGCTTTCTCATGATCCCGACACACCTTGAAGGCGAAGCTATAGACCGTGTCTTCGAACTGCTTCACCAGCTCGCCGAATGCCTTCCCGTCCCCTTGTTTCGCAAGGTCGATGAGCTTCGACTCGGGATCCTGCACGGAATTGTCAGAATGATCCATGGATATGATGCTGGAATGTCGTAAGGGGATTCACAACGATTGGTTTGCGACAGGGACAATATACCAAAGCATTCCCATAATAGCGAAGATGGGGAAAGAACAGGGAAATCCGACCTGCATCGATCAAGGGGGATCTCCTGCCGTCAGCGCACCTGCTCCTCATCGATGCAGAAGAGCTCAGTGATGGGACCTTCAAGTCTTCTGCGCTCTGTCCGTACATCCAGCCGTGATCTCCGGGCTCGCGATGGATCTTCCCTCCCAGTGAGAATGTTTTTTGCACGAACGCATCGACGCGGGCTCGGCTCTCTGCGGTGATGGCCTCAAGAACCTCAGCCGACTGTGCACTCTCGGCGATGGCCTTCTTCGTGAACTCTTTGAACTCCGCGCGGGTTAAGGCCATCACAGAGATGTCGTCGCTGATCACAATGCAAGCGGCTGACACGTCCGTGAATTTCGGATTGATGCGGAAGCCGAATCCCTCTGAAGACTCCACCGACTTCCGGAGATCTTTCACCGGGAGATTCACGGGGATTCTTCTGTTCTTACCGTCACGTTTCCATAGAGGGTGACCGAACTATTTCTTTTTGCGATGTTCACCGGCGCCGACCAGTCCGGGCGATCTTGCGGCCTCCCGGAGGACCGTTCCGAGAACCTTGAGATCCACTGCCTCGAGTTTTTTGAATCGGATGCAGCTCCTCCCCACGCTGACCTTTCCGAGCCGATCCTTGTACTTCTCCGCAACGTATTCTCCATCCTTCACCGCGCAAACGTACACCGAGATGTAATTCTTCTGACTCGCGAGCGCGACGACGGGCCACTTGATCTCTTCACCCTTCGCATTGATGTAATCAAATTGTCCGTATCCGAGCATGTTATATGCGAAGTGGGATTTGAGCCGCGGCACTGTCTTCCGGATGAAGTCGTGGAGGAACTGAATCGATTCTTTGCGCTCCGCAGGGACTGATTTCATGTAGGCCGCTACGGTTTTGGCTTTCACCGGCTTGAACATGTTGCCCATCGTGGTCTCCTTTCTCGTGTGATTCACTTGTAACACAAACGATTGGTCATTGATTCCGGATTTGGTCGAAGATCTGTCAAGGGGGATGGTCACAAAACAGAAAATCCCGCCTTCCTTGGCAGGATTTCTTTGCGGAGAGGGGGTCCCGACTATGTCGGGAGAACCCCCGATAGAGTGTTACCCCTATAACGGTTTAGTCCCGATTTGACATTCGCCGCAATCCTTCGCGGAGAGGGATCCCGAATACGTCGGGAGAACTCTCGATCCCGCTACAAGCGGGATGGCGGTTTAGTCCCGATACGACACACCCACCAACAAGACGAAGTCCCACCATGCTGAGTCCCGACTTCTGTCGGGATCGAAGCATGTCACGGGACGTAGTCTTGCGGAGAGGGGGTCCCGACTATGTCGGGAGAACCCCCGATAGAGTGTTACCCCTATAACGGTTTAGTCCCGATTTGACATTCGCCGCAATCCTTCGCGGAGAGGGATCCCGAATACGTCGGGAGA
>VGVZ01000040.1 GCA_016873805.1 Ignavibacteria bacterium
TGTTCAGGATTCTTCCTACGTTGCTTGTGCTGTTTCATCGGGTGCTTCCTCCGTTATTAGTGTTGGACAACCTAATATACCGGAAGATCACCCGATTTTCTTTTTACACACAACCTAAGATATTACCTGATTTGGAGCAACGGTTGGAGTTGAGTAGTTACTGTCTTGTTAATTATTGTGAATACCATTGTGCTACGGCGTGCGGCGCCCAGTGCTCTTTCTGCAGTTACTGTGGTGGTGATGAAATCTGCAATACGATGTAACCCTGGACGGCGACAGTTACTTGACAGCCTTCAGAAGCTGACTCTTAGCACCACTGTGCGTCAGGAAAGAATCCAAGCTCTCATTAAGGATGGAAACTAAAGGCGGTTGACAAGCAGTGCAAATCTGCGGCGTGAAGCTTGCAATGTGGAAAAGCAATCGGTCGGGGGCATCGTACATCTATTGAGCGACGGAAGGTATCCGTTCCTGCGGCAGGATCAACTACCAACATGGTAAGCTATCGTTCCTGGCCACGGAATCGCGACTGACCATGAGGACACTCTGGTGCGAGGTAGGGAGAGGCCACGTAATGCTCCTAAGGAAAAAATCAAACGTATTACTGGCAACACTTTAGAGGAGGGAGTATGGACGACAGGACGAAAATGGAAATCATGCCACTGAACGTTGATCTATACAAAGATCTTTCGATCGATGACTTGGAGCGAAGATTGGAATTGAGTTGCTACTGTGCCATCAATCTTTGTGGCGGGTATTGCTGTGAATTATGTGGGGGCCAGTGTTCTTTTTGCAGTTATTGTGGCGGTGATGAAATCTGCAATACTATGTAACTCACAGACAATTACGTCAATCCTACTGCCCAGCCCGACCAGTTTCAAGAGCAGAGGCTGAGAATTTGGTGTTGTGAGGTGCTGACGTTCTGGATGCATAATATCCCAAGAAACAGCAGGGGATTCATGCTTCGATGAAGTGCAATCGTTTTCACTATAGATTGTCCCTGCTCACTCTCGGGATTCTCTTCTGGCAGCCGGTTTTCACTGAGACTGTTCGCGCCGAAGCTGACTCTACCATGATCATAATGGGTAGAGTCACGGATGGGGAAACTGGATTGCCACTTCTGTCTGCAAATGTTCGCGTCTTGGGAACATTGGTCGGAGCAGCAACAGACGTGAACGGGTTCTTTGTTATTTCACGTCTTCGTCCCAAGCCCTACGCTCTGGAGATTTCATTCATCGGCTACAGGACAACGGTGGTAAATGGAATATGGCCACAAGTTCGAAGTCCTGATACACTCCGAATACATCTTCAGCCTCAGCCCGTGAAGCTAAGCGAGATTGTTGTCGGCCCCGGCACCGTTTCAATCAGTGGTTCAACAGCAGCTCAACTCCAGCTATCCAAGGCGGAGTTGCAGGCGATTCCCGTTGGTATCAATGATCCCATTCGCGCTCTTCAATTGTTGCCCGGAGTGGCCAGCGATTACATGAACGCAAAAGTGGGGATTCGAGGATCAGAGCCGGATGATGGTATCTACGTAGTCGATGGGATGGAACTCTACGGCGGTGTCTTTCATATGGATCGTGTCCCTGGTTCCCGCGCAAGCGCGCTGAATGGTGTCTTCTCTGTAATTGACGATGCGATAGTCCAAGACGTTATTCTCTCGCTTGGTGGCTTTTCTGCAAGATACGGTAACAAGTCGGGTGGTGTTTTGGGTATTAAGACTGTTACCGCGGCGAAAGACGGTGTCGAGGGTAGTATATCTCTAGGCTTGATGAGGATGAGTGGCGTGTTCAAGGGGAGGTCGGGTGATCACGCGTTCCTACTCTCGGTGCAGCGTGGCTATTTCGATCTCGCCTACAATTTGTTTGGTTACGAGAGCGACATGATGCCTCAGTTTTATGATTCTTATGCGAAGTACGAGTATCGGTTCGCTTCTGGTCGTGTGTTTCTTCACTCCCTGTATGCTGTGGACAACCTTGATTTCACAGAACAGCCTGGTGCCGGCAGAACGATCGAAAATATTCGTTACACGCTGGCTCACATATGGTCAGGGGTGGATTTGTTACTTTCACCTCGCATCCTGAGCACAACCATGGTATACGGCTCTCTCTTGCCACAGCAGGTTTGGTCCGACGCAAGCACCCTGTTAAAGATCGACGTACGGGACTTTGAGAAGAAAATATCAGGATACGGAGTTAGACAGTCCTTCGTTTATGATCTTTCGCGTATTCACTCGTTTGACGTTGGGATGAATGTCCGTTCCATTTCTGCTCGTTATTCGTCGGTTCGAAGTTTTGTAGAGAGGCCCGGCGACACCCTCCACAGTACCACCACCCATCCGAATCCAACGGGATTCGACGTAGGCTCATACATCTCCTGCAAGTCCAAGCTTCTGGACGGATTCATATCTACCGAAGTTGGACTACGCCTTGATCATCAATCATACATTCCAGATGGAACTTGGCAATGGAGCCCTCGATTTGGAGTGGCGGCGGAGCTTCCGTTCGAGACAATTCTGCGTGCGGCATCAGGGATCTTTTACCAACCGGATGATATTTCGACCCTCGGATACGAACAGAGCACGCTTACCGTTCAGAAGGGGATCCACTACTTGTTTGGCATTGAAAACCGGTACATCCCTCGCTCAGAAATCCGCGTTGAGGGCTACTATAAGTTGCTTCCGCGAGGGTTCAGAATGTTCGACTCGAATATCCCCATTCAGGCTACCAAGAGTTATGCCTACGGCGCGGACCTATTTTTCAAGAAGCAATTTGATTGGTGGTTTGCGTGGATTGGCTACACGTATGGGGTCGCAAAAGATGTGTTCGGCGAGAAGCACGTTTATCGCTCGCTCGATCGGAGACACACGCTCTCGTTCAATCTCAACCTGGCGACTCCGGATGGGTGGAACCTTAGCACTACTTACCGATTTGGCACAGGCCGCCCCTACACGAAGCCGTACCTTGAAAAAGACTCTAGCCGAACCGGCACGAGTTGGAGATTGGTCTATGGAACTCCACACGGGGAACGAGGATCAACATACGGCCAGTGGAATGTGGGTATCAGTAGACAATCGCATTTCTCGTGGGGAACAATTCGGTGGTATATTCAACTGCTTAATGTATTGAACACGCGAGGCGTAGTTCTATATCGCTGGAACGTTGCTTTTCGAGGAAACCACGACTATCACCTTGTTGAGAATCATATAATGGACAATCCTCGCCTGTTTTCTTTCGGCATTACGGTTGGATTCTAAAGCAACGGAGTGTTTCCATGGATCTCATGACAGCGAGAGACCAATCTTTGCAGGAATTTGTAACGTGTTTGCACGATCTCTGTTTATTGTATTCGTACGAAGGGTTTGATTTTAGCCGAATGCATCAGTGGCAACATCAACCTCATGCTCACTATCTATTCTTGTTTGTCGACGCGTGTTCAAGAAATCTTCAGGAGGAAAACGCTTTTGCCGTCGCACGGCAGCTAAATCTGGCTGCGAACTTTTACTATTGGCATATTGTACTTTCCGATCAGGTTATTGACAGTCATAGCGGAGGACCTACCCTTGAGCGGATGTTGCTTCTGAGAGACCTGCAGCGGAGAGCGATGAGAACTTTGTGTACCCTCTTTCCACCTGAGTCAGTATTTTGGTCCCATCTTGAGGAATACGAAAAACAGTGTGCGACGGCTCTCCTCGCCGAGCGACGGTACTACTGGCAGACTTTTCGTCCTTATTCGGAAGAGGAATTCATTCAGATTGCATCTGGTAAGGCTGCGATAGCAAAAATCTTTGTCATAGCCTTAGCTCTGCAATTCAAGAGGCCAGATTTGATTGAACCGCTTTCTCGATCTCAAGATTCTTTCCACATCGCCTATCAACTGTCCGACGACCTGAAGGACTGGCGAAGCGACTACGAAGCAAAGCAGTATTCGTTCATTCTCTCGAACGTGATCGAGAGCCACCGCCTCGAGAACGAGGTGAATTCACCGACGCGGCCTGATGCTGATACCATCGGCAAGATGCTATATTACTCAGGGATTGCCGAGATGGGTCTCGATATATGCGTGGAACATCTTCGCGAAGCGCTCCAACTGGTCAAACAGATCTATTGTCCATCCTGGAAATCGACCATCGAACAGATGAAAGCAAAATGCATTGCCGATAAAAAAACAATTGCGACAAAACGTCGGGAAGCATTGAATAAGATTGGGATCGCTTGTACTTGACTTGTTTGTTATGAATACTGCAAACGTAGGATGCTTGCTCATCGTGACTGCGCTTGTCCCGCTCTTGTCAAACTGTAACCTTACGATTACTGAGCCTGATTCTACGGTTGAACACCGCGAGCCATTTGCCTTTACAAAACCTGTGGCTGCCCGCAACGAGCTTTCCATCAGCAACATCAATGGAAATATCACCGTCACTGGTGTCGATACGCTGAACGAAGTACGTATCTCGGGCGCCAAGATCGGCCGCGATGAAACACTTGAAGAGGACAAGCAGCGTGTCGGCGAGATTCGGGTTGATATCATCGAACCGCCGACAATGCTCTCAATCAAGTCCTCTTACCCTAACAACGAGAGTACCCGGCAGTATCGGGTCGATTATGAGATCCATGTCCCAAGCTCGTGGAGAGTCGTGGCGAGCAATGTCAACGGCGCTGTCAGCATTCTGAACATCAAAAACAGAACGAAGACAACCATCACCAGCGGGACACTTGATGCGAAAGAGATTGTTGGGGATCTCGGTGCCAATCGGACGAACGGAAGCATCACCGCGAACATGACTCTCCCCCTCAATGCATTGTGTGCACTGGAGACCCTCAGTGGGACCATTACGCTAACTGTCCCACGGACAACGTCTGCCGAGGTTTCAGCCTCAGCAATAAACGGGGCCATTTCAGTCTCCAACCTTCCGCTTGTCCTGCGCACAAGCTCTCGCACATTCGTCACAGGCACGTTGCGTGCGGGACAGGGGACCATCAGGCTTTCCACATTGAACGGAACGATGACACTGACAGGTTTTTGAGCCGATTTTACTCGAAACAGTAATTGACCGCTGGGATGCTTTGCGCCCGGTTATGGACCTTTGCGGTTGAGAGAATCTCGTCGCAAAGCACGCGAAGGACTCACAAGTGAGGCAGAGATCAGTCTTCTGAGGAGCACCATGTCCGCTGTTCCTAAACTTCACACGAACATCGAATTCTTCCCTCTCGACACTGCATCGACATCACAGACCTATGTCGCGAGGGCAGGTGAAGAACGGCGCATTGAGGTATCGGAAACACTCTACCGATTCATCAGACTCGTTGATGGCAATCGGTCGCTCGAGGAAATTGCTGCCGCGTTTTCGGAACAAACCGGCAAGCAATGCTCTGCAGCGGATGCCGAACGGATCGTTGAGACATACTTGATTCCTTATGGAATCATCGCAACCGAGAATGGAAAGCGTGTGGAGGCCAAGCAGCGATCGTACTTGTATGTCAGGATTCCCCTATTCTCGCAACCCTTCCTGCGGCCAATTACGGGCGTTTTGCAGGTTCTGTTTGTTCCCCCGGTCTTCTATCTTGGCCTCTTCTTGATTGCGGCGCTCCACCTGTTCCTGTATGCCTTCGTGGATAGACCCGCATTCTCTCCTCAGACCATTACAAGCACTGATGTGCTGTTGGTCGCTGTGCTCCTGTTCATCAGCACGCTGTTTCACGAGTTAGGTCATTCATCGGCCTGTCATCGCTTCGGTGCAAAGCATGGTGATATTGGTGTGGGCTTGTATCTGTACTTTCCTGTTTTCTATGCCGATGTCACCGACGTGTGGCGGTTGAAGCGCACCGAACGAGCCGTCGTAGATTCCGCCGGGATATATTTTCAGCTTCTGTTGGTTCCCTTCTTCTACACAGCGTATCTCCTGACTGGACATCCAGCCTTGCTGTATACGATCTATGCGCTGAACCTCTCGATCGTAGGCTCGCTCAATCCCTTGCTACGGTTCGATGGTTACTGGCTGGCGTCTGACCTGACAGGGATTCCCAATCTGCGCAAGCGCGCTCAGGAAACACTTCGCTCTTTGATCAAAAAGCTTTTCAAACCACGTTCCACCGCTTCACTCCCGGCACTTCAGCTCCGCCCCGGTGCTAGGTACTTCCTGTATTCCTACTCGCTCGTCAGCAATCTCTTCTTTGCATTCTTCCTCTACCACATCGTCATTCACCTTCCCGGACTCATTGGTATGTATCCTGCTATACTGATCAAGTTTGTTACCAGTCTACCGGGTGATATCGCAGCGCTGAATTTCGGTGCAATCCTCAAGCGACTCTCCAGTCTGCTATTTCCGACGATCGTTTTCATCATGCTGGCACTGATGCTGTACCGCTTGCTGTCGGGACCTTTGCGCACACTCAGCAGACTATTGCCCAGAAAAACTGCAGAAGTCCCCCCATCAAAATGAATTTGATTCTGATTTTTCTGGGGCCCATCTAACGATCCTCTTTCTGCTCTTCGCGTTCTCTACACATTGAACCTGACAAAAAGAATATCTCCATCCCGCACAACATAGTCACGCCCTTCGATACGAAGCAAGCCGTGCTCTTTCACGGCATGTTCCGAGCCGAGCCGATCGATATCCGAGAATGACATGACCTCGGCGCGGATAAACCCCTTTTCGAAATCGGTGTGAATGCTCCCGGCGGCTTCCTGCGCGCGGGTTCCCGACGGAATGGTCCAGGCATGGACCTCTTTTGGGTTTACACTAAAGAAGGTAATGAGATGGAGAAGGTCGTATCCTTCCCGGATGACCTGACTGAAGCCAGATTCCTTCAAGCCAAGCCCGGCAAGAAAACCGTTTCGGTCCGATTCAGGAAGTTCGGCGATTTCCGCCTCCACCTCGGCGCTGATCACGACTACCTTCGCTTCTTCCTTCTCAGCGATCGCGCGCACCCGGCGAACATACTCGCTTTCTCTCTGCAAATCATCTTCTTTCACGTTGCATGCATACAAGACCGGTTTACGCGTCAGCAGGTAGAGCACGCGCATCCACTCTGCCTCTTCTTCATTCCCGACGACAAAGTATCGCGAAAGCCTCCCTCCGTGGAGGTGATCCCGTAATCGGGCATAGAACTCGGCTTCCCCGCGTGCTTTCTTATCTCCCACTTTCGCTTTCTTCTCTGCCTCTGCAAGTTTCCGCTCGACGGTTTCGAGATCCTTGAAGATGAGTTCAGTTTCGACGATTTCGATATCCCGTGTGGGATTCACACTACCGTCGACATGGACAATGTTTTCATCGTCAAAGCAGCGGACGATATGGATGATTGCATCGACCTGTCGGATGTGCGAGAGAAATTGATTTCCTAATCCATCCCCTTTGCTTGCTCCTTTGACGAGACCGGCGATGTCGAGGAATTCCAGTGTCGTCGGCGTTGTCTTTTCCGGCTTATAGATCTCAGAAAGGCGGTTGAGTCGGGGATCGGGTACCGGCACCACCCCCACGTTTGGTTCGATGGTGCAAAACGGATAGTTCGCCACCATGGCGCCAGCCGATGTGATGGCGTTGAAAAGGGTCGATTTCCCGACATTGGGGAGTCCCACAATGCCGCACGTAAAGCCCATGGTTCTTCCACTCGAATGTTCAATTCTCGCCTAATGTAGGCATTTTTTGAACCATGCAAAATCGACGATACCGATCTCCGGATCACTATCCTTCGAGTCGGTTCAGCGCCGGCCCGTCGATCCCGCGAACAGCTCCCCTCATAAATGACTTGCATAATTATACAATTTCTTGTATAATTATGCGAACTTGTTAGGAGGGTTGGTTCTGTTGTCTGCTGTTTCTGTTTCCATCGTCGGGGCTTCCGGCTATTCCGGGGCCGAGCTCGTCCGCATCCTTGCCCGCCATCCGAATGTCACCATCCAGACTCTCTTCGCGAACACCTCCGCGGGGAAACGTCTTGATGACGTCTATCCGTGGTTTCGGGGGCTGGTCGACAAGTCTTTTGAACCATTCACGATAGAGGCCGCATCTCAGAGCGATCTGGTTTTCGTCGCCCTCCCTTCTGGTGAAGCCATGTCCATCGTTCCCGATCTCCTCGCTCGTGGAACGCGTGTCATCGATTTGGGAGGGGACTTTCGCCTCAAGGATCCTTCGTTGTACGCACGGTACTATTCACAGACGCACGCATCGCCACAACATCTTGCAGGAGCCGTGTACGGACTTCCCGAGCTTAACAGGAAGTCGATCGCCGGGGCACAGCTTGTCGCCAATCCGGGATGCTATCCAACGGGCGCGATTCTTCCTCTTTACCCCCTTGTGAAAGACGGGGCTGTGAATCCGGCCGGCATCACCATCAGTTCTCTCTCCGGCGTCTCCGGCGCCGGACGCAAGGCGTCCGTCGATCTCTCCTTTGTGGAAGTGAATGAGACGGTGAAGGCCTACCGGATCGGCACGCATCAGCATATTCCCGAGATTCAGACGGTTCTTTCACATTCATCCGGCAAACCCGTTGCACCGACGTTTGTGCCACACCTCATTCCCATCACGCGTGGCATCTATACAAGTATCTTCGCGAATCTTGCATCGGACTACAGTGTGGCGGATATTCAAAAGATGTACGATCGCTACTATGGAAGCGAGCCCTTTGTCCGATTTACAACCCCATCGGCGCCGGAAATAAGAAATGTTGTCTATTCCAACTTTATCGATATCGGTTTTCATCTCTATCCGGAGAACAATCAACTTATCATCCTATCAACCATCGACAACCTCGTGAAAGGAGCGGCAGGACAAGCGGTGCAGAATATGAATATCATGTGCGGATTTCAGGAAACGGAGGGATTGAAATGATCCAGAATATGCCGATCGATGAATGTCCAGGAGGAATCACCTCTCCGCAAGGATTTCTCGCAGGAGCGCGCGGGTGTAGAATTCGTCGACTGACGAAAGACGTTGCGATGATTGTCTCCGAGGTCCCGGCGGCCGCTGCCGCAGTTTTCACCCAGAACAAAACGCAGGCCGCGCCGATCACCGTCAGTAAGTCGCAGTTGAAGAAATCACCATACTGTTCCGCCGTTATCGTGAACAGCGGAAACGCGAATGCGTGCACCGGCGAACGCGGCCTGAACGATGCGTGGGAAATGGTACGCACAACCGCGACCGCGCTCGGTATTCCGGAGGATCAGGTCGTTGTCTCATCCACCGGCGTGATCGGCCAGTACCTCCCAATGGAACGAATTCTCCCGTGTATCGCCGCGTTGGCTTCAGAGGTAACGCGTGACGGGGGACGAGATGCCGCGCAGGCCATCATGACAACCGATACGTATGCGAAGGAAGTCGCTGTGACGTTCTCCCTCGGCAACAGCGTCGTAACGATCGGCGCTATGGCCAAAGGATCCGGAATGATTGCTCCCAATATGGCCACCATGCTCGGATTCGTCACGACTGACGCCGCGATCTCACAGCCCCTGCTCGCCAAGGCCTTGCACACCGCCAATGCGAAGTCGTTCAATCGAATTACGGTCGATGGCGACATGAGTACGAACGATATGGTGATCATCCTTGCCAACGGCCTTGCGAAGAACGCGCCCATCGCTGAGCACACCGAGGAATACACCCTCTTTGTGGCGGCCCTTGAGTATGTTCTCATCAAGCTCGCCAAGATGATTGCCCGCGACGGCGAGGGGGCCACGAAGCTCATCGAAATCAATGTGATTGGGGGAACAACCGAAGACGAAGCCGCCCGGGTTGCCGGGGCCGTGGCAAACTCAAATCTCGTCAAGACCGCCATTCACGGAAGGGATGCAAACTGGGGACGAATCATGGCGGCTGTCGGCTATTCGGGCGTCGACTTCGATCCTGAACAGGTGGAGATTTTCTTCAATGATCTCCCGATCCTGGGAAAGAATTACGCGATTCTGCTCGACGAGGAGAAAGCAACGCAGGTTCTTGGAGAGGAGAATATTGTCATCACCATTCATCTCAACCAAGGATCGTGGGGTGCCCGATTCTGGACATGCGACCTCTCAAAGGAATACGTACACATCAACGCCAGCTACCGTTCGTAGGGGTACTGTTCAATCGGGTGGAGAAGGAGAGAATGGATTTATGATTACCGCTGCACAACAGAAGAAGGAAGCCGTTCTCGTGGAGGCGCTTCCGTACATTCAAAACTATGAAGGCAAGACCTTCGTCATCAAATACGGCGGTGCGGCCCAGAGTGATCCTGAGCTGAGAAAGACGTTTGCGAAAGATGTCACGTTGCTCCGAAAAATCGGCATCAATATCATCGTCGTCCATGGCGGTGGCAAGGAGATCACGCGTCTCGCACAAACGCTCGGCATCGAAACCAAATTCATCAATGGTCAGCGTTACACGGATGAGGCAACGATGCGCGCCGTCACGATGGTCCTTGCCGGGGGTATCAACAAAGAGATCGTCAATCTTATCAATACGAACGGCGGAAATGCCGTCGGGCTCTGCGGCGCCGATCATACGCTCCTGAAGGTGAAGAAGCATCAGCCGAACGGTGCGGATCTGGGCCTCGTCGGCGAGGTCACGGCCATCAACACCTCCTTCATCGACCTGCTCATCAAGAACGAAATCATGCCTGTAATTGCACCGATTGGCGTCGGGGAGGACCGGCAATTGCACAACGTCAACGCTGATCTTGCCGCCGCGGCGGTCGCGCGTGCCATGAAAGCGGAGAAGCTTGTGTATCTCAGCGACGTGGAGGGGATCATGATTCAGCATTCCCTTGTATCGACGATGACAAAAGCGAAAGCCAAACAGTTGATTGCCGACGGTTCGATATTCGGAGGCATGATTCCAAAAGTGGAGTCCGCGCTGGAAACACTCGATGCGGGTGTTCACAAGGTACACATCATCGATGGACGCGAGCAGCATTCTCTTCTCCTCGAAATATTCACCGATGAGGGAATTGGAACGCAATTCGTTCATGAGAATAACGGTTCCGGGCGTCCGGGATAGCCGGCGCTTGGCTGTGTTCACCAGGAGAAACGACGATGAGAAAACACGGGCGGCACCTCGCAATCAAACAAATCATCACACACCGGTCGGTTGGAACGCAGGGGGATCTCTGTAAGGCCCTCCGGAAGGCCGGTTATCCCGTTACCCAGGCAACGCTCTCCCGAGATCTGAAGCAGCTCGGCATCGCACGCGTGAACACTCCCGACGGGATGCGCTACGAGCTCCATCCCGAGATCGAAGAACTCCGGCTGAAATTGATGCTCGGCTACGAAGTCGAGCAGATCGACGCCAACGAGAACATAATCGTCGTCAAGACGCTTGCCGGGCGCGCACAGGGCGTCGCGCAGGTGATCGACGGATTCAATCACCCGCTTATTCTCGGAACTCTTGCAGGGGATAACACGATTCTTGTTGTTCCGACCGCCGTGAAGAAGATCCCCGATCTTCTCAAAGCATTGCACAAACTGATGACTGATACCAAACGAGTTGCATAAGAATTTGTCTTTTTGTTCCACGCGATATCAGAAGGAATACTGTGGTGAGTAGACTGAAGATTGCTGTTGCATACTCCGGAGGTCTCGATACCTCCGTTATTCTTAAATGGCTTCAGGAGAAGTACGATGCCGAGGTGATCGCGGTGACGGGTGACCTCGGTCAGAAGAAAGAACTGCACGGACTCGAGGCGAAGGCCAAGAAGACCGGCGCAACGAAAGTTTATATCGGCGACCTGCGTCAATCCTTTGTCAATGATTACATCTTTCCCGCCCTGAAGGCCGGGGCGCTCTATGAGCATACGTATCCCATGGCGACATCGATCGGCCGGCCTCTCCTCGCGAAGTATCTCGTCGAGGTGGCGCGAAAGGAGAATTGCTCCGCTGTTTCCCATGGATGCACGGGAAAGGGGAATGATCAGGTCCGATTTGAGGCCGCTGTGGCCGCGCTTGCCCCTGACCTGAACGTAATCGCGCCGTTGCGCGAGTGGGAATTCAAATCGCGTGAGGACGAGATCGAGTACTGCGAGCGACATGGTATTCCGATCACGGCAACCAAGCTCAATCCGTATTCGATCGATGAGAATCTTTGGGGAACAAGCATCGAGTGCGGCGTTCTGGAAGACCCGATGGTCGAGCCCCCGGAAGACGCGTATCAACGGACCATTGCTCCGAAAGATGCCCCCGACGAAGCGACGTACGTCACGATCGAGTTCCAGCTGGGCGTTCCTGTATCCTTCAACGGCAAGCCGATGAGCGGCGTCGACCTGATCGAAAAGCTCAACGAGATCGCTGCCGCAAATGGTGTCGGGCGTATCGATCTTGTCGAGAATCGGCTCGTAGGAATAAAGTCGCGCGAAATCTACGAAGCCCCTGCCGCTGTGACCCTTCACTTCGCCCACCGTGAACTGGAACGCTTGACGCTCGAGAAGGAGGTTGCACACTATAAGGCAAAGATCGCGCACGACTATGCCGATTTGATCTACAACGGTCTCTGGTTTTCTCCCCTGCGATGTGCCCTTGATGCCTTTGTGAACGAAACCCAAAAAGTGGTGAACGGACTCGTGAGGGTAAAGCTCTACAAAGGCAACGTCGAAATCGCAGGTCGCACCTCTCCGAATTCCCTCTACGACACAAAGCTTGCGACCTATACCGATGAAGATCAGTTCAACCACAAGGCGAGCGACGGATTCATTACCATCTACTCCCTCCCGGTGAAAACGTTCTATCAGGTAAACAAGGAGAGCGCCGAGATTCAGCCAGATATCGTTCCTGCAAGCGGTCGGCCGGCGTCGTAGGATCATAACTATCTTCGACTGGACGAGAGGCCGATTCTTCTGCCCTACTCAAGGCAGTGAGTCGGCCTTTTGCATTCCTTTGATTGCCAGACTGTGCGATTTTCTGTACCTTGACGCAACTTCCTTTCTACGATATTAAACTCTGGAGAGACGCATGACCCATAAGGCACTCTGGGGCGGACGATTCAAGCACGCTCTGTCCGCGACCGCGCTGAAATTTTCCTCGTCGATCGGACTCGACAAGCAGCTGTATCAGGAAGACATCGCAGGAAGCATTGCTCACGTGGAAATGCTTGCCGCGGCAAAGATTCTGAAAGCGGAGGAAGCGCGCAGAATCCGAGCCTCGCTCAGGGCGATCCAGAAAGAGATCGAATCCGGTAAGTTCGAACTGACTGACGACTTCGAAGACATCCATATGGCGATTGAGCACCGGCTTATTCAGAAGATTGGTGTTTTGGGAGGAAAGCTCCACACCGCCCGCAGTCGGAACGATCAAGTCGCCACGGATGAGCGGATGTACCTTCGGACAGCCGTTCGTGAGATCAGCAAACAGATCGCGCAGCTCCAACGTGTTCTGCTGTACAAGGCCGAGAAGTATTTCGGTACGCTGATGCCGGGATACACGCACCTCCAGCGCGCGCAGCCGATTCTCGTGTCGCACTACCTCCTGGCATATCTTTCAATGTTCGAGCGTGACTTCGAACGACTGCAGGAGTGCCGGAAGCGATTCAACAAACTACCTCTCGGCGCGGCGGCGTTTGCCGGAACTTCGTACCCGATCGATCGCGCAAGGGTGGCAAAAAAGCTTCACTTCGACGGCATTGTCGAGAACAGCATCGACGCTGTGAGTGATCGGGACTACCTGATCGAGTTTGCTTCCGCCTGCAGTATGATCATGATGCACTTGAGCCGATTTGCGGAGGATTTGGTGCTCTGGACATCAAAGGAGTTCGCTTTTGCAGAGATCAGTGATGCCTACACGACCGGAAGCAGCATCATGCCGCAAAAGAAGAATCCCGATATGGCGGAGCTCGTGCGCGGGAAGGCAGGGCGCGTGTACGGATCGCTCATCAATCTTCTCACGATGATGAAGGGATTGCCCCTCGCCTACAATCGCGATATGCAGGAAGACAAGTTCCCGATGTTTGACCTTGTGCATACGACTCGCGAAAGCCTGTTTGTTTTCTCTCATGTGCTTGTCCACACAACTTTCAGGCGCAAGCACATGGAAGAGGAGTTGCGGAACGACTTCCTAAGCGCAACCGACGTCGCCGACTATCTGGTGCGCAAGGGGCTTCCGTTCCGCGAGGCACACGAGATTACCGGCAAGATTGTTTCGTATTGTCTGGATCATCGGATGTTCTTCGGAAATCTCGATCTTGATCGGCTGCAGAGCTTTTCCAAGGCATTCGAGGCGGACATCTTTGATTACCTTCTTCCGCACAAGAGCATTGAGCAGAAAAAGTCGGCGGGAAGCACCTCCCCTCAGGAGGTTAAGAAACAGGTTGTTCACTGGACGAGGGTGCTGCAGAAGCGCAAGGGGTAGGCCTGCAATTATTGTTTGAGTACAAAAGAATCCCCGAGGCTCCGTTAGCATCGGGGATTTTTCTTTCACTCCCTGTTTCAATACTGGGTGGCGATGCGATCACTTGAGCAGTAACATGGTTTTCCGAGCAATGTGAGTTTTTGCGGCTGGTGTTTTCGTTTCCAGTTCGCAGAGGTAGAGCCCGCTTGAGAGTCTCCCCGCGTTCCAGCTGACTTCATGATATCCTGCGTTCTGATCTGACTCAACCGGCCGATCCACGAGCTGACCGAGAAGGTTAAAGATTGAAAGTGAGACGCGCGCCGGTTCAGGAAGTTGGTATGAAATCGTCGTTGATGGATTGAAGGGATTGGGGTAGTTTTGAAACAACTCGAACGTCATTGGCGCACTGACCGATACGGCAATCTCTTTGGTCCAGATTTCGCCGCTCGACGATTTGATCAGAAAGGTCAGCGTATGTGATGTCCCCACCGGCGCGGATTTATCGACATTGAAGCTGAAGAGGGCAGGGAGTTCGCCGCGTGCGGGGAGATTTGTAATGGTTGCTTGACGAGCGGAAAATTCGAGCCAGGGTGGGATGTTCGTCGCAACGACAGATATCGAGGTCATTGGCACTTCGCCCATGTTGGCCACGGCAAGTTCGATTCTGTTAGCCTGCGATGCGAAGGGGAGTTGATGGATGGATTGGGCGTGAAGCAATGAGGCCACGACTCCGAGAGCCACGGCCACGCAGATTGTTATTCTCATGATGATTTTCCCCTGTGTTAGATTGTGTGGATTCGATTCTCTCTGTCTGACGGGACCGCCTGCCCCTGCCTGCTGGTGCAAGATCACATTGGGGCAGGCAAGCGCCGTAGCAAAGCTATGGTTTGGGCACGCGGGAAGTCCCGTCGTACCGATCCGTCAGCGGTGGGACGATTCTTGGCGAAGCCATGCTTGAAGTTTCGTTGTTTAGAAAACTGAGGAACCGTCATTCCCGCGTACGTGGGAATCTGACCTGTTCAGCAACATACGCCGGCCTCGCTACATCCACCCTCGCCAAGCTATAGCTTTGAGATCAGGTATTCTGCGTTGAACTTGAGCAACGCGTATGCCTCGCTCGTAAGTTGTTTCCCCTTCTTGTTGAGCGCCTCCACCTCGTTGACAAACGCCTCTAGCGTATTCTTGGCTGCATTGTTGTTGCCTTGGACGAGTTGCTTCCTCGCGTTCTCGAGTTTTTGATCCAAGCTATTGACGATTCCCTTGTTGATGATCCAGCCGAGATCGGCGGATTGGTGTTTGAATGATGCAATGGTGTCACCCCAAGCAATAGGATTGAAGCTCGCCGGTGGAGCTGCAGGACCAACGGTCCACCCTCGGAACTTGACAGCCTGGCGAACCGAGTCCACGGGTGGAACATAGTAGGTAGTGGTTGTGTCAGCAGGATCAGGAAACAAAGCTATTACATCAAAATAGGGTGACACGATACATCGCCGAATACCAGGCAAACCTTTGCTCATTAATTCGAAGCCACTTAGAGTTTGACCAGGCACAATGGCGTGTTCCCGAACTCCGTCATAACTTGCTGTCAAAGCATTTGTATTACCACCACTCCACATACCTGGAGGAGTCCTAAGGTAACCAACCGGAACAATCCTCTCTGCTAAGCCGGGGAAGTCGAGTCTGAAGTTTTTTTCGGTGTATCCATCATTTTCAAATTGCAATCCAATCGTATCGGTTTCAAGGGTGTTCAGGCCTCTTGAAATGTCGATTTCGATTCTTGCGATGTTGCCTGTGCTGGTTTTGCCGTTAGTCACTGTGTAGGAATAGAAAAACATCTGTCCCCCTTTTTCGTGCTCAACACGTGCTTGTACTTGAACATTTCGCAGGTGGGGATAAGGCTGCTGTTGAGCAATCAGCATTATGGGAAGGATAAGATAAATAGATGCTGCAAGGCGCTTCTTCATGTTAGTTTCCTCTATCTGATCCATAGTGAATTTGTGGGCGTTCTTGATTCCGTAGAAGGCCACGCCGCTCCATAAATGTTGTTAGTTTGTCGACTTGAGTATCGGTCAAGGTTTGATTCACGTCGACGCTTGTGCCAATTCTGTGGTAAAGGTGTTGTTGACTGTCCCGCCCATCCCATGTTCCGCTAATATCAAATCGTCCTCCAAAAAGAAGGCTCATATCGTTCAGACTTACAACAATCGCGCGTCCGCCCCCCTCTTCAGATAATGACCAATTGTAGAACTGCTGAATTGCCAAACGAATGCTGTCAGCAAAGACTTGCGTACACCAATTATTGTCCACATGCCTCGTTTCGCCAGTGGGGGTCTGTGACAGAGTCCATCGGCCATTTGAAGCAAGATTCCTGAAGTTGATCAATCCTGATACCTTCTCAACAACTGTAACCGAATCTTTCAAGAATCTCTCTTTCTTAGGGTCTCTTGATTCGAGATACACCTTCATTGTATCGCCCCAGATGGAGGCGTGGTAGGTGGCCGAAAATCTTCCATCAGCTCCTGTCTGATTCTCCAAGGGCCGCAGTCGGGTGGTTGCCTGTCCTGCCGTAAAATACCCATAGTTGTCATTGTTGTTCTCTCTGACAACTGTTGGCGTATCTCCATGATCATGTCCACCAGAGCCCCGGACATAATCGCTTCGGAGCCGAAAAGGATGGTCGGCAACAGGCTTCCCACTCCGTGTCATTTGTACTTCAAACGGTTTTCTTCTCAACCTCATCATCGCTGCATCCCGGTCCTCCGTCGGGATGGAAGGCCGTACTTCTCTCGGCTCAATCATCACAATCTTCAACGTCTGCTCAACAACAGGGATCTCTCTCCATCCCGTCTTGGTGTCATCTTCCTGCAGCACCACGCGGATTCGACACGCAACGACCGAATCCGGATTCTTCTTCACTGCTGCAAAACGAATCCATCCGTCCTTTGCATCTTGATACAACACGTCCCTGAGGATCACAGGGTTTGCCTTGAGAGTGTCCCCTTGGTAATCAATGAACGTCCCAAATTCATCATTCGTCTCAATCTCGAAGCTCAGCCGTTTCGATCCATCAAGTTCAACATTATTGGAATCTTTGTCCTTCGCCTGCACAAAGATCCTTGTCATCTCAGTGAACGCTATCGTATCCTTTTCCAGGGTAACGGCGAAATGATCAAGCATTGAGCCTGCTATGACGACAAACGATTTTTCCTCATAGTACCAGTGGTATTGTGCACGCAGATCGCCTCTGAATTGCGAACCGTCCTGTCCTATGCTCCTCCCTACAAGCGCAATCTTCCCGCTTCGTAGATCTCCATATTTGACATACACACTGGAACCTTGAAGAATTCCAAGGTCCTCGTGCACAAAACTAACCCGATCTGTCGATTTGGTGAGATTGACCTGTACGTTTTCAAATCCTTGGAGTTCGCTTCCATCATCGCCGTACAATGTCACCCAGATCTTTGTGTGCTTGTTGAACCGAACGGTATCGGATTCAAGCTCCAAGGCGAGCCGTTCCACAACAGGCTGCACCTGAAACTCCACCCACTTTTCAATCCCCCGACTCGACGCCGTGAGCCTAACTGTCTCCGAAGGAAAACGAGGTTGTCTCCCATTCGCCATAAATTTCAGTTTCGCGATCTCACTTGCCTTGCCCGTAAATGAATTCCCTATGGGGGTGCCATCTACATGAACAAGCACTCCTAAGTCAGCTCCCTTCGTGATTGTAACTGTTGTCCTCAGATTGGGATGCCACGTTGCAGTCGTTGGTGGATTTGCCCACGCCTCAGATATTGACAGGGCTGCGGTACTCGATCCGCGGGGTATTATGCCTGCGGGATACGGGTGACTGAATTTGAAATCATTATACAGCACAATCGGTCCACTTCCGGCAAATCGACATCCCGCTGAACAGTTGCTCGT
Organism: Ignavibacteria bacterium; assembly: GCA_016873805.1. GTDB lineage: Bacteria > Bacteroidota > Ignavibacteria > UBA10030 > UBA10030 > VGVZ01. The sequence continues at coordinate 18,202 of VGVZ01000040.1, forward strand.
CGGGCTCGTGAGGGTCTGAAGGAGTTCATCATCAACATACCAGTTCAATGTCCGCGTGTATGCAGGGTTCGGATAGATTGTGTAGTCCATTGAATACGTTGTGGTCCCGGAATACACCGCAAGACTCACCGAGGACACGCCGCTTCCCAGCTGAACGGTTTGTAACGAACCATAGTGCAAGAGCGACATGTAGCGGTTGAAATTCGGTTCAGTTCTCACCGAACCGTTGTGAATCAGTTCCATCCTTAAGGTTGCAGGACCAGAAGAGACAGAGAAGGTTGTTTCTGATCTTTCTTTCGCCTGCACCTCCACCTTCTCCTTGATCACAACCTGCGCCGAGAGTTGAGTGATATGAACGAACAAAGAAATCATGGGGAGAAACAAGAGCGCGGGCCTGACCGCCCGCACCGGTGGTGTTGGTGTTCTCATATGTTCCCCTGTTGTGTTGAAAGGTCACTGAAGAAATGAATCTGATTCCCCCGAAATCAGTGGCGAATAACATTAAAACATCTTCAGGTTAATGTCAAGAAGAATCTCATCGCAGAAACGGGACCGACGGGTGTAATTGGGTCTTGTGATGAGTATGGCTCCCTGAGCCCTCACAAAGGAAAGCCCTCGCAGTTCCAACCGCGGGGGCTTTGCAGAAGCGGAAGGTGTAAGTCCAGAACAAAATTGGTGTACAAAGGAATCCCCGGGGCTCAATCAGCATCGGGGATTTCTCTTGGCTCAATATTGCGATTTCACAATCGGCGAATCTATTTGAGCAGAAGCATTGTCCTTCGTGCAACTTGTTTGTTTGCCGACCTCGTTGTTGATTCCAACTCGTACAGATAGACCCCGCTTGCATATCTCTCTGCGTTCCAGGTGAATTCATGATATCCTGCGTTCTGATCTGACTCAACCGGCCGATCCACGAGCTGACCGAGAAGGTTAAAGATTGAAAGTGAGACGCGCGCCGGTTCAGGAAGTTGGTATGAAATCGTCGTTGATGGATTGAAGGGATTGGGGTAGTTTTGAAACAACTCGAACGTCATTGGCGCACTGACCGATACGGCAATCTCTTTGCTCCAGATTTCGCCGCTCGACGATTTGATCAGAAAGGTCAGCGTATGTGATGTCCCCACCGGCGCGGATTTATCGACATTGAAGCTGAAGAGGGCAGGGAGTTCGCCGCGTGCGGGGAGACTTGTAATGGTTGCTTGACGAGCGGAAAATTCGAGCCAGGGTGGGATGTTCGTCGCAACGACAGATATCGAGGTCATTGGCACTTCGCCCATGTTGGCCACGGCAAGCTCGATTCTGTTGTCCTGCGATGCGAAGGGGAGTTGATGGGTGGATTGAGACTGAAGAGACGATGTCGCAACGACCATCGTCGCAATTAGGAAGAGTGTCGTTCTCATGATGATTTTCCCCTGTGTCAGATTGTGTGGATTCGATTCTCAAATGTTCTGTAGGACGACTCCTGGCAACACCATCTACCGGTGGTGTCACTTTGTGACCTTCGGGACCTGAGTTGTCCTATTAAGACTCGCGGGACGCGCGGCCTCAGAACGTGTGCGCTACTTCTTCGGCAGCTGGTTCAACAAGATATCGATGTCTTCCCTGATCACCTGATACGCATCTTGCGTGATAAACTTCGAAGGTTTCGGGACCTTCTTCTCCTCGTGCTTGATCGTCTCTTTCCGCAGCTTGTCGACTTCTTTGCCGAATTTGTCAAGCTCTTGTCGCGCCTTGGCTGAATCCTTCCGGCTCAGATCACGCTCAATTTTGTCAAGTTCTTTGTTCCAGTCGTCAAAGAGCTTCTTGTCGCCAAGGAGATTGAGTCTATGCACCGCGCTAATCTGTTGCCGAAGGTCTTGCACGGTTACATTCTTGCTGAGTGCGGTTTCTGCCCGGCTACTTGGATCATATAGGAAGAAGAAATTGAAAACCATCCCAGAATCAATGAATCCTCCTGAAGCAACATTAGTGGTCGGTCCACCGCCTTTGTGTCGAGCAATGACGTTTACATCATAACTTGTGAGCTTTGTTCCATAGAGGGTTATTGCATGCCGACCAGGAATACTCTCAAAAACAACATCAATAGGGTCCTTTTCATACGGATCGTCTTCTGGGCCCTCCTCAGAAACTAATCCAATACTCGCCGCGCCAATGCTGACACCTGGGATATCTGAATAGTACTTCCCACTGCTGGGTTCATAGCCAATCTTTCTTCCAATTGGATCAACTACCAGCATCTTGAGATATCCGTTTGCAGAGATGGTTACTGTTTGGGCTAGGGCGGTGGTTCCAGCTACCAAAATAAGGCTGGAGATGGGAACTAGCCTTCCGAATAGCGTCTGTCTCATTGCGTCTTCCTTTCATAGCTGATAGTTCTAAAAACCCGATTTGAGTAGCTGCTAAGAGTCTTTCGGTCTCTGTAGCATCCTGGATCAATTATTTGATACTCACCGTTCTTTTTCCCGGTTATCAATACCCAGTGACTGCTTACTTTGTTTGTATCCCGCGCGCTTTTGTTTCCAACCAATGCAATAACAAGATTATTCTTGGCTAGCAGCGGATCTATAGTATTCAGTTCTATCGGAGCTTTCGAGGACCAGTTTGAATCAGTTCCTCCGGTAAGCGGTTGTGACTTGAATAGCGCTCCCCCATACTCTATGACCGCTGTCCAGTCAACACTTCCATTGTAGTTGCCTTTCCTATTCTTTCTAAAATAGCCGTCTTTTGTCATTTTCTCGTTCAGGGTCTTTGGAGTCATCTTGATTCCAGCATCATTCAGGATCATCGCCATGGCTGCAAGCGCACATCCTTTCTCCCCAATCGAATATTGGTGTTCTGGTTGTTTGATATTACCACTTTTGTCGAGCTCTTTGTAGGTATCATATGGCTCACGTCCCCAGGAAGTGTCGTTCTGACAGAACTTTTCAATCGATGCTTCAACCCACACTCTTCCCACCCCTTCCTTTCCTGCTCCCGTCACTCCGATATCCACCCTCTGCGGATTCAGACCAATCGGATTCTCCCCATCGGCTACGAACCATACCAAACCACTCTTCGCATCATCGTATGGCACGTTCGCAAGATAAATCCCCT
>VGVZ01000041.1 GCA_016873805.1 Ignavibacteria bacterium
CCCCCCTCGGGGGCATCGCCATCGCCATCGGCGTAATTGTCGATGCGTCGATTGTCCTGGTCGAGAATGCATACCGCAACGTCGCACGCGCGCAGGAAGAGCGCGGCGAACTCGAGGTGACGGACTATGTGGAAATATCGATCATGTCCGCCAAACAGGTTGGACCGGCGATCTTCTACTCCGTTGGCATCATGGTTGTTTCCTTCCTCCCGGTGTTTCTGCTCGAAGGTCAGGAAGGAAAGCTCTTCCGTCCTCTCGCCTTCACCAAAACATTCGTCCTGATCGGATCCGCCGTTATCGCCATCCCCCTTGTCCCGATGCTCATGACGATGTTGACCCGCGGGAAATTCCGATCCGAGGAAAGAAATCCCATCACCCGAGTCCTGAATCGGCTCTACGCTCCCGTCATCCGATGGGTTCTCAAATGGCGCAAGACCACAATCGCGTTGAATCTCCTCGCCCTCCTCATTACCGTTCCGATGTTTATGAACATGGGATCGGAATTCATGCCGCCGCTTGACGAGGGGAGCCTTCTCTTCATGCCGGTGACACTGCCCAATGCCTCGATCACGGAAGTCAACCGCATCATGCAGGTGCAAGACGCTCTCATCATGTCGGTGCCCGAGGTCGAAACCGTTCTTGGGAAATCGGGGAAAGCGGAGACCTCTACCGATCCCGCACCGGTGAGCATGATCGAGTCGATCATCCTCCTCAAACCGAAGGATCAGTGGCGCAAGGGAATCACAAAAGACGACATCATTGCGGAGCTCGACGCGAAGCTCCAGATCCCCGGCGTGCGAAACGGATGGACTCAACCAATCATCAACCGCATCAACATGCTCGCCACCGGAGTGAGGACAGATCTCGGCGTCAAGATCTTCGGTCGTGATCTCGATACGCTGGAGACTCTCGCCATCAGGGCGGAACAGATCCTCCGGAAGGTCCCCGGCGCCGCCGACTTGTATGCCGAGCGAACGCAAGGGGGATTGTTCGTCGATATCAATATCGATCGTGCGACTGTCGCGCGGTACGGAATCAATCTTGGTGACGTTCAGGATGTGATTGAAACAGCTATTGGCGGTGAAAACATTGGTACTGTGATCGCAGGGCGTGAACGATTTCCGATTCGAGTGCGTTACGCAAGGGAATTCCGGGACGACATCGAGAAGCTCCGCTCTCTGCTCGTACCTGCAAACGTCGTCACCTCAGGGGGAACCCAGTCGATGACGGCCGGGGCAGCCCCTATGTCGGGGGGAATGTCGATGAACGGTGCCGGCCCGGGAATGAGCGCGGGCTCCGGGCAGATGCAGCGCTCATCGCTTGTTCCGTCGCAGGGCGAGGGGGACTGGACGCCCGCGCGTGTTTCCAAGCGCAGTTACGTCCCGCTCGGCCAGCTCGCGACGATTGCGATCGTCCCTGGGCCGCCGATGATCTCGAGCGAGAACGCCCAGCTTCGCTCGATTGTCTTTCTCAACGTTCGCGGCCGCGATATGGGAAGCTTTGTCAACGAAGCCAAAGAAGTACTCGACAACGAGCTTCACCTCCCCCAGGGTTACACGCTTCAATGGTCTGGTCAATGGGAAAACCAGCTGAGAGCCCGTGAGCGCCTCTCGATCCTCATGCCGATCGTATTTCTCATTATTTATGTTATGCTCTTCATGGTCACCAAGGATTTCACCGAAGCGTTTGTCGTGATGCTCTCCGTTCCGTTCGCCTTGATCGGAGGTGTTTACCTGACGTATATCCTCGGTTACAACTTCTCGGTTGCCGTGTGGGTAGGGTTTATTGCGCTCTATGGGCTGGCAGTGGAAACCGGAGTGGTGATGGTCGTCTATCTCCACGAATCGCTGGACCGACGCATACAGGCCGCTCAATCGAATGGAACCAAAGGGATCACCGAGCAGGACATTACTGACGCCACCATCGAAGGATCGGTCCTACGGCTTCGTCCGAAGATCATGACCGTCAGCACAAGTCTCATCGCTCTGTTGCCGATTATGTGGAGCACCGGCGTCGGATCTGATGTCATGAAGCCCCTCGCGGCACCGATGATTGGTGGTCTCGTCACGTCCGCCATTCATGTGCTCGTCGTGACTCCCGTCCTTTTCTCATACATGAAAGAGCGCGCATTGAAGAAAGGAACATTGACGATGTCACGCATGGCGCACTGGATGAAGTGAGGTGGTCTCTGAACAATACTGGCGGAACATTTCGCAACCATTTGTCGTTTACTAATTACCGAATTAACCATCACATCTCTGTTTTTGTGAAAGGATCTCAGTCATGAAAAGATTCATGCTTTCCGTACTCGGACTAGGAATGTTCGTTCTTGTCGGTTGCGGTCAGAATCAAGATCAATCCGCCGGCGAATCGACTGCCTCCACTGTTGAGACAACGACGATCAAAGTCGAAATGATTCAATGCGGTATGTGTGTCTCCAACATCACCAAAGCCCTCGAAACAACCGACGGTGTTCAATCGGTGAATGTCAATCTTGAGCAGAAGACAGCGACTGTCCAGTTTCTCCCCGCGAAGATCAATCTCAGCACTCTCGAGCAAACGATTGCGAATGCGGGATACGACGCCAACAAAACGAAGCGAAATATGGAAGCGTACGAGAAGCTCGACGAATGCTGCAAGATCGACGGCGGGCACTAACCCATCTCGAACCGAAGGACTTCCGGTTCCTGTTATCGCCGAAAACAAAAACGTCCCGACTGAATCACAGCCGGGACGTCTCATGTTCTGCAGACAGAACAACCTCTATTCCTGCACGATGCTTCCCAAACGTGCTTCCCTCACACGGCGCGTAATCGTGACCACGAAACCCACAAGCAGCGTGACCGTTCCCAGCCAAACGAGGTTGATCAACGGTTTGACACTTGCCTCCACGACCAGCGTTTCCGCTTTCCCTTCGCCGGGGATCTCGGCGGGGATGGTCATGGCAATCTCCACCCTGGAGTTTGTCGGGTTCTCCTGGTCAGGGGCGATGCGCACAAGCCGGAATTCATACAACCGCTGTTGTGAAGAGGTATACGGAACGATCGGGAATCGAGGTTCCCCCGCTCTACTATTGATCATGAGGAGAGTGAGTTTCTTTTTGTGTTGACCGGTTGGCTCGTCAACCGAAAGCCGCACGCCCAGCTGAAAGGCGCCACCTTCTGCAGCGGAAGTCTTGTCCATGTTGCTCAGATCAAAATCCTCAAAGGCAATTCGAAGTCCCGCCTCTGCCACATCTGTTCCTTTTGAGAGCTCGAATCGACGCTCGCGTCCATCTTCCGATTCCTCGAGGCTGAGGGGAGCAACGTAAAGATCTCTGCTCAAGAAATTGAGCAAATCCGGATGTCTCATCAATCCTCTGGTGAATTCGCTGTGGTACATCGTCGGCGAAACGATGTGTTTCTTCCCTTCCCTTTCGACTTCAACATTGAATGCGTATTTCTCGCGCTCCGTCGGCTCGTAACCAAGATACGTTACGCGATAGCCGAGAGCTTCTACGGTCTTTCCCCGCGCCAGAGAGAGCGTGCGAGTTTCGTCATAGCGTTCAGAGGTGACAAACCCGAGAAACATGATCGCGATTCCGATATGGGCCAGAACTCCCCCGGCATATTTTGGATTCCCCATGTATATCGAGTAGCCAAGTCTGAGATTGGCAAAGAGAGAAAAGGCAGAACAAAATGTGAAAAGGAGTATCATCGGCTCTTCGGATCCGAAGAACAGGACCGCCACGGTCGTTATGATGGCCAGGGCCGCGGGGAGCGCCAGACTCTTCAGAAACGACGGAGATTGCGAGGATCTCCACCACAAGAGCTGACCGATTCCTGACAGAAGCGCAATCGCAATTCCCAACGGCAGGTTCGTCTGTACGTAGTAGTTCATCTCCACTGCCGAGGCCTTCCCCTTCAGGATGGTCGTGATAATGGGCGAAGAGGTCCCGATGGTGACGAACAACGCCACAAAGACCAGCGCCATGGCCCCTAGGAAGATGGCGAACTCGCGGGAATAGACGGAGTACTCAATCTGCACAGTCGGCATCTCCCGTCGTCGAAGAAGAAGCAACCCGACACCAATCGACGCAAAGAGAGCGAGACATCCCAGCAGCAGCCAATACACCCACATTCCGGGGTCAACGAACGAATGCACCGAGGTTTCGCCGAGCACCCCGCTTCTGGTGAGGAACGTGCTGTAGAGAACGGCGAGAAATGTCAGCATGCTCAGGAAGAAATTCGTCTTGACATACGCTCCGCTCTTTCGCTGAATCAGCGTGGTGTGGATCGCCGCCACGCTGAGTAACCAGGGGACGAGCGATGAATTCTCCACCGGATCCCATCCCCAGAAGCCGCCCCATCCGAGCGTCTCGTAGGCCCAGTACCCTCCGAGAATGATTCCCGCGCCGAGCATCATCGAACCGAACACCAGCCATGGCGTTGCAGGTCGTATCCAACTCGTGTAGTCACGCTTCATCAGTGCCGCAACGGCATGGGCATACGGCACTGCCATCGCTGCGAATCCGACGAAGAGTATCTGAGGATGAATCACCATCCAGTAGTTCTGGAGGAGCGGATTGAGACCCTTCCCTTCAAGCGGATACCGTGCCCAGATTTGGCGTGCTTCATCCAGCATCACGATGTTCGAGGTTCCGGGAGGAATCGGACCGGACTGAACAAGATCTGACGGAAACGCTTCCCAAATAAACGCAAACGGGTTTTTGACCACGAGCATCAGCATGAGAAAGGAAACGATGAGCGAGTAGATGCTCATCACATACGGCTCGTACCCTTTGCGCGCCGAGTATTGAAGGAGAAAGAGTCCGATCAGGGCGGTAAAGAGGGCCCACAGCGTGAAGCTCCCTTCCTGACCCGCATAGAACGAAGAAATGAGCAGCGAGAGCGGGAGATCGGAGGAGCTGTAGTTCCAGACATAGGCGTACTGAAACTGATGAGTGAGGATCAGATAGAGGAGGATCGATGCAGCGGAAACCAAGCCAAGGACGGAGAGATGGTAGCTGTTGCGCGCGAGCGCGATGCCACCGAGCACAACGACATTCTGGTTTCGGTAATACAAAAACGCGGCCACGAGGGCCGCGACGAACGAAATCTTGATGAGTATCGCCCCTACAATCCCAACAGTCATCATCGCAATCTCACGAGATATGTTGTGTGTGAACAGACTAGAGTGTCTTCTTCACGGTTTCCGCGTCTCCTTCATACTTCGACGGACACTTTGTGAGCACATCGGTAGCGTGAAAATGGTCCTCCATGATTCTTCCTTTTGCAACCACGCTCGTGGCAATCTCAAAGTTGTTGGGCTTCGCCCCCTCCAGCACAACCTTCATCACCCGCTGACTCTCGTCCCTCATGTAAAATACGAATTGTGCGTTCTGCGTATCAAAACGGGTTTCCATATCCTTCACCCACTCCCCTTTCACCTGAGCTTTCTTGCCTGTCCGCTCCGCGCCGGCAAAATCCATGTACTCGACGTTGGATTCCAAGAAATTGACTGTCCCGAGCACGAGTCCAATCGCGACAACAACCGCCCCAATGATGATCTTCGGCTTCATCCTTATTTTCCTTTCTCGAATGTGTTTTCGAGGTTTTTCACTCTCTTGTCAATTCGCATGAGGTATCCAACGATCCCGATCCATACCAGGAGCACAACAAAGAGCACGATATACATCTGGTTCTGAGAAAAAAAATCGATCATAGTTGCATCCCTACCGATCAGTGTGTTGATGTTTGTATTCCAGCCGTCCTGCCCGGACCCGGATACTGAGCATCCAGATGTAGAGCAGGTTGAATCCGATTAAAGCAATGAAGAAGACGACCAGCATGTTCGGAGACATCTTGAACTCGACCACCGGTCCGCTCCCATCGACGTCCCCTTTCGCGCCCGGATGCAGGCCGCTCATCATCCTCGGCATCACGAAGACAAAGAACGGGACGGTCAACCCGGCAATAGTCGAATACACCGCCGAAAGCGTTCCTCGCTTCTCATCCGATTCAACAGCCGATCTCAGCGCGAAGTACGCTCCGTAGATCAGGAGCAGGATGAAAATCGACGTCTGCCGTGGATCCCAGTTCCAGTACGAACCCCAATTAAACTTCGCCCACAATGCTCCTGTCACCGTCGCTAGGACGCAAAAAAGGAGTCCAAGACCGGCCGATGAGACGGAGACGATATCGTCCTCGATGTTTTTCGACTTCAGATACTTGAGCCCGTAGAACATCGAAACCAGAAACGCCACGACGGTCACCCACGCCGTGGGAACGTGGAAGAAAATGTTGCGTGCCTTTTCCTCCAGCCCCGGGATCGACGGAAATTCCAGCCAGGATTGCGGCGATTGTGCCAGCGGAAGAGCGATCCCCGCCACCAGTGCGACCGTGATGAGAACGATTGACCCGAACTTGATAACGGTCATCTTAATCCTTCCAGACATAATCAAACAGGATCCAGGAACCGGCAGTCATGACCAGAGAGTAGGAAACGAGGACCACGAAATCCCCGTACGCGGCAGCCAGCTCCATCCCATCCAGCGCTTTGGCGGTCGCGCTCATGACCGTCATGAGGAGGACGATCAGAATCGGAAACGACAGAACCGGATACAAAGTTCCTCGGGTATTTGCCTTGGCGATGATTGCCGCGATGATTGTCGCGGCCGAAGCCAGTCCCGTGCTCCCGAGAACAACCGTGACAACGAAGATGGAAAACGTCTGGATCACAAATCCGGAGAACACGATCATATACAGGATCGTCACGGCAAGGACCATCGCGAGCGTGAGCCCGACGTTGAAAAGAAGCTTGCCGAAGTACACGACCGTGGACGATGCCACAAGTTGAAGCGTGAGGCTTGTCCCTCGCTCCTCTTCGCTCACAAAGGATCTGGATAGTCCAGACATTCCCGTGAAGAACACCACGACCCAGAACATGCCGGCGAGAACATCGTTGCCCGGTGTTTCCTCCCGGAGCGCAAACATGATCACCGCGACGGCCGTCACCACGAACATCGTGAGCGCGTTGATGGCATATCGGGTCCGCAGCTCGGATCGGAAATCCTTCAGGACCAGTGCGTATGTGCTCAGCAACTCACTCATTGTTTCGCAACATATGAATATTCAACTGAAACGGCAAGCCAGACGCCGTCGTTTGATGCCGGCATTCATCCGAGGTGAACGCGAGCGTCACACCAATTTGCCTCGGCCTGATCGTTCGTCGCCAGGATCACGATCGATGACTTCTTAAAATCTTCCACCACGTGTCGCACGGACGTGATCCCCTCTTCGTCAAGGTTCGATGTCGGTTCATCGAGGATCAGAATCGAGGGCCGGTGATCGAGAGCGTAAATGTATTTCAAACGCTGCTTCATCCCGGAGGAGAATGTCCGAACGATATCATGCTTCCGATGCCACAGGTTAAACAGACGAAAGAGATTTTCGCGGTGCGGCGGCGCAGTGTTTCTGCCGGCGCGGATCGAGGAAAGAATTTCGAGATTTTCCTGCGCACTGAATTCATCGTAGAGCTGAAGATACGGCGACACTAGTCCGAGTTCGTGCTTCACATCATCATCGCCGATCGGCATGTCGCCTCGAAGATATTCTACTGATCCGCGAGTCGGCGTGAGCACGCCTGCGATGATCTTCACAAGAGTCGATTTTCCGGAACCGTTTCGACCGGTGATCGAAAGAGATTCCCCGCTCGTCAAAGAGAAAGAGATATCCTCGAAGATTGTTCTCCGGTTGAACTGCTTCGTCACCTCGCGCACGTTCAGGCGAAGACGCTTCATTGGATGATCGCCACCTTCCAGCGATACTCCTTCTGATCGACTCTGACAGCCACGATGTAGACACCGCTCGGGAGCTTTCCGGTGATATGGCCGGTCGGAATGATGATTTCCGGTTGTCCAAACGAATCACTGACAGGAAACGATCCGGCAAACACACGATCAAGGGAGCTGGAATAGAAACCGACATCGACAGGAACAGCCGACGCTTCGTTGACCGGGAGCCTGAGAAACGGATGAGCCTCGGGTCGAAGGGGATTCGGATACGGTATTGCCTCTGTCTTGATGTCGGTTCGGGAATTCGCGCTGAGGTACATCACACGCCAGCGTTCAAGATCGGCGACAGACAACGCGCCGCTTGCCCCGTTGGCAAGCTTCTGAATGGCTCCCTGGGAGGCGCTGTTGACGATTCGCAAATCAAATGAATGGAGAATATTTGAATTGATCCTCGCTTCTGCCAAATCAACATTTACGAGGATTGCCGTCAGCGTGTCTTCGCGCGTGACGAATTCGTAGACCTGACTCGAAACCGGGTATGCGGCAGAAGTGATCGCCGTCGAAAAATCGTTGTGCGTCGCGCGCATGTTTTGAATCATTCGAGGATAGAGATGGCCCTCCGGATAGTACCGGTCCGGGAGAGCCCGATCGGCAGTATAGAAATTCCAGTAACTAAACTGCGCGAACTCCGCTTCAAACCTACTGCCAGCGCGTGTGAGCACTCGATGCACGCTCTCCTTGAACGGAACTTCCGCCATCGCCTCCCAAATGCCACGGACCAGATCCCTCCCGTGTCGCTGCGCCAGATAGTGGAGGAATACCGCCCGTTCATACCCCGGATATTGCCATGGATCGTACGTGAAAAATGGAAGCGATCGATTGGACGTGCCGAAATATTGGCGAAAGAATTTGGGTACATCGAACACATAGTCGTTGACCTGAGGATAGAGGATGTCCTCCATCCACGTCGACGACATTTCGTAGAAGTAGAGATCGCCTTGAGGGACATTCGTCCACAATCCGTACGATCCAATCTGGATTGCGTGGTGAAATTCATGAGCCGCCGTTACACGCAATCCATCAAGCCCCGAGGTTCGATAGAACACATAGTCGTTGTCAATCTCCATATACGTCGAAAACCTCTGGTTCGTCCCCGTGCTGATCGCATCGTCCTCTGACCAATAGGTCACGCCGAATGTCCCGCCCCCAAGGTTCACCACGTAGATGTCGTATTCCAGCCCCCCCCCTTTTCCCTTGTCTGACGGGGGTGCGTTGTATCCGAGTTGCTCGACCTGCACCCGCCACACGTAATCGAAGATCGCCGCAACGGAATCGACGTAGATGGAGTAGCTGTTCGGCATGCGCGTATTTCCCTGAAGCAATGCCGGCTCATTGAATCCCGTGGTGTCATAGTGGATCCGAAATCGACCGGAAGGACTCACGCGACTTGTCTGTAAGATGGGTCTGCTAAGAGTGCGGCGGACGCTTTCCTGCGTTGCGAGGTCGGCACTCCTGACGTGCTCGTTCAAACTCGCCACCAGGTGAGTGCCGCATTTACCTCCCGAAGGTGCATCCGGCATCAACGCAACGGCCCCAAGTTCACGAGCAATATGCTGGATCCGTCCTGAGCCCGACTCCTGTGCCGCTCCCAGAGCAAGGAGGAAGAACAAGCAAGAAGATAATATGATGATTCGCTTAGTCATTCCTCACACCCGCAAACACGCTTTTCCCGTCGTAGATTCTCAACCGGCCGATATGCCGAACCGAGAGAGCCAGATCGGGAATGCCATCCCCATTCAGATCACCGATACCGTAGTGGCTGATTCCACCCCCTGAGACCACGCGCACCGGTTCATCGAATCCTCCGTCCCGTCGATTCCTGAAGACGAAGATCCCGTCACCCTCCAAATCGTTGATGACGATGTCCAGGAACGAATCGGAAGTTACATCGTGGAACTGGATCTGCGCGCGATCGGAAATCCTCGCCAGCGAGAGAAGCGTCTCCAACACGCCGAAGCTCCCATCGCCGTTCCCCCGTGCCCACCCGAGCCATTTGCCGACCTGAGGGAAGCACATGACGAGATCGAGATTCCCGTCATGATCCAGATCCACCAAATAGAGATAGCTTCGGCGCAACTCGACTTCCGGGATTTCTTTTACAAATGCTCTGCGACTGAAGTTTCCCGCCGAGTCCCCTTCTAACACTGCCAACTCGAACTTGCGCGTGGAGGTGTTGCGATAGAGGATCGCCGCGTCAAGGATTCCGTCGTTGTTCACATCGCCCACACCTGCCCCATAGAGCATATCGGGGACTGTCAATTGAAAACTCCGTTCGATGAAGAGCGAGTACTCCAGTTCCTGGAAGTAGCTGAGAGAGGGGCTTCCGGCAATCGAAGCGGTGTTGAAACAATAAAATTCCGCCTTCCCGGAGCTTGTGAGAGAAGAGTGCAGGATTTCCAACTCACCAACTCCCGGAATGATCGCATTAATGGTCGAGCGACGCCGATGATTGTATGTGAAATACGATATCGATTTGTTCGCCGGATAAGAGAACACATAGCGCGTTGTCGAATCATCTCGGGAATGAAACGCCATATAACGCGACTCTGCCGGAAGTTCAAAGTTCTTCTGACCGTACAAACCGCGTTCACCGTCTCCCGGAAACAAATGGAGTGCTCCTGTCCCATTCGAAAGAACCAACACATCATTGTAGCCATCTGAGTTCGCGTCATCGATTCTCACGGCGGATGGCGAGCGGCCGACGAGGAACTCGAGCGAATCGTTGAGAGTCACCGGTACATTTCCATTGAAAACGACCGCGAATGTCGACGACAATCGACCGAGCAACAGAACATCCGGTCGCCGATCGCGGTTCACATCATCGGTCACCAGCTGGCTCATCGCACCGCCAAGGAAGTATTCATGCCGATCGACGAACGGCTCTCGCGGCCGGCTGGTGTATACCGCCAATTTAGTCTGTCCCTCCAGAACGACCAGATCCTTCCAGCCGTCGCCGTTGACATCAGAAATGGCGTAGTCGGAAGCTGGTCCGCCAAGCGGGAGTCTTTTGTTCGGTTTGAAATCGCCGTAGCCGTCCCCTTGCCACAATTCAATGGCCGGTGGGTCCCGGTGGAGCAGGACGAGATCCGCAGTCGGCTGTCTCGAAAGGCGCTCGACTGAAAAGCGATGAAGATTGCCGTCTACCGGAAGAACGGTTTGTTCAAGGAAGCGACCCCGGCCGACCCCATAGTGGAAGATCATTTCGCTCCGCACCCAATCATACACAACAATGTCGCTCAAACTATCGTCGTTGAGCTGAGCGACGTCGATCCAACCGATCATGTTGTCCGGCGCGACGACGCGTCCCTGACGAAATTCTCCTTTCCCGTCTCCAACCATCATGTGGAGTCCGGGGCTTCCGCGTTCGAATAGAATAAGATCGAGATTCCCGTCGCTGGTCGCGTCGGCCATGATGCACCCGGCCGGTGCCACGGGCAAGACAAATTCTTTCTGAAGCTCATACCGATCGGGCGCAAGCTCGGCATACACCCCCAGCATGCGCTCGCTTCGATGCACGATGACGATCTCCGCTCGCGAATCTCCATTGAGATCGCGGACAAACACGTCATCAATATTTCTCGCACTGCTGAGAACTGCGGTCGATCGGAGTGTGTCAAATCCGATGTTGATGGAAGCGACGGTCGCGGTGCTCGAACCGGGATTCCAGAACACCACGCGATAATCTCCGGTAGAGGTCGCGGGTATGACCGCAAATCGCGCAAAACGATCGGGAAGAGGGAGCGCCCGGTAATGACCGAGGGCAATATCGCGGCTTTGGCTGTGGCTCTGCTGGATGGCGAGAACGAGAGAAAGAAACGCAGCCCGCGCAGCGGTCATGGAGTGACGGGTAAACACAAATGACTTGAGCACGAACATCCGATCTCAGGCAGGAGGACTTGAATGAGATTTCTGAAGCGATTTCCGATGCTGCAAACGGAGCGCGCGCCTCTGCATCGCCTCTTCGAAGCGTCGTTTTTCGTCGTTGCTCACCGGCTCGACACCATGCACCTCGACGGGCTTTCGTTCTTCATCGATCGCCACAAACGTCAAATAGGCCGTATTCGCATGTGTGCGCGCCCCCGTCAGGATGTCTTCGGCCGTTACTTTCACGCCGACTTCCATCGACGTCCGAAACACTCGATTCACGGAGGCCTGAAGAATCACCACCTCCCCTACTTTGATCGGATGAATGAAATTGAGTTCATCAATCGAGGCAGTGACACACACTCTGTTCGTATGGCGTGCAGCGGCGATCGCCGCGGCAATATCAATGAGATGCATGAGTCTCCCGCCGAGTAGATTCCCCAGCTGATTCGTGTCGTTCGGGAGTACGATTTCCGTCATTTCAACTTGCGATTCGGAAACTTTCTTCGTCGGTGTCATAACCTTCGTCGATCGAACAATTGGCTCGTCCTATACTCGGAACCGGGCTGACGGCATCAAGCTGTGAGTCCTGGTATCCATTACGCTGAGCGCCCCTTCGATCAACCGCCGGAGGGCTTCCGCATTTTCTTTCAGCGTGCTCGCGGGATACTTGCGGAGGAAGCGTTCCAACTCCTCTTTTGATTCCTCGTATCGTTTGCGGGCATAGAGCGCCTCCGCCTTTTTCAACAGTGCCGGCTCGGCAAATGGCGTGTCGTGAAAATGTTCAAGGATGTATTCAAACGATACCATCGCGGCACGATAGTATTCCATTTTCATGTAGATGAGACCGTTTTCGTACTCCTTCCGCGCAAGCTTCGAATTGAGCTCGGCAATCTTCTTTTCCGCTTCTGAAACAAGTGCATCGGTTGGATAGTATTCAATGAACGCCTGAAACGCGTCGATTGCTTTCTTGGTGTTTTCCTGATCAAGGTAGGAAGGGGCAGAGAGCCGATAAAAGGATTCTGCGCGCCGATACCTTGCCCGAGAAACGTACTCGCTCGTAGGCATTGTCTGATAGAGAAGCTCGTACTCATAGGCCGCAAGGAGATACTCTTCCCGTCCGAATCGGGACTCGCCCATCATGAATTGCGCATCATCGGCCAGGGCAGTCCCCTGGAATTGGAGCGTCACAATCCGAAATTCGTCAATCGCTTCAAGATAGTCTTCATCCTCGTACAGACTCATTCCCCGAGCATATCTCTCTTCGGCAGACATCTGAATCGTCGCATCCGACGATGAACATCCCGGAGCGCTCAGCATGAGCAACCAGAGAACCATAACCGAACCGGCGACAACTGTTTTCGCATTCATAGATTCGTTGAATCGTCCTTCAACTTCTGACTGTATAGAGGAGATAGATCATGATTACCGTTCCAGCAACGATGAGCACAGGTCCCAACAGCTTCATTACCGTCGTTGGTTCTTCGGATCCGTCTGCCGCGGCAGCCCTGGCAGAGAGGGGCCATTGTTCCCTGAAACTTGTCGTATCGCTGAAGTCCCCGCTAAAAGTGCCAAGGTATCGAACCGTACCGTCTCTCTCATCAATCCTGGCCTCGATCGTCAATCCCACGTCGCGCTTCCACCGGGAAGGTTCAAGCTCGCGATACTGAACATCCTGTCTCAGAACCAGAAGATGGAGAACCTCGCCGCTCAAACTCGGACGCAAGACAAGGACCGATCGTTCACTGAACGCCCGAAGAAAAGCATTCTCAACGATCGTCGGGACCGGAGACCCGGTCACTTTCACCGAGACCGAATCCATCTCTGAGAACCCGCTCTGCTGGATGATCTCCGCCGCAACGTCGATGGTCAGCTCGTGAACGACTGTTGCAAGGGTTCGATCCTGAGCCAGCGTCCAGCTCTGGAGAATCAAAAGAATGACGGCGATTCCCCAATATCTTTTGATGATGAGCCGGCGATCCATCGATTCCTTTCGCCCTCGTGGTGTCCACAAGAAGCACGGCAATTGTCCAGCCGAAGATGGCATATAAAGTAACCAAAAAACGTAGGATTTCCAACAACGTCAGGAAGGGAGACTAAATGGAAGGATGCTTCAAGATCCGCTCAAGTTCGCGCTGAACGAGAGACGCGTCATCATCCATCACGTGTCTGGAGAAGCGTCGCGCCCTCCGAACGCTTTCCTCGTTCAAGTCCGCGATGATCAGGTCTTCGTCAAAGTACTTCGCCATAATCTGAGTCAAGCCGCCGGGATCTGTGACGCTCGATCCTCCCCAGAAATTCACTCCATCCTCGAAGCCAACGCGGTTGCAGAACACATAGTACACGCTGAGCAGGCGCGCGTACGCACGGTGGTGTTCATGGTTCTTGTCGGCGTTCGCCACCTGCTCGGCGTTACTGGTGAGACGCGTGGGACTGGCCGAAAGGGCCAACAGCGTCTGCGCGCCGTCTGACGCGAGAACATATGGAATCCCGGGATGCCAGCTGTCTTCACAGATCAGAACCCCGAATCGTCCAAACCGTGAATCGAAAGCCCGGATGGCGTTCCCCTTGTTGTAGTACCTTCCCTCTTCGAACATCCCGTATGTCGGCGGATATATCTTTCGATGGACATGGATTACTTTTCCATCTTCAAGGACCAATGCCGAGTTGTAGATTCCGTGATCACGACCGTTTTCTACAAGTCCAAGGACAATCGTGATGTCGCCACTCTCACGGATGATTTCGTTGAGAGCCGGTGATTGCAGCGGATCGATCGCCACCTCCCAGGCGAGATCGCGAAGGCTGTATCCCGTGAGACTGAGTTCCGGGAAGAGAATCAGGTTGGCTTTTTCTTTGCGGGCGCGACGGATAAACTCAAGATGGTGATAAACGTTGTGTTTGAGGTCTCCCACACGGACGTCAAGCTGAGCAATCGCCACACGGCACGTCATCAATCCTTCTCTCACGACAGGTCCAGCATTCTGATATCTTTGATGTATTTGACGGTCTTGTCCTCTTTGAGGTTCTTGAGCTTTTCCATCTTCGACTCTATCCGCAACAGATTGTCTTTGATGATGCCCACGTATTTCGCTCCCTTGCCCTCCTGTTCCATACTTGTCAGCTCATCGACAATTCTCCTCATGGAGTCGAGCGGCGTTTCCACCTCCGTCGCAATCGTCAGGATCATCCCTTGCATCGCCTCCAGCCGACGCTTGCGGATTTCCAATTCGGCGACTTCCTTCTCAAGTCGATGCCGCTCGACCACAGACATGATCGATTTTGGGAGGATTGGAGTTGATATTTCCTCCTTCACGAGATAGTCTGCGACCCCCAACTTCATGACTTCGACGGCAAGCCCTACATCCTTGTTCACGGTGAGGAAGATCACGGGGACATCGATCTTCCGTTCCTGAAGTTCACGCGTAATCTCGAGTCCGTTCAGACCCGGGAGAAAGTAGTCCATCAGAATGATATCGAGGTCCTGTTCCACTGCGGCATATTCGATTCCGTCACGGCCGTTGTTCTTCCAGGACACCTCGAATCGTCCATCTTCAGCCCTGTCGAGGAACAGCTTCACGAGCTTGGCGAACTCGGCATTGTCCTCGATGAACAGCACCTTTATGATATCGGGTCGTTCCACCGGCTATCGTCGCTTTGGCAGTGTGGCAAACCTTGTCCAATAATCCAGAATCCCCTGAAGCGAGACACGCAGCTCGCTGAGAAGACCTGACTTGCAGATATATGTACTGGCTCCGAGTTCGTACGCGGTGCGGACATCGGACTCATCGGACGAGCTGCTGATCACGATGACCGGCACGCCGCTTGTTGCGGGATCCTCTTTCAGTCGGCGCAAGACCTGCTTCCCACCCAGCTTCGGGAGATTCAGATCAAGCATGACGAGATCCGGAGCCACAAAGTCACTTCTCGCAACGTTCGTGAGATTCGCAAGGGCACTCTCGCCGTCGGAAAAGAATGTAACCCGCGGTTTGGACTCCAGACCATCGAACGCCCACTTCAGGATTTTCGCATGGGCGTCGCTATCCTCAATGACCACGATCCGCAATGGGGAGGTTTGCTCAACCAAGGACTGGACCTTCAATGTTTGGGGAGGGTGAAGAAGAACGTTGTTCCCGTTCCAAGCTCAGACTTCAACCAGATTTTTCCCCCGTGCGCCTCGACAATCTTGCGGACAATCGCCAGTCCGGCCCCGGTCCCCTGATACTTCTCCGCCGAGTGCAGTCTCTGAAAGATCACAAAGACTTGTTCATGATGTTCCTCCGGAATGCCCATCCCGTTGTCTGAGACTCGAACACGCACGCTATCGTCGTCGGTTGTCGCTCCAATTTCAATCACGGGATTCGGTTTATCACAAAACTTGATGGCATTTGAAAGAAGATTGCGGAACACAATTTTCAGGTGTGCCTCCACGCCCATCACCTGCGGCAAATCCTCCTGAACTTTGATGGCCACATTCCGCTGCCGAATACTGAACTTGAGTTCGTCGAGGATTTGCTGAACCACATTTGTCAGGACGAGGGGCTTCTTGACATCCGATGTCCTGCTGACGCGCGTCAACTGCAGGAGGTCGTCGATCAGCTCCTTCATATGCTGACACGAATCGAGCATCGACCGGACATACTCGCGTTCATGAGGCCCGATTCGATCGCCAAGTTCCTGACTGAGAATTCGCGCAAAACCCTCCGCGCTCACAACCGGCTCACGAAGATCATGCGAGACAACATACGAAAAATCATCCAATTCCCTATTGCGCGCCTCGATCTCCTGGGATTTCGTAACGATCTCCCGGTGGAGTCTCCCCTTTTCCAGGGCAATGGCTGCCACGTTGGCGATGCTTTCGATGAGACTGACCTGAGAGCGTTCGTACGCCATCCCGTCTCCCGCAACGGAAAAAAGAACCCCAATGATGCGATCTCTTGAGAACATCGGCACACAGAGCGAATTGCTGGCACGTGATGGTCCACCACGTTCGCCGCCGCCGTCCGCCGCGCGAGAACGTCTCATCACCGGCTTCCTCAACTCTACAGCTCGCTGGATTGCCTGTACGGAGCTAATTGAAATGCGCTCTCTCCGCGGTATTGTCTCCCGGTGCACGCCCGAAGAGGAATCAACGGCGAAGACTTGTGTGAGACAGCGATCGTTCTCATCGTACAGCTCCAGCGAAAACTCATCGACCCTAATGACCTTTGCCACCTGATTGAATGTCACGCGGCCGATTTCGTCCAGATCGAGCGTTTCTCCGAGGGATCGGCTCAGGTCGAAGAGGATCGCCGTCTTTTTCAATTCGCTCGCGAGGGCTTCACGAGACCGCTGGCGATCCGTGATATCCCGCGCGATGTTGATCATGACCCTTGGATTCCCATCTGCGCTCTGCAGGAGGGTCGTGTTCAGACTCACGGCGACCCGTTTGCCCGACTTGGTACACCACACCATATCGAAATCACGGAGCTCGTTCTTCCCACGTAATCGGTCAAGCCAGTGAATGGAGGAACGCAAATCTTCCTCGTCCAGCCACGGATAAGGAATGGATGATTGCAGTGCGTCCGATCTCGTGTATCCCGTGATCCGTTCGAATTCGACATTTACGTCAAGCACATTCCCACGGAGATCCGTGATGATCAGCGCGTCCGCCATCGAATCGACGACATTCCGAAACAGTTGTTCCGATTTCTCTGCCCTGTCCCTCCAGAGCGACCGCTCATGTATGTCCATGATCGTGAGAATCGTCGACTTGCGATCCCGCGTGCCGCGCACCTGGATCGTGACATCGCCGTAAATGCGTTTGCCATCCTCCCGTTCAAATGTCAGCTCAAATCGTCTGGGATATGAAGTGTCATCGGACAGCCGTTTCAGTGTCAGGGCAAGGAATTTGCGTGATGCATCCTTCACGAATTGCAGGATTGGGGTTCCAATCACGCGCTCTTCAGACTTGAGACCAAACAGACGCAAGAACGCAGGATTCACAGCGACAAGGGATTCCCCTTTCAGCAATGCGAGGGCGTGAGGGAAATGCGCAAACGTCGGAGCGTGGGTTTCTCCGTCGTCGGTGGAGACAGAGCGGGCCCCTTTGGTCGAGGACCGTTTTGATGTTGCTTTCGAATCGGTTTTGCCTTTGGCGACACGCTTCCCCTTCTTGTGCTGCGCCGACGACGGCACCGATCTCCCTTTCTTTTTCGAAATCATCTTAGCCATTCACGGGAACCTGAGCAGTCCTCAAAGCAAGACTCTTCAAGAATCGGACTGCAACGATGTTAGCAAATGTTGAATCGAAAAACAAGGATTACCGCATGTCGCCGCCCCGTGGAGCAGAATGGGAGATATCCACTCTTCGTTTTGGAATTGATGTGATCTCTCCGTATTTTTGCGGTGTGACGCGTCGCAACTTTGAAATGGGAAGAAAGAGGATCGGATGAGGCAATTCCTGAGATCGAAGATTCACAAGGCAATCGTCACGGAAGCAGACGTTCGGTACATCGGCTCAATCACCATCGACGAAACCCTCATGAACCTCGCGCATCTCTCAGAGTACGAAAAGGTTCTGGTCGTCGACAACACCAATGGCGAGCGAGTGGAAACGTATGTCATCAAGGGAGAGCCCGATTCGGGCACGATCTGCATGAACGGCGCCGCTGCCCATCGAATCAAGAAGGGAGATGAGGTGATCATCATGGCCTTTGAGTGGAGCGAGGGGGAGCCCTCCAAACCGATCAACATCCTTGTGAATGAGCAGAATCGGTTCGTCAAGTTTCTTTGATCAAGGTGGCCAACAACGACAAAAGGCGATCGATCGATCGCCTTTTGTCGTTTTGAAGCACGATTCCTGAACGAACTACCCAAGTAAAGCGCGAGATATCACCACGCGTTGGATTTCCGATGTCCCTTCGTAGATCTCCGTGATTTTCGCATCTCGTAGGTAACGTTCCACGTTGTATTCCCGAACGTAACCGTACCCTCCGTGGATCTGGATTGCCTCAAGCGCACTCTCCACCGCGATCTTCGAGGCATAAAGCTTCGCCATTGCCGAGGCAGGCCCGTAGTTTTCCCCTATGTCCTTCAGATGCGCTGCCTTGAAGGTCAACATCTTCGCTGCCTCGAGATTCGTCGCCATGTCGGCCAGCTTGAACTGGATTGCCTGGAAATTTGCAATGGGCTTCTCGAACGCCTTCCGCTCTTTGCTGTATTTCACGGCCGCATCCAGAGATGCCTGGGCAATTCCGAGAGCTTGCGCCGCAATCCCGATACGTCCACCGTCGAGCGTCTTCAAGGCAAACTTAATCCCAAATCCCTCCTCGCCGATCAGGTTTTCTTTCGGCACCCGACAATCCTCAAAGGCGAGGGAAACGGTATCCGAACTGCGGATGCCCAATTTCTTTTCTTTCTTCGCAACTGAAAACCCTTTGCTTCCCTTGTCAACGATGAACGCGCTGACGCCTTTCGCCCCCCTGGATCGATCCGTTGCGGCCATCACCAAGACGACGTCGGCATTGGCACCGTTGGTAATGAAGTTCTTCGTTCCGTTCAAGACGTACGAGTCGCCATCATTCGTTGCGGTGGTGCGTTGATTCGTCGCGTCGCTCCCGGCCTCTGGCTCGGAGAGCGCAAAGGCCCCCAGCTTTCTGCCACTTGCCAGTTCCCTCAGATATTGCTGTTTCTGCGCCTCAGTCCCGTAGGTATCGAGCCCCCAACAGACCAGGGAGTTGTTCACCGACATGATCACGCCCGCGGAAGCATCCGCCTTGGAGATTTCGATCATGGCGAGAACATACGAGATCGTGTCGAGGCCTGCTCCTTCCCATTGCTCAGGAACCATCATCCCCATGAATCCAAGGTCCGCCATTTTCTTGACGGCTTCGTGGGGAAATTCCTCTTTCTCATCTCGTTGATCTGCGGTTGGGGCCAGTTCCTCTTCGGCAAACTTCCGCGCCATCTCCTGAATCATCACGTGCGTTTCATTGAATTCGAAATTCATAGTATTCCTCAAGTTCCTTTGCTGTAATCGTAGAAACCGCGTCCGGTTTTTCTCCCCAGATGACCCGATGCCACCATCTTCTTGAGCAGCGGGCAGGGTCTGTACTTCGAATCTCCCAGTCCGTTGTGGAGCACCTCCATGATGGAAAGACACACATCCAGCCCAATGAAATCCGCGAGCGTCAAGGGCCCCATGGGATGGTTCATCCCAAGCTTCATGACCGTGTCGATCGCTTCGGGCGTCGCCACGCCTTCCATGACGCAATACATCGCCTCGTTGAGCATCGGCAGGAGGATCCGATTGGCGACGAAGCCGGGGTAATCATTCACTTCCACGGGCACCTTCTCGAGCTGTTCTGCAACGAGTTTCACTGCGGCGAAGGTTTCGTCGGAAGTCGTCAGCCCTCGAATGACCTCCACAAGCTTCATGACCGGTACAGGATTCATGAAGTGCATCCCGATGACCTTGTCCGCCCGTTTCGTCGCGGCGGCGATCTCTGTGATGGAAATCGAGGATGTATTGGATGCAAGGATGGTCTCTGGCGTGCAGATTCCATCTATGCGCTTGAAGAGATCCAGTTTGATGGCACGATCTTCGGTTGCCGCCTCCACCACGAGATCGGCATTCTTGCATGCCTCGTTCAAATCCAGGGTCGTCCGAATTTGCGACAATGTTTGCGTTTTCTGTTCTTCGGTAAGGGTTCCTTTCTTGATCTGCCGATCCAGATTTCCGCCGATCGTTTTCATCGCGCGATCGATAAACTCCTGCTTCACATCGGTCAAGACAACGTTGAAACCGTACTGTGCACAGACATGGGCAATGCCGTTGCCCATCGTGCCTGCTCCCACGACTGTTATTGTTTTCATGATGGTCTCGTTCTATTGGTGATCTGTGATAAGCTCGACGATCATGCCGCTCGCCTCTCCTCCACCGATACAGATCGCCGCCATACCTCGTTTCACACTGCGCTGCTGCAACGCATGGAGCAATGTCACGAGGATTCGAGCGCCGCTCGCGCCAATCGGATGTCCAAGGGCCACGGCGCCTCCGTTGACATTGACCTTGTTGACATCGATGCCCGCAATCTTGTTCACTGCGAGAGTCACAAAA
>VGVZ01000042.1 GCA_016873805.1 Ignavibacteria bacterium
GATGATTGAACGCTATGTCCAGCAATACAACAAACACCCAAAACCCTTCAGTTGGACCGCAACCGCCGATTCAATCCTTGCTAAAATCGAGCGACTTTGCAAACGAATTTCCGACACGCGACACTAGCTGCGGCATCAAGTCCGCTCCCGAGAGCAGACCAGCTCGAGCCGGTCCACAGGGCGATATTGTTCGCTGAGACGTCGGCCACCCCTTTCGAGGTGTTCATGAAACTCTCAAGACCGGGATCGGTAGTGAAAAAATCTCCCCCAACGTAGAGGTGGGAACCGTTGGTTGCGAGCGCGTACACATCACCGTTGGTGCCGTTTCCCACGGAGGACCAGGCCGTGCCATCCCACTTCGCCAGGTGTGGAGATGTCGCCAGGCCCCCGATAGTCGTAAACTGCCCCGCAGCATAAAGAACGTTCCCCATCGTCGCAAAGGCGAAGACTGGTGCGTTCGCTGAACCTCCCAAGGTAGACCACGCTGAACCATCCCATTTTGCGATATGGGAGACGATGTCTGCGCCACCCATCGAGCTAAAATTTCCCCCAACGTATAATGTATCTGCAATCACATTGAGGGCATAGACACGACCGCCGACGCCATTGGAGAATACCCCCACGAGCGGCGACCAGGATTCCGTCGACGCGTCCCATTGCGCGATGTTGTTCATCGTGATCCCGTCGATCTTCGTGAACTTTCCGCCGACGTAGATACGATTATCACTCGCGCTTAGCGCGTAAACTGCTGGATTGTCCTCTCCCCCTGCAGAGAATGCGCCGACGCTTTCCCAAAAACCATCGTACCAGCGCGCAACACCGTCTGCAAACCCAGCATAGAGAATATTGTCATGAACCAGGAGGGCGTACACCGGACCCGCGAGTCCATAACCGATCGCCGACCATTCGAATCCGTCCCACTTCGCGATGTGATTTACCCTGATCCCATCTGCGGTCGTGAAATCTCCCCCCGCGTACAGATTTCCGTTGTGAAGTAGGAGCGCTCTGACCCTCCCATCCAGACCGTGGTGAGTCGGCTTGGCTACCGCAAGCCACATCGAACCACTCCATTGCTGGACGTTTGGTTTGCCGTCGGTGACCGCATAGAGTGTCGCTTCCGTGGCGGCAAATCCGTAGACGGTGCCATCAGGTCCGCCCCCTCCCTCATCGAGCACGGAACTCCACGATTCACCATCCCATTTCATGGCGTACTTTGGACCTCCCTCACCCAAATCGAAATCTCCTCCAGCATAGAGATATCCGTCGAAGAGCTGAAGAGCGTAGACCTCATCTCCGGCACCGCTCCCCAAGGTGCCCCAGCTCGTGCCGTTCCACGTCGCCACATAGTTTGCGGGAGCCCCTCCTGCCTCGGTAAACGTTCCTCCTACGTAGAGAGTCGAGCCGTCATTTGTGAGCGCAAAGACTCCGCTATTCGTACCATTGGCGGCACCTGCGCCGAGAGAGGACCAGCTTGTCCCGTTCCACTTGGCAATCTGGTTTGCCGTGACTCCCCCTGCGATTGTAAACCAGCCACCGGCGTACAAATCGCCACCCATGAACGACAGAGCGTGCACCCGGAAGCTCATGCCGCTTCCCAATGCTGACCAGATCGTTCCATTCCACTTTGCGACGTAGTTTACGGTGATCCACTCACCAGGCGTATTGGCGACATCAGAGAAATCCCCGGCAACGAAGAGGTCGGTGCCATCTGTCGCCAGGGCGTAGACCGTGTAGCCAGTTCCACCCCCCAGGGCCGACCATGACGTGCCGTTCCACTTGGCGATGTTGTTTGCTGCAACGCCTCCTGCGTTCCAGAATCTTCCACCTGCATAGAGGTTGTCACCCACAAAGATGAGCGCTTGAATCCACCCGTCCACTCCCATTCCAAGCGCGGACCATGTCGTCCCGTTCCACTTTGCGATGTTCGAAGCGGGCGTTCCTCCGGCAAGACTGAATTGTCCCCCCACGTACACGTCGGTCCCATGAACCGCAACAGCGTAGACTTCACCGACAATACCTCCGAATTCATATCCCCCTTTCCAACGCACATCGTCGGGTGAGAAGGAACTGACTCGCGTGCGAGGAAGACGCGATGCAGATTCACTCATGCCGGACGATCGGGATTGCGGGGATCCAACCGTTCCACTCCGAGGGCTTTTTGTGAATCGAGGCTCGCCGCGCGGACCGGTTTCCATTTTCCAACCGTCCGGATTCAGAGTGCCGGAAAAACCCGATTTGAGATTCAGCGTTCCATCAGAATTCAGAACCGATCCAATCGGAACTTGCTGATTCTTGGAGGATGCGGAATTGTTCTGGGCGGAGACATCCAGAAGTGACATCGCGAGGGCACACAGGGCAAGAAAGATCTTCTTCATGGCTTTACTCTCCACGACGATGAGTCTGTTGAGTTGACGGCGCACATCCTCAATATCTCGATCCGTCTCGCGTGCGCGAGGCAATTCGCCTGAACCTAGTACTCCACTTGCTCAACGCGAACGCCGCTGAGCACATGCGTAGACGCACTGGTGAAAAGTCTTGTGAGGCAGTGAAACATGGAATTCAACCTTCGCGGCAGCAGTTCCATGCACGGCGGGGGGAGGAGATCCCGGACTGGTGATCTTGAAGGCAGAAATACGCGAATTGATTAGGCGGGTTCGTCAAGCACATACGTCCCCTGCGCTCCCTCCAGGTGGGAATCGACTGGAGCACCCGCTGAAACATCAAGAAAAATGGGATCGTTGTCAAGAACGGGTCCGATCGAGTACGCGGGTGACGTATGTTCGTATGGTTGAAGGGTTTAACAGATCAGGGAGGATTCGTCCCAGCCATGAGTAAAAGCGAGGGATTCAAGGCAATCAACGCGTTCGTGCAGATTGAATACCTCAGGAGACGAACTCCGGGAGTTCGCGTCGAAGGAATTCGCCCGTGTATGATCGCGCATTTCGAGCAACAACATCCGGACTCCCTTCGGCCACGATGTATCCCCCCTCATCTCCCCCTTCGGGTCCAAGGTCAATGATCCAATCGGCCGTCTTCACCACATCCAGATTATGCTCAATGACAATGACGGTGTTCCCCTTGTCGGCGAGATCGTTGAGAACCGAAAGCAACATGCGGATGTCCTCAAAGTGGAGTCCAGTGGTCGGTTCGTCAAGGATGTAGAGCGTGCGGCCGGTTCCGATTTTGGAAAGCTCCGTGGAGAGTTTCACCCGCTGTGCCTCCCCGCCGGAGAGCGTCGTTGCCTGTTGACCGAGCCGAATGTATCCCAATCCCACGCGAGAGAGCGTATCAAGCTTGCGGACGATCCGAGGGAGCTCGCTGAACAACTCCAGCGCTTCCTCGACGGTCATATCGAGGACATCGGCGATCGATTTGCCTTTGTAGCGGACCTCAAGAGTCTCTCTGTTGTATCGCTTCCCTCGGCAGGCATCGCACAAGACGTACACATCCGGCAGAAAGTTCATTTCGATTTTCTTCACGCCATCCCCCTCGCACTCTTCGCACCTTCCCCCCTTGACATTGAAACTGAATCGTCCCGCACGATAGCCGCGGATCTTTGATTCCGGAAGCTGAGTGAAGAGATCCCGGATCAATGTGAAGAGTCCGGTGTACGTTGCAGGATTGGAACGCGGCGTTCTTCCGATCGGTGATTGGTCGATATCGATCACTTTGTCCACGTGATTGAGACCGGCGACCTCACCGTACGGAAGCGGAACAACTTTGCTTTTGTAAAACTCCCGCGCAAGCAGCGGATAGAGCGTCTCGTTGATCAGCGTTGATTTCCCCGATCCGCTGACGCCGGTCACGCACACAAAGAGGCCGAGCGGGATGCGAAGATCAACGCGTTTGAGATTGTTCCCTGTACATCCGCTGACGGTGAGGTATTGCTGCGACGGTTTCCGTCTCTGTTCAGGAAGGGGGATTGAAAGCTTGTCGTTCAGATAGAGCGCCGTGAACGAGCGGCCGTCGAACCGGTCGCCGTTGGTGCGCAGGCTGTCGTTGCGGAATTTCAGCGCGTTCGGTGGTCCGCTCGTCACGACATGCCCTCCATGTTCTCCCGCTCCGGGTCCGAGATCGAGAACAAAGTCGGCGCTTCTGATCATCTCTTTGTCGTGCTCAACTACGATCACGGTGTTGCCAAGATCGCGCAACGATTTCAGAGATCTGATGAGCTTGATATTGTCCCTTTGGTGGAGACCGATACTCGGTTCATCGAGGATGTAAAGAACACCGACGAGTTGCGTGCCGATCTGAGTTGCCAGCCGGATGCGCTGCCCCTCGCCCCCTGAGAGGGTTCGCGCGGAGCGGTCGAGACTCAGGTAATCGAGCCCGACATTCAGAAGAAAATCGAGTCGTTGGCAGATTTCTTTGAGGATTTGCCGGGCGATTTCGTGCTGGCGACTCGTGAGGACCAGATGCTCGAAAAAGGAACGAGATTGCCTGATTGAGCGCTTGACGATTTCGGAGAGATTGACCGCCGCACCGGATTTTGCATCCACCAATTTAATCGCCAGACTTTCTTTCCTGAGTCTGCCACCACGACATTCCGGACAAGGGGCCGTTCGCATGAACGATTCGGCCCATTCCCGGATCTTGTTCGAGGAGGTCTCCTCGTAGAACTTCCTGAGCATGTCAACGACTCCACCAAAGCGATGGCGGTAGACGGTGCGTCGGTGACGACTTGATGATTCATATTCGATTTCGATCTTCTCGGAGCCGCTGCCGCGGAGAAGCACCTCTTTCGCTTCCGGGGAGAGGTCTCGCAGAGGCGTGTCGAGATCAAATCCGTAGCGCTTCGCAACACCTCGAATCTGACTGAATATCCATGTTTGTCTCGGCTTCCCGAGCGGTGCAAGCCCCTCCTGGTTGATCGACTTCGAATCGTCCGGCATAATCAGCGAGAGGTCGAACGCGCGCTGCTCGCCGAGCCCTTCGCACACCGGACAGGACCCGGCCGGCGAGTTGAACGAGAATGAACTTGGGGCGGGCTCCTCATAGCTGATCCCACAGGTATGACACGAGTGATGAAGACTCAACAGTTCATCGTTCTTGCCATCATCGACGATGACCGCTCCATTACCAAACTGCAGGGCGGTCTCAACAGATTCCGACACTCTCGAACGGACATCCCCCTTGATCTGGAGGCGATCCACAACAATCTCCACGTGATGGATCTTGTACCGATCAAGTTTCATCCCCTCGGTAATCTCTTGCGTTTCACCGTCGGCCCGAACCCTTACAAAACCATCTTTCGCAATCTGTTCGAAGAGCTCACGGTAATGGCCCTTTCGTCCCCGCACGACCGGCGCAAGAATCTGGATCTTCGTGCCGGCCGGGAATTTCGTGATGCGATCGATGATCTGATCGGTCGACTGCCGCTGAACAACCTGGCCGCATTGATAGCAGAACTGCGTTCCGACGCGTGCGAAGAGGAGCCGCAGATAGTCATAAATTTCTGTAACCGTCCCGACGGTCGATCGCGGATTGTGGCTGACGCTCTTCTGTTCGATAGAGATCGACGGTCCCAATCCCTCGATATAGTCGACATCGGGACGCTCCATCAGTCCGATGAACTGACGCGCATACGCAGAGAGACTTTCCACGTAGCGGCGCTGTCCTTCCGCGTAGATCGTATCGAACGCGAGGCTGGATTTCCCGGAACCGGAGAGTCCGGTAATGACGATCAGTTTCTCGCGCGGAAGGTCGACGTCGATATTTTTTAGATTGTGGACGCGGGCGCCGCGGACGACGATGTGGGGTTCAGACATGGATTCAGAGAGCGAATCGGATTGACACGGGGGAAGATCTTCCGGTGCCGGTGTATCCCCCGGCGGTGTTCCGTTCAGCGATCAAACCGACCCTGCTGAGGCATGGCAGGCTTGGACAATACGGCATTAGTGAATTCTCTTTCGCTTCGTCAGGTATTCGACGAGCGCTCGGTCGAAGGGCGTTTGAGTATCAAGAAGCACATAATCGATGTTCGCTTCTCTGCATTCGCGTTCATATCGCTTGAGGAAAGACCGAATCGCCGATTGGTACGCGCGCTGGATGTGCCAGGGCTGAGTCATCATTTCCTCCTGCGTTTCCAGGTCACGAAAAAGGGCGTCAGCACCGAAGGCGAACGTGCGTTCCAGGGGATCCAGAATCTGCATGACGATCACCTCGTGTCCTCGGTGACGGAAATGCTTCAGCGCCTTCATCACGCGTTCCGGTTCATCAAGCAGATCACTGAGGATGATCACGAGGCCACGGCGTTTGATTTGCTCGGCTACGGCGTTCAGCGAGGCGGCCGTGTTGGTCGCTTCTCCTCCGCGCAGCGCGTCCAGTTCCGAAAAGATTTGCTTGAGATAAAGCCGTGCCGATCTCGGCGGCAGGTATGTTCGGACCCGCTCATCATAGACTGCTAATCCGACGGCGTCCCGTTGCTCGATCATAAGATGCGCAAGCGCGGCCGCGACAGTGGTTGCATAGTCCAGCTTTGACACGCGATGCGCCGAGGAAAAGATCATCGATCGGCTCGCGTCCACAAGGAGGTACGATTTGAGATTCGTCTCATCCTCGAACTGCTTCACATAGTACCGTCCCGTCTTGCCGAGCGCCTTCCAATCGATGCGCTTTGTGTCGTCACCCGGCATATACGGCCGGTGCTCGGTGAATTCGACGCTGAAGCCATGGTACGGACTCCTGTGAAGCCCGGTCATGAATCCTTCCACCACAAGCCGTGCGCGCAACTCCATGTTCGCAAGCTGTGCCACGATCTCGGGCTTTAGAAATTTGGTCGCCTGTTCCATCCCGGAATGTGTTAAGAATCCGTTATCGTGAGGCCTCTTGTTTCTTCCGCGCCGCGTGGGGGGACGTTTTCTTGCCGGAGGTCAACTCGTCGAAAACGTCGTCGGCATGCTTGCCGAGGTTGGCGAGCTCAAACCGGGCTGAGGGGGCCATTTCGTGGTCGGTGTAACGCCCCAGGAATTCCGCGTAGGCCACTCGGGCGCTATCGACTTCTCCCATTTCATTATGGAACACGAACCCGACGAGGAAGAGGGCGGAGGGGGCATTGGCATTGGACGGATATTCGTTGGCCAGCATTCGGTAGAGGCGGATCGCCGACGGATAGTCTTTTTTCGCGTTCTGGTAGATGCTTGCCAGCGTGTAGATCGCTTCGGCGCGGCGCGTTCCCCGCGGGTGATCTTCAATCAGCTGTTCATACGCTGCGATCGCCTCGTCATATCGTTGCGCTTCCTGCGTCTCTTGTGCTCTGGTCATCAATTCCTCTTCGCTTGGTCCACCACAAGAGGCAAGAAGCAGGAGAATCACACTTCCACCGACAACACCGGATCTCATACGTTTTCGTTCCTTCCTGATGATTGCTGTGCGGCACCAAAGTATCAAAAAGATGATGGAGAAGCAACGAAGCCCGGAGCGACACAACGCAACAAAGAATCCCCGGCGCTGCTGGTGCACCGGGGAAAGGGTGGCTATCCCGGGTTCTGCACGATGCGGCAGATCCCTGACACGCAGAACCTCGACGCGACGAACGATGGTCCCGAATCAGAACGAGATGTAATAGATCCAGTACACGATCGGAATCACGAAGCCGATTGCGGTGAGCCAGGCTCCGCGACCCGTGATGCCGTTCTTCCCTTTCAGCACAAAGAGTCCCGTCACCGAGACGACGAGGAGAGCCAGAGCATACAGATCGGCAATATACGTCCACAGTTTCTTCGGACGATTGAGATGGAGCTGGTTCATCTCGAAGAGGACACGCCGAGGCGTAGCTCGCTCGATCAGAACATTTCCGGTGGGAAGATCAATCGAGACCGTCTTGTCTTCGAAGAAAAGCTGGAGCGTGCTCGGATCGGGCCGGAATGCATTCCGGGGTTCTTTTTCCAGCCGGAGTGAAGCCCGGGCCTGGGCCACGATTTCGTCGCGGGATTCGGCATGAATGGGCGGGATAGATATGAATTCCTTCGTGATTCGGTAGTTTGGATTCCAGTCATTGATATGGTTGACCGCAATACCCGAAATGCAATAGGCAACCGTCAATGCCACCACGAGATACCCGATATCCCGATGGAGTATGTTGTTCCACTTCCGCCAGCGAATCTTCGGCACAGAGCTTGGTCTCCCCCGCTACTTCGTGATGATCGCTCCCTCGCCGTTCAATCGGATGACGGTTTTCGGTCCTTCGATCGACTCAGGCTTGAATTCATCCAGCTTTCCCTGTTCCTCGGCCTGATGACGGGCCTGTTCGATGAGCTGTTCGCGGGTGAGCGTTGTGACGGAAACGATCCCTTCTGCGCGGACCTTCAGCCCCTTGGCTTCCATTGGGAACACAATCACCCCGTCTTCCACCTTGAACTGAATCATCTCAAATTCCTTGTCGCTGCCGATCTGAATCCAGCATCCGCGTTTCGGACACACGTCGACGACCGGACCTTCGACCAGCACGCGTTTTCCGTCATGTGTCTGAGGATTCGCGAGGATTTCCGAGATCTTCGTGGGTTTCTTGACCGTCAGAGGCTTGCCGTACTCTTTCGGAACTTCCTGGGCAACCGCGAGCGACATCAGAAGCATAGAAATCAACATCACGGCAGACATCTTTTTCATAAACTGACCTCCGATAGAAAGTGGACTTAAACGGTTCGTGAGAAGATTGGTGTCGCTCCCTTCATTGCCGGGAGGTATGCATCAAAGCACATGGCGATGTTCCGGAGCAACAGACGGCCGGCCCCGATCACCTGGATTTTTTCAATCGTGTGTCGCACGAGTCCTTCCGAGACAAATTCTCGAAGCTGGTCAAGAGAATCGTCAAAGTACTCATCAAAATCAATATGGAAACGGTCTTCGATCTCTTCCTTCGTGATTTCAAGATCGCACATCAGACGAAGAATCACATACTTGCGAATCTCGTCATCCCGATTCATCCGATACCCGACATCCACCGGGAACTCCCCTTGTTCGATCGCCGCAAGATATGTCTCGACAGTCTTTTCGTTTTGTGCATAGACATTTTCGAAATGAGAGATCGACGACATCCCAAAGCCAAAGAGATCTGCCCCTGCCTTGGTGGAATAGCCCTGGAAGTTACGATACAGAGTCTTCTCTCTTTGCGCAATGGCCAGCTCATCGGTGGGTTTCGCAAAGTGATCCATCCCGATGTACTCGTATCCCGCCTCCGCCAGAGTCTCGATCGTGACCCGCAACAGCTCGATCTTCATTTCCGCACTGGGGAGATCTTCGGCGTGAATCAGCTTCTGATGCGGTTTCATCCATGGCACGTAGGCGAAGTTGAAGGCGGCAATGCGTTCGGGTGAAAGCCGGACGATTTCATCCAGCGTCTTTTTGAACGTCTTCGGGGTCTGGAGAGGCAATCCGTAGATGAGATCGACGTTGATGCTGTCGATGCCAAGTTTCCGCGACCACTCGATGGCCTGATACGTGAGGTCTGCCGGTTGGAATCGATGCACCGCGTTCTGGACCCGCTCGTCGAAGTCCTGCACACCCATGCTGACGCGATTCACTCCCCCATCCCGGAAGGCTCTCAGGTGATCGAACGTCAATCCCCGCGGATCGATTTCGACACTGATCTCTGCATCGTCGGCGAAGGAGAATTGAGAGGCGATGAATCGATTGAGCACGCGAATCTGGGACGGCTCAAGATACGAAGGCGTGCCGCCTCCCCAGTGGAGTTGCGTGACCGGACGCCCCTTCCGAATGTAGGAGCCCGTCAGTGCGATTTCCTTCTGGAGAGCGGAAAGATATCGTTCGATGTTCGAACGATTGTTGGTGATCACGGTTGTGCATCCGCAGAAGTAGCACAGCGTGTCGCAGAACGGGATGTGGAGATAGATCGAGAGCGGATGCGTGCTGCCGTGATTGTTTCGGATCAAATCGATCTCAAAACGTTTCCGCGTGTACGATGTCGAGAACACCGGCGCGGTCGGGTAGCTCGTGTACCGCGGTCCCGGCTTGTCGAATCGCTTCAACAACTCCGCATTAACAGAAAATCCCGGTCGTTCCATTCACCTTCTCTCCTTCCCGCCGTGCAATCGCAAAGAGCATACCAAAGCTCCTGCCCCCTTTCGGGCCAGTTGGGACGAAATCTCAAAAGATGCTTCGCAATCGGGGGAAAAACAGGGCCCGTCTTCCCAATTATCGGAATGTCCATAACAACAAAACATCGATTGAAGTTCAAATCCACTCGCAGCGCACCACACCGGAGTATACGGACGAATCAGACGGGAGAATGTGCCATCAGTGGTCTGTGTCGTTCGTCGACGTCGCCAACCAGTGAACACCGGGAAGACGAAGAGGGATGGAGACAGTTGCAGATCCGGGACACGTCGGGTGCCATCACCGCGTGCGTCAACGCTCTGTGTGAGAACACACGACGCCTGAAATCGGACTCCGCGCCCTGTCGCCTTCAACCGCCTCGTTCGTCCCATTTGATCGGGCTCCTTCCACGACAACATTGATCGGAATGGGTTGTTCGTTCATTCTGAGACCTTGCCGCTGTACGAAAGGTTGCGGGATCGCCCCCGATAATCCCCTCGTCTTTTGGCAGACAATTCTCTATCTTCTTTCGGCCGAGAGTCAACGCTCCACGCAATTGATCATTCCAGCTTTCACGCAGACAGGTACTGACCATCATGAAGGTTCTCAAGTTCGGCGGATCGTCGGTTTCGGACGCACGAAGAATTCAGGATGTCGCGCAGATCATCCTTGCGTCACGTAAGCGGGACAAAGTGATCGTCGTTGTTTCTGCCTTCCAGGGAATCACCAATCAGCTTCTTTCAGCCGCCCGACGTGCCGAATCCGGTGATCCCGCGTATCAGTCGCTCTATCGCGAAATTATGGATCGGCATACCTCAATCACCAAATCGTTGTTGACGGGTCGGCCCAGAGGAACAACCCTGAAACGAATCGACGCACTGCTTCGGGATCTCAACGATGTTCTCCATGGGATCTTTCTTCTTCGCTACGCATCGCCACGCGTGCTCGACTTGACAGCAAGTTTTGGTGAGCAGCTTTCCGCAACAATCATCTCATCGTTCATTGCCCATTCGCATCCTGCGCTGTACGTCGATGCCCGCTCGTTCATTGTGACAGACGATCAGTATATGCGAGCGGGAATCCTCTTTGACGCAACAAACAAGAAAACGCAGAAATACTTCAAGGAGCTGATGAAGAGTGGCGGTTCCCGCGCCATCCCCGTAGTCACGGGATTCATCGGTGCCACGGAGGATGGAAGAACAACCACGATTGGCCGAAGCGGCTCAGACTTCACGGCAACGATCATCGGTGCCGCGCTGAACGCCTCGGTGATCGAAATCTGGACGGATGTTGACGGCATTCTCAGCGCTGATCCGAGGGCTGTCCCGTCCGCCTTTGTGCTTCCTCATGTGACCTACGAGGAGGCAATGGAACTATCGTATTTTGGAGCTCGGGTCCTCCATTCATCGACGATTACGCCGGCAGCAGGACACCAGATTCCCATTCTCATCAAGAACACGTTGAATCCGGGAGCACCGGGAACGTTGGTCTCCTCGCGCAAGGAACTGTGGGAGGGAGTCGCCAAGGGAATCACATCAATCGACGATATCATCCTCTTCACTCTTCGCAAGACGAGCAACGTTGGGGCCGCGAGCGCCGCCGATCGATTGTTCACCGCCCTCGCCTCTGCAAATGTTCACGTGATCCTCATCTCTCAGGCATCCTCCGAGCACACCATCTGTCTCGCGATTACGAAATCCGACGCCGAACGCGCGCGACGCGCAATCCAGAAGGAATTCGAGCTTGAGCTCCAGGCCCGACTGCTTGCCCTGGACGAAAAGCAAGATCAGGCCATTGTCGCCATTGTCGGCGACGGAATGATTGGAACACCGGGGGTCTCGGGCAAGGTGTTCCAGGCCCTGGGACGCAACAACATCAACATCAGTGCAATCGCTCAAGGGGCATCGGAGAGAAACATTTCCTTCGTGGTGGGGTCGGCTCAGAAGGTCCGTGCGCTCAACGTCATTCATCAGGCCTTCTTCGAGAAGCGAAAGCGGCTCGATCTTGCCGTGATCGGCGTGGGGAACATTGGCGGGGCGCTTCTGAGGCAATTGCACCAGCAGCGCAATGTGCTACTCGATCAGGGTTTCGACGTTCGTGTCTGCTGCCTCGCGAACAGTACTAAGTACGTCATCGACGCGGACGGGATCAGTCTGAGCCACTGGAGAGAGGCACTGAGTCGTTCCGATCGGGTGATGAACCCCCAGAAGCTGGCAGGCGAACTCGGCAAACTCGAATTCGCGAATCTTGCGGTCGTCGATTGCACGGCAAGCTCAGAGATCGTGAACACCTACTTCGATTTCGTTCGTGCCAACGCCCACATCGTCACGCCGAACAAGAAGGCGAATGTCCTGCCGTGGAAGCAGTATAACGAGTTGACAGATCTCATCCGTGCACGCCAGAAGTTCTTTCTGTACGAAGCGAATGTCGGAGCCGGCCTTCCCGTGATTTCCACGCTCCGCGATTTGGTGGCATCCGGCGATACGATCGTTCGAATCGACGCCATTCTCTCCGGCACGCTGAGCTACCTCTTCAACCATTACGACGGCACGCAACCATTCAGCTCGTTGGTCCTGAAGGCCCACGAACTTGGATTCACCGAACCCGATCCGCGCGAGGATCTTTCCGGGCAGGACGTTGCCCGCAAGCTTTTGATCCTCGGACGACAGCTCGGGCTGAAAATGGACCTCAAAGATATTCGTGCGCAGAATCTCGTACCGGCCCGATTGAGGTCGGGACCGTTTTCGCCGCTATTCTATGCCGCGTACGCTTCACACGACAGCACGATGAAACGCAAGCTCGATCACGCGCGCGCCGCTGGAGCGGTTCTCCGGTATGTCGGTACGCTGCATGGGAAATCCGCTTCTGCCGGCATCAAGGAGATTTCGGCGAACCATCCGTTCTTCGCGACCAAGGGAAGCGACAACATCCTCGCATTCACGACGCATCGCTATTCACACACGCCTTTGGTCGTTCAGGGGCCCGGTGCCGGCGCCGACGTTACTGCTATGGGCGTGTTTTCGGATCTCCTGAAACTTCTCAACTATCTCCCCTATTAACATGCGGAAGAGGATCGTCCGAGCTTTTGCTCCCGCCACGATTGCCAATCTCGGTCCCGGCTTCGATGTTCTCGGACTTGCGATCGACCGCCCGGGTGACTTCGTTACGGCCGCACGGCAGCTAGACCCGTCGTTGACGTTTTCGGTTCGCGGGAAGGAGAGGACCGTTCCTTCCGACGCGCGGAAGAACGTCGCCAGTTTTGTCGCACAACTCATGCTGGATGAATTCAAGCCACCGTTTGGCATTCAACTGGTCCTGGACAAGAGGATGCCGATTGGATCGGGACTCGGGAGCTCCGCCGCCAGCAGTGTTGCCGCAGCTGCGGCCGTGAACGCGCTCCTCCCCAAGCCGCTGAAGCGTCACGAGTTGCTTCGATTCGCGATTGAAGGAGAACGACTCGCCTCCGGTGCGATGCACGCGGACAATGTCGCTCCTTCGCTCCTCGGAGGAGCCTGCCTCGTCCGGAGTTATGATCCCCTTGAGGTCGTTCGGATTCCTGTGAGGAACACGATCTTCTGGGTTGTGGTCCATCCTCATATGGAGGTTCGGACCGAAGAAGCCCGAAACATCCTTCCGACATCCGTACCGCTGGAGAAAGCGATTCATCATTGGGGAAACGTTGCGGGATTGACGATCGGGCTCTCGACCGGAGATGCAGCGTTGGTGGGACGATGCGTGGCCGACGAGATTGTGGAGCCCGTTCGGAGTTCCCTCATCCCCGGATTTCACGATGTGAAGAAGGCCGCGCTGGCGGCCGGCGCCACCGGATGTTCCATCTCGGGATCAGGACCGTCGCTCTTCGCCGTCGCTCCTTCCAGGTCGGCCGCGAAGAAGATCGGCGCCGCCATGAAACGTCAATTCGCTACGTCGTCGCGAGTTGCCTGTGACGTCTATCTTTCACGCGTGAACATGGAAGGGACAAGAGTCGGGTGGCGGCAGTGAATTACCGATCGATCGACGGTGCCGAATCGGCCCTCTCCTTTCGAGAGGTGCTCCTTCGCGGAATCGCGTCCAACGGCTCTCTCTACGTTCCCACGGAAATCCCTCGGTTGCCGGAACAGACGCTGCATCATCTGGAGCGCTTATCCTACCACGACACCGGCAAAGAGATTCTGAATTCATATCTCCCGGATATCGACGAGACTCGTCTCAGGGAGATCCTTCAGAAGGCATGGGACTTTCCCATCCCTCTCAGTCAGATCGATGAGAATCTCTATCTCCTCGAGCTGTATCATGGACCAACCCTCGCGTTCAAGGACGTCGGCGCCCGATTCATGGCCCACACCATGTCGCATTATCTCAGAGAAAACAACCTCGCTGTAGCGATCATTGTGGCAACATCAGGCGATACCGGGAGTGCCGTGGCGCATGGTTTCTTCGGCGTACCAAACATTTCCGTTTTTGTCCTGTATCCATCGGGGAGAGTAAGCGCACTTCAGGAACAACAGATGACGACGCTTGGAGGGAACATTCATGCCGTCGAAGTCCGGGGGACATTTGACGATTGCCAGCGGCTGGTCAAGCAATCACTCGCCGACACGGAAGTGAAACAACGAAGAAATCTGACCACGGCGAATTCCATCAACCTGGGGAGATTGATCCCTCAAGCAAGCTACTATGCCTGGGCCGTCGCGCAATTGCATGGTCTTCGACCCGATCGCGTGAAGCCGCACATCGTCGTGCCGAGCGGAAACATTGGAAATCTCACGGCAGGGGTCTACGCCAGGCGGATGGGTATTCCGATCCGTTCGTTTGTCGCGGCTACTAACGCAAACACTGCTGTCCCCGAATATCTTGAAAGCGGAAGATATCGTCCACGTCCCTCGATTCCATCGCTGTCAAATGCCATGGATGTCGGAGATCCCAGCAATCTTGCTCGCCTCCGCTTTCTCACGAACGACGACGTCCGTCAGCTCCGGAAGGAGATCACTGCACTCAGTGTCACAGATGACGAGACGATCGAGGAAATCCGATACACCTATGAGTCAAGCGGTAGGGTGATAGATCCACATACTGCGGTAGGAGTCTCAGCAGCCCGCCGAGTTGTGAGGGAGCTCAATGAATTGAGGCCGATCATTGTCATGGCGACTGCCCACCCGGGAAAATTTCCGGAAGTCATTGAACGCGCACTCGGAACAACGTTTCCTCCCCCTGAGAGTCTTCAGCGCGTCATGATGCTCCCCAAGATCAGCACCGTCATACCAGCCGACTATCCTCCCCTCAAAGACGTTCTGCTGAGTTAAGCAACCCCCTCTGAATAGCTTGTTTGGTCAGCCGAACTCGCCTTCTCACCGGGTTTTTCCTGCTTCATACGATCCCAGGATGCGGAGAAAAGTACAGAATTCACGGAGGTGGGAAACCGCCTGGCGCACGATCGGGTCGCCGGGACAACCACTGATATCGAGATAGAATAGATACTCCCACGGTCTGCCCACCAGAGGACGGGATTCGATCTTGTGGAGATTGATATCGCGCAGCGCGAACACAGCCAACGCCTTGAAGAGAGCACCGGGAACATCCCGTACGGAAAAGACCAGTGACGTCTTCGGATGGAGTTTGGGTTTGATCGGGCGTGTGGAGAGGACAAGAAACCGCGTGAAGTTGTGATGATTGTCTTCGATGTTGCGTTTCAGGATCTTCAGACCATAGGTCTTTGCCGCTTGCTCACTGGCGATAGCTGCCGCATCGCGGAGATTTTCTCGGGCGAGCATTTTCGCAGCACCCGCCGTATCGTAGAACGCTCTAGTCTCGACCCGCTTCAGCGAACGCAGAAACTCCTGACATTGCCCCAGCGCTTGAGGATGCGAATAGACCGTCCGAATCTCCTTCAGTGTGGTCCCCCGGGATGCCATGAGTTGGTGTTGAATCTTCAGCTTGATCTCGCCTACGATCGAGAGCTTTGACCTGATCAAATGATCGTAGTTCTCGTGTACGCTCCCGAACAGCGAATTTTCGATCGGAATGACGCTAAAGTGGGCGCCTCCCTTCGACGCATGCCGAAACACCTCGCTGAACTGAGCATAGGGCACGAGTCGAGCCTTCCCTCTAAAGAAGAGTCGGGCAGCTTGCTCACTATATGCTCCACGTTCGCCCTGATAACCGACGCTGAGTATTGCCATTCGTCTCGATCTTCCCTTCTTCTCCTACTTCACGAGAATCATCTTCTTCGAGCTTCGATACTCTCGTGAGAGCAGATGGTAGTAGTATACCCCGGATGCAACCCTTTGACCGGAATCATTCACTCCGTACCATATGACCTTGTGGCGGCCGGGTTTGAATTCCCCTACTGTAAGGGTCGTGATCTTCTCACCCAGCTGGTTGTAGATATCGATGCTCAGTTCGGTAGCGGCTTGACCGGTTCGGGGTACTTCGAACTCAATCGTCGTTGATGGATTGAATGGATTCGGGTAATTCTGCAACAATCTGAACTCTGCCGGCACAGTCTCCGCAACCACGGATGTGGTGATCGAATCAAGTGCCGAGAGAACAAAAACGATCGGACTTGATTTCAATCCTGTGGAGCTGGCGTTCACGACATACGTGCCCACCTTGTTACCCAGCGTCACTCTCGTTGAGGCGATACCGGCCGAATCAGTCGCCACGACTGATGTGCTCATCGAATAGCCGGTTGCACCTGACGGGACTTGCACAAATGCAAATTCCACACGTGTTCCTGTCACAGCATTTCCGACCGAATCGACCACGCGGACCGTCAATGCGGTATCAAGGACACTCCCGATGGGTTTGCGCTGATTGTTGCCTGCCACGTAATCGAGTGCTGCTGCGGGCCCGGCCACGGCTCGCGCTCCGAAGAGAATAGGACTACCCGATAAGCCGGCCGAAGATGCTCGTATCGTGTATTGACCCGTCTTGCTTCCCAGTTTGACGAACGTCATTGCCTCGCCGGATGCGTTTGTCGTGGTAAGCGTGTCACTGAGTCGATAGCCGATCGCGCCTTGGGGAATGCTGTCGATCGCGAATCGAACAGGTACTCCCTCGACAGGCGTCCCAGCGGCATTGAGCGCGATCACAACGAGAGGCGTCTGCAATTCCTCCAACACCTTGGCGATTTGATTGTTTCCATGCGACATCAACAAAGCCGTCGCCGGTCCGCTCCCACCGGACGATGCCGTTGCCACGAATTGAACTGGTCCTCCGATGAGTCCTCCGGTTCCGGCCGCGGCAGCGATCGTATAGATTCCGGCAACATTGCCGAGGGTGAACTGACTCGAAGCGCGACCGGAGGAGTCTGTGGTTGTGACGAGCGGTTCAAGTTTTTGACCTGTTGCCCCCGGCGGAGTCGACGTGATATTGAATCCGATGCTCACGCCCGACACGGGATTGGCGAATTCATCGGTCACAAGAACCGTGAGAGGGGTCGAGAGTCTCGTCGACGGCGGGGCAGTCTGGGCATCCCCTGATGCGAGAAAGATCGAGACCGGCGGACCTGCCACAGCCGTGGCCGTGAAGTTCACCGGACTTCCGGCGAGCATATCTGCTGAAGCAAGTACTGAGTAGATTCCGGCCTTTGTGCCGAGTGTCAATCGGGTACTTGCGAGACCGGCGGAATTAGAAACAACGAGTGTATCTCGCAGTCGTTGCCCGGCCGCCCCGGACGGAACCGAGCCGAAGGAGAACCTGACCTCCTTGCCGGCAAAAGGCTGACCGAATTGATCTTTGACGACAACCTCGAGTGAATCGGTGGGTTGTGTGCCAACCATTGAAACCTGATTGTTTCCGAAAGAGTACTCAACCCTCGATGCGATCAACAATGGACTGCCACCGAGTTTTGTGTTTTGCGGGTGCTGGTACGACCCTCCCGGGGTAAGATCGTGCACCGAATCGTCGCTCTTGCGTTCCAGGAGTGCCTGATACGTGAGAAGCGGAGTCCGCCACGCTAGATCCATGAAATCGCCGTCGCGGACAATCCTAGATACCCTGAAGGTTCCTATTCTCACGCCCGTTGCATCGGTTGGAACTTCAGTACTCGCAGCATAGGCTGTTGGAGACTGAACTTCAATATTGATCCTCGTTGCATTGAGCTCTGGACTAATGACATACCCGCCAGCGAGCGTCGACGAACCACCCAAATAAGCAATACTGAGCGGAGCAAACGCAGGGGCATTGAACGTGAGTTGGAACGTCGCATCAGCCATTCGGAAAGCTGTCGTGTCCGAGCGAAGAACGATGAGGTCAAACTGGTACGACGTGTCATCAATGACCACTTGATTTCGTACAGATGCCACATACTTTTGACTCTGTGATGTCGCGGTGTCGAACACCAATGCGAGAGACATCGCCACACTGAGCCAACAGAATGTTGACCTCACGCCACGAACCATAGCGATTTGTCCACCAATCATATTGGCAATACTCAACATCGTACGAGGGCAACTCCCATCT
Source organism: Ignavibacteria bacterium (assembly GCA_016873805.1). Lineage (GTDB taxonomy): Bacteria > Bacteroidota > Ignavibacteria > UBA10030 > UBA10030 > VGVZ01. The sequence goes on from VGVZ01000042.1 coordinate 18,517, forward strand.
ATTTGACGAGAATCATTCTTTTCGTGAGATCTTGTCTTGCCGATCCCCGGCCATCCTTTGATTCAAAGACCAATCTGTAGAAGTAGGTTCCGGACGGGAGATTCGAGCCATCAAATACGACTTGATAGAGACGTCCTCCCATCACCTCGGCATCGTAAATTGTTTTGATCTCTTGACCGATGGCGTTGTACACAAGAACAATTGCCCTTCCATCCGCAGGCAACGTGAAGTCGACCCTCGATTCGCTATTGAATGGATTGGGATAATTCTGCTCGAGCACAAACGCTCGTGGTGCCAATCCGATCTCAATCTCGACGTCGCCGTAGTAGTTTACGGTGCCGTCGTTGTCGATTTGCCTGAGCCGATAGGCATATCTCCCTGGCTTCAAATCCCTGTCGAGGAAATGATATTGTCTGGGTGCGTTGCTTGTGCCAGCGCCGAGCTCAAACCCAATCTCTTTCCAATCATGAGATGAGGGCGGGTTGCTGGCCAGCCAAGAATCAACAGTCCTCCGTTCGATCCCAAATCCATAGTTGTGCACTTCTGTTGCGGTGCTCCAATGCAGTTCAGCGCTCAGTCGGTGTGCTTTGGCGATAAAAGTCACTAGCAGGATGCTGAAAAACGGTTATCACTGAAGTGTTTTGCAAGGAAATGATTTTGAAACATGGCTAAGAGACTTTCTGAACCTCAGAAGGTCCGATGGTCGAGGCCTCAGGGTGACTTCGTAACC
>VGVZ01000043.1 GCA_016873805.1 Ignavibacteria bacterium
TCGTTCCGCTGCTTCTTGCTCAGGTTAACGGGATATTTTTGTTTGCGCACACATCCTCCATTGAATGTGATACATGAGAGAATGCATGCAAGATACTGAATTTTCAGTTAATTATGGTAACAGTCCACTAGCCTTGCTTAGTCCAAGTTTTCGTTCGAGGTTTTTCCTTGTTTCCGCGAGAGTTTTCCCTCGTTTACCGATGATTCCCGCGAGCAGCCGCTCGTCCTCGGTCGATTCTTCTGTAACGAGCAACGTGTTCACATGAAATTCATCGTTGAGCATGTCGGCCGCAGCCTTGGCGTCCTTTATGCAAATCGCTACAACGAACAAGATGGAATTGTACATTCCATAACCAATGCTGTCCGCCCGACGCTTCTGTTCTTCCAAACGATCAAGTGCAATGCCGATTTGTTTGCGCATCGGATCGGGATCGGTTACCCACTGCGTCGCGGTAAGTCCCTTTTCGATCTTTTCGAACTCATCATCCATCTCGTCGACAGTGCGTCGTTCTCCAGTATCTGGATTCGTGTACGTCAATTGTACTGAGGTTAGTTTGGGTTGATAGACAACGACGCTTTTGATGATGGGTGGAACTTCTGATTGCGCGTCGGCAATTACATACTCGTAGATCATTTTTGTATCCGGTGTCTTACCGTCCGCCCGATCAGGAGTGGCTGTGGTATCAAGTCGGAATTTGCACTTTGGAGAGAGTGCGAAGAGCGTATTGTCGTATTCCTCAGCCGGCGTGTTATGGGCCTCATCGTTGAAAATCGCCAGCTGATCGACGTAGTTCATCATAAACGCGAGATTCCTCCGGCCGCTGATATTTGACTGGTACAGCTGATGGATGTTGCCGAGGACGATTCCATTTTCAAGAATCCCCTGTGGAGTAGAACCCGCTTCGAGAAGATGCAATCCGAGTTCGTTTGCATAGTGCTCAGTCCCTTGTGGGAAGAATTCAAACTCACGAAACACCCTCGCGTCAGCGAAGTCGTCCTCCAGACGATCGCGAACAATGGTGTTTGGGCAGAGGATCAAGTATTTATGAACATCATGACAGAGTTTCAGCCAGGTGATGATCGCTCCGATTATTGCAGTTTTGCCACCGCCTGTGACGATGTTGAGCAGTGGGTCCTTGATCTGTAGCATCTCGTACGAATAGACAGCTCGGTAGACAGCCTCACGTTGATGGCGCCACAGATGCCGTGGCACGTCATCGCGCCTGAGATGTTCGAGGTAGTCTCTTGAGAGTGGATTGATTTCGGGGAAGCCCGCGTCAACCCAGTGACGGAAACTTTGTTCATATCGAAGAAATACGTTATACATGCCTGGCTGCTTTCAGCTTCGTTCGCCAAGAATTTAGAAAACTGGGCATTTGCGTCCAATTTTGGACGATTTTTGGACAGACATATTCCGGCTCCGGGACTACTTTGAGACTGCCATCAGTCTGCACTGCAGTATATTGTGTGCGGAATCGACCCAAATCCGACCTACCGCGTGCGTTGGTGCACGTTCCCTTCGAGGGGTAGGATTAGGGTCTTTCATTTAATTTCATTTAGCAAAAAATACCCAATTTGAAGCGCAACGAATGATTTCATTTAATTTGTTTAAGGACGTAGCGCCGCTGTGCCTTGCTTTTTCCGACCGCCCGAAGAAAGCCATCGGGTCCGATGAGCTGAGATAAAATCTGAGACGATTTTACGCTCGCTGACGCAGAGTTTCCCAGCCTTAAGAGCTCTCTACACTCCCTATTGCTTATTGAACCGTGCTCCTCAACGTATTGACGGATCATTTCAGGAAACCTAACTGCCTCGATGTCCTTCATCTGCGCGTATTTTGATCTTCCCAGTAGGTCCACGGCGATCGCTCGCTCGAGATGATAAGTCACGCCTTTCTTTTTGCCGCGTTTTTCCAACATCCTCAGCGGAGTGCTCATAAGGTCATCGAGAATGAGTGTCGCTGTTGGGGGATCCACCTGGAGCAGCGAACTCGCCTCTGTTGCATCAATGGATTCTCTGGTCACAAGGTAGTTAAGGACCGCAAGCTCGTTGATGCCTAAGCGATAACCATCCTTCTGTAGTCTCGCCACCAACAACGCCAGTTTGTCGCTTACCACCCCGCCGTATAGGTGCAGCGCTACAGTGTGTGCATCTGCGTCGTACGTTGGCATGCGTTTTCCGAAAGCGAGCATAGGAATGAAGATTCTACGGCGTCCGATCCCAGCTCGCTCGACTAGCCCGCTCTTTTCCACCATCTCTGCAAGCCGTTTGTTTCTCTGCTTCGCTTCATGCGTCAAGATATTGTCCACTGTAATTCCACCGATAAAACCCCCAGGATTAGAGAAGCAAAGGTCGTCGTTCTCAAGGCGTACATAAACCTGCCCAGGCTGGGTGTAATCACGATGGACAATGGCGTTCAGCAGAGCTTCGCGCAACGTCATGGTAGGGAACTTTTGGACGTCAAAGTTGAACATATCAACTTGAAGCGAACGTGTGGGATTGTAGATCGGCAAGAGAAGGATTTCTGTCATCCTCTCGAGGATGGCCAAGATCGGAGCTGAAAGATTCTCCTTAAATATTTCGGTTGGTGAGGTATGGGATACAAAAATGACCTCATGTTGACGTAACGCCTTTCTGAGTATGTCCTTCCTGGCAAACATCAAAACACCGGCGTTGACCACTGTTGCGCTTTCGACTGCCCCAATCGCTCTTAGCAGTTCTTCATGTGACAGTGCCAACAGGTCAGACGAAGGCTTCTCTACCCTGAGGGTGTTTCGGAACCTCTCAATCTCAATTGGATCCAAATCTTGAATTGAGACGCCCTCAGCAGGCTCAGCGCTCCAGTCGATAGCCCCAATTGACATCCTTAGTCTACGATGATTCGATTGGAAGAGTGGCTGGCAAGTTTTGTCAATTCGGATTTTGTGCAATCCATCGCTTGTCGCATAGGTCGTATCGTCTCTGCCAGGAGGGACTTGCACTAGGAGTAGGGTTCCTTCGCGAACCACAGCCTCTTCAATGTGGACCGCGATATTTGGGCTTGTTCCTTGATAGATAGCCGTTGTGAATGTTGTCGTGTTGTAGTCCTTGCATCCATGGATAGCAGCAGATCTACCGACGGTCTTGTCTCTCACGCCAAATACAATTGTGCCACCTTTTGCATTTGCAAAACACACAGCGTATTCTCTGGCGACCCTCTGGTTTTCCTTGATTTCAGTTGACCACGGCTTGAATTCGAGTTCCTCCGATTCAATGGATTCGGCGGGCTCGATGTCGAGTCTCTCCATTAGTTTCAATATCTCTTGTTTGGGGAGCACCTACCTAACCTCCACCTTCATCACCTGCGTTCTCTCACCCCCATGATCATCTTGCACCGAGCAGGCGATCTTTTTCTTCCCCGGACTCGGGAATTCATATTCGACAATCAGCACAGGCCTGCCGCGCTTCTTGTCGCGGAGAAATGCATACCCCTCAGTGGAGCTAAAACGCCCCAGGTAGTCAAAATCCCATTGAACGTTGGCGATAACCCCGTCTTTGTTCAGGCTCACAGACTCCGAGACATCAAAGCGATATTTAAGCTTCCCGATCCTCTCAGATGTGATGCGCACTTCCGGCGGCTGGATGAAGCTTATTAGTTCGCCGTAATCCTTCTGCTTCGTTACCACATGCTCGCGGTATGCATCATCCTCAAGACGCACGAGATTGAGCCGGACAAAATCGATGCGCTTGTTTTCACGAGCGGCAAGGATCTCTGCGGCCTTCCGCGCGTCCGGGGCAAAGTTCCACGCGAGCATGGCGCCAAAGTTCGTGTGCCGCTCTTTGAAAATCGCCTGTGCAAACTTTGCAACGTCCTCTTTGGTGATGCGCGTGCCACGGGAGGGTTCACCGACGTACAGCGGCACACCGTGTCTCATGCCGTGGATATTCCGGGAGATACTCTCAGGTTTGCCGCCGAAAGCTGTCACGACAAATTCGCGAAAGTCTCTTTCAGATAACTTCTCCATCTTCGGCGACTCGTAGATGCCCCAATGCTCAACCGTGAAATCCGGCACGGGAAAAAGCTTGCCGATCTTGTTCTCCACGACGCGTGCGATCCGATCTGCTGTAACCGCAACAGCAATGCGTGATTGGTCACAGGCGATCCAGCGGCGATTGAGACGTTGCGCCACTGCTGGTGTCGTCCCGCCTCCAGAGAAAAAATCGGCGACTACGTCTCCGTCGCGAGAACTTGCTTCGATCACCTTTTCGCGCAAAGCCTCGGGCTTTTGTGTCGGATATCCAATCCGCTCATCTGACACTGTACTCAAGAAGGGGATTTCCCACACATCAGTGATCGACGGTCCTTCTTCGTTGAAATACAATCTCCCTTTCTTGGTTGACTTGTACGGTTTGCCATGTTCATCATAGTTCATTCCCAGAGTCCGAAACTCACCTCCGCGAAGCGGTTTGAAGAAATGTGATTCCTCATTTCTGAAATACAAGAAGAGATTGTCATGCTTCCGGGGAAACCATTGCTTGCTGATGCCACCCGTGCGATAGGACCACACTATTTCGTTTCCAAAATTGTCTGAGCCAAAGATCTTGTCTAATTCGACCTTCACATAATGTGCCGCATGCCAGTCAACATGAACGTAAATTGATCCAGTGTCCTTCAGCAGGCGTTTCATCTCATACAGCCGTGCATTGAGCCAGATGAGATATCCCGGCATACCACCTTCCCATATGTCCGTAAAGGAGCGAACTTCGTTCCTGTCGCCAAAGATCACATTGTAATTGCGGCCGGAAAAGAAAGGGGGATCGATATAAATGAGATCGATCGATTTGCTCGGCAGTTGACGCATGATGTGAGATTATCGCCGAAGAACAGGCGATTCGCGCTCTTTGGGAAAAGGTGTGTCGGCTCGAACTTATCTCCGTATCCGAACTCAACTCGCTGAACTTCCTGAAGGGGGAGATAGATGCGGGGGTAGGCATGCTCGAACTTCGTCATTCTGGTCTCGCGCCTGCGAGTCTCTACTTCCCATCCAAGCGGAGCTTCATCTACGGGAACCGCGCCAAAGCGTGTCGGGAGCTTGTAAAACTCGGTTTGCCGGGGAATTTCAACTTCAGACGGGAGAGCTTCCCGGTTTTCCGGGAGGGAGATTTCGGTTTCCCGATCCTTTCTGTTTGCCATTGGCATCCCCTATTTGTTGCCGAAGAATATAGGAGAAAAATCGGGGTTGCACAACTTCGATTGAAGAACAAAGAAGCGGCATACCCACCTTCGAATGTGCCGCCGGCAAGAGTGCGTCAGTGCTGCAGGTCTCTTGGGGGGAAAGGATCTGACCCGTGGCTATCTCGGTCACGTATCCTCCCATTCGGTTGGTGGATCACCACATCTGTTCCCAATCTCTTGGCGATTGGTACGGCCACCTTCCTTGCTCCCTCTTGAGTACGGTGCACAGAGACCGGATCATCTTCACCTCCGAACTTCACTGCCCACTTTTTGTGATGTGGTATCACATGTATGTTCCTCTTCATTTGCATTTCCTCCTATATTCGATCCCGTCGATAACATCGGCACACCCATCTCTGAGTGTGCCGATCTGTGTGTCGAGGCCCTAAGCCTCTTTGGTGTTTGCTCCGGCGCAGGACTTCACAAGCCCGATTGCATTGAGACAATCTTGCTTGTTCCAATAACCCTCTCCAGAGTCGGCGATGATCCGGCCATTGCTGGCCTTCAAAGTCCATCGCCAATAACCTTGTGCGTCTCGATATAGAAAGAACGTCATATCGGTTTCTCCAGTATTCTCGTTTCGATAGGAATACACAAAACCATCTCGCCTTTGGTCTGTTTCGTTCGGGCACTGATGCTCTCCCGCTTCTAAGACTCGGGATTTCCCTCCGGTTAAACCGCCGCCGGTCGAGTGTCTTGCGCGGTGAATTAGGTTTCATATCTCTAAACACATGACTAGATCATGGCGAATCACCCCCTTTCATATAAAGAAAAAGGCGATCAAAGACACAAGGTCTTGATCGCCCTTCTGCTAATCCCCCTTGCGTCTGCCCATCCTCATCTCCAGCCTTCAGTCATCTCCTCGGGCATGGACAGTTGAAGTATGTCTTTGTCAATCCCCCCATTCAGTCGCTTGCTGACATCACCCTCCTACGAGCACCCCGACGTCGCACCACATTGCATGCACTTGTAGCAGCTTCCGCTCCTGATCATGATGCTCCCGCATTCATGACAGGGCGGGGCATCGGACTGCATCTGAAACACCGCCTTCTCGTTCTTCTCTATGGCTGTCCCGCCTCCGGTGGAGCGGCGACTTGTTGTCGCCGGAGTGCTGGCAGTGGTCGATGCGGCCTTGGTCTCGACGTTCGTGCCTTCGCCCTCCTCGGAGATATGTTCCTGCGGCATGAACTTCTTGGCCAGCCATCGGAAGATGTAGTCGCTGATCGATTTGGCGATCGGAATTTCCGGATTGTTGGTAAATCCGGACGGTTCGTACCGCGCGTGCGAGAATTTGTCGACAAGCACTTTCAGCGGAACGCCGTACTGCAATGCGATTGAAATTCCGGTGGCAAACGAATCCATCAGCCCCGAGATGGTCGATCCCTCCTTCGACATCGTGATGAAGACTTCGCCCGGCTGACCATCTTCAAACATCCCGACGGTAATATAGCCCTCGTGTCCTGCGATGCTGAACTTGTGCGTGATCGATTGCCGTTCGTCGGGGAGGCGGCGGCGTGGGGGCTGACCCTTCTTCAACGACTTCACCTCGGCCAGAGATGTGCTCAGGGGTTGTGTGCGTTTGCATCCGTCCCGGTACACGGCGATGGCCTTTAGTCCGAGTCTCCATGCCTCAATGTACGCCTGCATAATGTCGTCCGGCGTCACGTCGGTCGGCATGTTCACTGTTTTCGAGATCGCGCCCGAAAGAAACGGCTGCACGGCAGCCATCATTCGAATGTGGCCGATGTAGTGAATCGAGCGCTTCCCGTTTGCCGGCTTGAAGGCGCAGTCGAAGACGGGCAGATGCTCCTCTTTGAGGTGGGGGGCCCCCTCAATTGTGTCGTTCTTGTCGATGTATGCCAGGATGTGTTCGATTTCCTCCGCATCGTACCCGAGTGTCGACAAGGCTTCCGGCACGGTCTGGTTGACGATCTTCATCAATCCGCCGCCGACGAGTTTCTTGTACTTCACGAGAGCAATGTCGGGCTCCACGCCGGTCGTGTCGCAATCCATCATGAAGCCGATCGTTCCGGTCGGCGCGAGCACGGAGGCCTGAGAATTTCGGAATCCGTGTTTCTTCCCGAGCGCGTGCACCTCCTTCCAGACCTGATGGGAAGCGTTCCACAGCTCCTCGGAGACGAATTCCTTGGGAATGCGTTCCGCATGGATTCCGTGTTTCGTCATCACGTTGAGCATCGGTTCACGGTTGTTTCCGTATCCCGGGAACGGTCCCATTTCGCACGCAATCAGAGCCGATTGTCGGTACGCTTCTCCGCTCATGAGCGATGTAATGGCCGCGGCATACGCCCGACCGTGCTCGCTATCGTACGGCAAACCGTTCGCCATCAAAAGCGCGCCGAGATTTGCAAAGCCGAGTCCCAGCGGGCGATAGTCGTGACTGTTTTGCGTGATCGCCGGGGTCGGGTAACTGGAATTGTCGACCTCGATCTCCATCGCCGTGATGGTGATATGGACAGCTCTGCGGAACGACTCGACATCGAACTCCCCGTCTTCCCGTCTGAACTTCATCAGGTTCAGCGAGGCGAGATTGCAGGCGGTATCGTCCAGAAACATGTATTCGCTGCACGGGTTTGACGCATTGATGGGGGCGGTGCTGGGGCAGGTGTGCCAATTGTTGATCGTTGTGTGGTACTGCATCCCGGGATCACCGCAGATCCACGCGGAATCCGAAATCTGGCGCATGAGATCGCGGGCGCGATGCTTCTCTGCCGGAGCGCCCGTCGTGACTTCCTTGGTGATCCACTCCTTGTCCTCGAGGACTGCTTTCATGAACTCGTCAGTTGCGCGCACCGAATGGTTTGCATTCTGGTAGGCGATTGAATCGTACGCTCCCCCCACCACGTTGAAGCCACCGCTGTATCCCGCTTCAATCAATGCCCAGGCCTTCTTCTCTTCATCCGCCTTGCAGTTGATGAATTCGATGATATCGGGGTGCTGGGCGTCGAGGATCACCATCTTTGCTGCCCGACGCGTCTTGCCTCCGGATTTTATCACGCCGGCGAAGGCATCATATCCTTTCATGAAAGAGACAGGTCCGGACGGCGTGCCACCCCCTGAGAGTTTTTCTTTGGAAGATCGGAGCGTCGAGAGATTCGATCCGGTTCCCGATCCGTACTTGAAGAGCATTCCTTCGGTCTTCGCGAGCCCGAGGATCGAATCCATCGAATCGCGTACGGAATTGATGAAGCAGGCGGAACATTGTGGCCGTTCTTCGATGCCGACGTTGAACCAGACCGGACTGTTGAACGACATGTATTGATGGACCAGAAGGTACAGGAGCTCGTGATAGAAGATCTCGGCATCTTCGGTTGTTGCGAAATAGCCATCCTTGATCCCCCAGTCGCGCATCGTCCGTGCGACGCGGTCAATCACCTGACGAACACTCGTTTCGCGCTCAGGGGTGCCGAGCGTGCCGTGAAAATACTTGGAGACGACGACGTTGGTGGCGGTCATGGACCATGGTTTCGGAACTTCGACGTCGCGCTGTTCAAAAATCTTTTCGCCGGATTCGTTGCTGATGGTCGCGGTTCGAAGTTCCCACTCCACGCTATCAAAGGGATGGCGATCGGATTTGGAAAAGTACCTTTCGAACTTCAACTCGCCGCGCACCACAGGCGAGGTCTGCTGATCAACAAGTGCCGATCCCTTCGATTGCCCACGATCATCCATGGAACATCTCCTTCACGTTTGATTCTGCGCTGAATAAAAAACGGTACTTCGCTGCGTGGGAAGAAACCGCACGCAAGAACACCGACTATGCTGAGTCAAAAAAGCTGATTCTCTAGAGAGAAGTGGAAGTGATATGAACGCTATGAAAACCCAAGGATTTCGCGACTGCTGGGAGGAAACTCTGTTGTTCGGGGAGAGTTCGGGTTCGCATAACTGGGTTGGAATATAACCGCTTAGGCAAGATTTGTCAAGTTAAATTTTAGAAAAACTGGATTGCGCAAACTCTTTGCGTGACATAGATCATGCCAACAATCATCAGCGTGTCGGTGATCCGAACGGCTCGCGCGCTCGCGTCGGACCCGAGTGACGATCAAAAGACACCCGCCGCGTCACGTGCGCCGAACTCCTCCGTGAATTTCTGCTATATGCACGTCTGCAATGATTCCTGGCCGCCGGTTAATTTTCTTGCATCTGGAATCGTGATGCTGTAATTTAGTCCACACTTTGTCACGGACGATCAGATAATCCCATCATGAGGAGATAAATCATGCCAGTTGCGGTTGACTTTGGCACTATCAATGAGATGTTTGAGAAGGTGACGACGAAGTACGCAGATATCAATCGACCCATGCTCATGCATAAAATAGAGAAGCAGTACGTCGGGATTTCATATAAAGAATACAGAACGCGGGTAGAGCACTTTGCCCTCGGGCTCGCATCGCTCGGAGTGAAACAGGGGGATAGATTATCGATTGTTGCAGAAAATCGGCCCGATTGGGTGATCAGCGATATGGCCATGGTCATCCTGGGAGCCGTCAATGTTCCCATCTATCCGACGTTGACCCCGAAGCAGATTGAGTACATCTTCAATGATGCCGGCGTAAAAGTTGCAGTGGTCTCCAACCTCTATCAGCTCAACAAGGTTCTGAAGATTCAGAAAGAGGTGAAGACGCTGAAGCGTATCATCGTGATGTCGGAAAAGGATGTTCCCACGGGAGGTACGGTGCTTGGTTTCTCATCTGTGCAGGGGATGGGACGTGAATTCCATAAAGAAAACCCCGACTACCTTCGAAAATCGATGTCCCGGATCAAACCGGAGGATCTCCTGACAATCATCTACACCTCCGGAACAACGGGAAATCCCAAGGGCGTCATGCTCACGCACCGGAATCTTGTGACCAATATCAAGGCATCTGCCGAAATCATTTCGCTCGGTGAAGAGGATGTCCTGCTTTCGTTCCTGCCGCTGTGCCATTCGTTCGAACGGATGGCAGGATACTATACGGCGATGGCGTGCGGGTCGACAGTGGCGTATGCAGAAAGTGTCGAGACCGTTCGGGACAACCTTCTGGAGGTACGGCCGACTGTCGTCACGACGGTCCCACGACTTTTTGAACGAATCCACAGCCGAATCCAGAAACAAGTCGACTCCAGTCCGGCGCCGCGTCGAAAGATCTTCCATTGGGCGCTCAATATTGGGAAGGATTACGCAAAAGCCCGCAAGGCCGGAGCGATTCCGGCTATGCTCCACGCCAAGCATCGAATCGCATCAAAACTGGTCTTCTCAAAACTGAAAGAACGAACAGGGGGGCGAATCAAGTACTTCGTCTCCGGCGGTGCGGCGCTTCCCAGGGTCCTGGGGGAATTCTTTGAAGCTGTCGGAATCCAGATCCTGGAGGGATACGGGCTCACCGAGACATCTCCCGTCCTGACGGCAAACCGGCTCGATGACTACAAGTTCGGCACGGTCGGCAAGCCAATCCACGGCGTTCAAATCAAGATCGCTGAGGATGGTGAAATCCTCGCGAAGGGCCCGAACATTATGGTCGGGTATTACAACAATCCGAAGGCGACCGCGGAGGTGATTGATAAGGATGGGTGGTTCCACACCGGTGATATCGGGATGTTCGATTCGGAAGGCCATCTGATGATCACCGACCGCAAGAAACACCTCTTCGTCAGCTCCGGTGGGAAGAATATTGCTCCACAACCGATTGAAAACCTCTTTCTCGAAAGCAAATACGTCGATCAGTTTGTGCTGGTCGGCGACGGAAGAATGTTCCTCTCGGCGCTGATCGTTCCCGAATTCGAGATTCTCAAGGAGTTTGCGACGGAACGGAACATCACGTACGGAGACCAGGAAGACCTCATCCATATGAAGGATGTCCAGAAACTCTTCCAGACGGAAATCGATCGGCTGCAGAAAGATCTGCCGGCATACGAGCGAGTGAGGAGGTTCGAGCTTCTCCCGCAGACGCTTACGGTTGAAGGAGGAGAGATCACGCCGACCATGAAGGTCAAACGGCGGACGGTGGAAGAAAAGTTCTCCCACCTGATCGAAAAGATGTATGCCGACGTCTCGTGATCAAGACGTCGGAGAAGAAACGGAAAAGCCTGGTTGTCTCAGACAGCCAGGCTTTTTTCATGCATATGGGATCTCCGTGGGATGCTTACTGACGCTGTTCTTCCTGTCGAATTTCGACCCTCTTTCGCAACGTGATCCGATCCGAGACCACCCACGCGTCCTCGTATCCGGCGGAGACGCATACCGGTAACATCCGATTCGCATCCAATCGTGTACGAAAATCCCCTACGCGAACTTTGTACACCGGAGGGTCAAACACAATGTAGACGGAGTCCTGGGGGAGTTTCTGGGCCGCGGCGAGTCGTTCGCGGTTGGCGTCGTTTATGCTGGAGGTTGACAGAATTTGAATCCGAAATCCCTGTCGGATCTCTTCTTCGATCCGGGTCGATGGATCGGGCACGTCGGAAGATGCGGGTTCGGACGGGGTCCTCTGTTTCTTCACCGTCTCTGCAGGGTCCTCGTCGTAGCGTGAGGGCTGCAGCGTACGCTCGACCTCGGCGAGAGGGAGTGTCCTCGGTGTAACGGGTCTTTCGGACCGATTCGCATCCTCGCGAGTCGGCCGTTCCGCGCTGCCGCATCCAATCGCGAAGACAGTCAGAAGTATGACGAGTTGAGAAATAGAGCGGGACATCATTTGGAGATTTGCGATACCCACGAATCCTTGAAGTCAGGTCCGTAGGTTTTTATCAGAGTCTGTTGATAAGCGATCGCCCCCTCACGGGTCTCGAAGAGACCGACGCTGACACGATAGAGCCGATCGCGCGGTTCGAATCGGTTCAGAACAGGAATCTCCCCGATTCGCTCCTTGGTCTTCTTAAGCAGCAACAGGGCGTTCGAGGCATTTGCGAACGCTCCGACCTGAATCGTGAAGGCCGTAACGAAACTGTCCTCGGACTTCGAGACGGAAGGCGCCACGCTCCGGGAGTATTGAACCACCGATGCCGTCAGCGTGTCCTGTTTTGACGTGAGTCGCGTCGTCGGTGTGCCGATTGTGTCGGGCGAGGAGGGCTGCACCGGACGCAGCGGCGATGTGACGGCAGGGGATTCCTCGAGTTCAGATTCTCCGGTGGTCTCCTTTGCCACACTGCATCCTGCCCACAGAAGGAGAAACGTCGAACCGATAACAAGAAGCGCGTGTTTCAGCGATGACGAAAATCGGTCTTTCAATATCCTGAGTCTCCCGTTTTCTTATCTCCCGTGACGATCATAACACTCGCACTGGCTCCGATCCGATCGGCGCCGCTCGCGATCAAAGCCACGGCATCCTCGTACGATCGAACTCCTCCCGACGCTTTGACTCCCAGCGCGCTGCCGACGACTTTGCGCATGAGAGCGACGTCTCCAACCGTCGCGCCCCCCTTCGAGAATCCCGTTGAGGTCTTCACAAAACTTGCTCCTGCTCGTTTGGAGAGCAGACAGGCCTTCACCTTCTCCTCGTCCGTGAGGAGCCCGGTCTCGATAATCACCTTGGTCGTGATCTGAAACTCTCGTGCAACGTTCACCACGGAGGCGATATCCCGCTCAACATAGTCGTACTCACCCGATTTCAACATCCCGACGTTGATGACCATATCGAGTTCACGAGCGCCATCGGCAACGGCCTGTCGGGCCTCGGTCACCTTGGTCTCGGTGGTCGTAGCCCCCAGAGGGAAGCCGATCACGGTGCAGACGCGGACACTGCTCTCCCGAAGAAGTTGGGAGCACAGGGGGACATAGGAGGGATTGACGCAGACGCTGGCAAAGCTGTATCTCCGGGCTTCCGTGCACAATTGCTCGACCTGTGATTTTGTTGCTTCCGGCTTGAGCAGCGTGTGGTCGATCATCCGCGCCAGGCTGACGTCGAACGTCCCCTGGCTGACGCCCACGCCGGACGAAATCCGGTCGGCGCCGCTTTCGACAAGGTTCTGCACCGCCTCTTTGTTGTGAACAAGACAGAGGTTGTCCGTGCAAATCCCATCTTTGCAGCAGGTTTGCGCGTTGGATTCCTTCAGAACTTCTTCAATGAGTCGCAGTATCGTTGCTCTGTCCATACGGCCTTTCGAGTGCTCACGGGGTGCTCAAATGTACGAATTAATACGAGAGTTGCAAAGAAACACGACTTCCAGCCCCTCTCGAGGATCTTCTGTGAATCTCACACGATTGAAGACCTCGTTGCTTCGATTCGTTCTCTAAATCTTGGAGGAACCTCGACCGGTTTTCGCTTCTTGTAGTCAAAGAAAACAATACCAGTCTTGGCTCTGGCTATTTCGCGGCCGCTCGAATGGTCGCTGAGCCGGTAGATGAGGTCACAACCGAAGGTGGAGAAATCCTGCACCGCGACTTCTACGAGTACCTGCTGGCCATAGTGTGCTTCCGAACGATAGACGATTGCAGCATCGGCCATAATGATGCTCTCCCCTTCGATGCTGATCTCGGTATACCCATAATGTGCGAGAAACTGGACGCGCGCTTCGTGCATGAGCGTTAGAAAAGAATCATTCCCCAGATGGCCGCCGTAGTTGATGTCGGTAATCCGGATGGGAATGAGGGTTGAAAAGAGAAATGTTGGGGGGAGATCCAATCGGATACGAGGCATGGTCGAATCTGTGTGGTGGAAGAAGTTGGGGTGACCGCTACGGTTGCGTCCTTCCGCGCGGCGACGGGAGTTCTGCTGTTGCCCCGTCAAGAGCGTTCTCGAGAGCAGTACGCACTTCCCGGGCGATCAGTCCCCCAACCGAGGCACCCTCTGCCGATTCGTAGAACTCATTGTACATCTGGAGTTCATTGTTTGTTACCCGTCGATAGGTGAAGGAGGGGAGTGCATTCAGAGTTTCACGAAGCTGGAGATCAAGACGAGTGAGAAGTGATGCGACGTTTCGCTTGATGGTGACAGACTCGGTTCCGGGAGATCCAAAGATCTGGGGATCGGTGAGAGAGAGCAGTTTCCGGAAATGCGTCGCGATCATATCGTCCACATCGGAATTCATCGCTTGGTGACCATTCAGTCGTTCCAGGAGAAGCCGCCGACGTTGCGTCCGGTACTTCTGCATTTCTTCTTGCCGGAACTGGCTGAATTCCTTTGCGGCGGAGGCGAGGACCGATTCGTACTCGCTGCGGGAGATTTTTGCGCCGACGGGTGATTCGTACCATCTCAGCGATGCGAGGAGCTGCGGCAGCGAGAGCTGTGGTTCACATCGACGAGAGATTTCCTTTAGGAGTTTTGACGGGTCGTAATGGTTCTTGATGGCGTTTCGCAACGATGCCGAGCTTGCATGATCGAGAAACTCCTGAAATGCCTCTGCTCTCCTCAGCAGCGTGACTTGAAAGAATTCCAGATTGCTCTTGGCTGTGCTGTAGGCAAGCAGGCTATCGACTATGTCGGTTCGTGAAATCTGTTCCTGGGAGGCGAGTGGAAGAGCCACCAGGAGCGCCGCCGAGAGAATGACGATTCTGTTCATGAGCGATGGCAAGAACGTAGAATGCAAACTTGGATGATCGTGCGAGTCTCATCTATAATACGAAATTCCCGATCGAATGCAATGGGCCTGTGTCGGCGAAAAAACATCGGAGCTCATATGAATGACAAAGCGGCTGCACCTGAGCGCAGCCGCTCTTATGTTCCGTGTCGGCCGATGGAATATCAGATTTCGCGGATGACCCGGATACTCCGGATCTTGTCGCGAAGGCCTTCCTCTAATTGAAGATTCTTCTCCTTGAGCTCTCGTACGTATTCCTCGATCCGAATCTTCAACTCTTCCGTCTTCGGCTTGATTGACTCGAGCTCGATGAAGCGGTCGAATTCCTCTCCGTGCGGGTGCTTGAAGATGCGGAGACGCGGCTCGACGCCCGGGAAAACCCGGAGCTCGTATCCATGACCTTTTGCCTCTTCGAGCACAACGGTGAGCTTCTGACGTGAACCCTTCCGCAACACTTCGACATCGACGTTGTCACCCGCTTCCCCTTCCCGAACGGCTTTCTGAATGTCTCCTATCTCATCGACGCGCTTCGATCCCCATCGAAGAATGACATCACCGGCCTTGAAACCTGCTTTCGCGGCGGCACTCTCCTTCCTCACTTCCTCGACCAGAACACCTTCTCCATCGGGTGCGCCGAAGTATTCTGCCAGCTGCGAATTCAGTTCAATGAGCTTCAGGCCGACCGTCCCGCCTCGCCCAAACCAGGTCATATGCGGCGATGCGATCTGAAACGCGCGTGCAAGTGATTTTTCCGGCGGAGGCAGCGTACCCACAGTAACCGAGAGAGTCTTTTTCGTCTTGTCCCGAATCACGGTCACGGATGTCTTCGTCTCCGGCGCTGTGCGCTTTACGGTCTTCGAGAGATCGTCTGGATCGAAAATCTTTCTTCCGGCAAATTCGATGATGATATCTCCTTTTGTAAGACCGGCCGCTTCCGCCGGACTTTTCTTTGTCACGCTGCTGACGTACGCCCCGTCTGTATCTTTGAGATCCATCTTCTTGGCCTGCGCGGAACTAACATTGCTGATGGAAACGCCGAGCCATCCCTGCTTCTGATCCTCGCATTTGGTTGTCTGTCCAAGTGCAGTGAACACCAGGCCGAGAATCAACAGGGAGAGGATGGCGGCGAATTTTGCGTGGAAACGACGGCTCATCGCTTTTTTCTCCTTTGATGATGGAATGATGGAATCATCATATGCTCGAAATCTTAGACGCAGTGGAGGATGGCATGTTCCACCGACAACATGGAGAAAAGTGGCGTTCCAGTGCTGAACCTTCGGGGGGCGATGTACGGGGGATCAGGAGTTGCTACCGAATCGCAATGCCCGGCACGTAGCGCGCCGTGAGACCAAACGTGAGGACCTCCGAATCGGTGGAGGATAACCAGAGGCCGGGGAGCAGAGGACCAAGCGGCAGTAGTCCCGGATAGATATTGATTCTTGCAAACTCGTGCATTTTTTTTGCGACCACGACCGAAGCAAGAAGCGATTTCTCCCCATCGAGAAAGATCCCAAAACTCCACACAAGGTCAACGGTCTGTCTGTTTGTGACGGGATCGACGACCCGACGCTGTCTTGAACTCATTCCGATGCCTGCCGAGAGCGAGTTTCCGTCTCCGAAGCGGTATGACGCGCCCGTCAGCCCGTCGAGTCCGAAATAGTAGAAGAGAGACCATCGTTCGAAACCGGGGGGCCGCCACTTGATCGAGAAGAACTGACCATTGTTGAGCAGCGAGCCGTCGCGGATCGCGATGGATGGCTGAAGAGACCAATCGGCGAGATTGAGCTCTGTAGCGAAGAATTCCTTGACATTATCGAAACTGAAGAGGACGATCCCTGCGACATCGAAAATGTAGATATCGGCAATCGGATCGACGTTGTCCCCTACGAAGGTTCCATTTTCGACACCCTCATTCAGGAAATGGTATCCGGCCATTGTGACGAGCGAGAATCCATGAGGGAAGGGAAAACCGTGAGCGTCGTACCACTCCGTCATCTTCGCGTACGTCATCCCTCCGCCGATCAAATGGAGGTGATAGTTGGGCCACCATTGACGCTGATCCAGCGCGAAGTTGAACGGGAGAACCTCATTCTTCAGGAATGCCTTCCACCCGTATCGATCGATGGTCGAAAACGGGTCGGCGAGATTTCGCGCGACGTTGCGGGCTGCATGGTGATAGGGGAAGGAGAAGACTTTCCGTGAGCATTCGGGGAATTGTATGATGTCAAACCCGCCGTTGAGAAGGAGCGATATCGGGTTGTAGAGGGATTCGCTACCGATCTTTGTTGATGAGGTGAAGAACGATGTCTGACCGGCCGATTGAACGGAGGTGAGAACGACAAGGAGTGCAACAGCGGACAATTCCCGGCAATGCATGGATGCTCTGAACCTGTTAGACGGAAGGATCAGATCGATGGAAAGAGAGGCCTGTCGAAGATACGGCAATCTTCTTTTGTTCTTCTAGTGCCGTTTCAAATAAGTTTTCTTGTATTTGGGTGAAGCCTTGTTTCTGTTGTTGCGGTAGCGAAGGAACTTTCGGATTGCACGCTGCAGGGCAGCATGCGTTGTATAGAACACGTTG
>VGVZ01000044.1 GCA_016873805.1 Ignavibacteria bacterium
GCGATCGCGCTCGCCAGTAGCAACTGTCTCACGTTTGTGCTCCTTTGATTCCGTTAGGATTTCTTCTCTCTTGACAAACATTCTGCATGCTTGCGATTGAGCTCGCGAAAATGCCGACAATAGACCACGTGTTCGCGCCGACACGCGCCGGATGTTTCCGGAGGAGCGAACTCCGCGTGCTCGCAACTGAAATCGCAGAATCGGGGAAACGCCCTGCCCAGCCCCTTCCGCGCACCTCGATCATGCTTCGTCATTCTGCCTTAGGAGCCCCAGGTTTCACAAAGGCGGCGATCACCGCCCCGGTCAGCGTCCAGCCGAGTACGAGGTCAAGCACCATCGCCACGGTGTAGTCGAACGGCATGAGCATCCAGTTCCAAAAAGCCACGTGTGTGACGACTGATGCAAAGATGCCGATCATCCCACAGAACGAGACCCGCGCAAAGAAGGATTGGCTCACCGCGGTGCTTCTCGACAGGAGCCACGCCACAATAAACGCCGCGAGGATGCTGATGATCAACCCGGAGATATACATCGAGGTCATCATCGGGTCGCTTCCCTGCGGTCGATACGCGATCATCCCGATCGGGCCTTTGCGGTATTTTTCCATCCACTGTTCGGCCTGGGCGGTCATTTCTGATTCGCTCATGGAGCCTGTCTCCTCAGGCATCGCCGGAAAGACGTACACCCCCTCCCGATTGACATTTTCGTTGAGTACCGCGACAACCGCATTCTCATCGACCAGTCTCCCCGTCGACCAGTCGTGAATCCCCAGAACCATCCAGGCCAGCCCTCCCCAGATCGTATAGACGATCCCGCCGACAACTGCCGCGATGACAATCTTCTTCGTCATATGCTTTTTCCTTTCTGCTTGTGTCTCACATGATTGAAGTATCCGCGTTGTGTGATCATTACGCCACCGACGGCAATCGCGCCTCCGATCACAAAGCTTGCCGTGATGGTATAATCAAGAAAGATCAGCGCCATGATCGTCGCGACAATCGGCTGCCCGTTGGTAAAGACCGCAACTTTACTCGTCTCGATCTTGCCGAGAGCGTAGTACCACAGGAGATACCCGATGACACTCGTGCCGAAGGCAAGGTACAGAATCCCCATCCAGTGTGATGACGTGAGTTCATGATAGGAAAACGAGATCGCGGAGTGGAGTCCGAGGGGAAAAAACATCAGTGCACCAAGCGTCATTGAGAGGGAGGTCGTTCTCAGCGCACCATACTTCAGGATCATGGGTCGACCTTTGATCGTATACAGGGCCCATGCGACCACCGCGACGAGAATGATCAGATTTCCGTATGTGTATTTCGACGAGAGATCGATCCCCCGTTCAAAGATCACGATCGTGACGCCAATGAATGCCAGCGCTACGCCGATCAGCTTCGTTCGCGTGATCTTCTCTCCGAGCAAATAGTGCGACAGCACGAGCACGAACGCAGGAGTCGTCGCGTACAGCAACGCACCATTTGCGGCGGTGGTGTGATGAATTCCGTACAGATAGAAGAACTGATTGACCGGCAATCCAAGAAATCCGAGCCACAGCAGTCGCTTCCAGTCCCCACGATCAATGTCACGAAGATGTTCGCGGGCGTAGGCCAGGAGCATCAACGCGCTGGACGAAAGCACTGCGCGAAAGAACGTCAGCGGGATCGCGTCGACTTTTCCCGTTACCGCTTTGGCGACGATATGCGTGCCGCTCGCGAAGAGAAGCTGGATAACAAGGACAACGTAGATGTTCATGGTCGTGCGTGGAGAGCAATATACTTCACAATCCTGAAACCCGAAACAGCGTTTTCATTTAGCCGGAGGATTCGGTATATTCAACCCGATCTCCCAATGGGATGGACGTCAAGACTGGTGCAAACAAAGACAACGCCGCTCGAACCGTGGCGAAGAAACCTCTACATCATCTGGATCGCGAAGTTCATCGCGATGATGGGCATGAGTCTCGTCGTTCCATTCCTCCCCTTCTTCGTGAGGGAACTTGGCGTTCAGGATCAGGCCGAAGTCGCGATGTGGAGCGGTCTCGTCTTCTCCGGTCCATTCTTTCTTTCGTTCATCATGACCCCCATCTGGGGTTCGCTCGGAGACCGCTACGGCCGCAAGTTCATGGTCGTTCGGGCAATCTTCGGTCTGGGCATTTCACAATTTCTCATGGGATTTGTCCAGAGCGTCGAGATGCTCTTTCTGCTCCGGTTGCTCCAGGGGGGGATCAGTGGCTTCATCGCTTCGGCTTTGGCTTTGGTAGCCGCAACGACCCCGCGTGAGCGATCGGGTTACGCCATTGGGTTTCTCCAGTCTGCGATTGCGGGAGGGAATGTGGTGGGACCACTCATCGGAGGCAGCCTGGCCGATGCGTTTGGCTTCCGACCGATCTTTTTTATCGTTGCTGCGCTCTGCACAGTCGCCGGCGTTTTCATTGTCATGTTCGTGACAGAAGATCGTGTGCCAAAAGGCTCGCGGGAGCCTCGGCATTCGGTCATCGGCAACTACCGCTTTTCGTTTCAGTCAAAGCCAATCCGGGTATCGCTCGCCATCATCTTTCTGTCGCAGGTGGCGATGTACATGATTCAGCCCATTTTTGCACTCTATGTTGAGTACCTCGAAACGGATCCGAAATATCTCGCAACTATTGCCGGCGCGACATTTTCCGTTGCCGGATTATTCATGGTGATCTCGTCTCCCTGGTGGGGACGAAGAAATGACGAGAAGAGCTACAAGAAGAACCTCACGATCGCCATCGGCGGAGCTGCAGCCGCCTACGCCTCGCAAGCCCTCGTGACCTCGGCGTATCAGCTGATCATCCTGCGGGCGCTTCAGGGATTTTGTATGGGGGGCATTCTCCCCACGCTGTTTTCGTTCGTCAGCAAGAATACCGAACTGGCGCGACGGGGCGGTGTCATGGGGATTGCGTCAAGTTTTCAGCTCCTTGCAAACATGGTCGGTCCGACATCCGGCGGGTATATTGCGGCACATCTCGGCTTGCGCGAAAATTTCATCGTCACCGGCGGCATTCTTGCCGCAACAGCCCTGATTGTACGACGAACGTTCGAAGACGTCAGCGAACCGGGGGTTTCTCTTGCCTCAGAGCCTGCTCCCGTCGATCCAATCAGTCATGAGTAACACACTGCTGCGCGGAGCTATCAATGACACCAGAACTCATCGAACTCGCTGTCCTCATCGCCGTGACATTCGCTGTCAGCGTGCTGACGCTCATGACCGGATTCGGCATCGGGACGATCCTTACGCCGGCATTTGCCTACTTCTACGACGTGAAAACTGCCGTGTTCCTTGTTTCCATCGTTCATCTGGCGAACAACATGCTGAAGTATTCGCTCTTCGCAAAGCATGTGAACAAAGAAATCCTGAAAAGGTTCGGACTGATCAGCATCGCGGGCGCGATCGGTGGATCGCTGCTCCAGGGGTACATGGATCGCGAGGTTGTGACCATTCTGCTCGCTATCGTCTTGATCGTGGTTGGCATTAGTGAATTCCTTCCCGCCAGGTACACAATTCAAATCCCGCGCAAGTACGATCCGATCGGCGGGCTCCTCTCCGGCCTCCTTGGAGGTCTCATCGGCAATCAGGGCGCAATCCGTAGCGCATACCTGCTAGGATATCGATTGGAAAAAGAAGTATTCATCGGAACGGCGACGGCGATATCCGTCGTCATCGATTTGTCGCGCATTCCGGTCTACGTGTTCAATCAAAGCGAACAGCTGGAAACCGCCGGCCTCAACCTGGTGTTGATTATCGGCGTGGCGTTCGTCGGCACGCTGATCGGGAAGGAAGTACTCAAGAAGATCAGCCTTGAGCGTTTCCGAATCATCGTGGCCGTCTTCGTCATCATCGCCGCAATCGGGTTATTTCTCTGAAGCAGGAGATCACGTTGTCACCGAAGACACAATCACTCTATCTCATTGATGGAATGGCGATCGCGTATCGCAGTTACTACGCGTTCATTCAGCGTCCGCTGATCAACTCGCGCGGCGAGAATACGAGCGCGATCTATGGGTTTGTGACCTTCCTGAACAAGATCCTCGAGGAGGCAAAGCCGGACTACGTTGCAGTGGTGTTCGATACTCCTGCGCCGACGTTTCGACATCAGGTATACGCAGAGTACAAGGCAACGCGCGAAAAGATGCCGGAGGACATGGCCTCGCAGATTGACCTGTTGAAGGATGTGGTCCGCGCGTACAACGTCCCGGTGATCGAATTGGAAGGATACGAGGCAGACGACATCATCGGCACACTCGCAAAACGGGCCGAGCACGAAGGCGTGGATAGTTTTCTTGTGAGCGGTGACAAGGACTTCATGCAGCTCGTTTCGAAACGCGTGAAAATCTATCGCCCCGGCCGCAAAGGAACCGAGGTGGAGATCGTCGATATCGATGGCGTGCGCGAGAAGTTCGGCGTGAACCCGGACCAGGTGGTCGACGTCCTGGGCCTGATCGGAGATTCCTCAGACAACATCCCCGGGGTCCCCGGCATCGGGGAAAAGACCGCCATCCCGCTGATCCAGGAATACCGGAGCATCGAGAATCTTCTTACGCGAGTGGATCAACTCCCCCGCAAAGCCCTCAAGGAGAAACTCGAAACCCACAAAGAGCTTGCGTTGCTCTCCAAGCAGCTCACGACGATCGATACGAATGTTCCTCTCGACGTGGACTTCCATTCGCTGAAATCGGCCGGACGGAACATCCCTGAACTCATGAGCCTCTTTGAGAGGCTGGAATTCAGAAGCCTCCACCGACAGCTCGAGGAAAGATCAGTCGGTTCTGCAGAAGTTGAATCTCCGGTCCAGCATACCGACCATTTCCCCGGAGCCACTGTTGAGGATATCCACAGTCACGAGCATTCCTACGTACTGATCGCCGACGAGACGGCCCTTCGACGGCTGTCCGAAACGTTACAGAGCTCGAGCGAATTGGCGGTCGACACCGAAACAACGTCGACCGATCCCCTCAAGGCCGAACTCATCGGTATTTCTCTCTCTCCGCAAGCGCATGTGGCATACTTCATTCCGGTGATTGCAGAGGCACCCCAAACGAACGCTTCCGCTACGCTCTTTGACGAATCATCCGCCGCGAGTTCATCCGAGCAAAGGATTGGACTTCCGATGGAGACGGTCATCAGCCATCTCAGACCGGTACTGGAGAACGCGGCGATCAAGAAGATCGGTCAGAATCTCAAGTACGATTACCAGGTACTGTCCCGACACGGAATCGTCATGAAGGGGATTTGGTTCGACACGATGATCGCCAGCTACCTTCTCCGGGCCGATGATCGTCACAACCTCGATGCGCTGGCTCTCGAACATCTCAACTACCGTACGATCACGTTTTCCGATCTCGTCGGCACCAAGCAGGATCGCATCGACATCCGCGACGTCCCGCTCCAGTCATTGTGTGCGTATGCGTGCGAGGATGCCGACATCACGCTCCGTCTGTCGGCCAAGTTCCGCGAACAGCTTGACCAACGCGGCATGTCCGATCTCTTCGAGCGTATCGAGCTTCCCCTCGTGACGGTCCTGGCCCACATGGAACTCCACGGCGTCACGATCGACACGGAACAGCTCGCCCGCATGTCGAAAGAAATCGATCGAATGATCGATGCACTGACGCGCGACATCTTTGCGCACGCGGGATCCGAATTCAATATCAACTCGACCCAACAGCTTTCCGACATTCTGTTCGACAAACTCAAACTCAATCCTGTTCGAAAAACGAAAACGGGATTCTCAACCGACGTTGCCGTCCTCCAGCAACTCGAGAAGGAACATCCGATCATCCCGTGTCTCCTTGAGTATCGACAGCTTGCCAAACTCAAATCGACGTACATCGACGCCTTGCCTCAGCTGATCAATCTTTCGACTGGGAGAGTACACACAACGTACAATCAGACTGTTGCCGCGACGGGGAGACTCTCGAGCAGTGATCCGAACCTGCAAAACATCCCCATTCGTACTGAACTGGGACGATCGATTCGGGGAGCGTTTGTCGCTGGGTCGGGACGCGTCATTCTGTCGGCCGACTATTCACAGATCGAATTGCGGATTATGGCGCACATCTCGGATGACCAGGGATTGAAGGATGCGTTTCTTGCGGGGGAAGATGTGCATCGTTCCACGGCGGCCAAGGTCTTCGGCGTTGAAGTATCGGAGGTCTCTCGCGAGATGAGACGGAGGGCAAAAGAAGTCAACTTTGGAATCATGTACGGCATCGGCCCCTTCGGGCTCGGTCGCCGACTTGACATCAGTCAGAGCGAGGCGAAAGAGATCATCGATCGGTATTTCGATCGATTCCCCAAGGTACGATCGTATATCGATCGAACAATCACCTCAGCACGAAGACAGGGATATGTCGAAACGCTGTTGGGGAGACGTCGGTATCTTCCCGACATCAACAGCAAGAACAACAATATTCGGGGGAATGCGGAACGGCAGGCGATCAACATGCCCATCCAGGGAACGGCGGCGGACATGATCAAGGCCGCAATGGTGAACATCCACCATGAATTCGAGCGTCGCTCCCTGAAGAGTGCGATGATCCTCCAGGTTCACGACGAGCTCGTGTTCGAAGTGTGGAATGCCGAACTCGACGAAGCCCGATCAATCGTTCAAACGAGCATGGTGGAGGCGCTTCCGCTACACGTCCCCCTCCATGTCGACGTCGGCGTCGGCCCAAACTGGCTGGCGGCACACTGATATTACAGACTGCGAATCTCGTTCGTTCTCGACCATCCTTCCCCGACTCTCTTGAATATCACATAGCGGTCGCCGAGACGAATCGACTTTGTGATCTCCCCCCTCCTCAGCTTCACTAATTCATCCTGCACTGCAAGGGGAAACGTCCGGATATCCAGGCGTCCCATCATTCCGCATCGCTCGGCAGTCTCCGAGGTTGAAAGCTCCCGCGCCAGCGCTTCGAAATCTTTCCCTTCCCGGAGAAGCGAGACGATCGAGTCAGATGTTGCCATGTCCGGCGAGACTATTTCTGCAAGCCACATGTAGAGCGGCTCGCGGACTTGGACCTTGACAACCTGCCTGACCCAGAGGGAGACCGGCGTACTCTGATGTCGGGCCGGAGCATACTTCCACTGGTTCACAGCCGCGAGAGCAGAGGAATCCCATTCGTCAAAACCGGATCCCCTCAACCAGAAGGCGCGCTCGACCTCTCCATCCTTGTTGACGAGGAGTTTAAGCTCGAGACGGAGATACGACGCATTGACCGTTGGAGGAAGCGGCGGGAACGGAACCTGATAGATGAGAACGGGGAGAACTTCAACAACGGGCGGTTCTACTGTCTTGCAGCCGACCATGAGCAGAAGACCAACAGTAACAATCAAAGGGAGTCTCATGACCTTCGAACCTCCATGCAGTGATTTTCCTGCATGTGTTAATCTACAATGTCCATGATTCAGAAGCAACGGGATTCATCGCGATCGACCAAGGCCGCGTGGACACGTGCCGGTCCGGCGGCAATCTCACAACAACCTTGATTTCGGAATCGTGAGTGAGTAGATTGGGCGGAGCAAGGACTTCGACGCGGCAACGATGAAAACAAGGCAGGAAATCAAGCGAGAGTACAAAGAGCGGAGGAAACCAGCCGGCGTCTTTCATATCAAGAACATCGCAAACGGCAAGGTTTTACTCGGGAGCAGTCTGAACCTTGAGGGACCGCTCAACGCCCATAAGTTTATGCTGACCATCGGCAGACATTTGAACGAAGCTCTGCAGAAGGAGTGGAACGAATACGGTCCCGACAAATTCGTCTTTGAAATTCTCGAAGTCGTTAAGGTCACAGACGATCCGGACTTCAATGTGAGCGATGAATTGACGCTCCTGGAAGAGATCTGGCTCGAAAAACTCCAACCCTTCGGAGAGAGAGGTTACAACAAGAGCTCACGTATTCGACAAGCGTAGAAGGGGTGATTCGGGTCTTAAGGCCAACTGACAAACGATTCACCAAAGAAAAAGTCCCGTTCCGCAATCCAGAACGGGACTTCTGTTTTTGAGCATCGCGGAAGAACAAATCAGACTTCCATGATCTCCTTTTCTTTGTGCGCGACGATATCGTCGACCTCCTTGATGTGCTTGTCTGTGAGCTTCTGGGTCTCCTGCTCCAGCTTCTTCCGCTGATCCTCGGGGAGATGTTCCTCCTTCTCCGCCTTCTTGAGATGCTCGTTCGTGTCGCGGCGGACGTTGCGGATTGCGACTTTGCCCTCTTCCGCGAACTTCTTGATGAGCTTCACAAGCTCCCGACGGCGCTCCTCATTCAGCGGCGGTATCGGGACACGCACGATCGTCCCATCGTTGGCAGGATTGAGGCCAAGGTTTGCATTCAGGATCGCCTTCTCAATCGGTCCGATCATCGTCTTTTCCCACGGCTGAACCGCGATGGTGTGGACATCGGGGGTACTGACGTTGGCGATTTGCTTGAGCGGCGTCATGGTGCCGTAGTAGTCCACCTTGACACCGTCGAGCAACGCGGTTGTGGCCTTTCCCGTGCGGATCCGGGCCAGCTCATCCCGCACGACTTCAACGGCTTTCTTCATTCGGGCTTCTGCACTTCTCAGGAGTTCGTGTGTCATGGCATTCGGCTCAAATGTGATGTGATTGGAACGGCAGATAGAGACGTCTAGGATACGACTGATTCGATCTTTTCGCTGACCAGCGATCCCACCTTTTTTCCCTGGACGAGACGCTGCAGATTGCCGGGGATATTCATGTTGAAGACGATCAGGGGGAGTGCATTTTCTTTGCAAAGTGTCACGGCGGTGAGATCCATCACCCGCAAGTTTCTCCGCATCACGTCGGCATAGGAGATCTCCGGAAAGTGCACCGCATCTGCATTCGTCTCGGGATCACTGTCGTAGACACCATCGACGCGGGTTCCCTTGAGGATCGCGTCGGCCTCGATTTCGATTGCCCTGAGGACTGCCGCGGTGTCGGTGGTAAAGTACGGATTTCCCGTCCCTGCGGCAAATATGACGATTCGTCCCTTTTCGAGATGGCGGATCGCGCGACGCCGGATGTACGGTTCCGCAATTTGCTCCATCTTGATTGCGGTGAGACACCGCGTCAACAGTCCGTGCCGCTCGAGCGCACTTTGCAGCGCGAGCGCATTGATCACCGTGGCGAGCATTCCCATATGATCGCCCGTGACCTTGTCGATGCCGTCGGAGGAGTTTTCGATCCCACGGTAGATATTTCCGCCGCCGATGACGATTCCCACTTCAACGCCGAGTTCGTGAACCTTTCGAACCTCTTCGGCATACACCGAGATGACGTTTGCGTTGATGCCGTATTCCTGATCCCCGAGGAGAGCTTCTCCGCTCAGCTTCAGAAGGATTCGTTTGTATTTCGGTTTTGACATGGCGGTTCCAAAAAAAATACCCCGAATCTCTTCGGGGTAGTACGATAATCAGCTCGCTCCATCCTCGCCAAGATGATACCGCAGGAAGCGTCGGACGGAGATTTTTTCACCGACCTTTCCGGTCGCCTCGTTGAGGAGATCACGGATCGTCTTCCCGGAATCTTTGATAAAGCTCTGCTCCAGAAGACATACCTCCTGATAGAACTTATCGAGTCGACCCTGAGCGATCTTTTCTGCGATGTTGGCGGGCTTTCCTTCGTTGACCGCCTGAGTCGTGTAGATTTCCAGCTCTTTCGCAATCGTTTCCTGCTCGACTTGCTCACGGGAGACATAGCGCGGGTTCATTGCGGTGATTTGCATCGCGAGGTCATGAGCAAGGGCTTTGAAATCCGGCGTTTTCGCAACGAAGTCGGTTTCGCAGTTGAGTTCGACCATTGCCCCAATCCGTCCGCCTGCGTGGATGTATGCCTCGACGACTCCCTGGTTTGTTTCGCGGTCTGCGCGCTTCGCCGACGTCGCGGCTCCCTTCTTTCGAAGGTACTCGATCGCTTGTTCCATGTTGCCATCGGTCTCTTCGAGCGCGCGTTTGCAGTCCATCATCCCGGCGCCCGTTTGATTCCGAAGTTTCTTGATCAATTCGGTTGTGACCACTGCCATAATTAGGCTTTCTCCTTCGGCGTCGCAGCACCCTCTGATGCCTCGAGTCGCGCTTCGACGCGTTCCTGTTCAGATTCCATTTCTCTCTTTGCCGCGGCTCGCTCCATTCCCTCGATCACGGCATCCGCAAAGGTCTTGCTGATGATCTGGACCGATTTCAAGGCATCGTCATTCGCCGGGATTGGATAATCGATGAGTTCGGGATCGCAGTTTGTGTCGACGATGGCGAATACCGGGATACCAAGTCTGCCGGCCTCCTTCACCGCGATCGCCTCCTTTTTCACGTCGACAACGAAGATCGCACCGGGAAGGCGCGACATCTCCGCCACTCCACTGAGCACTTTCTGAAGTTTGTCCCGTTCACGGCTAAGAAAGAGGCGTTCCTTCTTGGTGATATTTTCAAACGTCCCATCGACTTCCATTTTCTCGAGATTGTTCAATCTCTTGACGCTCTTGCGAATGGTGCTGAAGTTTGTCAGCATGCCGCCGAGCCAACGCTCCGATACGTAGAACGCCGAGCAGCGCTTTGCTTCGGCTTCAACGACTTCCCGCAGCGGTTTCTTGGTGGCAACAAACAGGGGCTTCTTGTTTACCGCGACAATGTTGGAGATCGCATTGCACGCGGCATCAAGCATGTCCTGGGTTTTCTTCAAATCGATGATGTGAATCCCATTGCGCTCCATGAAGATGTACGGCTTCATTTTGGGATTCCAACGGCGTGTCAGGTGTCCAAAGTGGGCACCCGAGGCGAGGAGAGTTTCGAGCTCAACGCGTGGCATACTTCTTCCTTGGTAAGTTAGTTATTCGTCTATTCCTGTCATCTCCGGGTGGAATCCCCTCAGCCATGTGGACGAGAGAGACACTGCCACACCAGATCGAGGAATATGTTTGATTGACAACGGTGGTCGACGGCTTCCGAAACAACGGGAAACCGTTCAGACCGATCAGCGCTTCGAGAACTGGAATCTCTTGCGGGCTTTCTTCTGTCCGTACTTCTTGCGTTCCACCATCCGCGGATCGCGCGTCAGCAAGCGTGCGCCTCGCAGGGCGGATCGAAAGTCTTCGTCATATCGCACCAGCGAACGGGCGATCCCGAGCTTGACAGCCCCTGCCTGTCCGGCCGGCCCTCCGCCTTCGACCCGAACGTGGACATCGAATCGACCGCTGGTGTTGGTTACTTCAAACGGAATGAGGAGTTCTCGCCGATGGAGTTCGACGGGAAAATAGTCTTCAAGCGTCCGCTTGTTGATTACAAACTTCCCCGACCCTTCGACGATCTTCACACGGGCAACGGCCGTCTTGCGGCGCCCGACATGGACTTGAGGCTGCATCAACGATTCCTTTTCGTATGTTACAACGGTAGTACTTCTGGTTTCTGTGCCGAATGAGGATGCTCTGTTCCGCGATAGACTTTCAATTTGCGCGCGATCCGTCTGCCGAGCTTGGTGTGCGGAAGCATTCCCTTGACGGCATGCTCCACGACCTTCTCCGGATTTGTCTTGAGAAGGTCCTTCACGTTCTCAAAACGCGCGCCCCCGGGATAGCCCGTGTTATGAAAGAGTTGCTTCAGACTCAGCCGCTTGCCGGCCAGCGTCACCTTCTCTGCGTTGAGGACGATCACATGGTCACCGACGTCGAAGTTGGGGGTGAATCGCGGATTGTGCTTCCCGCGTAGGACACGCGCAACGCCGGATGCGAGACGACCGAGTGTCTTTCCCTCGGCATCCACAACGTACCACTTGTGAACGACCTGATCGGGCTTGAAGAATTGTGTCGAAGACTGCTTACCCACTGAAAACCTCCGGAAACATAGTAATTGTCGCTATCTATTCAAAATTAGCTGTTAAAGATAATCCAATTTCGAAAAAAAGTCAATCCAGAAGTTGTCTGGAAATGCAATCCGCGCGACCAGAAGACCGCGCGGAAATGGATACACAGACCAGATTACTTGACGTGCTGTTCAGCGTGGTAGGAACTTCGCACGAGCGGGCCCGATTCGACGTGTTTGAATCCCATCCCAATCCCTTCTTCCCTCAAGGAGCGGAATTCGTCCGGATGAACAAACCTGTCGACCGGGAGATGGAGTTTTGTCGGCTGGAGATACTGACCGAGTGTGAGAATGTCGCACTTCGTCCGTATGATGTCACGCATGGTCGCCTGAACTTCATCGGTGGTTTCTCCGATGCCCAGCATCATTCCGGTCTTTGTAAAAAAACCTTTTCGTTTCGATCGTTCGAGTACTTCCAATGACTGCTCATAGTTGGCTTGTGGTCTCACGGTGCGATAGAGTCGTTTGACGGTTTCCATGTTGTGTCCGAGAATATCGGGTTTCGCGTGGAGCACAATATCCAACGCCTCCTCGCTCCCCTTAAAATCCGGGATCAGCACCTCGACACGGCACTCCGGAACTTCTTTCCGGATCAATCGGATCGTTTCGGCAAAAATCGGAGCGCCGCCATCGACTCGTTCATCACGGTTGACGGATGTGATCACGGCATGACGAAGATTCATCACGCGCACAGCCTCAGCCACACGCGCGGGCTCATCCCAATCCAGCAGTCCCGATGGTCGACCCGTATGCACGGCGCAGAATCCGCAGGAGCGCGTGCATGTTTCCCCCAGAATCATGAAGGTCGCTGTCCCTGCATTCCAGCATTCCCCCATGTTCGGACAACGCGCTTCTTCACACACGGTGTGAAGACGATGCGAATCGATGATGTAGCGGATTTCCGCGTACTTCTCTCCTGCTGGCACCTTGGCTTTGAGCCACGAGGGGCGTCGAACGCCGTCGGGCTTCTCGTCCGCCTTCGGTATTTCTTGGATCACAAAGGACATCAGAACAGATTCTCCAAAGTGAAGTTCTGGAGATTCTCGACCACGCGTTCGAGGAATTGACCGCCGAGAGCGCCATCGATGACGCGGTGATCGAACGTAATCGTGAGAATCGCCATCGATCGAATGGCAATGGAATCACCGCCATGCGCATCGGTCACCACAACGGGTCGTTTCTTGATTGCTCCAACGCCGAGGATCGCCACTTGGGGTTGGTTGATGATCGGAGTCCCCATGATGTTGCCAAAGACGCCATAGTTGGTGATGGTGAATGTGCCGTCCTGGATCTCATCGGGCTGAAGCTTCTTGTTCCTAGTCCGGATTGCGAGATCATTGATTGCCCGGGCCATCCCAAGAAAGTTCTTCTCTTCGCACTCCTTGATCACCGGCACGATCAATCCCGCCGGAGCCGCCACCGCCATTCCCAGATTGATAAACTTCTTAAGAATGATTTTGTCCCCCTCGATCGAGCTATTGATCAGAGGGAATTCCTTCAACGCTTTGACAACCGCGAGAAACACGAACGGCGTATAGGTGAGCTTGAAGCCCTCACGTTCTTCGAAGCGTTTCGCGTGGGCGGATCGGAATTCCACGATTCTGGTTATGTCGCATTCAGACATGGCGCCGACATGCGGAGAGGTCTGGACGCTCTTGACCATGTGTTCTGCCATCCGGAGCTGGATGTTATCCATCTGGCGAACTTCGTAGCGAGGAGAGGGATATCTTCGCTGGAGATCGGCAAGCGGAATCGCCTGAACTCCCGACTTGATCTGCTGGACGGGCGCAGTACTTCGTCCGGAGAGAAACTCCATGATGTCGTGCTTCGTCACTCGGCCGCTCACCCCCGTGCCCGGAATCCGCTCCAACTCCGATTCGCTGATCCGCTCCCTCTTGGCGATCGAGCGTACGAGGGGCGAGTAGAATCGTGACCCTTCGCGTTCGATCAGTTGCCCGGCAAGCAGTTCCCTTTCCGTTGACGGTTGGGGAGTTGGAGAGACGGGAGGCGTCTCATGCGCGATCGAGGGTGCGCCCGATGGCCTCAAGGTCTTCTCACCATCGGTTTCGATCAGGGCGATCACGGTCCCCACCTCCACAGTCTCCTGCTCTTGAACAATGATCTTCGTCAGAACACCGGCCGTGGGAGACGGAATCTCGGAGTCGACCTTGTCGGTGCTGATCTCCAGGATCGTCTCGTCCTTTTCGATCTTGTCGCCCGGCTTCTTCATCCAGCGAAGGATCTTTCCTTCCTGAATGCTCTCCCCCATTTTCGGCATCACAATCTCTACCTGCATACCTTTCGTCCTCTCAGTAGGCCGCGAGTTCTTCAAGAGCGGCAACAATCTTCGATTCGTTCGGAAGCACTTCGTTTTCCAGCGGCGGACTGTATGGAATCGGCGTATCGAG
Source organism: Ignavibacteria bacterium (assembly GCA_016873805.1). Lineage (GTDB taxonomy): Bacteria > Bacteroidota > Ignavibacteria > UBA10030 > UBA10030 > VGVZ01. The sequence continues at coordinate 14,280 of VGVZ01000044.1, forward strand.
CGCGCCGATGCGCATGATGGGTCCGTCCAGACTCTCGAAGCAGTGCCGTGCAACGAGAGCGGCCAGCTCGGCGCCGAATCCCGCGAACAGCGTATCTTCGTGGACAATGAGTACCTTGCTTGTTTTCCGAACCGATTCGTAGATCGTTTCCTCGTCCAGCGGATTCAGGGTCCGCAAATCAATCACCTCTACGCTGACCCCCTGGCCTTCCAGTCTCCGTGCCGCTTCGAGGGACTTCTGCACCATCGCTCCGTAGGTGATCACCGAGATGTCGGTTCCTTCGCGGCGAACGCTTGCCACACCGAAAGGAAGAACGTATTCCTCATCCGGTTCAGGCGATGAGGCATATCCCTGGCGATAGAGCCCCTTGTGCTCCATGAAAATGACGGGATCGTCTCCCCGGATTGCGGCTTTGAGAAGCCCCTTGGCATCGGCGGCATTGGAAGGAAATGCAAGTCGGATCCCCGGGATGTGCGCCATGAATCCTTCGATGCACTGGCTGTGGTAATGCGCGCCATGGATGTACCCTCCCACGGGAACGCGGATGACAACCGGACACGTCCATGAGCCGTTCGATCGATAGCGGAACATCGCAAGCTCGTCACGAATCTGGATGAAGGCCGGCCAGATGTAGTCGCCGAACTGAATCTCCGGCACTGCTTTCCATCCCTTCAGCGCCATGCCGAGAGCCACGCCGACGATGCTGGCTTCGGCCAGTGGTGAATTGAAAATCCGGTCGAGACCGAATTTTGTCGACAATCCCTTGGTCGCCGTGAACACTCCCCCCTTATTGTCGGCGACGTCCTCCCCGAAGATGACCATCTTCGACTCCCGCGCCATCTCTTCGTGCAGGGCGTGATTGACCGCATCGACCATGACGATCTTTTGTCCGGGATGTTCCGGCTCACGGAAGTTTCTTGGGGGATGGGTATGGGCCTCGCCGTACGTGTGATGCGTCGCCGTCGAGGGTTCAGGCAGGGGCCGCGATTCCGCCCAATCGGAGGCACTATCGATCTTCCGCTTCGCCTCTTCGGCCAACTCCGTGACATCCTTGGCCGCAAGATATCCTTGTTCGATCAGATAGCGCTCCATCCGAGGAATCGGGTCTTTGAGCTTGTCCGATTCGAGTTCTTGCTCCGAACGGTACCTGCGATGGTCGTCGGAGGATGAGTGTGGAAGGAGTCGCACAACGTGCGCGAGGATGAGCGTCGGGCCTTTGCCGCCTCGAGCCCGTTCCACAGCATGCTTCATTGCCTCGTATGTCGCGACGAAATCGGTACCATCAACATCCACACGATCAAGGCCGGTGAAACCTTTGGTGACTTCGTAGACCGAAGCACCGGCTGTCTGCTCTGTGACGCGCACGGAGATGGCAAACTTGTTGTCTTGGATGAAGAAGATGACGGGCAACGATTCCCGCGCGGCCCAGTTCACCGCTTCAAAGAACTCACCCTCGCTCGTCGCGCCTTCACCGGACGAAACATAGACAACTTCATCCGTTCCTTCCTTCTTCGCCGCCAGGGCCACGCCCACCGCCTGCAGGTACTGCGTGCCGGTCGGGCTCGATTGCGTCACGATCCGCAATTCTCTCTTGCCGAAGTGCCCCGGCATCTGACGACCGCCGGTCCCCGGATCCTCGGCCCGATGGAGCGCGGCGAGCAGGACTTCTTCGGGACTCATGCCATATTGAAGGACGAATGCTTCGTCGCGGTAGTATGGAAACGCCCAGTCGTATCCCGGTTTGAGCGCAGTCGCCGCGGCCACCTGGGCGGCTTCATGTCCCGATCCCCCGATGTGGAAGAACGACTTTCCCTGGCGCACGAGATTCATCTGCTTCTCATCCATACGTCGGGAGAGGACCATCGTGCGGTACGCGCCGATCAGGGTTTCCTTGGAGAGAGAGCTCTCGCGCGCACGTGGCGCCGCCACTGTTGTATCGGTTTTTCCCATATCTTCACGCCTCTCTTCGATCGTTCGTTGTGGATCTCAACTATTCAACTGAACCGCACCGGGTTTCAACAATTCCTCCAAGTCGAACGGTTGTCGCCGTCTCATCTCATCGCCAAAGACCTCTCCGAAGCATTCGGCGAGTATCGTTTGAACTTCCTCGAGAACGGAGGGACGTCCGAGAATTCTCTCCATCGACGTTACCCCCTTGTGAAAAATTCCACACGGAATGATCCGAGAGTAGTACGCCAGATCGGTGTTCACATTGAATGCGAATCCATGCATCGTGGTCCAGCGGCTCACCTTGACTCCAATCGCGCCGATCTTTTCTCCCTTCACCCATACTCCCGTCATTCCCTCTTCACGGCCGGAAGTAATCTCGTACCGCGCCAGCGCCCGGATCATCACCTCCTCCAATTTCCGAAGATACAGGTGGATGTCCGATCCGTGCCGAGTCAGATCGATGATGGGATATCCAACGATCTGGCCGGGACCATGATAGGTGATATCACCCCCGCGGTCGATCCGAACGACATCGATCTCCGACGACCTGATTTCCTCCGCCGAAGCGAGGAGGTGATTTCCGTCTCCTCCCTTGCCGATCGTGTAGACGTGATCATGCTCGGTGAACATGAGAACATCGCCGATGGCACCCTGCGTCCTGGCGGCAAACACGCGGCGCTGGAGTTCCCATGCATCCGCATATCTGGTGCGGCCGATATCGATGACGGCAATCGCCATAACTAGTGGACTGTTACGATGATTGTGTGACATTGGCATAATGCCGGGCCATGGTTTCTCGTGCCCGGTTCGTGGTAAAGCGCCACGAGATGGTGGTTCGATGACGGTTACGCTGTTGCTCCCATGAGCGAAC
>VGVZ01000045.1 GCA_016873805.1 Ignavibacteria bacterium
CTCGGTTAACTTTCGGATACGCATTGTGGGTCTCCTTTCTGAAAGTTTGCTGGATTGCACTGACCAAGATAGGTCAGACCAAGCACAACTGAAAGTGAGACCCTTTTGTTTTCAATTTACCGCAGAGGTCGCGCCTGTCTGCCGACAGGCAGGGAGAATGCGCAGAGAAGAGAACACAGATGGACTGAAATCCTCTGCGTGCCTCAGCGTTCTCGGCGTCTCTGCGATGTTCTTTTCCCAGAGCTCGTCATCCGTTCTGGGAAAACGAAACTCACGATAAGGTTGCCGGATGGAATACGCTAAACGGACCGCCGAAGCGGGCCGTATTTACTTCAATGCGCGGTTATCAGACTCAACTCTCACTGCATCGGCGGATACGCGCCTACGTATTTCAGATTCTTGGCAACCCCCAACGCCTTCGCAACATGTTCCGGTAACGGCGCGGCTGCACTCCATCCCGGAAATGTCTTCAGCACGCTGTAATTCCGCAGCTCGCGATTCCTGAACAGCGCAATCTCGTCGGCAAATTCCCGACTGCGCACTGAGAATTGGGGGTATGCCTGTTGAAAGTCCGCGAGCGACGCATACCGCATCAGACACTCGTCATTCATCACCGGACTCCACCAGATCAACGATTTCGAGCCGCTCCCCGCATTCCGCACATAGACATTGTTGTCGAGCTGTTTCAGTTGCGGCTTGTCGAGTTCCTTGCACAGGTCGGCCGGTTGCCACGTATATAATAGAGGCCGATGATAGTTCTCGTCTCCGGTGAGGAGGTTGTTCACGAAGACGTGACCCTCCCGCTCGTTGACGTACGGGCCCGTGCTGGAATGCCATCCGAACATCGCATCATTGACCGCGGTTCTCGCATTCCGACCGATCGTCACGATGCTGTTGACGAATGTGTTCTGGTACATCTGAACATCGGATGCATTCAGGACGAAGATCCCCTGATCGCAGTTGACGAAAACATTTCCTGCGCAGATTGCCCCCTTTGAAATCTCGAAGAAGAATCCGTTGTCGCTTGGCCAGGTGCGCTTAGTGTCGAGCTTCCGGTCCACTCGCCCGACATTTTCAATCCAGTTGTTGACAAAAACACCATCGACGTTGCCGACGTCGTACCAGATTCCGTTCGAGTGCGGAAGATCGATCACGAGGTTATCCCGACATGTTACCCGGTAACTCTGGTTGAAAATCTTCACCGCCGCCGGGTAATAGCCGGTAATCAGCTCGATGTTGTTGCGTGTGAAAATGTTCTTCTCAAGAAGCACATCGTTGGAGGCGATGATGTAAATCCCCTCCGTGCTGGTGTCGCTCACTTTGCAGTGCCGTATCGTGAGACGATCCCCCCTCAGGTACGCCGCGACGCGTGAACAGTACGAAATGGTGCAATGCTCGAGTGTCGTCCCCACCACCTCTTTTCCATGTTTCGACTCGGGTGAAATCCCTTCCGGTTCTGTCCCCTCGACCTCCAATGCACGGTAGGCGTACTGTGTAAACGTGATTCCCTTGATCACAGGTCCTTTGCGATCCGACTTCTTTCCGTGCACGTCGCCCGTGACTCGCTTGATCGCAATATCGAATGCAGTGATCTCCACCAAGCAATTTGTCGGATCGGTGCCGATGTAAACGTGTCCCGCCTCATAATTGATGTAGTACGAATGTTCATCAACCTCACCCTCATATCCGACTGCCTGCAAAAATCTTCCATCTACGAAGACCATGTCGTTGTTGAACCGGTGCATCGGTGTTTCCTTGCCGAACCGATCACGGCTCCACCACGCGTCGGGTTGCGCGGGGAAGAGGTGTGACCACGAGGTCTTCCACAATCCGTTTCCCAGGTTCTTCCATTCTGTCGCGACAAACGTTCCTTTCATTACGACCTGCTCGTCGGCGTACGGCTGGATCGTGATCCCCTGATTCAGCATCAGGTTGCCGGTGCGATATGTGCCGCCGCGCATCACAATGGCGTCGCCGCCTTTCACGCGTTCAATCGCAGATTCAATTGTTGTCGGCAGCGCGAGCGTGTTTCCTGTTGCGTCTGGCTTGCCGTCCGGAGCGACGTAGGTGATCGTGCCTGCAACCTTCGGCAGGTCATACCTCTGCGGAATCGGCCCATACGGCCCGCCTGAGGGCTAAGCGGTGGCATGCGGAGAAAAAAGGAGGAAGCAGAGGAGAAGGACAAGGGCAGAAACAACTTGGGAGGAATGGGGAATGGGAATTGGGGATTGCGGATTATGGCGTACGCAATTGCGAAGGGGTGAGGATCGAATTGATTTCATGTTGAATTCCTTTCGTAGTCAGCGAAGGTAGTATTCGATTATGATCAACAGGGAAGAGCCGGTGAATAGAAACGGACACAGCTTGAACGGAAGGAGCGAGATCTTGAACTCTGCGAATATAGAGACTACCGACATGACATTCAACATGACAAAGGAGGTCCAGCGGACAATTTGGGCGGCTGTGCTGATCTGCACAGCCGGCTTCAGCCGTGATGTATGAAGTCGTACTCCTGCATCAATCCTTCCACTTCTTCAGCATACGACCTCATTCTGTGATGCTCTTCCTGATTGGCGATGTATGACCTCACTCGATTGAGAGCCGAATCGCTTACGGAGACCGCGTAGTACTCGCTTGCCCACTCAAACCTCACGGGAGTGATCCTTTCTTGGTTTATCCAGCGAGTAGCTTCGCCTTTCATCAGTTGCAGTGCTTTCGCAATTGACATGTCCGCGTTGAGACCGAACACGCAGTGCAGATGATCGTTGTGGCCGCTGAGTCTGTCGATGTAGATCTCTTTCTGCCTGGCATTTTCCCGAATGTGGTCAAGTACTCGACCTCGTATTTCCTTTGTTAAGTAGGGATAACGATGCTTCGTCCCCCATACCGCGTGGATCCAGACTTTCATGTACGACATGATACCCCTCCCCTGTGGCTATAGCCAATAGCGTTTCTTGTAGTTCGATCCCCCCGACCTGAGGGTCGGGGTTGAGTGTATTCTATGGTGCTACGTTCTGCTGGCCTGGATTTCATTGCCAACAAGTGAAGTCGCCACACCGTGGTTCTCCCCTCGCCACACACCCTTCCGGCAAAAAGCTACAAGATAATTAGCGAAAGTCAATCTTTGGCCCTCCTGCACCCGGACGCGGCTGCTCTCTTGAGCCCTCTATTGTTGGACGGGCTGCAGGTTTTGCTTTCTCTCCTCCCTTGTATTAGATTCCACTGGCGTCTATCGAGGAGTGTTCCCCAGAGGTCCGGAGCTGTGCGAACTCACATGCTTGTTTCGAGACCGAGTGAATTGCCTCTGTGGTGAGTTGAAAGACAAAGTGGTGGACGATACGATCATCGCACAATCGGGGAGAGTTCCCATGGCAAAAACAAAACGCGTCACGTATTTCAAAACGCGCGTTGAGGACAGACCGGGTGCATTGCTCGCTCTCGCGCAGGATCTGAAGTCCAAAGAGCTGGGTCTGATCGCACTCAAAGGAGTGAGTCAAGGCGGACACGGAGAGATTCTGGTTGTCGCGAAGAACGCCGACAAGCTGAGAGAGCATTGGAACGCAGCAGGAATTCTTGCAGAGGAGGGAACGGCGTTTCTGATCAGCGGCACCGACAAGACCGGGGCACTCGTGAAAAGCCTCGAAGCGCTCAAGGAGGCTGGAGTGAATATCGTCGCGATTGAAGCGGTCGCCGCGGGAGAAAAATTCGGGACGGTTGTCTGGGTCGATCCGGCAGATATCGAGAAAACAGCTCAGGCGCTGAGGGTGAAGTAGAGGCCGCGCAGATCTTCATCAGGACTCGACAGTGGACGGGGATGACGGAAACGAATGCTTCCTCTCACGGATGTTTGATGAACGTCCCCTCCTGAAGCTCCCGCATCGCCTGCTGGAGTTCTGCTTGAGTATTCATCACGATCGGTCCGTACCACGCAACCGGTTCCTCGATCGGCTTTCCCGAAACGAGGAGGAATCTGATTCCCTCGTCTCCTGCCTGAACAACGATCTCATCTCCGCTGTCAAACAATACGAGAGAACGGTTTCCGGTACGCTCGCGCACAACGGTTTCGATCGATCCTTCTTTTTCGGTCAGCACACCGAACGGTTGTGACGCGTCGCGAAACGAACCTGATCCCTCAAAAATATACGCGAAGGCGTGACGCGAGGACTCAACGGGGAGACGCTTCTGACGGCCGGCGGCGACCCACACGTCGAGATAGCGTGGATCCGCGGCGACACCCTCCACGGGTCCTGTCTTCCCCCAGAATGTTCCGCAAATGATCCGCACTCTTGTTCCGTCGTCGTCCCTCACTTCAGGAATTTCCGTCGAAGGAATATCCTGATAGCGCGGATTGCTCATCTTGAGGGCGGAGGGAAGATTGGCCCAGAGCTGGAATCCGTGCATCTTCCCTTGCGGATCTCCTTGAGGCATTTCCTGATGCAGAATCCCGCTTCCGGCGGTCATCCACTGGATGTCGCCGGCCCCGAGGGACCCGTTGTTTCCCAAACTGTCTTTGTGATCCACAGTTCCCGCAAGGACATAGGTGATCGTCTCGATTCCACGATGCGGATGCCAGGGGAATCCAGCGAGAAAGTCGGAGGGATTTTCATTGCGAAAGTCGTCGAGCAGGAGGAACGGATCGTAGTCTCCGGTTTCTCCAAATCCAAATGCTCGACGCAATTTCACGCCCGCCCCCTCGATCGTGGGTTTTGCTTCGATGATGTGTTTTACCGGTCGAATCGACATATCTCATCCTTTTGTATCCATGCTTCCGCAATTCGTGCGAATTGGTTTTTCCTGATCCCAATTTCCAACCTTATTGACGGATGATAGGTTCCAGCGGGTCGGGGAGCACGCACTGAACGTTTTTCTTTGATTATGCCGCGTCATATCTCTACATTTGCGGAGATTTCACGGTCTTTCTCCGCTATAGCAATCCGTGAGACCAAGAGCCCTTCGCCAAGCAAACCAAGGCAAGAGTATGCCCGACAAATACATCATCGCCCACGATCTGGGGACGAGCTCCGACAAGGCTGTGCTTGTAACCGTCTTTGGCGAGATCCTCGACACAGCCCAGCGGTTCTACCAGACACACCATCCTGCACCCGGCTATGCAGAAGCCGATCCGCTCGACTGGTGGGAAGCGGTATGCGAAACAACGCGGGAGGTAATGGAAAAAACGCGAGTCAGAGCGGATGATGTTGTCGGGATGACCTTTTCCTCCCAAACACAATGCCTTGTCTCCCTAGACCGGGACGGATCTCCGCTCCGTCCGGCCATGACCTGGCTCGACGGAAGAAGTGCGGAGATCATCGATGAGATTCTCTGGACGCCTCCGCGTGTCAAGGGATACAATATCTTCCGCATTCTCGAATTTCTCCGCATCACGGGGGGAGCACCCGGTCATACCGGCAAAGATCAGATCGGAAAGATGCTGTGGCTGAGAAGACACCAGCCGGAAATATTCGCCAACACCGACAAGTATCTCGACGCGAAAGACTTCGTCATCTACAAACTCACCGGCAAAACGGTCACGTCGGTTGATCTGGCGGTCATATGGTGGCTGCTCGATACGCGCAAGAACAGGAACCAATGGTCACCTCAGCTGTGCAAGCTCGCGGGGGTCACAATCGATCAGCTCCCCGATGTGATGGAGAGTGCCGCTGTCGTCGGTACGCTTACGAGAGACGCGGCGGAGCGAACCGGCCTCCGCGCTGATACGCCCATCATCAACGGTGCCAGCGATCTTGCGGTAGGGGCTCTTGGGTCCGGGGCGATCAATGAAGGGGAACTTCACATCTCGCTCGGAACGAGCGGCTGGGTTGCAGGACATTTCACAAAACGGAGGATCGATCTGCCGCATTACACCGGTTGTATCGGGAGCACTTACCCTCAGAAGTACTTTCTCGGCATGGCCCACCAGGAAACTGCCGGTATCTGTCTCGAATGGTTGAAGAAGAACGTCCTCTATCATGAAGAACAGCTCAAAGCCGAAGCTCAGGTCGCCAACATCTATGAGCTTCTCGACACATTAGCCGAACGGGCGGGGCCGGGGGCCGGAGGTCTGATCTTCACACCTTGGATGTACGGTGAGCGATGCCCTCTCGACGACGATACGGTCAGAGCCGGGTTGTTCAATGTCGGATTGAATCATTCCCGGGAACACATCATCAGGGCGGTCTTTGAGGGGATCGCGCTCAACACCCGATGGGCGATGGAGACGTTGGAAAACCTCTACGCACCCGTCGAAGAACTGGGCATCGTCGGCGGCGGCGCGAAGAGCGATGTCTGGTGTCAGATCATGGCGGACATCACCAACAGAAAAATCAATCAGGTCGATCGGCCGCAACAGGCGGGTGCGAAAGGAATCGCTCTGCTTGCGAGCATGACGCTGGGATACATCCCGACTTACGAAGAGATCAAGAAGTTCATAACGATACGTCATCAGTTCGTCCCGAATCCGGAGAATCGCAGACTGTATGACGAGCGATTCAGGGAATTCAAGACCATCTACCGCCAGAATCGCAAAATGTACGCCCGGTTGAATCGTAACCCGGCGGCGCACTAAGTATGCAGACCGAGAATCTCGAGGAGTATTGCAGTCCCGGAGCGTTCTACCGGGATGAGCGAATCGAGGTCTCTCCGGAGATCAACCTTCGTCTCATCACCTTTACACCTTCGGAACACCCTTCTACCCCTCCGATCGTCTTCGTTGCCGGTTGGATCTCCCTCATCAAAGGATGGAAAGAAGTTCTTCAGGAGCTGACCAGGGATTTCACCGTGTACTATGTCGAGACCCGAGAGAAGATCTCATCAAAGGTGGAGGGGAGGGTAGGGTACGGTGTAGAAGAAATCGCTGCCGACCTCGTGCGGTTGATCAATCGCCTCGAAGTGCAGTCGGGGATGTATGTCCTCCTCGGAAGCTCGCTGGGGGCGACGGCGATTCTGGAGAGCTACCGATTGCTGGTCAAGAAACCTCGCTGTCTTGTCCTCATCGGCCCAAACGCAGCGTTTCGCGTTCCCGCGATATGGAAAATTATTGTCACGCTGTTCTATCCCGGACTGTACGCGTTGATCAGACCTGCGGTGAAATGGTACCTGAGGATGTTCCGACTTGATGTGCGCGCTGATCAAGCTCAGTACGAGAAGTACTGTGATGCTCTTGATGCGGCGGATGCGTGGAAACTGAAGAAAGCGGTGAAATCCGTTTGGTCCTATGAGGTGTGGAGTGTTCTGCGGTCGGTCGATTGTCCCACACTCATTGTGAACGCATCGAAGGACAAGTTACACGAGCCGGACAGCTTGAGGAAGATGACTGCCTCGATGACGAATGCCACTGAGATCGATCTTGAGACAAACGCACGGACACACAGCAGAGATGTTGCTGAGGCCGTTCGATCCCACCTCGCCCGACTCTCCCCTCGCCAGTAAGCCTGCCGATCAGGATTGAATCACGCCGCGGATTCGTCGAAGTTCAGATGGACAATCTTCGCGCCCTCAAATCCGTTGAACTTCGTCGATGATGCGGTACTGTATGCGCCGATATTCTCTGTAAAGAGAAAGTCGCCGACCTCGAGGTTTGCCGGCAATTCTACAGAAAGGGAGATTTTGTCGAAGCTGTCGCAGGTGGGGCCGACGACGGCACAAATCTCCGACGGGCCTTCCTTGAATGCAGTAAAGTTGGGAATCCAATGATCGTACACGACGCCGGAGAAAGTGTGGTATACGCCGTCGTTGATGTGATAGTAGATCTTTCCGTCTCTCCGTGCCTTGCCGATGATTTCGGAAATGAGTGTGGCGGCTGTCGCGACGATGAACCTCCCCGGCTCAGCGAGGATTTCAATGTCGTCGGGGAAGAGTCGCTTGATTTCCGCATTGAGAATCGCGGCGAGCTTTTCGAACTGCGGGACAAGCGTATCATATGGAACCGGAAATCCCCCTCCGATATCGACGAGATTCAATCCGAATCCCTTCTTCCGCGCGTCGTGAAACACCTCCGACGATATCTCCAAGGCCTGCGCATAGTTGTCGAAATTCGTGCATTGGCTTCCGACATGAAAGCTCACCCCCTCAACGTTGAGACCCATATCGAACGCCTGCTGGATGAGGCTCGCCGCATCCCCCGGTTCGGCGCCGAACTTCGAGCTCATCTCAACCTGCGAGCCGATGTCCGGCACCTTCAGGCGCAACACGAGTCCGGCGGTGTCGCAGTGATCCTTGAGTTTCTTCAGTTCAGCGGCGTTGTCGTAGGTGACGAGCGGCTTGTATTGTTTGATTTTCGCGAGGGTGTGCCGATCTTTAATCGTGTTGGAGAAGATGATCTTGTCCCAGACGTAATACTTCTTTGCCTTTCGCTCAAAGTGCTTGATGTACTGATACACCTGAATGAACTCGCGGTATGACGCGACGTCGAAACTCGATCCCTCTGTGAACAGGGTCTCAATGATCTGCTGAGTCGAGTTCGCCTTGACGGCATAATAGCACTGAATGCGCGGGAGATGCTTCTTGAAGGTCCGGTAGTTTTCGCGCAGCTTGTCGTGATCGAGCATGAACAAGGGGGTACCGTGTTCCTGAATCAACGCCAGAAGATTCTCGTTCATTTCCAATTCCTTCTTCATCCATTCACTCCCGTTTCTATGGCTCGAGATCGGATTATTTGGGGAGTTGCTTCATGAGTGATCGCAGTTCCTCGACTTCTTTGTTGCTCTCGAGATATGACTTCACAAGTTTCTCGCGAAGTTCGTCGCCGCGGTCGTAGAGTCGCTTCAGTTTCTTCGGCTTCGTGGTCTGGAGGACGTAGGCCACAAGAAGCGGCAGGGCAACCGTCACATCAAGATAGGCCGTGACGGTTTCTTCGAGTTTGGTCGGGTCGATCTTCCCCCAGCTTGCGGCTTCGCCAGGTGACGCGCCGGAGAGCCCGCCGGTATCGGGCCGCGCGTCGGTAATGTTGATATCGTAGTCCTGCCCCGCTTCCGGAATCATCAGCACTTCCTGGATTTGAGGCTCGGTCTGGAGCATGAAGTTTTTCGGACTTCCTCCTCCAATCAGCAACACGCCCGTTTTGCCGTTCTCATACTTCTTGGCGTTCAGGATGATTGCTGTGGAGTCGTTGACATCGATGCTTGGATTGATCTTGAGCTTGAATTGATCGCGGAGGGTGGAGGTTTCGGCGAGAAGTTCGAGTCCGGCGACATTCATCCCGATGGTGGAATCGCCGGGGGAGGAGGTGAAGACCGGAATGCCGTTGCGGTAGGCCGCGGCCAGAACACTCACCTCGCCGAGGTTGTGCTTCTTCTCGTGATCGTTGACCACTTTGCCGAGATGATGATAGAACTCCCGCGTTCCCATTTCTTTCTGGAACTCCGGACGGAGCATGATCTTGCGCAACCGCCGGTCGGTCTCCATCAGGACATCTTCATAGTCAAACAGGATATCATAAATCCTCGTGACCCCCTTTGCGCGCAGATCCGCATCGTCCACGGTATGGCTGCCCCGGAACATGGGAAGATCGAAGGCAAAGTGGAGATCGTGATACATGTTGGCGCCGGTCGACACAAGCCAATCGACAAATCCGTGATTCATCAAAGGAATAATAGCTGAGGGGCCCAGTCCGGCGGGTGTCAATGCACCGGCGATACTCAATCCGATTGTGACATCCTCGTGGACATACTTCTCCCGCATGAGCTGGCATGCAGCGCGCAGTCTCCCGCCGTTGTAGGCATCCATGTTGTCGATCACGGCCGCGATGTTGCTCTTGTCCGAGATCGCCTTTGGGAGTACGCGTTGACCCGAGAGATACCTGTGTTTCGCGGCATGTGGATTGTTTTTGTGTTCCATAATGTACCCTTTGTGACTGATGTCGGATGGTTCCCGTTGATGATGTGGTGCGCGGAAACGCCGCGACTCCTTCCTCGTTTCTGCATGCGAACCCCACGCAGGGACGGAAGGTTCCCCCGCGGTGTTCTCGGCGCGCCACCATGAACTGAGGATCTCGATTGCTGCCCCGATGGGGCGTCACTCCCCGAATTGGAATGGTCCGTTGAGGGGAGTTGATTGGAATGAGTCGCTTCACCCGGCGTTGCGCCGCACGAGGGGAGCGATATTCTGCACTACGACCGGGCGTTTAAAACTCTCGATGATTCTCGGACAACGAATTCCGTCTCCAGCACGACGCGTTCCGGAGGCAGCAAGGTCGGCGATTCGATATTGCGAATCAAAATCTCCGCCGCCTTCTTGCCGATTTCGCGCTGGGGAGCTCGAATCGTTGTCAGTGGCACCGGATAGATTTTGGCGTAGTAGATATCGTCATTGCCGATGATGGAAATCTCATCGGGTACGCGGATCTCGAGCTCCTTCAATGCCGTCATGACTGCGAGGGCCTGCTGATCATTGAAGCAGACAACGGCTGTCGGGTAGTCTTTCCGACGCCTGTTTCGGAAGTACTTCAGGGTGTTGCCGAAGCTCTCCTCATGACGGGATCCGATATGAACAACCATGTCCTTATGAAACACCAGCGGGCTTTCACTGAATGCATGGCGGAAGCCCTCGATGCGTTCCTGCGTATGTGAAGAGTTTGCCGGACCCGCGAAGTGAACGATCTTCGTGTGACCACTGTCGATCAGGTATTTGACCGCCTTCTTGATGGCGATGAGATTGTCGATCGCGACGACGTTGGACTGAATCCCTTTGACATTCTCAAGCAGGACGAAGGGATAGTTGATCATCTTGAGTTTGAAGAGATGTTCGATTTCCGCTGTCCCCTCAACGATGGGGGCGATGATAGCTCCCTTGATATCTTTCGTTGAAAAGAGATGGGTGAATTTCTTCTCCCACTCGTGGTCGTTCTCGGAGCTGGTGATAAGAACGGCGTACCCCTTGCTGTTTGCGTACTCCTTCACGCCGGTCGCGATCGACGCATAGAATGGATAGTTCAAGTCCTTGATGATGACCGCGATGCTCTTGTCCGATCCGCCGTTCTTCAGATTGCGCGCCATGCCTCTGGGTCGAAAGTTCAGTTCTTTCATCACATCCAAAATGCGGTCTCTTGTCTGCGGTTTGACGGAGTTCTTGCCGTTGATCACGGCAGAGACTGTCCCTTTCGAGACCCCCGCCCGGGTTGCAACGTCATCGATAGTAATCTTCTTCATCGATTCTCCGAAAAAATCTTCAAAGCCGGCCGGGATTGAACCGGTTCAATTTTTCCCCAAGCGACAAGGTATCCGTTGTTTCGGGCAAAATCAACAAGATTCTTTCCTGCCAGCGACGCAATCTGCGCTGCAAGAAAACATGGATTCGATTTGAAAAACGGGACAATACAATCGGATCATCATAGTTTCATTCTCATGATGCGGATTCAGATTGAACTTCATCCGAGAGCGTCGGTACTCTGCTTCTCTCCTCTTCACGGCGAAGGTGGCTGGCCAGCCCGTCGTGTCTTTTGCAATGATGGACATGAAGCACTCGAACTCTCTCAGACAGACCCAGCTGTCGGAACTCAATGCCAAATACCGGTAGGAGATTCGTTTTTGCTTGTTTTTCTGCATCATCCCCTTTACTATTGAAACGGTTCAATGAATTCCTTAAATGTGACTATTGTTGCGTCTCTGATCATTGAAATCGAATCGGGTAAAAAAATATGAGAACTCTCGATTATGCCGGCCTTCTCCGAACGGATTTCCGCCGTTCCACTGAATTTCCGAGATCGATCATCCTTTTCTGTGCACTTCTCACCTTCACTCTTGTGTCACAAGTTTTTTCGTACGCCGGCGCAACACAAGGATCCAAATCGTATGTGTCGTTTAAACATACGCCGGGAGCTTTTCCTCTCTCCGTTGCCGGAACGTCCGCACCCCTGTGCGTGAGCTCGAAAGACTTTCCCGGAATACTGCGCGTTGTGAAGCACCTCCAGACGGATATCCGCAACGTCACCGGCGCTGAGCCCGACCTTCTCATCGACGAGATACCTCAGTCGAAGAGCATCGTCCTCGTCGGAACGCTTGGGAAGAATTCGTTCATCGACGAACTTGTGCGCGCGAAGAAACTCAGCATCAAGAACATAGCAGGACGATGGGAGGCGTTTCTCATCCAGACGATCGAGAAACCTTTCCCGGGCATCGATCGCGCACTGGTGATTGTCGGCAGTGACAAACGCGGGACAATGTACGGCATGTACGATCTCTCCGCGCAGATCGGCGTGAGTCCGTGGTATTTCTGGGCCGATGTGCCGGTCAGAAAACGGTCGACGTTGTACGTTCTGTCCGGGAGCCATACGTTGGGAGAGCCAAGCGTGAAGTATCGCGGCCTCTTCATCAACGACGAACAACCTGCCCTTGGGGGATGGGCGTATGAGAAGTTCGGAGGTTTCAACAGCAGGTTCTACGAGCATGTGTTCGAGCTCATACTCAGAATGAAAGGGAATTTCCTCTGGCCGGCGATGTGGGGGAGGGCATTCTACGTCGACGATCCAAGGAATCCCATTCTCGCCGATGAGTACGGCGTCGTTATCGGGACGTCACATCACGAGCCGATGATGCGCGCGCACGCAGAGTGGGCTCAGATCGGTACCGGTCCGTGGAACTATGAGAGGAACGAAAAGGTCCTGCAGGACTATTGGAGAGAGAGCATCAAACGGACCGGTTCGCTCGAAAGCGTGATCACCCTTGGAATGCGCGGAGACGGCGATGAGCCGATGACCGAAGAGGCAAACATCGCATTGTTGCAGAGGATTGTGAGAGATCAGCGCGAGATTCTTGCGGAGGTGACGGGGAAAGACATTACGACCATTCCTCAGGTGTGGGCGCTCTACAAGGAAGTGCAGGAGTACTACGATAGAGGAATGCGCACGCCCGACGACGTCACCCTTCTCCTCTGCGACGACAACTGGGGGAACATCCGCAAGCTCCCGAAGCTCAATGAGAAGCCGCATCCGGGGGGATACGGGATCTACTATCATTATGACTATGTCGGCGGCCCGAGAAACTACAAATGGCTGAATACGAACCAGATCTCCAGAGTCTGGGAACAAATGCATCTTGCCTATCGGTATGGCGCGACGCGCATCTGGATCGTGAACGTGGGGGACATCAACAATGATGGTCACTTTGATCTGATACTCACCGGGCTGAGTGCAGACAATTGGAACGGCGCTGGGGCGTTTGTAAACATTGTTGTCCTGTACGGAAAAGGGGATGGTACGTTTACGTACAAATGGAACGCGATCAACTACATTGACAGCGGATTGCCTCAGGTCAACAATATCCGGGCATGGGACGTAGGCGATTTCAACAATGATGGATTGCCGGATCTTTTCGGGAGTGTGACGTTTGGTCCCCGCCGCATGTGGAGAAACAACGGCGACGGCACCTTCACTGAGGTGTCGACCCCGATCTACATGTCGAGCGACGGCGGACGAGCCGGCGGCTTTGTCGATTACAACAACGACGGTTTCTTGGATGTTTACACGCATCAAGGAACATCTTCGACGTTGCAGAGAAACAACGGCAACTCGAACCATTGGATCGCCTTCACACCCGTCGGAATTGGAAACAACAAGTCGGCCATCGGTGCGCGCTTCACACTCTACACGCAAGGCGGTACCGCCAAACAGACCCGCGTCATCAAGGCAGAAGGTAATGCGGGAGGAGGCCAGGCATTGGTGGCTAACTTTGGCATCGGGATCAACACATCCATCGACAGCGTCGCTGTGTGGTGGCCTGATGGGACGCGCATGACCTACACGGGACTCGCCGTTGATAGATATTGGACCGTCATACAAGGTTCAGAGAATCCGTCCGCGCCGACTCTGACCGCACCGGCGAACGCGGCCACTGGCGTTGCGCAGACCGGAACACTGACGTGGAGTGCCGGAGCTGGAGCGACTTCCTATCGGGTTCAGGTGTCCTTGGATCAGACATTTGGCAATGACAAGCTCTTGGCAGTCAATGCCACTGCGACCGGCACCAGCTACGCGTTTTCCCTTGGCGCTGCCACGAAGTACTACTGGCGGGTCGCCGCGATCAATGGTGGTTTCATGAGCCCGTATAGTGCTGTCAGCAACTTCACGACAGCCGGTGCCGCGGCGGTGACCGTTCCAGCGCTCTCCTCCCCGGCAGATGCAGCCACAGACCAGCCTGCTTCACTGACCCTTAGGATAGGAAAGACAGCCGATGCATCTCGGTATCAATGGCAAATATCGGTGCTGTCGACGTTCGCGACGCTTTACGCCAGTGAATCGACGGCCGACACAACCCTTACGGTTCAGGTGGTCGGTGGCCAAAAGTACTTTTGGCGCGTACGAGGGGTGAATGATCTGGGTGCGACTGCGTACTCCGCAGCACGTTCATTCACCGTTATGTTGCATCCCGCGAGGGCCACGTTGCTCGCACCGTCGAACAACGCGGTCAACGTCATTGCGGATAGCGTCACGTTCGCATGGTCCCGAGTTAGCAACGCGGCTAGCTATAACCTGCAAGTGACGACTCTCGCTTCGACAAATACCTACTCAACGACGGATACGACGTACAAAGTCTACAATCTCACCAGGGGAACCAATCATACCTGGAAGGTTGAAGCCATCAACGCAGGTGGGACGAGCTTCTACACCAGCAGCTTTGCGTTCACGACCGTTCCGGCGGTGCCGGCCGCGCCAGGGCTCCTCACACCGGCTAGTGCCGCGGCAAACGTCGGACGCATGGCGCGATTTGTGTGGAATGCCTCCGTGAATGCGACGAAATATCGGCTCCAAGTTTCCGTCGATAACGCGTTTGCCACAGTGCTCAGGGATACCGTGGTGATCGATACGATCGCGGTGCTCTCAAGCCCATTGGCGTCGAACACCGATTACTTCTGGCGTGTCCGGGCCGAAAACCTTGGTGGAGCAGGCGTGTATTCCACAGCAAGAACCTTTACGACAGGAACAGCTCTTCCCGTTGAGAAGGTTGCGGAGGAAATTCCGAGAGAGTTCGCGCTTCATCAGAACTATCCCAACCCCTTCAATCCGTCGACAACGATTCGATACGACGTGCCTGCGTCTGCTCGCGTCACTCTTCAAATCCACGATCTGCTCGGAAGAGTCGTTGCGACCCTTGTTGATGAGCACCAATCGCCGGGCCAATACACGGTTCGGTGGGATCCTATCGGCTTGAGTGGCGGTACCTATTTCCTCCGAATCGACGTGCAGAATTTGGATGGTGCCGGAAGATTTAGCTCTGTGAAGAAACTTCTTTACCTAAAGTAATGTGCCGGTGTGCATGAACAGCCCGTCCGTGGTTCGCGGGCGGGCTGTGCTTGTTTTTGAGTGCTCTTGTGAAACCGGAGATGGATCAGATTGTCGTCTGTGACGCGTTGCGTTCCTGCAACGCGGGAGAGGAATAGTCCGCCGCGAGGGAACCAGAATCGGAGTCACCAACGTCGGAATACATGAAACACCTTCGGTGATGATCTTGGACTATTCGTATGGATGGGATGTCACCATCGTACACGACCAAGGTGAGACAAAGCGCTCCGCACTCAAGACTTGATTTCTCCATACCGTGCTCATTTTGCTCCGACGGTGGTCGTCTCACAGACAAGAATCTGCCGATGACCTCTCGGTTGGGGGATGGGCCAGAAGCGTCCCGATCACTTTTTTCGACCGTGATGCCGATAATGCCCACACATTGCGGGGACAATTCGCCGCCGCAAGCTTCACGTCATATGCTTCCATTCTAGACAAACGCAAGCAACTGCATAGCAAGCCATGGACTCTCGGGGAGTAGGTTCTGCTTTGCTCGAAACTCGAACGCCCCCGCCTCTCAGTATCGGCTGAGGTCAGAAGATTCTGTCGCGACACAATGATGATACTCCTGCATTGAAGATGGGAAGGTGCATAATGAAATCCAGGAGACGTCTGAGACCTGGTCGTGCGTTGACACGTATGGTCTGGAGAGCTGTGTTCCTCCCAAGCATGCTGCTCCATTCGTTTACCTACGCTCAAGAAGCCTTGATCTATTTGGACAGTCTTCAACAGGTGATAAGCGGCTTTGGCGCTGCCAACATCCGCGCTTGGCGACCGGACATGACAGTCTCGGAAATACAAAAAGCGTTTGGAACCGGCCCAGGGCAGGTGGGCTTGAACATCCTCCGGCTCCGCGTTCCTCCCGAGGCTGCCGAGTTTGCGCTCAATGTCCCGACCGCCCAGTCGGCTCACGCGATGGGCGTAAAAATCATTGCATCGCCGTGGTCGCCCCCTGCCTGGATGAAGAAGAATAACAATGTCAATGGTGGTGGTGATCCTAATCTGAATAGGCTCTATGACACGTCCTATGCCTCCTATGCAGCTCATTTGAAATCGTTTGTTGATTTCATGGCAAGCAGCGGCGTGCCGTTATACGCTATTTCGGTTCAAAATGAGCCCGACTGGAATGCCTCTTATGAATCTTGCTTGTGGAATGCATCAGAGATGACAAAGTTTGTGAAAGAGCAGGGGAAAAAGGTAGGAACCAGGCTCATCGCGCCTGAATCTTTGGGTTTCAATCCCACCATTGCCAACGCGATATTGAATGATTCCGCTGCAGCCGCGAATCTCGATATTGTGGGAGGTCATATCTATGGAGTGACACCCTCGGGATATCCCCTTGCGGCGGAGAAGGGGAAAGAGGTATGGATGACCGAATATTTGATCAACAGTGGCAACCCCCCAAGCAATTTTAGTATTGACACTGGTTGGACAGGGGGACTTCAGACCGCCAAAAGCATCCATGACGTGATGAATGCTGGCATGAACGCGTACATCTGGTGGTACATCGTGAGATACTATTGGACTGTTACGATGATTGTGTGACATTGGCATAATGCCGGGCCATGGTTTCTCGTGCCCGGTTCGTGGTAAAGCGCCACGAGATGGTGGTTCGATGACGGTTACGCTGTTGCTCCCATGAGCGAAC
>VGVZ01000046.1 GCA_016873805.1 Ignavibacteria bacterium
CTTGCTTCTGATCGCGTCCACGCATGAGGTTCTTCTCCTTTGATGTCTTGATTCGCCATACAACGTACATCGCATCAAAAAGTTCCTCATTGAACAAAATAATCTGAGTTTTTCAGCAACCTGCTAGAGAACCAATCCCGCGGCACCGAGCATGCCTGCATTGTTCCCCAGCTCCGCACGGATCACCTGAATATCCGCGCGCAGCGGTTTGAGGACATGCCGCTGTACGGAATGTTTGATGTTGTTCATCGTTCCATTTCCCGCCGCCGAGACACCGCCGCCGATGATGCTGACTCGCAGATCCATCAGATTCATTGCCGAGCCGATGGCCACACCGAGGAGTGTCGCTGCTTCTGTGAGTACATGGTTCGCGAGGAGATCTCCCCGTTCTGCCGCCTGTGAGATGATCAGAGGTTCGATCTTGTTGAAATCTCCACTCACAAGCTCAACGATGATCGACTTCTCGCCCGCCCGCAGTTTTTCGGCGGTTCGGTGTGAGAGGTATCGTTGACCGACGTATGCTTCCACGCAGCCGCGGCTCCCGCAGTTGCAGAGAGGTCCCTCGAAGTTCACGGAAATATGTCCGATCTCCCCTGCGCCGCCTGACGGTCCACGATAAATTTTTCGGTTCAGAATCACTCCGCCCCCCACCCCTGTTCCCCAAATGACGAAGAGAAAGTCGGGATGGTTCCGTCCAGCGCCGAACTTCGACTCCGCAATCGCTGCGGCATTCGCATCATTCTCAACGAAGACAGGGAATTCAAACGATTTCTCGACTTCTCGTCCAAGCGGAATCGCGTCCCAGTCGGCAAGATTGGGGGGCGATTTCACCATCCCCTCGTTGTCCACGATGCCCGGTGATCCGATCCCGATGCCTTTGATCTCTTTTTTGTCCGCGTGAGACAGGCAGTCCTTGATAGAGGCCTCAATCTGCGACAGCACGGCTTTCGGACCCTCTGAAGCGCGCGCAGGGAGCTTGTTCTGATAGAGAATCTCCCCTGTGACAGTGACCAGGCCGCTCTTGACGCTTGTGCCGCCGAGATCGACACCGATTGCAACCGATTGGCTTTCGTTATTCATGCGGCAAAGGTAACGAAAAAAGAGGAAAACTCCACGGAGTGCAATTGCGGCGAGAATCGTCGAGTTACCGTGTGGACTTTCCTGACGGCCTCGGAGGATCTGCTGAAGATGGCAGGCGTCCCAACAAAACAAGTCAAGACGCACTTGCGGTCAGGGGGAACATCTTAACCGCACCCCGACTCCTCAGATTTTGTGAATGCTAGAGGGACTGCGACGGCAGGCAAGAAGAAGAGGGATACGTTATAGAACCTGATATTCTCTCGAGGGAAAGTTGACGCGCAATCCGGTCTCCAGCCATTGAGACCGCCTGACAGACCGGTTCGGAGAGGACTGAATGCATGAACTCAGGGATGTGCTCCGCCTGACACACAACGACTTTCACACCCACTCCGCGTGATTGCAGGTCTTTCGCGAGATTCGAGGTCGGTGCCTGATGCATCGAAAAGTCGTCCGCTTTCTCCGTCGGCACATCATCCAGCGAGATCTCGAATACATCGCCCGGAATTCTCCCCTTATCGACCGCATCAATAATGATGATCTGGTCAGGGAGCGCCTCGCTGATGGCAAGCGTGAAGAGGAGCTTCCGTACACCGGTCCCCGCATCCATCACGTAGATGTGAGATGGAATTTCGTATTCTTCCACGAGATAGTCGGCCACAGCACAGCCGAATCCATCATCCCCAAACAACGTATTGCCGCACCCGAGGACGAGGATCTTCTTCGTGCAGAATTCCGGGAGTATATGGAAATCGTTGGACATAGTCCGACCACCTGGCACCGGTTCCCACGCGGGAGCGTGGGAACCGGAGATGCGAGGTGAATTGTGAGTATGAATTAGTTCTGCAGCGTGTCGACAATCCGTCCGCGGCTATCGTAGATGTCGATCTTCACGGGCATCGTTCCATCGAACCGGTGCGTCGCGCACGAGAAGCACGGATCATATGCGCGGATTGCCATTTCGACGCGGTTCATGATTCCCTGATCGTATTTTCCATCTTTGATGACCGCTTTCGCCGCCTGATTGACCGACATGTTGATCGGCGCGTTGTTGTGCGTCGTCCCGACGATCAGATTCACATTCGTCAGGATACCATTTTCGTCGGTCGTGTAGTCGTGGATCAGCGTCCCGCGGGGAGCTTCGACACAGCCGACACCGCGAGCCGCGCGGGGCACCGCTGTAACCCGCGTCTCCGGATTCGTGATGTCGGGATCATCGAGCAGCCGAATCGCGTTTTCCGCGTTGTAGAGGAGTTCGATCAGTCGCGCCCAGTGATAGAGCAGCGTCAGCTGAGCCGGTCTGCCGAACGATTTGCGGAATTCTTCAAGCTCGGCCTGCGCCAACGGTGTTTCAATATGATCGCACACGTTGATGCGGGCGAGCGTGTTCGTGCGATAGATGCCATTCGGCTTGTTGAGATCCATCGAGAACGCGCCGGCACGTTTGTCGTACGGGAACTTCAGGTAGCTCCATGGCTCGATGTGCTCGCTGATGAAGTCGGTGTACTTGTCGTATTCGAAATCAACGAACGTTCCATCCTTCGACATCAACCGGAGCTTGCCGTCGTACAGGTTCAGCGCGCCATTGTCTGTCACCGTCCCGAGGAATCCCGTTTCAATAACGCCGAGCGATTTGACGGTATCGAGATACTGTGGGAAGATGCTTTCCTTGGCAAATGCAATGGAAAATTTTGCCAGATCGAGACATTCATCAGCCATCTTCCGCAGTTCATCCCTCTCGGCAGGAAGCAGCGGCCGGCTGAAACCTCCCGGGACTACGGCATCCGGGTGAATCGATTTCCCCGCGATCATCTCAAGCATCTTCGCGCACATGTGACGCACGCGGACCACCTTGCGCGCCACATCCGGAACCTTTCCAAGGATGCCGATGACATTGCGCACCGCGGGATCGGCATCGGGACCCATCACGAAGTCTGCGCCAGCAAGGAAATAGAAGTGGAGGATATGTTCTTCCATGTATGCGATGCTGTTGCACAGCTCGCGGAGTTTTTTGCCGGCCGGAGGCGGCGTGACACCAAAGACCGCGTCGTTGGCTTTCCCCGACGCGAGATGATGCGACCAGGGGCAAACGCCGCAGATGCGTGTCGTAATTCTCGGCATTTCCTCGGCAGGTCGACCGATGCAGAATTTTTCGAAGCCACGCAGTTCGATGACGTTGACCCGCGTGTCGTGAACGTTGCCGCTATCGTCGAGCTGAATCGTGACCTTTGCATGTCCTTCGACTCTGCTGACCGGCTGGAGAGTGAGCGTTTTCGTCATGACGGTTTCCCTCCTTTCTGCGGAACGGGTCTGAGTCGGCCCTGAGCTCCGGCGAAGCGGTTGAATGTGGCTGCGCGATCAACGATTTGCTTCGCATCAAGGCCGATCGATGCGAGCGCGCCCATCATATCCACCATCGGGTTTGCCGTGTCTGCCAGAGGACCGAAGCATCCGCGGCACGGCATATATGCCTTGATGCACCGTGGGGTTCCGGCTTCACCGCCGCATCCCGATTTCGTGGCGGGACCGAGACAGAGGTACCCTTGCTCCAGAACACACCGGACGCTCTCGAGAGGTTTCCCCACGTCGAAGTGGATGGGTTCCAGTGGTCGTTTGAGCTCGGAGACCGCTTTCTTTTCGCGGACAAACGGGCACTCGTCACACACGCTCTTGCCGGTAAGCGTGAACTTCTTGCCGGCGAGCAAGGCAGAAACCGCTTCCACAAAGATTTCCGGCGTGGTGGGACATCCAGGGAGCTTCACGTCCACCGGCACAACTTCATGGATGGCGTACACGCGATCCGTCAACGCCGGAACGCTCTCCTTCGGGAGACCGTTCGACTCCGTCGAGACCGATCCTCTGTACACCTTTTCCATGATATCATCGACGGTGGAGAGATTGCCGAGGGCAGGAATCCCGCCCGAGCAGGCACAGGTTCCCATCGCAATCAGCGTCTTGCACTTGTTGCGCATCTCCTTGGCAAGTTCTTTGTGTTCCTCATTCCTGATACTGCCGGTAATGATTCCCACATCTGCCTCGGGGATCTCCATCTTCGTCTTCTCCCCCGTTTGACCATACACCTTGTGATCCATGAGAACCGGCATGTGCACGATCTCAAGGTTTGGCAGGATATCCAGCAGCGGTTCACCGACATCCAGGATGGTGACCTCACACCCTCCGCAGATCGCAAACCACTCCTGGGCAAGTCGAGCAGCCATAGCAACCTCCTTTCATCGTGATTGATTCTCGCTCTTGATTAGCGTGCCTCCGTTACGATATGCTCTTCCATCAATTCCTATTGCTTTTCTTGAGACGTCGAATCAGTTCTCACTCCGGGATTGTGCTGCACATCCTTATTCTACCGCGACCCGATATGGACTCGGTCCTACTTTTCTTACCTGCTCTACCATTTCTGTGACCACGGTGGCAAACCGCTGAGCTTCGGAGGCGGAGACCCATTCGAGGCGAAACCGTTCCGGCTCCAGACCAAAATCTTCTAGCATCAGTTCGATGGCGTCCGCACGCGACTTCGCACGGAGGTTCCCCTCGAGATAGTGACAATCGCCGGGATGACACCCGCAGACGAGAACACCATCGGCACCACTCGTGAGCGCCTCGACGATGAGATTTGGATGGATCATCCCCGTACACTGGACGCGCAGAATTCTGATGTTTGTCGGATACTGCAATCGCGATGTACCTGCCAGGTCGGCTCCAGTGTAAGAGCACCAGTAGCAGCAAATGGCAATGATGAGGGGCTCAAAATCTTGATTCTCTGTGCTCATAGTCTAGGATCTCTTGAGGAGTCATGAAAGAATTCAGAGTCACGTCATAATACCCAGCGCGGCCTTCACCTCCGCCTGCAGCTGTTCCGGCTTGAAGTGCCACACAAAGATCGCCTTCTTCGGACAGGTCGCCATGCACGTGCCACATCCCTTGCAAAGAGCGATATCAACTTCCACCCGTTTCTTTGTCTCCCCCTCCGTCGCGTATTCAACCAGCGTGATGGCCTTGAATGGACATGGCTCCACGCAGTATGCGCACCCGTCACAGTTCTCCTCGACGACACAGGAGACTGTCGGCTCGAGGTCGATCTGGTCCTTCGAAAGAATCGTTGCCGCGCGTGCCGCTGTTCCCTGTGCCTGCGCGACGGCTTCGTCAACGGCGAGCGGGGAATGCGCATTGCCGCAGAGGAACACCCCTTCGGTCGCGAAGTCGAGCGGCCGTAGCTTCCGATGCGCTTCGAGGAAGAATTTGGTTTCGCTCAGGGGAACCTTGAGAAGCTGACCCAGCTCTTTGTTGGTCTCCAGCGGGACTGTCGCCGGGGCAAGAACAACATGATCGACCAGAAGCTGTATGTTTTCCTTCAGTGTCTCATCCCGCACCGTTACGGAAAGCCGACCATTCTGCCCTGTTACGACCGGTGGATTGTCATCGGCAAACCGAACGAAGATCACTCCGCGCTGGCGTGCCTGCGTGTAATAGGTCTCCCGGAAACCGTACGTTCGCATCTCCCGGTAGAGGACATACACTTCTGTTTCCGAGTCGAGCTCTTTCAATTTCAGTGCGTGCTTGATCGTCTCGGCACAACAGGTCCGACTGCAATACGGCCGCTCTTTGTTCCGGGAACCGACACACTGGATGAAGGCCACCGATGTTCCTTTGAACGCACCATCGGCAAGCTGTTGCTCGATTTCCTGATGCACCATCACTCTCGTGTCCTCTCCGTAGAGATACTCGACCGGAGAGTACGACTCGGCACCAGTCGCCACAATGACCACACCGTGCGTAATCTCTTCGGTCGTGCCGTTTCCACTGATGGAGATTTTCGATGAGAAGTTTCCGAGCGAGCCGTGGACTTCGGTCAACGTCGCATTCGTGTGGAGACGAATGTTCTCGTGGGTCTTCACGCGGTTGATCAGATCCCGCAATCCCTGTTGCGGATCTTCCTGTTCAAGAAAATATCGAGTGCTCCTCAGGTAGCCGCCGAGTTCCTCTTGGCGTTCCACGAGGTGAACCTGGAATCCATGATCTGCAATCTCCAGGGCTGCGGTCATGCCGGCGACTCCCCCACCGACGACGAGAGCGTCGTGGCTGATTTCCAGAGGTCGTGGATACAGTTGGTCGTTCAACTTCACTTTCGCGACAGCCATGCGAACGAGGTCGTTGGATTTCTTCGTGGCTTTTTCTGGTTCATGCATGTGGACCCACGAACACTGATCGCGAATGTTCGCCATTTCGAAGAGGAACGGATTCAACCCTGCCTGACGGATGGTACTCCGGAAGATCGCTTCATGCGTCCGAGGCGTGCAAGAGGCCACAACAACGCGATTGAGATTGTGTTCTTTGATCTTCTCGCGAATGCGTTCCTGACTGTCGTTTGAACAGGTGTACAGATTGTTCTCTGCATACACAACGCCCGGCAGGGTTTGCGCGTATGCGACGACATTCGGCACATTCACGACACCCGCGATGTTCGTACCGCAGTGGCACACAAAAACTCCGACACGAGGTTCTTCTCCCTGAACATTTCTCTCGGGGGGATACACCGTCGGCTTGATCAACGTCCCGCGCACGTCATGGAGAAGTGACAGTACTTTGGAAGCAGCGGCGGATGCCTGAGCGACGGTCTCGGGGATGTCCTTCGGTTCGGTGAATGGTCCGGCAACAAAGACCCCTTCCCGAGCAGTTCTGACCGGATCGAACAGAGAGGTATGGCAGAAACCGTACTGATCGAGATCGATTCCCGTAATCGCGGCCAGTGCGCGCGCATCCTTTGGCGGCAACATCCCGACAGAAAGTACGACCATCCCGTATTCGCGGGAAAGTTTATGATCATCTTCCGTCAGATACTGAATCATAAGGTTTCTTGACTCAGGAATCTCCGAGACAACGGGAACGCGGCAGCGGATGTAATTCACGCCGAGTGCCTTTGCGCTTTCCAGATATGCTTCAAATCCCTTACTGAACGCCCGCATGTCCATGAAGAAAATGTCACACTCGAGGTCGGCTCCGGCGTGCTCTTTGGCAATGATCGCCTCCTTCGTCGCGTACATGCAGCAGACAGCAGAACAGTAGTCGCGTTCGTGGTCGCGCGATCCTACACATTGAATGAATGCGATCCGCTTCGGTTTGGTCTGATCCGACGGGCGGTGGACATGTCCTCCCGACGGTCCCGATGGCGAAAGGATTCGTTCAAACTGCAATGCCGAGACCACATTGGGATACTTCCCATACCCATAGCTCTGTGATGTGCTCGGCGTGTAGACTTCGTACCCCGGTGCCAGCACAACGGCACCGACATCAATCTCGACGTCTTGGTCGGTCTGGTCGTATTTGATGGCTTTTGCCTGACAGACCTGTTCACAGATTCCGCATTTGTCGTAATTGAGATGGACACAGAAATGCCGGTCGATCACGGGGATGTTGGGGACTGCCTGAGGATAGTACGTCGAGACAGCGGGACGCGCATTGAGATCAATGTTGAACGCGTCGGGAATGATGAGGGGCACGGTGTCGGAGCTCAGGGTTCGGATCTCCTTTGCCACGGGACAGATGAAGTCACATGCGCCGCAAGCCCAACAGACACGGTTGTGCTTTCGGAACGGCGGCTCGAGTCGCCTCCGCGGACCTCTGCCGGTAAACGCGATGGCGCTTCGCCCCATTCGCTCCTCACACATCCTCACGCAGAGGCCGCAATAGATGCAGTCGTCGTTTTTCTTGGCGATTCTGATTTCGCGCACACCGTGCTCGGCGGCGACCCTTTGGATCACTTCTGAATCGGGGCAACGCGCCAGCAACAGTTCGGCAACTACCTTTCTCGCTCTCTTCACCCGTTCGGTATCGGTGCATACGCTGATTCCCTCCAGCGCGGGATATGAACACGATGCCTGAATGATCGGTGGTCGTCCGTCCATATGGATTTCCACCACACAGAGCCGGCATGCTCCATATGGGGTCAGCGCTTCATGATGGCAGAGCGTCGGAACACGCATGCCGAGCTTCTCGATTGCCCCGAGAAGTGTGGTCCCTTCGGTGACTTCAATCGGCTGCTTGTTGATCGTCAGACTAATCATTGTTCTTCTCTTTCGTGCCTGAACTCATATCGAAAATCAACCTCTGGGTGCGTTGCTTTCAGACATTTCACCGTTTCTTCAAGATCCCCGAGTGGTTTTCTGTCGATGTGACCCATGCGAAAACTCGCGATCACTTTCGTTCCGCCCCCCTTTCGGCTTTCTACTTTGAGGTCGCCTTCCGCCTCTTCGGCCGCCTGAGCCAGAAAAGCGAGGCCAAGTCCCGTTCGCTTTCCTTCCTTGGTCGAGAAGAAAGGATCCGTTGCTCGTTTCAGCTCTGCCTCATCCATTCCCTCTCCATCATCGGTAATCTCAAGTGTAAGGAAATCTTCCTGCCTGTCGTGAATGAGACGTATTTCAACGGTTCTTGCATGGGCACGCAGAGAGTTCTCCACGATATCCAGAATATGCAGTGAGAGATCCTCCATCGCTACATCCACGCTCTCCGACCGTCCTCCCCGCGCAGGCACTTGCGCAATTCGCCGATGCTCACATCGTTCATCAGAAATGTTGTCCATCGCTTGCCGATTCGCTCCAGCGTGTGGGCGTCCGACGAACTGACGAACGCAAACGGCTCTTCCAGGGCCATCGCATCTTTGTTGACGGGGTCCGCCAGCTCGACGGCATCGAGCGCCAATCCTTTGGGGATGAAGCCGAGCTGACCGATGATTCCAAATCCCTCTCTGTCGATATGCGCCGCGATGGCCAATCCATCAAACTCATGAATCAATTCCACAAGCCGGTCAATCGAGATCTCGGTTGCGCCAATGAGGAGCTTCTTGTTGAAGTCGACAACCTCGTCCAGCTCGTTTGCCACAACCTGGTCTCCGTATATCTTTTCATCGTTCGTCCCCTGCAGATTCTCATAGACAATTTTCTGCAGTCCGAACAGCCTCTCTTCCGAGTCAAACAGCGCCAGAACGTGCACCTCTTCTTTCGAAGTGATTTCCATACCGCCGAGGACTTCAACTCCCTCGAACGCCGCCGCTTTGTTCACGGCGGGAACATTTTCCCCTGAGTTGTGATCGCAGATGCCGACAATCGCCAGTCCCTTCCGCTTCGCTTCCTTCGCGATGTTTCTGGGAGACATCTCAAGCTCGGCACATGGAGAGAGGCACGTATGAATATGCAGATCGGCCTTAAACTCTCGCATGCTACGTAATCCCCAACTCGCCCAGCTTGCACACGACGCTGTACGTGGATCCGCTGCTGATGAGGATCGGGATTTGTTCCTCCGCTGCCTTTCGGAGCGTCTCTTCGTCGGGCGTTCGCCCGTTCACGACGATAATGCCGGCGAGATCCTTGGAGCTCGCCACCGCGACGATATTCGGATGCGTGTGAAGGGTGATCCACAAATTCCCCACTCGGGCGTGGGCGAGCACATCGCTCAACAGATCGCCCGCATAACCGCCGTTCACGTCGCGGTCAAGAAGATCCGCACCCGTTTTAACGGCAAGCTGGAGCTGATTGACGATTTCTCTGAGTTTCATTTTTTCGTGTAGACCTTAAACTGAAGGTTTGTCCCTTTGCCCACAGTCGAATCGAGGTGCATCTCGTCCGAACAGTTCTTGATGTTTGGGAGCCCCATCCCGGCTCCAAAACCAAGCTCCCGCACCCAGTCCGGTGCCGTGGAATATCCCGGCTCCATTGCCCGCGCGATGTCGGGAATCCCCGGGCCTTGATCCACAGCATTGACCGTAACGCATCGCGGTTCAATTGTCGCGATGAGCGTTCCCCCCTTGCAGAAGATTACCATGTTCATTTCGGCCTCGTATGAGGCAATCGTGATTCTTCGCGCCACATCGGGATGGATTCCCAGCCGCAGCAGATTTTTCTTCAGCTGACTGCTCCCTTCGCCTGCCTTCTCGAAGCTCGCACCCTCAAGATTATACTTGAGCACAAGCGAGGAATGATCCGACCGAATGTCTTCGAAGAGATGTCCCGCTCGATATCGCCGTAGTTCGTCCTCGTAGTGATTGCTTTCGAGACGTTTGAACAGACATCTGATGATGTCCCCTTTGGTGATGATTCCGACAAGTTTCTTGGTCTGACGGTTGATCACGGGAAATCGACCATATCGGTACCGACCGAAATCATTGATCGCACGCACAAGCAGATCGTCGGAACAAATCGTGACAGGTTCACGGGTCATCCTCTGGCTGACGCGATCTGCTGTCTTCCCCTCCAGTATCGATTCAATCAGATCCTCAATGCTCACGATACCCTTCAATTCATCTCCCGCGACGACCGGAAGGCCTGAAATCGCGTGTTCCTTCAGTATCTTTCGGACGTCCTCCATTGTGTCATCGGGACTGACTGAGCAGACGTTCGTTGACATGGCCGCTTCGACCCTCAACTCGTAGACGAGGACTTGTGCCTTTCCGACCCTGATGACTTCGGAGATCTTATCGTCCTTCATGTCTCAGAACACCCCTTGAGTCCGTTCTTGTACAGTCGTCCGCAACTTTCGAACATCGGAAGAGTGGTTCTCAGCAGGATGATGCCTCTGCTCCTGGCCAGTTCGATCGTTTCTGTCGACGGCTTTTTCCCGCGTACGAAACAGACAACTTTCGTATCCGCCATCTCCGCCGTGTAGACGACCTGGGTGGTCGTGAGTCCTGTCATCAGAAGAGCGCCGGCCTTCGCAAAAGCCAGAACGTCACTCATCAGATCCGATGCGCACGCCATTCCGATCTCCATGTCCTGATCTTCGCCGTCGAGAATAACTTCTGCATTGAGTACTTGTATGATCTCTCGTAGCTTCACATGTTCTCCTCTCGCATTGGACTGAGTCAACGCTCTCCGATGCTCAGGCCACCCCCTCGGCTTGCTTTCGTTTTCGTGCGATCAACCTCCCCTTCTCGACAAAAGGAACCGGCTCACCGGAAATCTTCACGACGGCAGCAAAGCGTTCGGGACACACGTCGAAACACGAACCGCACTTCGTACACTTGACCTGATCGATGACATGAATGACGTTTTTCTCGCCGTAGATCGACTCGGCGGGACATTCTCGCATGCAGATCAAGCAGGCCTGACATTTCTCCGGATCGATAAAGTATGAGGTAAGTTCCTTACACGCCTTCGCGGGACAGCGCTTCTCCTTGATGTGTGCTTCATACTCGTCTCTGAAATACGTGATCGTCGAGAGCACCGGATTGGGGAGCGTGGTACCGAGTCCACACATGGATGCGTCTTTGATCGCGTGGCCGAGTTCCTCCATGAATTCAATATCTCCCTCTCTTCCATGGCCATCAGTAATGCGTGTGAGCACCTCCAGGAGCGCCTCGCTCCCGTCCCGGCACGTACTGCATTTGCCGCACGACTCGTCGTTCGTGAATTGAAGGTAGAATTTGGAGACATCCACCATGCAGGTGTCTTCGTCCATGACGATCATGCCGCCGGAGCCCATCATCGAACCCGCTTGCAGAAGACTCTCATAGTCGATGGGAACGTCCATCAGACTCGCCGGAATGCAACCGCCTGATGGTCCGCCGGTTTGTACCGCTTTGAACGCGCGGTTCCCCGGAATCCCTCCGCCGATTTCATAGACAATCTCGCGGAGGGTCACACCCATCGGGACTTCGATCAAACCGGTGTTGTTGATCTTTCCCACAAGGGAGAAGATCTTTGTCCCCTTACTCGTTTCTGTTCCGATTCTCGAATACCAATCCGCACCGCGGCTGATGATGACAGGGACATTGGCCAGAGTCTCGACGTTGTTAATGACCGTGGGTTGTCCCCAGAGCCCGGATTGCACCGGAAAGGGAGGTCGTTGCCTCGGTTCCGGGCTGAGACCCTCGATCGAATGGATGAGCGATGTTTCTTCGCCGCAGACGAACGCGCCGGATCCCTCTCGAATCTCGACATCAAACGAGAATCCGGAGTCGAGAATGTTTTCCCCCAAGAGCCCGTAGTCCCGCGCCTGCTGCACCGCGATCTGTATTCGTCGGATTGCCAGCGGATATTCGGAACGAACGTAAATGTATCCACGCGCCGCACCGATCGCATACGCGGCGATCGTTAGTCCTTCGATGACGGAGTGCGGATCAGATTCGAAGACGCTCCGATCCATGTACGCGCCGGGGTCTCCCTCATCACAATTACAAATGATGTACTTCGGTGTCCGTTCCTGACTGCGACAGATCTTCCACTTCACGCCGGTAGGGAAGCCGGCTCCTCCGCGACCACGCAGACCCGACGTGATGATCTCCCCGATCACCTGTTCAGGGCTCATCGATGTGAGTACTTTTTCAACAGCGACGTATCCGTCTCTCGCCAGATAGTCGCTGATTTGTTCCGGATCGATGATCCCCTTGTTCCGCAGGACGAGGAGCATTTGTTTCTTGAAGAAGGGAATTTCACCCAGGAGCGGAATCGGTTCCTTCCGTTCCGTCGGGGTGAACATGAGTTTCTTGACCGGTCTCCCCTTCAAGAAGTGCTCCTGCACGAGAAACGGAATATCCTCCTCTTTCAGCCAGCTGTAGAAGATCTTTTCCGGTTCGACGACGAGCAGCGGACCCTGTCCGCAGAAGCCGTTGCACCCCGTCGGCACGACGATCACCTCATCCTGGAGACCGTGCCGGCTGATTTCACTGTCGAGTGCCTCTTTGATTCGGAAGGCCCCGCCGGCAACACAACCGGTTCCGGCGCACAGCATCAGCTCTATGCGTCTGGTTGCCATCGCCTCAACCTCCCTTCTCCGAACCGACGCCGATGGCATAGTCGGCGACGATCGTGCCGCCAAGCACGTGTTCCGCAAAAATCTTTCTTGTTTTTTCCGGCGTGAGGTCACCGTACTTCACCGGCGGCGTATCTACCAGCTCGACCGTCGCCATCGGTTCTCTGGAGCACAGCCCGGCACACCCCGATGTGGTCACCGCAATATCCTTCACCGCGCGCTTTTCAACCTCTTCGAGGAATGTCGAAACGATTCCTCTTGCCCCCGCCGCGATGCCGCACGTCCCCATATGCACGATGATCTTTCCGCGAAATTCCCCCTCTCTCAGGTAGATGCCTTTGCGGGCTTTTTCCCGTTCTTTTCGAAGTTCTTCTATGGTCAGTTTGGGCATAGCTAGTGGACTGTTACGATGATTGTGTGACATTGGCATAATGCCGGGCCATGGTTTCTCGTGCCCGGTTCGTGGTAAAGCGCCACGAGATGGTGGTTCGATGACGGTTACGCTGTTGCTCCCATGAGCGAAC
>VGVZ01000047.1 GCA_016873805.1 Ignavibacteria bacterium
GACCGTCGATCTCTTTCAAATATTTTTCTGCGCCGTCTCTGTGCACATCCTCCGCCTTCACCCACTTGAGAGAGACGCGCACGTCGTTTTCCGCTCCGGCATGAACAAACGCCTCATTGATGCTCTTGTACGCATCACGCAGATCGGTGTACTTCCCACAAACGGCAATCCGGACTTCCCCAGCCGGCTCTTTGACTCTCTGCACGAACCGCGACCATCGTCGCATGTCGGCCTTTCCGCATTTGAGATTCAGCTTCTCGATCATAATCTCATCAAACTGTTCGGCCGCAAACACCAGGGGAACCTCATAGATCGAATCCACATCGGGGGCTGAAATAACCGCCCTGGCTTCAACATTGCAGAAGAGGGCGATCTTCTCTCGTACGTCTCTAGAAAGCTTCTGTTCCGATCGACAGATGAGGACGTCGGGCTGGACACCGATTTCCAAAAGCGTTTTCACACTGTGCTGAGTCGGTTTCGTCTTCAGCTCACCCGCGGAACGGATGTACGGAACGAGCGTGAGATGAATATTCAACGCGTTGCGATGACCGACCTTGAGCGTGAATTGGCGAAGCGCTTCGAGAAACGGCAGACTCTCGATGTCGCCAACGGTTCCCCCCACTTCAACGATCACAACGTCATACTTTCGGCTTGCTCCCAGGAGCGCGACTCTGCGCCTGATTTCATCGGTGATGTGAGGTACGACTTGGACCGTGGCTCCGAGGTAATCGCCGCGTCGTTCACGGGAAATCACTTCGTAGTACACCTGACCCGTCGTGACGTTATTCTGGCGGGTCATGTTGACATCGAGAAAACGCTCGTAGTGTCCGAGATCGAGATCGGTTTCCGCTCCGTCGTCCGTCACATACACCTCTCCATGTTGGAACGGGTTCATTGTGCCGGGATCAACGTTGATGTACGGATCGAATTTCTGGATGGTGACCCGAAGTCCGCGGGACTTCAGGAGGTATCCAAGCGAAGCGGCCGCAATCCCCTTGCCGAGGGACGAAACAACACCACCGGTGATGAAAATGTATTTCACCCGACTCCGTGCCATACTCTCACCCTCTTCCCTGAGTTGAGATCATCAATTGGGTCCGCCTCACTTCGTCACTCCCAAATCCTCAAGACTCTTCGGCGTCACGATTCCCGCGGATAGGGCAAACTTCAATCCCTCCTCCACACTCATCTTGAGGACCCGCACATCTTTCTCCGGAACCATGACCATGACACCCGACGTCGGGTTCGGAGGATGCGCGAGATAGACACTGATCAGCTTCGTTCCGGATTTTCCCCTGGCTCTCCTCATGCGGATCTCGTTCGTAACGAATCCGATGGAATAGATTCCCTTCCGCGGATATTCAATCAACACCACCTGTTTGAAACTCTTCCCTCCCTGACTCGCGGAGAATGCGGCGAGCACGTCCTTCACTGCCGTGTAGATCGTCTTCACGATCGGCAACCGGCGCATGAGCGAATCGAACGTAGTCAGAACCAGCTTCCCGATCAGGTTCCGGGACAGAATCCCGACGATCAGGATCAACAGGAGCATCGTCGCGAGCCCAAGACCGGGGACGTTGATCCCGTATTGCACAAAGATCGGAGAGATAATCCGATCGAGCGCGACAAACACCTCGTTCAGCAGCCAGACGGTGATGACCACCGGGATGATGATGACCACTCCGCGCGCGAAGTTATTTCGTAGCCATTCCCACATGAAGGTTCCCTCGAATCCTACGATGATTTCGATTGGAGAATGTGAATCACCCGCTCAACATCCTCCGGAGTATCGACCGGTATGCTGTCGAACTCCGTCATGCCCACCCTGATGCGATATCCATGTTCGAGCGCGCGCAGCTGTTCCAGTTTTTCGAGTCGTTCCAGCCTCGACTCTTCCAGCGCCGCGTACGTCTTCAAAAAGTCACGGCGAAAAACATACAATCCGATATGTTTCAAGAATGTCGCGTCCCGCAGCCAATCCCGCTGATCAGCTGCATCACGCTGGTGCGGGATCGGTGAACGCGAAAAGTAGAGCGCGTCGCCGTTCACGTCGAGCACCACTTTAACAACTGATGGATTGAAGAGCTCGTCCGTCGTATCGATGTGTCTTGCCAGCGTTCCGAGTTTGACCTTCTCGTCGTCGAGCAACAGCCGGACTCCCTGATCGATCATCTGCGGAGCAATGAGCGGTTCGTCCCCCTGAACGTTTACAAAAATGTCCCCCTCGATGGCTTCTGCGACCGCCGCAACACGATCGCTCCCGCTCTTGATCTCCGGCGAGGTCATCATCACCGCTCCACCGAACGACCGCACCGCCTCGGCGATCCGCGCGTCGTCGGTCGCGACCACGAGATGGTCTATCGTCGATGCTTTGCGGGCTTGCTCGTAGACACGCTGAACGAGACTCTTCTCTCGCAAATCGACCAGCGGCTTCGCCGGCAGTCGCTGCGATGCGTATCGGGCAGGAATCACGCCGATAACTTTGGGTCTGGCGCCCATCTCTATTTTTCTCCGATCACCTTGGGCACTTTGAAAAATTCTTCGCTCTTCGACGGCGCGTTCTGCAAAGCTTCCTCCCGGGTGAGCCCCGGCTTCACTTCGTCCTCGCGGAACACATTCTGCAGTTGAATGACGTGAGAGAGAGGCTCGACATTCGTCGTGTCAAGCTTGTTCAACTGTTCGATGTACGCGAGGATCGTATTCAGCTGATGCGTAAACATTTCTTTCTCTGCATCCGTGAATTCCAGCCGCGCGAGTTCCGCGATGTACTCGACATCTTTGATCGTCACGGACATTGTGGATCTCTCCTCTCTATTCCCCTTCGTGAGCTATCCGTTGTGTGGTTCGTTCGCTGCGTGCGGCGATTTGAAATTGCCCGAGACAATCGCGTGGACCTCGTCCATCAATTTCTTTTCCCCATCGCGTCCGGCTCTTGAATCTGTCGGAATGGGCCGGCCGAGGACCAGCTCGATGTCCGTCGGCCGGATTCTCAGCGATCCCTTCGGGAGAATGTTGAAGCTGTTGTTGATCGTCAGCGGGATGATCGGCACACCCGATTTTGCGGCCAGCGCGAACGCACCGCGCTTGAATGGCTGGAGATTGCCATCCCTCGTTCTTGTTCCCTCCGCGAAGAGGAGAACCGACGCGCCGTGCCGGATCGTCCGAGCGGCCCGGTCGAGACTCTCCATCGCCCCCTTGGCGTCCGATCGGTCGATCGAAATATAGGGTCCATGTTTCAGCGCCCATCCCCAGATCGGAACGCGCGTCAATTCTTTCTTGAGCACGATGCGAATCTGATCGGGGATTGTTGCCATAACCGCAGGAATATCAAACATGCTCGCATGGTTGGCCACATAGATGTAGTGACACTTCGGATCGAGATGCTCACGCCCCTTGAGGCGGACCCTCACGCCGCAGAGCCGAAGCACAAGACGCGCCCAGCTTCGGCCGAGTCCGTGATACATTCGTCCTGACTCGTCGATCGGTATCACGAGGAGGGCGGCAACCGAGTATGGGATTGTCACCGCGATGACAGCCGCGATGCGAACGATTGTCAGGATCATTGCGGACTCCCTGCCGACATGGTTTTGATCCTCTCCACGCGCTTCTGGATTGATGGATGACTGTAGAAGAAGAACTCGATTGCCGGATGCGGATTGGGATCGGCGAGATTCACAGCGCCAAGCTTCTGGAGCGCATGCACAAGCGCCTCCCCGTTGCGTGTAAGCCGAACGGCAAACGTGTCGGCAGCGCGTTCCAGCGCGCGGGAGAGAAGATTGTTCACCGGCGTCGTCACCAGCGAATAGAGACCCAGCCAGATCCCCAGCAGTGGGAGCGCTGCAATTCGATCGATCGCATCGAATCCAAACCATCCAAGACTCGTTTCATACAGCCGGGAAGCTATCCAGAGTCCAACAAATACCGTCACCATTCCCGTGACCATCATAACCCAGACGTGTCTGAGCTTGAAGTGTCCGAGTTCGTGCGCAAACACAGTTTCAATCTCTTCGTCGGTGAAATTCGCGATCAGCGTATCCCCCAGGATGATCCGCTTTGATTTCCCGATCCCCGTGAATGCCGCGTTCGCCTTCTTCGTGTTTTTGCTCATGTCAAATACGAACACTCCCTCGACACGCATGCCGACCGCGCGTGTGAGCGCGAGGATTCGCTCTCGCAGTGCTCCATCCTGAAGAGGTTGAAACTTATAGAAGAGAGGAAAAATAAGAACCGGCGCGATTCGGGAAAGAAGAATCGAGAACAAGAATAAGACAAATCCGAGTGGAATCCACCACGAGGAACCGTACGTGCGGAGAACATAATAGAAGACCAGGAGAATCGGTACGGCGAGAACCGCCGAGACCCCCGTTCCTTTCAACGATTCCCACAGCCACCTGCCGATCGATTGATTCGACAATCCGTATCGATGTTCGAGAACGTATCCCGAGTACCATCTCATCGGGAATGCGAGCGCGCCTTCGAGGATACCGAACAACAATGCAAACGCCAGGAGCGCTCCGTACGGCTGATCAATCAGATTGAATGCCAGCCGTTCGAGTGAAACGGAGACCCCGCTCACCAACATCGCGAACAGAAAGAAAAAGAGGAGAAGGGATTGGCTCAGCCCAAGGAGAAGCTTTCTTCTGCTGTATTGCGTGGAAATCTTGCGCTGACGCTCCGCCATGGTCTGGTCAGGAGAGACTGCTTCCGCCGGATGTGCATTGATGTGATCACTGCCGCCATGTTGTGGTGCAGAATTGCCCTGAGAATCCATCGAGTTTCACATACGGTGGGACCGGCAATCAGAGCGGTATGACTGCCAGCGGTATCTGTGGTTTGCATAATGTATCAAAGATGTTGCGGAAAATCAATCCGCCGCGCTTACCGCGGCTCATACACGACGATCGCGTCGTACAGCTCTCTCGTGAAATCTCCCTCGACCTTCCAGTTGCGATACTGCGCCGTGCGGGACGCTCCAATGACGTTTGAGACATAGAAGATCCCGGTGATCGATGCTCCGACGTACGTCCAGAGCAGCTGTCGGTTTCCCGAGTGTTCATAGTTGTACATCGCATAGGTCGCGAACGCCATCGATGCAGTATAGAAGAACGCTTGAAAGGCGTCGTAGGCATGGTCACTATAGAGTTGACCGGCACCCGGAACTACGGCTGAAAGGCCTCCAGCCAGTGCAGGTGACTTGCGCGGTCGGCGTTCCATCAATCGGACCTTGGAAGCAAAATCGGCGTACCGATCTTTCAGATCCATGTTGGTTTGCAGCTGCACGGCTTCTTCAAAATAGCCCGCCCCTTTCTCATGATTCCCCAACGCGGCATGAGTGACTCCTAAGCAGAGCATGGGGAAGAGCAGCGAATCCTGATGGTCGCGAGCCGCCTCGAAGTACGCGAGCGCAAGTTGCGGCATATTGCTTTCAAAATAGCTCTGACCCACTGCAAGGTTTGCCCGGTAACGGAGCGAGGGGGCCACGTCCGGCTTCGCCAGCAACACGGCGGCATACTCAACCGCTGATTCAATTTTGCCGCTCTTGCGATACGCCTGCGCGATCTGCACGAGGCAATAATCCTTGACACTCTCCTCCGTCGAATGGTACATCGCCCGCTTGTACTCGGTGATCGCCCGGAAGTAGTCACCCTGTTTCATCAACGCATCGGCAAAACCGACGGTCGGATCATTGGGCGTGAACAATTGAAACCACAGGATCAGCGGGATCGTCATCGGTGAACCTCTCCCAGAAAAAATTGATCGTCGAGTTTCAGCACCCCGCCCGGAAGTCGCCGGAGGTTGTAATGCCGAAACATCCCCGGATTTTCGCGATACATGTTTCGATCGATGAACATGCAGAGACCCACGAACAGCCCGTGGCGTTCGATCGCCCGCCGCGCAAAGTTGGAGCAGGAGGGGGTGTACGGGCATCGATGGATGGAGAGCGGCCCGATCCGGTTTTGATAGACACCAATCAGACTCAGAGCCGCATCCTGGAAGACCCGAGCCGGATTCGGCGCCGTTGGGAGCTTCGCCCCTCGGCGAGGGAGATCGTCAGGTTCCCAGGGCACACTGTCGATCGGTTTTGTTTGGGCGGGAGAGAGACTGCAGGCGAAGAAGAGAGCGAGGAGAACGACGGAGGCGGCCGATCGCTTGGCAAAAGACCGCAGTCCGTCTGAGGCGGATTGAGCGAGTACAATTGTCTTTTCCATAGCTTTAGCTGAGCCTCTCTCCGTCAAAGGCGCCTGTCCCGACCGCTTTCCGTCGGGAAGCGCCGTGGTTGGGTGTGTTATGCGCGTGTGGCCGTGCGGTGAAGTTGACAATGTATATGAATTGCGATATATTAGGCCGTGGACATTCTCTGGGACGAAGCAAAGAACAAGACACTGAAAGAAACGCGTGACATCTCCTTTGAAGATGTCGCTCAGATCATCCTTGAGAAGAAGTATCTTACGATTCTCGAGAACCCTCTTCATCCGAAGCAGCGGATATTTGTTGTGAAGTATAAGGGGTACACATATGTCGTCCCGTTCGTCATTGATGCAAAGAAGAACATTGTGTTGAAGACAATATTTCCGAGCCGGAAGTTTCACAAATTGTATGGAGAGGAAAAGTCATGAAGACAAAACTTGATTCGTTTGAGCGACAGATTGAAAGGGAAGCTGATTCATATCGTCCGTTGTCGAAGAAGGATCGGCAGAAGGTTGAAGCCCTTTTGGATCGAGTCCGGAAGAGTCGTACGATAAACATTCGGATAGCAGAGAATGTGCTGAAAGAATTAAGACGTCGATCCCAGGAAGAGGGATTGCCGTATCAGACGTTGATTTCGAGTATCCTTCACCGCTATGTGACAAACCGCTTGGTTGATGAAGCGGCCATTCGCAAATCTCTCCAGTTGCTGCAACAGCGGTAGACTCGTCCCACCTTTCTTGTTGCACCCGCACGGCCGTTTCGCCTCACGTGTGCAGCAACCACGCAGTCCGCCTCTGAGGCGGATTGAGCGACCCCGAGCGAACCCGGCTGCGACTCTGTCTTCTCTCAAAGACGGCGGGTGAATCGAGGGGGAGCGCTGTAGTGTCCGCTGTTATACGCCGCGCAGCTGTTCGTGCATCCCTAAATCTAAGATCCGCTGTGGCTGGTAACCGTGTTACCAAACAGCATTGATCCACTGCGGATGAACGGCAACGTTTTCACCTACTGGTACTGCTTTCACCGAACCTCCATCTGCCGCCACGAGTAGAATCCAAGGCGGATTCAGAGCCTCAACAGCAATAGTGCTGCCGTCGGGTGACCAACTCGACCTGCCTGCGTATGCCATGCCGGACATCAAAGGGCGAACGGCTCGGCTGGAGAGGTTCAAGACTTTCAACGTGTCGAATGCGTTAAACGCAATCTGCTGTCCGTCTGGCGACCATATAGGATTGAAGATGTGGTTGTTGTCGGTCCAGTATCTTCGGAGAGAGCTTATGAGATCCCAAACATAGAGATCGCGAGATACCTCAAATGCAAGCTTATCACCACTTGGAGACCAAGCGAAGAAGTTCGAATGTGGATCCAATGAATCTGGCGTCACTGGGATTTGGAGGTTTCGTTGATAGTCCAGCACAACTATTGTCCTCCAAGCGTACGAAAAAGCAATCATTGGAAGCCGTGGTGATGATCTTGGCCAAGAGGTGTATTGCGTGTCAGGGATGATTTGTCTTTGATTGAGTCCGTTCGCATCACACATCCATATGCTGTAACGCCCGGATCGATTAGAACGAAAGACGAATCCACTGCCGTCGTGGAGCCATTCTGGGCTATCATCTACAGCCGGGTCAGCGACAACTCGTGTCACAAGTCTGGTGGTTCTGTTGATTTTCCAAATATCTGAACTTTGATTCGCGAAGGCAGCAAACAAGATCCACTGACCATCCGGAGAACAAGAATACCGAGGGGAGACCGTCATTGAATCTGGTGTCAGTCTTTTGATGCCGGTACCAGTTGCATCAAGGGTGTATAGTCCTTGCAAGGTATGCGGGCCCCGGGCGGAGAATACCAGTTGAAATGATGGCGCGCAAGCTTCAGGGCCAACAGACTGGTTGCAAGCGCCAGTTGAGGCGGCAACGAGGGCTAAGATAATGAGAGTCGCTGAATAGGCTTTCATAGATATCACTATTGGGGCGGAAGCCGAACTCCTGACTCAGCTGCTTGGCGTATAACGTCTCGCCAACCACGCAGTCCGTCTGAGGCGGATTGAGCGAGTACAATTGTCTTTTCCATAGCTTTAGCTGAGCCTCTCTCCGTCAAAGGCGCCTGTCCCGACCGCTTTCCGTCGGGAAGCGGCGTGGTTACCACTGTTATGCGTTCGTGCGCGGCGGCCGATAGCATCTCAACGAGAGATTGCGTATTTTGGTTTACGAGGGACAAATGACACCCGTGATTGAAGACATATCAACTATTCGCCGCATCTGCCGGAAGTATGGCGTGGTTCGTTGGCGATTTTTGGCTCGCAAGCTCGTGGTGAAGCTCGCGAGGATAGCGACATAGACATGCTCGTTTCATTTTCGGGTCGTGTCAGTCTTCTCACGCTTGTTGCATTGGAACGCGAATTGACAGAGCTCCTTGGCCGACAGGTTGATCTGCAGACGGAGGCGGCTTTGAGTCCTTACCTTCGGGATCGTATTCTCCAAGAGCGCCAGATCATTTTTGCCTCGTAACGATCGAGTATACCTTGAGCATATTCGCGATGCCATTGATCGTCTTGAGATGTATGTCCAAGGGATTGATGAACCACAGTTCAAGAAGCAACCTCTCGTCCAGGATGGCGTGATTCGACAGTTAGAAATCATTGGGGAAGCAGTCAAACGACTTTCCCCGGCATTCCGTTCCTCTCACACCAGCGTGCCGTGGCCAGACATTGCTCGAATGCGTTACAAATTGATTCACGACTACTTCGGCGTCGATATCGAAAAAGTCTGGCTGACGGTTCAGCAAGATATCCCTCCTCTGAAGGCTGAAGTCCAAAAGGCCCTCCTCTCCAAATAACTAGCAATCGGCAACGAATACAGGCTGACGTGCCGGCCGCCCCGCATGACACATAACGTCTGGCGGCAACAATGCAGTCCGCCTGAGGCGGATTGAGTGAGCCGTCTCTGGCGGGGAGCGACGTGGTTACGCCTGATATGCGATGCGGACGCCCTGTGAAAGTTGCAGGTAAAGGAGTTTGTGTGCAAATTGCTCCGTGCCTGAGATAAGTCGATTTCTTGGAATAATTATTGCGATGTATTACCGAGATCATACGCCCGCGCATTTTCATGCTCGTTATGGGAACATGAAGTGACGATTGAAATCGAAAGTGGGATTGTCAATGGTAAGTTTCCTCCTCGTGCTCTGACGCTTGCGTTAGAATGGCATCGATTGCATAAGTCAGAACTCCTCGAGAATTGGGAGTTGGCGAAAGAACACAAACCATTGAATTCAATAGCCCCGTTGGAGTAAGTCATGATTCCTCGATTGAAAGCAGCTCGACATATTTCTGATTACACCCTGTGGCTCCAGTTCGATGATGGAACGGAAGGGGAAGTAGACCTTCGTGAAGAACTGTGGGGCCCGATATTTGAACCTCTCTTAGACCCATCGTATTTCCGTCGATTTACCGTTCATCCCGAACTGCAGACTGTGGTCTGGGAGAATGGAGCCGACTTCTCGCCTGAATTCCTCTATCGTCAGATTCGAGCAACCGCTTGATTGGTACTCGTCTCTCCGCGGGCGCCCGTTTCGGATGACGTTTGCGGGACGCAAGCAAGCCCGCTGCAAATCATCCGCTTGACTTACAGTGGTTTTCGGCTTACCTTGAGATCAGTGAATTGTTCAGCGGATTGACCGATGTTAGACAAAGAGCGAAAATACTTTGAGGCGCACCGTGCCGAGTGGTTGAAAACACACCCGAGTAAGTTCGTATTGGTAAAGGATGAAGAACTCATTGGAGTCTTCGAGACTCAGCAAGAAGCCCTTGTCGAAGGTGCGAGAAGATTCGGGACAGACTCCTTTCTCGTTCGTCAGGTCGAAGAATCCGAGCAGATTGTATACATTCCCGCACTAACTCTCGGAATCCTGCGTGCCGATTCTGCACACCCAGCTTAGAGCGCAAGCCAAAACTCCTCAGGGTCAGGTTGTCGAAGTTCCCCCCGCTGTCGTACTACAACGCCAGGGGCCATGTGTTCAGGTTTCGATCGGGCTTGCGCAAAGCATCGCAAACCAACTTCTCCAGCAAGGAAAGACGCTGCCAAAACCGGTCTCTGGTGTTGCACTGATTGATACTGGCGCAACATCTACCTGCATTGATGATGCTGCAGCGAAAGAGCTTCAACTGCCAGTTGTGAACGTTGTCAACGTTGCATCTGCCTCCCATGCCTCCACTCCTCAGAACGTTTATCCGATTCAAGTTGAAGTCGTAGGGTTGCCAATCTCGATCGAGGCGCCGAATGCAATAGGCGCTGCTCTTGCACCGCAGGGCTTGCTTGCGTTAATTGGCCGTGATGTCTTGCAACACTGCACGTTGTTTTACAACGGCATCACGGGCGAGATTACTCTCTCCATCTGACCACTCTCTCTCCGGCGTTGGCGCAATAGCGCATGACGTCGGGCGGCACTACGCAGCCCCGCTTGACGCCTACCGCGCGATTTTGTCTATTCCAAGCTGCGGCAAGCGGGGTTGAGTGAGCACCTTTCATCGGGCCAGCTTTTGTTTTGCATTTGCCCTTCCAGAGAGCGAACGCCGTAGTGCGGCCTGTTAGCTGCAGCCGCCGCCGCTCAGTCCTGACGAAAGCCGATTTGCCGCCGCGGCGGTTCTGGCGGTTTCATGAGTTCTCGTATCGCGTCGAACACCACCTTGAACTGTGCGTCATATTTCTTTTCCAAAGCGGCCAGCTTTCGAGCCAGATCCTCATGGGTGGCCAGCATCCGCCGAAGCCGGACGAAGGTACGCATGATTTCGATGTTGACCTTGACAGCCCGCTTACTCTTCAGCACGCTTGAGAGCATGGCGACACCCTGCTCGGTGAATGCATAGGGAGTGGCCCTTCGCAATCCGCCCCAACTTGAAGTCACAATTTGTGATTTCAAGTTTTTGAACTCTTCGACCGATAGTTGAAACATGAAATCGTCAGGAAAACGATCAGAATTCCGTTTGACAGCTTGGACCAACACGCGAGGGGCGACTCGGTACAGCCGGGCTAGGTCAGTTGAAAGCATAACCTTCTCGCCACGTAGCAAGTAAATTCGGCTTTCTATTCCTTCCTTGGGAACAACCGAGTGAGTTGTCTTCTTCATGGTTCAATGGGTATTAGACAATGTGCGATCTGTGGCGGCGGTTGCAGCTAACGTCTCGCAAAACAACGCTGGGCTTTTGCGAACTACAGAATGATGCGGCGGAAGCCGCTATCTCCGCCGAAGGCGCCTGCCCGCCATTTGAGAGCTATCAAGGCAGGCGGGGATGCGCCTCTGGCGCAATCAAAGGGACCGTCGGTGTTACTGCTGATATTTCCAAAAAGTCTCCCGTGAGTCAGGAGAAATTGGTATGATTGGTTTGGACAACAATCCACTGTTTTCATCACCAACTCACAGGAGGACCGTATGTTGTACAGAGGGATCGATTTGCA
Source organism: Ignavibacteria bacterium (assembly GCA_016873805.1). GTDB lineage: Bacteria > Bacteroidota > Ignavibacteria > UBA10030 > UBA10030 > VGVZ01. The sequence goes on from VGVZ01000047.1 coordinate 11,640, forward strand.
TCGCCGTTCCATCGTCGTCTGCACGCTGGATCAAGTCGGTTCGGTCGTCGACCGTCGTCAGCCCCGGTCCGACCCACCACGAAGTGGTGCCTTTGGCAAAGGGTCACTTGGTGAAGGACCACTTCCCCGACCCAAAGGGTTCCTTCGGAAAGGGGTCCTTCGGACGTGGCGGTGGCTCAATGCGTCAAGAAGCAACCATCGTTCTTCGTACGAACGATGAACGGATATCTCTTTTCTCTTGCCTGCCCGCCGCTTTCTTGGCGGGACTTTGACCTTTTATAAAGTGTTAGCTGAAGTTGTTTTGCGTTGTATGTCACACGCCAGCCACTTCGCAGAGAAGGCAATTCGCTTTACTTCGAGACGACTATGAGCTAATGTCCAACAAGTATAGCATCCTAGCATTGACCCCCTTTTTCACAAACAGCTTTGGTGTATGCTCTTCGGGTATGTTTTCGAGAAGAAGGGAGGCGATCCCTTGATCAAATGCCTCTTGAATGGAGCGTCCGGAGCCAACCGCACGATAGAATGATGCGGTGAACATGGTAGCCGCGGCTTGACCGATTGTCCCGTCCATCCCAATTGCACAATCTACTATTCTAATAAGCGCATGCGCTTGTGCTTTTGAGTAGCAGGCATCCAGAATGACGATTCGGCAATTGTCTTTAAGCGTGCGGAACAGTGCCTTCAGCGCTTTTGTTGAAATAGGATGAGCGTTGCCGTGCTTACCGACTACAACTATGTTTCCACTATCACTTCCGTGGCCGCTAAAGTGGACAACATGGGGGCGATGATTATTTAAAGCCTGGAGTAAGTCATCCGCGCGAACGGCCCAAGCAGATTTCAACTCGATACAATCGCGGAACTCCGATGACCGGATCTTTTGGTCAATCAAGCGAATCTGTTCATCGAGGCTGAGTGAATTGGTGTCTCTTGGATTGGCTGCTAAGAACAAGACACCGATTTTATTTGATCTTGACCTTTTCTTTCCAATTAGGCCAGTTGATGTTGATAGCCTGAATGTCAAAGACGAGTTGCTTTGCCTGAGAGCTAGAGCATCGAGAACCAAAACTGTCAGATAGACTTCAAAGGGGGCGGTGTCTTCGTACCAGCATCCCGTTCGGTCTTGCCGTTTCAAAAGCCAGTCACATGCCCCAGAAACGGACATTTCCCATCCCCTCGGTCGATTGAGGGCGAGAGCATGAACGATCATCGCTGTCGCGTCAATTGACTCGCTAGGATCGTCAGCCCAACATTGCCACCCGCCATCTTCACCTTGATGCCGTGACAGTTCCTCCAGTGCTTGGTTGACCAATTCAGTGTTAGCGTGGTTCTTGCGAAGCCGTTTATTTGCGAAGGCCAGGGTTGCAGCCAACGCATAATGGTCAACGAGCTTTGGAGAATCTCGGTAGTTCAACCGCTTCCAAGGATAAGATAGGTGGGATTCGGGAATCTCCACTGCCTCAAGTAGTCTCAACAAACCTTTCTGCATCAAACGTAAGGCATAGTCGCATCTAGTGGACTGTTACGATGATTGTGTGACATTGGCATAATGCCGGGCCATGGTTTCTCGTGCCCGGTTCGTGGTAAAGCGCCACGAGATGGTGGTTCGATGACGGTTACGCTGTTGCTCCCATGAGCGAAC
>VGVZ01000048.1 GCA_016873805.1 Ignavibacteria bacterium
GCCACCCCAACGCGCCCGGCCTCAACAACTCGGTGTCAATAACGTGAGACCCTCAATGCCAACAAAAACACAGGTCTATATCTGTCATCGGAGTAGTGTTTTTGCTTGACATTGTTTTCAATAGACGTCTCTGCGGTTTGCCTTTCTCCAAGGATTTTCGGTCAGAGTCATTTTCTGATCACTGACGCTTTGTCCACCTTCAACGAGCAGAAATATTCTTACGAATGGGTCGCATGAAGCTTCATCATAAATCATATGGATCAGGTCATCCCCTCATCATCCTGCATGGTCTGTTCGGCACTCTCGACAATTGGCATACGATGAGTGTCCGGTTGGGGAAGATGTTCCACGTCTTCGCGGTCGACCAGCGGAACCACGGTCGATCTCCCCACAGCGATGAATTCAACTACACGGTGATGGCGAAGGATCTGCTTCTCTTCATGGATGAGCATCGGATCGAGACGACGCATCTCATTGGGCATTCCATGGGTGGGAAGACAGCGATGCAGTTTGTTAAGCTGCATCCAGAGCGGGTTTCCAAGCTTGTTGTTGTCGATATTGCTCCCCGGAGATACGATGCGCACCACGATCATATTTTCGATACGCTCTGTGCGCTCGATCTGAGGAAACATCATTCCCGCGCATCGATCGAGCACGAACTCCTCCCGCACTTTCCAAGTCTGCCGGTCCGGCAATTCCTCCTGAAGAACCTGACGCGTGATACCTCCGGCCCCTTCAAATGGAAAATGAATCTGCCGGTCATCCGAAAGAACTACCGGTGCGTGAACAGGGCTGTGACGCTCAGCCATCCCTTTGATCGCCCGACGCTCTTCATCCGGGGTTCGCAGTCATCATACATCGGGGGGAACGATCTCAAGGAGATCCGGAGGCAATACCTCAACGTGCAGTTTGCGACGATTGATGCAGGCCACTGGCTGCATGCGGAGGCGCCGGAGGAGTTCTTTGAGGTTGTTGAGAAGTTTCTGTAGAAAGAGAGAGAAATGCCGTGCGCGAGTAATCCGTCTGCTTATCTTAGAAGAAGGCACGTCTGCGTAATCGTCTTGGTCGGTGTCTGCAATCTATAGAAATAGATGCCTGCGGCCAGATGTTGTGGCGTCCATTCGAAAGAATGGTGGCCGGGAGGAAGTTGTGTGTCGACGAGTGTTTCAACCTCTCGCCCTAGGAGATCGAATATCTTAAGAGTCGCATTGGATTCGATGGAGAGGAAGAAGCTGATTATTGTGCGCCAGGAAAAGGGATTACTATAGTTCTGCCTGAGCGTGGTTTGGGTGAGAAGGTGCTCATCCGACGTAGAGTCGGGGATTCTATTTGATACGGCAGCAAAGATCTCTTGATTCCATCCACCCAACCGTTGGTCCATCCACACCGCCACAGTCTTTCCACCCCAGGAGTCTATCGAGATGTAGTCGCCAAAACGAACGGCGGAGTTGGGAGCACTCGGCCTGAACATCTCAGTGCCTATTGCCCTTTCATCGAAGGTGTTGCCCCCATCTTCAGAGACCGCAATGTATGCGCGAACGTAGCTGCCGTCTGGCCCATCTCTCGTATCGTAGAACAACACGTGTATGTATCCGGAATCGTCCACTGCTATCGATGTCAGAAACTGATCCCTGCCGTTTTGCGTCGGATCGGAATTGATTCTTTGGGGGGTACTCCATTGCTCTCCACCGTCCGATGAATGGGCCAGGAAGATATCGAGATCACCGTTTCGAAAATCTTCCCACGTGACATAGACAAATCCCCTCCGTTGAGCGGAACTGATATCCACTGCAATTGAAGGCCAGCCCGCACCTCTTTCTACGTATCCGCTTATGCTGATGGGATTCCCGAAGCTGATCCCACCATCGCGGGATCGTGACAGCCAGACGCCATTAGCACCAATCCAAACGAGGTAGAGCTCACCGTGAGGTCCAATAGCCAGACTTGACCCTCCCACACTTCTCGAAGTATCACTACTTACGCGGACAGGTACACTCCATGTCTGTGCTCGATCGCTTGATCTGGCGAGAAGGATTCCTCCACTGGGATGGATCCGTGTCCAACAAGCATACAACGTATTGCGAAACGGGCTGCTCTGGCTGACATCACACGCTATGTAATCTCTATCTTCACCGCCACTCCCCGCAGGTGAAGCAGTGAATGCCGTGTCAAATGAGACGCCTTGATCTGTGGATCGAAAAACGAGCACTTTGCCATCGAGATTCCGTTCATCAAGTGAGATGGTAGCGATATAGAAGTTGCCATCGGTGTCCACAGTCACACACGGATCGGACGCACGAGGATGAAGAGGATCGAACTGCCTGAGAAGAGAACTCGGGGCCCACGTCCTACCACCATCTGTTGAATGACTATAACCAATCCTGCGGATAGCGGGTGAAATGCCAGTCCGGAAATCTCGCCATGCCGCGACGACTCGGTTTGTGTTCTTGCGGCTAATCTTTACGAAAGGTTCGTTCTGAGGAGACGGGTCATTAGAAATGTTGATTTCTGAGGCGCGAGAAGAGCTTGAGTCAAGCGCCCGCCGTGTGACATTCTCGTTGTATCGGTTGTCGAGGCGAGGTGTAGTGCTCACCTTCGACGGAACCTGTGCCCTGATCCCCTGAACACAGACTGCTGTCAGAATGATGAGGGCGATACGGTAGAGATGTAACTGCATGTCAGAAATGATCTGTTGAATCGTGTGCCTTGATACCTGCATAATACTGGATTTCGCGGATGGGATCAAATCCCAGAGAATAGTAGTATCCTACCAACCTTCCGAAGGTTGCGGAGCACCATCCGAGAAGTCTCCGGAAAGCTTGGATCGTCTCTCCCTGCATCTTTCTCTCTTTCTTCCTATCTTCTTCGCACATCATCAGAACGGCGTCATCATTTCCCGGAGTCACAAATGAGAATCATCCTTATGGGCTTAATCGTTCTTCCATTCGCAATGAGCGCTCAAACCAAATTGCCGGATGAAACGGCGCTTGACAAATTCCTTCGTTACGTGAAAGTTGACACGCAGTCGCAAGAAGATTCACAAGACTATCCGAGCACCGCGAAACAACTGAATCTGGCAAACATGCTTGTCCAGGAATTGAAAGATCTCGGGCTTCAGGATGCTCGAGTCGACAAGTACGGATACGTGATGGCCACACTTCCGGCCAATCTCCCCAAGAATCACGAAGCGTTCGGTAAGGTGCCGCAAATCGGCTTCATCTCGCACATGGATACTTCTCCCGATGTGAGCGGCACGAATGTGAAAGCTCAGGTGATCAAGAAGTATGACGGCAAAGACATCGTGCTCCCGGGCGATCCGTCAATCGTCATCCGCACATCGGAAAATCCGGAACTCGCCAAGAATATCGGGAAGACAATTGTCACGAGCGACGGAACAACATTGCTTGGCGCAGATGACAAAGCGGGTATCGCGGCGATCATGTCTGCGGTTCAGACGCTTGTGCGAAATCCGAAGTTCCTGCATGGAGAAATCAAGATTGGATTTACGCCCGATGAGGAGGTAGGACGGGGCACAGACTACTTCGATATCAAGGCGTTTGGTGCTGATTTCGCATACACGGTCGATGGGGGGACGACGGGTGAGCTGAACAAGGAGACCTTCAGTGCGAATGCCGCAACGATTACCGTTCACGGTCGTGACATACATCCCGGAACGGCAAAAGGGATCATGGTCAACTCAATTCGCGTGATGGCAGATATTATCGCGCGCCTTCCGAAAAATATCGCTCCGGAAACAACCGAAGGATACGAGCCGTATATCCATCCGGAAAAGATCGATGGCGCGACGGTGAAATCGAGTGTGAAGTTCCTCCTGCGCGATTTCGAAACAGAAGGATTGAAGAACCTCGAACAGATGTTGCGCGGAATCATTAGCGAAGTTGAAAAACTTCATCCGAAAGCACGTATCGAGCTCGAAATCAAGGAATCGTATCGAAACATGAGGTACGACGTCGAGAAGGAACCGCGACTTCTCACGGCGATGTGGGAAGCGACAAGGCGGGCAGGTGTCGAGCCGTTCTGGAAACCGATTCGCGGCGGCACCGATGGGTCTCGGCTCACCGAAAAAGGATTGCTCACACCAAACCTCTTCACCGGAGGGGAAAACTATCATAGTCGAACCGAATGGGTGTCGGTCTACGGAATGGAAAAATCTGCCGAGACGATTGTGAACCTCGTGCAGGTATGGGTGGAATTGGCCGGAGGAAAGTAACGCTTTAGGCTACTCCTTGGTGATTGCCGTTCTGGTGTGAAAAGCAAATCGCGGAGACGCAGAGGACGCGGAGTTTCGCGGAGGTGTTGGTCGATCCGTTTTTCTCAGCGCACCTCAGCGTTCTCCGCGACTCTGCGATGAGTTTTTGTTTTAGAAAAAAGCGAAACGCGGAGACGCAGAGGACGCGGAGTTTCGCGGAGGTATTGATCAGAACGTTTTCCTCTGCGTGCCTCAGCGTTCTTTGCGTCTCTGCGATTGGTTTTTTGTCGTGACAACGGATGTCTGAAGGGAGACTAGTCATTCATACTACTCGGGGGGAATCATGCATGAGAATGAGATTTCCGAGCAGGTTATTGGATGTGCAATAGCAGTTCACAGAATTCTTGGACCGGGCCTTCTCGAAAGCGTATATGAGGAATGTCTTGCCGCGGAAATGAAAGGAATCGGTTTGGATTTCGAACGACAGAAACCTGTTCCCGTCATCTACCGCGACGTCAAGCTCGATTGTGGCTACAGAGTGGATTTCTTGGTTGGACAGAAGGTTATCGTCGATTTGAAAGCGATCGAAATTGTGCCGCCCGTGATGTATGCTCAAGTATTGACGTACACCCGACTACTCAACAAGAGACTGGGATTGTTGATCAACTTCCACGTTGAACTTCTCTCAAAGGGAGTTCGTCGCGTCGTCAATAATCTCGAGTAGCCATAGACCAATTATCCCGAGGAGCCAGGGAAGATCCATAACCAAATCGCGGAGACGCAGAGGACGCGGAGGTTCGCGGAGGTGTTGATCAGAACGTTTTCCTCTACGTATCTCAGCGTTCTCCGCGACTCTGCGGTGAGTTTCTTGAAGAGGAGAAGCAAAACGCGGAGTTCGCGGAGGTGTAGATGGATGCGTTTTTCTCTGCGTACCTCGGCGTTCTCCGCGACTCTGCGGTGAGTTTCTTGAAGAGGAGAAGCAAAACGCGGAGTCGCAGAGGACGCGGAGTCTCGCGGAGGTGGAGGTCGATAGATTCCTTTTCGCGATGAGGTCTTCATTCAAACAACTGGACATCCTGGATGATGGTATGAATATCAGACAACAACTGTTCTTTTCTATATTTGCTTCGCTTCTGATTGTCGGTTCATCTGGCGCACAAGGACAACTCTCGACCTTTCCCTACGCCGAATCGTTCGATGTTGTAACCGTACCATCCCTGCCGACGGGGTGGTCAACGTCGGTGGCTCGATTGGCAACCGGCGACTTTGCGTCAACCACATCTTCTCCCCGATCTGCACCGAATACTCTCATTTCGTCAAACTCAACCATCACGCAATGGCTTCTCTCGCCGCAGTTTGATTTCACGAATAAGATACCCGATCGCCTGCAATTCTACACTTCACGATCGAGCTCCCATATCGCCGGACTTCTCGTGGAGGCATCGCTCGATGGAGGAAATACGTTTCCTGTTGCACTCAGCGACACAATCAAAAATCCGGGCGTGACCACCTTCGTACTGACGACTGTAACGTTGCCCGCGACGCTGTTACATCAACCCAATGTTCGCATCCGCTGGCGGCTGGTGGCGGGCGCTTGGGGGACCACAGGAACGTTTCGCCTCGATGACGTGTCGCTCACGGTTCAGACTCAATATGATCTTGCCGTAACAAAGCTGGTTGCGCAACCCGCCTTTCCCACCTCAAGCGAAGCCATCATGCTTCTTGCAACCGTGAAAAACCTGAGTACGCAGGCCGCGAGTGGATATGCAATCGAGTTTTTCCGTGATGCCAACGGTAACGGCGCGGGAGATCCAGACGAGAAATTCTCAGCCGCCTCAGGTCCTCAGCTCGCGCCGATCGATTCCGTTGTCCTCTCGGCTACCCATCCTCCGCTTGGCGGAGGAGATCACAGGTTCATCGCGCGACTCCTCTTTGCCGCAGACGAAAACCGCTCGAACGATTCCGCGACGGTGCTTGTGTCAGTCGGAGTAGCCAAGGGAGCTGTTGTGATCAACGAGATCATGTATGCTCCGGCAGGGGATGAGCCCGAGTGGGTCGAACTGTTCAACACGTCTCAAGAACCGCTAAATCTGAAGAACTGGCGAATCTCGGACAACAATGTAGGGACGAAGACAATCATCTCGTCGGCCGACTTCACCATCGCTCCGGGGGGGTACGCAATCGTGGCGAAGGATGCGATATTCTCTTCTATCCACCCATCGGTGAACGTGCCGATCGCGATTGCCAATTTTTCCGCTCTGAACAACACTACACCCGATGCCGTTGTGCTCTATGACCAGCGGCTGGCAACGATTGACAGTCTGACCTATGATCCAAAATGGGGGGGATCTGGGGGAAAATCGCTGGAGCGAATCGACGTGTCGGGTCAATCGACGCTCGCAAGCAACTGGGTAACATCTGAAGATTCCATCGGTCGCACGCCGGGACGAGTGAACAGCCGTGCACGCCTGAACGATGACCTTGCGATCAGGCGAGTCATCCAGTCACGCGTGGTCTCAGGAACTACCACGATTCCAAGAATCACAGCGGTGGTCAGCAATGACGGAAGAAATGCCGCGCAGGGATATGCTCTTCGGTTCTTTGCCGATAGGAATGCCAACGGCGTGGGAGAAGCGAATGAGCTTCTGCAGACGATTGCGCCCACAGGTTCCCTCGCACCTCTCGATTCCATCTCACTGCAATATGAACACCAAAATGCCCCCGCGGGAGAGACTCTGATGCTCCTTGTTCTTGAATACGCTCGTGATGAACGGCTTCGGAACAACACGGCCCAGCTGAGCGTGCAGAACCGGTATGAGAGCCAGATTCTCGTCATCAATGAAATCATGTACGATCCCCTGAAAGATGAAAACGAATGGATCGAATTCTATCATCGTGGATCAACCCCCGTTGATATCCTCCGCTGGAAGTTCTCCGATCGTCCCACTGCGTCGGGGAGTGTGAACACGTTCACAATCGCCACTCAATCGAGAATTGTCCAACCGGGAGAATATGTGGTCGTGGCGGCTGAGTCGACGATAGTCTCGCGTTTTCCTCAATTGAAGTCACTTCCACAGGGAACACATCTTCTCATCCTCAATCGATCAGGCGGTTTGAGTCTCGGCAACGATGGTGACGATATCATCCTGTGCGATATCACAGACAGTGTCATCGATAGCGCGAGCTACTCTCCCAAATGGCATCACCCCGATCTTTCGGATACGAAGGGACGGTCGCTTGAACGCATCAATCCGAACATCCCGACCAACGATGCCAGAAACTGGAGCAGCGCCGCGACGAAGTCGGGAGGTACGCCTGGAACAGCAAACAGCATTTTTGCCTCCAGTCTCGCTTCAACGGCTTCCCTCAGCGCCTCGCCGAATCCGTTTTCGCCGGATGGTGACGGATACGAGGACTTCACACTTCTTCGATACAGCCTCCCGATGACAACTTCGCTGATCCGAATCAAGATCTTTGACACACGGGGGAGACTCATCAGGACTCTTGCGAATTCTGAACCGGGCGGATCGGCCGGAGAAATCGTCTGGGACGGAATGGATGATGCTCGCCAGCGTGTGCGCGTTGGACCGTACGTCGCGTTTATCGAAGCGATTGACAACCAGGGGGGCATTATGACTTCGGCCAGGGCAGTCGTCGTTGTCGCGACGAAGTTGTAGAATGAGATTTTTTGTGCCTTCCATGCCGATTCGGTATATTGGAACTGAAGCAAAAACATCCTCACAGACCAATTTTTCCTGGTGCGTTCAACGTCCACACTGAAACAAAAACAGCACGCCTCTCTCCAGCGGGTACGGGCCCTCCATCGCTCCGGCGCGCGGGGGATAACAGTTGCACTCGCACTCACTCGCCATTTGGATGCACTCATTCACGAGATCTTTGACGAGCTCCCCGGCCTTGAGAAACGGGGGATAACCGTTGTGGCGATTGGAGGATACGGTCGTCGGGAGCCAAGCTTTCACTCCGACATCGACATCATGATCCTCCTGAAGGGAGAGGCGTCGAACGGCAGCGAGCACGCGGTCGTGAAGCGATTTCTTCACGCTCTTCTCGAATTGAATTTCGATGTCGGTCACTCCGTTCGAACGATCGCGGATTGTCTCGAGCTTTGGAAAAATAGCTTCGAATCGTGGGTTTCGATTCTCGACAGTCGCTTCGTGGTTGGAAATCGTTCGCAGTTCAACGCGTTTCAGAAGGCGTTCCGCGATCAGATCCGCGCCGGAGATCAAGTCGCAATGATACAGCGGCTCGGTGAATGGCTTCAGCAGCGACATGTGAAGTACGGCGATTCGACGAAATTGCTCGAACCGAACATCAAAAACAGCGCGGGAGGGTTGAGGGATATCCAGACTGTCCTTTGGAGTATGGTCGGGAGCGGTGAACTCTCGTTGCCTCGCTCGTTTGGAGCGTCGGCGACCGGCACGACAAGACTCTTAGCCCTCACCTGGCTCCGCAAGAAGCTTGGCCGTCGTGAACTCGCCGAGGTTCGTCACGCATTCGATTTTCTCCTCAGGACGCGGCATGAGATGCATCTCCAGATCAAGTCGCTGCACGATGTTCTCGCATTTTCTCTTCAACCGCTCGTGGCCTCGGCGCTCGGGTACCGGTCGACGCGGAAGCGATCGAAAGTCGAGCGATTCATGCAGGACTACTATATGGCGGCGCGAAGCATCGATCGGTTTTGCACGCGGATCATGGGCGTGACGGAGGAGAAATTCCGCAAACCGGTTGTTCCGGAAGAGCAGCTGGATCTCGACGCCGACTTCACGCTCAAAGGGGGTGTCATCGAACTGAGAGCGTTGGCTCTCCCACTTTCCAGCGAACGTATCCTGCACGCGGCGATCTTCGCCACGATGCGATCGGTTCACTTCTCCGATCGCCTTGAGGACGCCATCGCTGTATCATTGCCGGCTCTCCGTCCTCTCCGGACGACCAGAGAAACCGATCTCTTTCGTGCGCTGTTGACTACCGACGGGAGCGTGAGTCGTGTTCTCCATCGTTTGAATGAGCTGGGGGTGATTGCCCAATGGATTCCCGAATGGAAACCGATGGTTGCATTCTTCCAGCACAACGTGTATCACTACTACACGGCGGACGAACACACGTTCCAGGTGCTGCGGGAAATCGCGAATCTTGGGAGCCAGACAGGCGTCATCGCCGAGATCTTTGCGTCGGTGCGACGGAAAGATGTGTTGTACCTTGCATGTCTGCTCCACGACATCGCCAAGCCGCGCCGCATCGGCGATCACGAGATTGTGGGTGCACGCATGGCGAAATTGATTCTCGAACGATTGAAGTACGAAGATGCCATCGAGGACGTCCAATTTCTCATTCGACATCATCTTATGATGGAACAAGTTGCATTCCGCCGCGACTTGAGCGATCCGCAAACAATCATAGATTTTGCCTCTCTGTTTACGCGCGTGGAACGGCTTGACGACCTCTATCTCCTGACGTACGGCGATCTTAAGTCGGTGAACACGAACGTGTGGACCGATTGGAAAGGAATGCTTCTGCACGAACTGTACACGAAGGCTCACAAAGTGATCGTCCAGCGGATGAGCGCAGCCGAATTCGAGGAGGATGATCGTGCGATCCAGCGGCGATCGATGGAAGAGATGCTGCGAAAACTCTCCGTTGTCCTCCCCGAAGAGGCATCGCGGAGCCATCTCGAGGCGCTTGACAGTCCGAAATACGTCGAAACCTTCGATGCCAGCGAGATCGCGGAACATATTCGCCGCATCGAGAGCGTGGAATCGGTCTCGACGATCTTCCGTCATTACGGAGGAATGAGCGAAGTCACCCTCATCGCGCGGGATCAACCGTTTGCGCTCTCCCGATTCTGCGGCGTCCTCGCCGCCAACGACATCAATATTCTGGATGCGCAAATCTTCACGCGCAGCGATGGAATTATCATCGACAAGTTCAAAGTCATCGACATGATCGAACGATCGTCGCTCCGCGAAGATCAATCCGCCCGGCTTCATGCGGAACTCAACGATGTCTTCGAACATCGCGCAACGATTGCGAAGTTAATGGATCGGCACCGGATGAAGTGGAAACGCCGATCGCGCTTGCCCAATCCCAATATCCGCATCGACGTAGAGTTTGAGGATCACCCGAAGTACACGATCATCGATGTCTACGCCCCCGATATGTTGGGATTCCTGTACAAGATTACCGATACCCTCTCACGGCTCGGTCTGAACATCTATTTCGCAAAGATTGCCACGCGCGTGGACGGCATTGTTGATACCTTTTACGTTCTTGATCGAAATGGAAAGAGAGTGACCGATCCCGTGACGCGCGATGTAATCGGGACGGAGCTTCTTAGGACGATCAATCATTTGCTGCAGACCGAACTCGTGCTCACATGAAGGAATGCGATCAATGAGCGATGCGCGTCCAATCGGCGTGTTTGATTCGGGTGTGGGCGGACTTACCGTTGTCCGGGCCCTTTCGGAAAAACTCCCGCATGAAAATATTGTGTACTTCGGAGATACGGCAAGAGTGCCGTACGGTCCGAAATCCCCGCAGGTCGTTCGCGAATATGCCCTAGATGATACCAACATCCTGCTTAACCACGATGTCAAGCTGATCGTCGTAGCTTGCAACACCGTGTCCGCAGTGGCCCTGGATGTTGTTCAGAAGCAGGCGCGTGTCCCGGTCGTCGGTGTGATCGAACCCGGTGCTCTTGCAGCGGTGAAGCGATCCAAATCAAAAAGAATCGGGATCATTGGGACTGTCGGAACCATCAAGAGCAATGCCTACGGGACCGCGTTAAAGCGACTCGATGCCGACGTGGAGCATTTCAGCCACCCATGTCCCCTCTTTGTTCCTCTCGCGGAGGAGGGATGGATGGATCATCGAGCGACGGAGTTGATTGCGAAAGAGTATCTGTTTCCCCTTACGCAACACAAGATTGATACGCTCATCCTCGGATGTACCCACTATCCCATTCTCAAAGATGTAATCTCTCGCGTCACACACCAAACGCTGCAATTAATCGATTCGGGGGAAGCCACGGCGGAGGTCGTGGCTCAATTGCTCGACTCGGAAGGGATTCGTAACTTGAGCACGATGAATGCGCGTCTGCAGTTCTTCGTGAGCGATGTTCCGCACAAGTTCGCGGAAATCGGGGAGCGATTCCTTGGACGAACGCTGGGACGAATCCAGCGCGTATCATTCGCATCATCGCACGACTAGTGGACTGTTACCATAATTAACTGAAAATTCAGTATCTTGCATGCATTCTCTCATGTATCACATTCAATGGAGGATGTGTGCGCAAACAAAAATATCCCGTTAACCTGAGCAAGAAGCAGCGG
>VGVZ01000049.1 GCA_016873805.1 Ignavibacteria bacterium
AATTCATGTTCAGCGTGGTCGTCCCGGCAGTATTTGTAAAGGTTGTCATACTGGCCGTGGCGGTATTGAAGGTAATCGTCGAAACCAATCCGGTCCTGTTGATAGTCAGAACGGTCAATGCCTTCATCCCGGTGGAGGTAAAGGTGCCTGATGTGGCAGGATCAACCAACAGATCCGCAACCAGCGAAGCATTACCCGTACCACTGCCGCCCGTGAGGCTTGCCGCAGTACCGGTAATCCTGAATTGACCGCCGGTCACCGTACCGTTCACGGTGTGAGCCGCTGTATTGCCGCTTGCGGTCAATATGCGCGCACCGACGTTGTTCAGATCCAGCGTCTCACCGTTATCAACACGCAATGAGCCGGTGATTGTCCCGTTGCCGGCAATAAACAGGATGGTCTTTCCTGCTGTTCCAGCGATAATAGAGAGATCTCTCACCTTCGTTGAGACAAAATCGGTCGCGCCGATCGTCGTATTGGTCTGACCGGTGTAGGACAGATTGTACACCGACGTGATTGCCAATGCAACCGCGCCACCGTCCGCACCGTCAACCAGGAACGGCGAACCGTGCGTATTCTGAGTGTTGATGACAACAGTCGGAATAACAAGAACATCATCAAGCGTCAAGGTGCTGGAAGAGAAGAGATCTCCGCCGTCGTCCGCTGCGTTCCAGATCAAGCCGCCTGCATCGAACGTGATGACGCCCGAGATCTTCACCGCGCCCAGCGCATAGACGTTGTTGGCAGGTGTGCTCAGACGGACGTAAACGTTCGAATAGGGCTGGGCACCCGTAATCACAGCACCGTCTCCGGCTGTGCCAGGATTTGCACCGCTGCCTTCAAAGATAAGGCCGCCAACACCGGTCGCCGTATAGCCGCGGCCTCCGTTGTTGAACCGGGCGCTTCCCGTGGTCTGGAGCATTCTGATGTTGTTGATTCCGAGGTCAACATAACCTGACGTAATAGCAAAGTTATTGTGAACCAGCAGTGAGGCCCCAACGGTGATTTTGTCATCAGCGATGACGTTGGCCAGGTATGGGCCGGTGTTGCTCACTGTCACATTGTACACGTTCATCTGTGTGCCAGGAGTGAAGGACTGACTCAAGCTGCCGGAGAAGAGCAGTGTTCCCGTGCCAGCCTGTGTTGCACCGATCAATCCACCTGTTCTGACGAAGTTACCCTTCAGTTCAAGCGTGTTGGCACCGAAGGTAAACGTACCCTGAGGCATGGTGAACGTGCCTGTAACTGTCAATCCTGCTGTTCCGAGGGTAATGTTACCTGAGGTCATATTCACGTTGCCGGCGACAGCCGTCGCGCCGTTGATCGTGATCGTACCGGTACCATTGACATCGAGGTTACCCTTCACGACCGTTGCTCCGCCGATGCTAACTGCACCCGCGCCGGTTGTCTTGAGATCGCCCCAGAACGTATTGCCCGCTGTCGAAAAGGATGTCGCACTACCAATCTCGACGTTGGGGAGTGGTCCTGTGCCGGTCATGGTCGGCGCAGCGCCTGTGAATTTCAGCCATCCTGAACCCGTGGTTGCTGTGGCGGTTGAATACACGTCGCCCGTGTTGTTGAGCGCTGCACCACCCGAAAAGCTCAGGGTAAGGGTTGTCGCGTTCAACTTGATCTTTCCGACGTTTGTCACCAGTTTCGAAACGGATGAATTCGCCGTAAACACGAGCTGTGACGCCGCGTTGTTGTTGGTCACTGTTCCGGTGAATGTACCGGCGGCATTGACCGTCATAACAGCGGTCGCACCGTCGTTCACGACGTCGTATCCGCTCGAGAACGTGTCACCCGACTGGCCAAGGGTCATTGTTCCACCGGCATTATTGATAACGCCGTTGGTTCCGGTGGCGCCCCTGAGGGCAGCCGTGCGGGTGCTGAACGAACCCGTGCTCGAGTTGGAGAGGATGACGGATACGTATGCATTATTGGTAACTCCGCTCGAGAACGCCGCAGTCGAAAGCGGGGTTGAAATCGTGCCCACGATCGAGAGCGCTCCGGTGCCGCCGTTTGACAGCGTCACGTTGTGCGCAACAGCGTTCTGTGTTGCAGGATCACCTGTTGCTGGATTGCGAGTACTGACAACGTTCGTGTTGTTGAAGGTCACGTTCGCGTTGGCCGTAAAGTTGCTTGCTCCCGTAAGGGCAATGATATTGCCAACCGTCAATGCTGAACCGTCGCCACTCGTTGAAGAGGTGGCGGCGTTCTTCACGTTGTATGTGAATGCAGAATTGACGACAACACTACCGCCGCCACTGACTGTGACAATAGCGGCTCCGCCTTCTGATGTAGACATCGTCAACGCATTTGAGGCACTCGTACCCACCGTCAGCGTACCGGTGCTCGAATTGGTGATGTCACCGTTTGCAGCGACAGTGAGATCGCCTGAAATCGTCGCATTGGCTGCGCCGGAATGAACGATGTTCGTCAAGCTAAGAGAGGCATTGTCGATTGTGATGGCACCCGAGGCCTTGCTGATGGTCAGAGTACCGGTGCCAAACGATGAAGGCATGAATCCCGACGTTGAGGCGATCGCGGTCGTGCCGTTGAAGATCACGTTGAGGTTCGTGCCCTTCGTCGGGACGAAGTTCATCGTTCCGGCCGTGAAGGTCAATGTCGCACCGCTACCCACAACCACGTTGGCAGGGGCAGCGCTCGTCATTGAACCGGCGGTCAGCACGAGAGCAGCCGCCGTGGTTCCAAAATTGAACTTCGCAGTGCCGGTGGAACCGAAGTCCGCAACAGCGCTCGCGTGGTTCAATGTGAAGCCAGCGGTCAGCTCAACAGTCGTGTTCACTCCGACTGCGGTACCGACAAACGTGAGGGACTTTCCAACCGTAAGAGAGATCGGGTTGCCCTCTCCCGGCAGCAGCGTGGAGTTGTAGATACCGGCTTCAACATTGATCGTCGAACCGGTAGCCGCCACGGTGATGGCCTTTTGGATAGTCCGATACGGTTGTGCCGCTGATCCGGTGCCGAAGGTATCGTCACCGTTGGTCGCACTCACGTAGACCTGCGACACGGCCGTACCGAACGCCAGGAGTGTCATCAACACCACGAACACTCCAAGCTTCATTAATTTATTTGTCATTTGTTCCTCCAATGTTACAGATGATTGGGAATTAAACATTGGTACTACTTTCCCCGTGAACCACTCGCTCGTCCGCCAGTGGCGGACCGATCTCACAGGGGCGTGCGAGACCGACGAACAACAAAACGCGAAATCTCTCGAGTTCTGTACATCCCTCCTTTCGCGAACTTGATTTTCTTTTGGTTGGATTGTTGGGTAGCTCAATTGAACGAAAAGTCTGGAACCACAAAACGTTGCTGACGGGATATCAAAAGATAAGGCACGCACACAACTCTCCGCCTGCCGGCGAAAAGGGGCTACGAAACGTGAGCCCAATATATCAAGTATCCTCATCCTTGTCAAGTATTTCTCTATCCTAATGTGATGAATCTCAACACGTTGCGGGAATTGCCTCACTGATTCCCGTCATCCCACTGCCAGCGCCTTAACTGGGGACACTCGCCCCTTGAAATCAGCGTCTCCCCCTATCCCCAAATGTCATGCCATTAGCGGCATTTCACATGTCCGCCACGAGTGCCTGTTTTGGAATGTTTTGCATTGTTTCGAGAGGAGTGTGACGCAGAATCTGCGGGATTTCACTGCTTGTACTGCCGGAACACCTGGTTCCGTCGGTAAGATTACCTGATGGATACATAGTCCGGGCATGGACTCCGCTCGCCCGCACCCCATCGTCATGCCGGCCCCCGCTTATCCCGTGATGCTTCTACACGGGAAGCCGGCATCTGCTTAACTCACGGTGACGAGCCCCTCAGCGGAGCAGGTCCTGACTTACGTCAGGACGACGAGGGGAGGGTAAGGCCCGGGATGATGGAGAGGGTGATGAGGCTAGCGCAGAAGTCAGACGAGGAGTTCTGTGCTCAAGTCTTTCAGATCAGGATTCACTGATCGGATGAGATCGAGCTTCCATTCTCTCTTCCAGTTCTTGAGTTGTTTCTCCCGAGCTATAGCCACGACGATGGAATCATTGTTCCTCGTAGTAGACCAAGTCAGTCAGCTTGTAGCGGCTGGTAAACTTTGATCCTCTCCCTTCTTTGTGCGACTGCACTCTTCCACTTAGATCGCCGGTCACCCCAACATACATCGTGGTGCGTGTCCGGTTCATCATGATGTACACATAGCCGCGTCTCATCTATCCCCCTGTGTTGTTTGTTTTCCCCTCCTCGTGAGAGATCTCTCCTCAATGGAGCAGGTCCTGACTTTCGTCAGGACGACGGTAAGGTTGAGGGACCGTCACACTGCCCAACACCCCATCGTCATGCCGGCCCCCGCTTGTCCCGTGATGCTTCTACACGGGAAGCCAGCATCTGCTTAACTCACGGTGACGAGCCCCTCAGCGGAGCAGGTCCTGACGTGCGTCAGGACGACGCGACAATAAAGAACGATCCCCGAGAAATTCCACCCTCGGGGATCAGGATTGATACAACATCAACTCAACTGGACTGTCAGGTTACTTCTCCACCGTCACGAACTCCGCCGGCTTCTTTGTCTTCTCGTACTTCTTCTTGTGCGTCGCCCGGCGCTTGCGCTTGTACTTCGTCTCCACCGTATCCTGCTTGACAGTCTCTTCTTCGACGTCAGGATACGTGTAAATCTCGTACTTGTAGTTTCGCAGAATGATATCCTTCCCGTTTCGACCCAGGACGTACTGCGGCAGAATGGGAATCTTGCCTCCTCCCCCGGGCGCATCGATGACATAGTACGGAAGCGCCAAGCCGGAGGTATGACCGCGCAACTTGTCCATGATCTCCAGACCGACCCGGACGGGTGTGCGGAAATGATTTGTTCCCTTGGTGAGATCTGCCTGATAGAGATAGTAGGGCTTCACGCGCATCTTCAGGAGCTTCCGGTGAAGGTCGAGCATCACGTCGGGATCGTCGTTGACTCCCTTCATGAGGACGGCCTGGTTTCCAACCGGACACCCCGCGTCGGCCAGCATCGCACACGCCTTTTCCGCTTCCGGCGTGCACTCCCAGGGATGATTGAAGTGCGTGTTCACATAGACAGGATGATATTTCTTGATCATCCGGCAGAGTTTCGTCGTGATTCGTTGAGGGAGGACGCACGGCATCTTCGTGCCGATACGGATGATCTCGACGTGCGGAACGTCTCTCAATCCCGAGAGAATCCGCTCCAGGGCATAGTCGGTGAGCATGAGAGGATCGCCGCCGGAGAGGACGACATCGCGCACTTCCGGATGCGACGCAATGTAGTCGAGCCCATCCTGGATGTATTTCGAATTGATCTTGCTCGAGTCGCTCACCTTCCGCTTCCTCGTGCAGAACCGGCAGTACATCGAACACTGGCTCGTGACGAGAAACAGCACGCGATCCGGGTAGCGGTGGGTGATGCTCGGGACGGGACTGTCGGCGTCCTCGTTGAGCGGATCTTCAGGCGCCTTATCGTCTTCGAGTTCCACCTTGTCGGGGATGCATTGCAGCCAGATCGGATCGTTCGGATACCGGATCAGGCTCAGGTAGTACGGATTAATGCGGATATGGAACAGCTTGTTGAGTCGTTCCGCCTGCTCTTTGTCGAATCCAAACCGCTCGACCAAATCCTTCCCGCTATCGACACTCTGCCTCAACATTTCCTGCCAGAGTTCCATATAGATTACCGTGCCTCCTCGATGGTTTTCGTATAGACGACGAGATCGTCGCCTGTTCTGTAGTAGTCCCGTATCCGGGCTTCCTCAACGAAGCCGCAACGCTCATAGAATCTCCGCGTCCCGTCGTATGCCGGCCGCGACGAAGTTTCGGCAACGATTTTTATTCCGCTGTTCGAGCGCACATACCGCTCACAGTGCTCGATGAGAGATCTGCCGATTCCTTTTCCGTGCAACTCAGGATCGGTGGCAATCCAGTAGAGATCGAAGGTCGTCCTGGAGAACGAGACGGGGCCGATACAGTAGTATCCGCGGACTGTGCCCGCGTCATCCACGAAGCTAAACATCGCGTAGTCTTCGTGTTCCTCCGCTCCGACCACCTCCTCCATCATTCCAATCGCCACGTCGACTTCTTCAGACGAAAAGACTCTCGTCGCGTCGAGCAATCTCCGCAGAGCTGGTATATCTTCCCCGGACAGTGGACGAATCGGCATCCCGATTCCTCAGTGACGTTCGAGAGCATGCTCGACGATCTTCGCAACCGTCTGCTCAAACGTCAAGCCGTAGTTCCGGGCCGAGCGGGCAAATCCCGCATTCTCCGAAATGTCGGGATTGGGATTCACCTCAAGGACGTACGGGACGTTTGCCTTCGTCAGCCGCATATCGACACGAGCATAGTCGCGGCACCCCATGATCCGAAATGCCTTGAGGGCGATTGCGCGGAGCTCCACGGCAATTGATTCCTCAAGGGGAGCCGGACAGACGCCAACCGTTCCTTTGTACTCGTCCGTCGCCTCCATCCACTTCGCGTTGTATGTCACAATCTTCGGGAGATGCGACGGCAACCCGGAAAAATCAATCTCGGAAAGTGGAAGTGTCACGGGCGGATTGTTGCCCAGGATAGCCACATTGATCTCACGCCCTTCAATATACTCTTCCACGATGGCAGGCTGGCCGAATTTGACAAGAATGTGTTCAATGCGATCCCGCAAGTCAGACTCATTGGCCACAACCGAGTTCGAATAAATACCCGCGCTCGCATCCTCCCGCGACGGTTTCACGATGATCGGATAGGCGAGACCGAGTCCGGAGAGCGTGTTGGATTCCATCGCGGAGATGAGCGCAAACTTCGGAGTCCGGATCTGGTGGGCCAGAAGAATTTCTTTCGTCCGGACTTTGTTGAGGCAGCTTCCCAGCGCGAAGGCTCCCGCCCCGGTGTACGGGACTCCCATCAATTCATAGAGACCCGCCACATGCATTTCATGAATTGACTCGTTCGCAAGCGATTCACAGAGATTGAAGATCACATCGGGCTTCTTCTCTGTGATGAAATCAATCAGTCGCTGGACATTTCCGTTCATGTTGAAGAGAGAGGCCACATACCCCGAGTTCTCGAGCGCCTGCCGAACGTGCTCGCGTTCTTCCAGGACGCCGACCTCGGAAAGGTCGATCACCGACGGGTCGATTTGCGCCAGGAGTTCGGCGCGCGACAACGACGCGTGGATCTTCCCGTCGGAGGAGATGTACTGTCTCCCCCTCTGCGTGGCAACGGTCGGCTCATTGAACACGACCACGATATGATGTTTTCGCGTCATCAATCCGTCCATCTCTCCATCACACGAGTCCATATCGCTTGGCAGCGAGACGAACCGGTTCGTTGATCAAATCCACATAGCTCATCCCTCCCATCCGGGCGGCGAGCGGAAAACAGGAATGATCTTCCGGATTGGGCAGGATCCCCGGCAGGGGATTTAACTCTAATATATGAGGCGCCCCTTGCTCATCGAGTCTCACATCGATTCGGCACCAATCCCTGCAACTCAATACGTCGTAAGCCCTTCTGCAAATATTCTCAATTTCGAGTTTGAGTTTTTCGTCGATTTTCGCAGGGCATTCATGGACATCAATCGGGCTGTCCGATTGATCCCAGATCCACTTTGCCTCGAACGAGTAGATATGGTTCACTCCTTTGGGGAGCGAATCGAATTTCATTTCGATGATAGGAAGGACGCGGACCTCTTCGTTGTTGCCGAGAAGCGCGACGGTAAATTCGCGGCCCGGAAGAAATTGTTCGACGAGTGCTGGTTGTCCGTACTCCACGAGGATTTTTTCGATTTGGAATTTCAGATCGTCGCGCGTTCGGACGACCGATTGATCGAAAATTCCTTTGCTCGATCCCTCGTGAAGAGGTTTGATGATTGCCGGAAGTTCGAACTCAAAATCGCCGAGCTCGCTCAGGCGGGAGACAACTTTGAATCGCGCGGTGGGAACACCGTGGTGTGAGAGAATTTCTTTTGCGCGGGATTTGTCGAGACAGATGCCAAGGGTAATCGGATCCGATCCGGTGTACGGAATGCCGAGCATCTCCAAGATCGCCGGGATTTGTGCCTCACGAGAGGCACCTTGGAATCCCTCCGCCATGTTGAAGACTATTTCCGGACGGGTGTCGCGAAGGAGTTGAAACGCTTCTTCGTTCGCTTCAATCAGAGTGACTGTATGATACTGACGCAGGGCCGCGGCAACGGCCTCGACTGTTTCTTTCGTATCCCACTCTGCATATGTATCTGCTCTCGTCGGTTCGACTGCGGTGGCGGCAGGGAATGATGTTGGATCACCGTTGTTCCCTCTGTGCCTGTCTTCAACTCTGGATTCCTCCTCCTCAGCCTCTCGCTTCATGTTGTAGACGAGAGCAACGTGCATTCGCCGTAACAAGCGGAGTGATTTACCTTTCGATCGTGGGGAATGCTTTCACTAATGTATCAATGAACATTAGTAACTGCTACAAATATACGGATTTATAATTTGTTGTCAAGAGAAATCAGCGTTTTTGACCGCCTCGCGCGTCGCCTCCTCTTCCACCGCGCAACTCACCTCTCACCTCCTCTTCGCGATCCGCGCGACCAACTTCTCCTCACATTCACGAGGTTGACATCACCGCGTGAGGAATGATCTCCTTCCGTCGCGCGTACGCACTTGCAACGCGGAAATGATCGTCGACACATTGAAGAGCGAGCGGTTGTCTTCGGCGGCGAGTCTTAAATCCGTCGGCGCAGGTGGGAGTGAAGAACAGAGAACGCGACGGAGCAGGAGAGGGAGACACAAAGGAGTAGTCTACGGATCAGGGAGGCGCTTATTGATATACCATGCCGCACTTCGGGCACTGGATGGTGTCCGCTTCAATGCGGGCATTGCATTTCTCGCACAGGATCACCGGCTTGAAGATATCGTCGAGCTCGTTCTCCGGTCTTGCCGGGGGAGTTTCAACTTCTTCCAGCTTGTTGCGCGTGGACAACCACGCTCGGAAGGCATATACAAGTGTAATGAGGGCGGCGATGAGACTGGGGAGAGACTCTTCCCAAATCGCCTGGTAGAGGAAAAAACCCGCGACCAGGAGCGTCAGAAGAACCGAATAAGTGGCTGATTTGGTTGGTTTTTCTCGTTTTTCTTCACCCGACGCACCGAGTCTCTCTTTCAAACGATCGAACCATGTCTCTTCATGGACGTACCCGCAATGCGGACAGAAACTCGCGTTGCGAAGCTTCATCTTGCCGCATCGCCTGCACTGGTTTTCCGCGTAGAGATCAAGTCCCGTCATAGCTGCTCCGTCTGTTATAGATCATCGTGCGTCTCTTGAGATTAGCAGGGTGTTGAAAAAACGAGGCCCAATGTCATTCTGAATCCCGCTGTTTATTAGCGGGATGAAGAATGACAGAATAATACTTTTTCAACAACCTGTTAAGCGCTTGGGTCCATCATGTTCCGAGAACAACGGGACCTCTCTCCTGCCAGCTGCTGGATCCTTGGTCGATTGGCTCACATCAACCGACCGAGCTGAGGGCGATCTGGTCCTTGTGATGCTGCGTGAAATGGGTGCGGATCATTGCATTCTCCTTCGAGCGGAGTTCAGGATCATCGGCCACGAGGTGGAACGCGGCC
>VGVZ01000050.1 GCA_016873805.1 Ignavibacteria bacterium
GCCACCCCAACGCGCCCGGCCTCAACAACTCGGTGTCAATAACGTGAGACCCTCAATGCCAACAAAAACACAGGTCTATATCTGTCATCGGAGTAGTGTTTTTGCTTGACATTGTTTTCAATAGACGACTCTGCGTTTTGCTTTTTGCTCCACAAACTGACTCGCAACTACAGGGATAGAAACCAATCGGAGAGACGCGGAGAACGCTGAGAAACGCAGAGAAAAGAAAAAGGAAACGTCGTCCCGGCGCACCTTGTCCCTGCATGTCGTGGGCAGGGAGCCGCGACCCGCGCTCGCAGGAGTCTGCTCCATCGAGAACCTCCACCTATTTCATTGTCTTGACTCCTTCCGACATCTTCCGTACCATCTTCTAAGATTCTCTGCGAGGGGAATGAGAATGCTATCAGACACCGCAGAACCGACTATCCGACTTACCATTCCGCAAAACCTCCTGATCGACATTCGTGAGTTGGGGAGAGCAGTCTCATACAAACGCGTCACATCGCGGCCCGCTGCCTCATGAAGCGGCACAAGATGGAAATGAAGAGCGAGGGCCTTATCTCATTTGCTCCCCGGGACGAACGTAGAATAGCCGCGACGACAAAAACTTCTCCGATCACACCGGAAATTGTCGAGCAAAAGGTTCTTTTGATGTGCGGCCACGGGAGACGAAAGCTCTTGTATGGATGCACCGAGCAAGGTGCAGCGATCGTCTCAAGTGATCTCCGCTTAGCCTCTTTTTTCGCGCCATCCGTGAGCTCGACGCGGCTCCGGAGCATCCACCCCGACGCAGGATCGGATTCCGTGTGGAGGAGCCGCGGAGAAGGTCTCACGCGGGGGAAGGGAAACATGAACAGACATACTCGTGATACTGAGTGACACGCTACCGGTACGAACAAGAAGCGCAATCATTCGTAGTTCTAGGAGTTAGGCGAAAGCGCACGGTCAAATTCTCAATCGTGTGGCTTCTCTAACAACAATTCACACACATCAAATCATAGGAGGTTCTTATGGCTGTCACATACACATAGTGTCTATTCTCTGCACGCAGATACGATCTACAGACGATCTACAACGCAGGTTTCCGGGGAGTCCGCCCGAACTACCCAGATGATTGTCCTCCTGGTTCACCAAGTTACACATATACGGACAATTATCTTACCGCAAGACAATACGCGGAAGCTGCCAGAGACATCGGATTTGAAAAGGTAGTCTATGAGTTCAATCTTCCCTGGATGAGAGAGGTCTACGGTCCAGATATCAATGCAGCAAAGGCCGAGATAACCACACACGTTGAATCGTTAAGTGGATTGGGCGGAATCTCTTGCCATCCGTACTTAGATGAACCCGAGGGTTGGGCCATCGATCCCAACGCACCACCAGCGATCTGTGGTCAATCATTCCCCGTCTATAATACGCAATTGAAAGCCTATTATAATGAGCTTATTCGGCACGTAAGGGATGAAGCATTACGATTTCAAAAGGTCACATACATAGCCACTGGCATACAGGACATCGTTTGCTGCTGCGACCCGATAACACAGACGTGTGACAATATTCCGATCGATTGCCGTCAGCGCTGGGCATCCTACGAATTCAACAACCTCGTCGGACACTTGATGCTCACGAACTACCTTGTTCCTTCTGACATGTATAAGGTCATGAGAGCAACCGCCCTTAATTACTCTCAGCACATACAGGAGCTGATAAACTTCTATGACGTACTTTATCCTCCATGCAGAGGTGCTTGTGAAGTTCAACAGATTGTGGATCACATTCGGTTGAACGGCGGTCATAGCGGCGGAGAAACCTGGTTCTATCAAGGCGGAAAGATTACGACCGACGCTCAGCAACAATGGCAAAAGGTTCTGGAGGCAATCGCTATTGTCAGCGGCATATAACAGGAGAGGAGGAGGAAATGAAAAGAAGTCTTTTCTTCGCTTTTCTTTGTGTGGTAATCGCTGCAACTCTCAGCGCTTGCAGTGAAATGAGCACCACTCCTCCACATGGAGAACGAACACCAATCACCACTGACGTAGCTTGGACGGTCATCCACAGAGAACCGAAAATCAGTCTGAACTCTATTCGATTCGACCCGTCGGGTCAGTTTGGAATTGCGTTGTCGTATTACGATGGTCGAGGCTCTTATACAACCGATAAAGGAAACTCATGGCAGCCGCTCAACCTGACCCAGTGGCTTGGACAGGCCGGGTCGTTTGACTTTGGCAAACCAACAATCGCAGACGCCCAGACTGCTTGGCTCGAGGTAAGCAGCATTCAGGATCGACGATTATTCCTTGGTTCTACAAGTAACGGTGGGCACAGTTGGACATTCAAAGAGTTCCCGCACAGCGACATTTTCAACACGTCGATCCGCTCTTCTCTTAGCACGATTTGTGTCTTCCAGCGTGGTCAGCTCGCCGACTGGGGCTCTTGGAGCAGACGAAGGGAATTCTATATTTCTGTTGACGGCGGTACCTCTTGGAGCCAACGATCTTTGCCTGATTACGTGGTCGACATGGCACTCGTAGAGGGCAGAACCATTGTCACCGCGACTGCAAGCGATAGCACAAGGTATGCTATCTCATCACTGTTAATATCTACGGATGAAGGCCAATCGTGGAGAACAGTTCTTAGAGACACTCTGTGGTATTTTCATGGTGTCTTTTTTCCTACTCCATCCGCGGGAATTGTCATCGCAGCGCGTTACAGGACTGATATAGACAGTACTCGACTAAGACAAGCGGTTTTTCGCACTTTGGATGCTGGAAACACGTGGACCAAAACCTATGAATTTAGCATACCTTGGAGAGACAAGTACTATTCTAGCATCATGAGCGCTGCTATTCTTTTCGCGGTTCCACCTACGTGGATTCTCCACATCCATTATTCATTCACTGGCAGCGGTGGCCTCAATATTGATCGATACCGGAGCGACGACAACGGACTCACCTGGGCATACCTTGAGAACCTTCGCGGTTACTATTACGAACCAGCATTTGCACCACCAGATTGGAAAGTCGGAATCAGAGGAAACCAGATGACACAAGACGGGGGTCGCACGTGGCAAGTGAAATCTTGGCTTATCACAAGAGCTATCTTCCCAAACCCGTACGAGGTGTTTGCTGTCAAAGATTCCCTGATCTTGCGGGGCACGGCCCCTTAATGAAAGAAAGGTCTTTCACAAGATCCCGTGCGCCTTCGCCTAACAGCAGCAACAACGGCGCTCACTCATTCAATATGGCTCGGTTAAAGCTCAGGAAAGAAATAGTTGTGTTCGCTCCATGCCCGCCTTATTCCGTTTCACTTCATGCGGCGGGCACGGCGTGGTTACGCCAGACGTTAGGCGTCATTGGCGCCGCCATCAATCAACTCTCACTCACACAAAAAGGGGAACCTTGCTATGAAAACCTATCAACGCTTCGTAGCAGTAGCTCTACTGCTGGGCTTAAGTCACTTCGCTTCTCTTTTACAGGTAAGTCAAGGTGGTACTCCATACAGTTTTTCAAAGGCTCTCCATCCAAAGCTACATACAATAGTGATGCCGCCCGTGAATGCTCGGCAGTTAATTGCCGAAGATGAGCAAGAACAACGACTTGGCATAGCTATCCCCTTCCGCTTTGGGTATGCCTTAGACGCGAATCTCGGTTTGACAACTGCTGGCACTTAGGATACATTATCGAACGGAGACCGTGTGTGGAGGCTCAAAATTAGAAGCCCAGGAGCTTACTCAATCAATCTTATCTACGATATCTTTTCTTTGCCAGATTGGGCCACGCTATACCTCTACAATGAGGATAAAAGCTACGTCATCGGTGCATTCACTTCCGACAATAACCAACAACATGGTCAATTCGCAACTCAACCAGTCCCAGGTAATGCAATTACCTTAGAGTACCACGAGCCTGCAAATGTGCGCGGATTGGGACGCATCAATATCTCAAAGGTCATTCATGCCTATAGACCGACTTTCAACAAGAGGGCTTGGCAAACAGGTGCACCTGATAATCTCCTCGGAAAGGTCTTAGACTTCGGCGATTCAGGCCCCTGCAATATCAATGTCCGCTGTCCAGAGTGGGCTTCTTGGGATCAACAGATACGATTTGTCGCGATGATCATTACAAGCAGTGGTACAAGACTCTGCTCTGGTGCCTTGATCAACAATTCGCGGCAAGATCTTACTCCTTTTTTCCTCACGGCAAATCATTGCCTTAAAGGGAATCCGGACACTTGGATCATAATGTTCAACTATGAAAGCCGTGGATGCGCAAACATCAATGGTCCCACGAATCAAACAATCTCTGGGACAATGACGGTCGCAAACAACTCTGCCTCAGATTTTGCACTTCTCAGCCTCAGCCAAAGGCCACCGGGAAGCTATCGAACCTATTACGCAGGGTGGTCGCGACCTAATACTCCCGCTCAGTCTTCGGTTGGCATTCACCATCCGCGTGGAGATATCAAGAAAATTAGCCATGACTACGATCCAGTTGTCTCCAGCGATTACGAACCAGATCCTTATTTGCTCGATTCTCATTGGAAAGTTCGCGATTGGGATCAAGGTACAACCGAACCAAGCTCTTCCGGTTCTCCCCTCTTTGATCAGAATCGCAGAATTGTTGGCCAACTCTATGGAGGCTCGGCTGCGTGTGGTAATGACCTGCCAGACTACTATGGGAAATTTTCCATGTCATGGGATTATGGCAGCACCTATTCGACTCGACTAAGAGATTGGCTCGACCCAATTAACTCTGGCTCATCAACACTTGATGGGATGGAAGGACCACCGACGGAGCCAACTAATGTTGTCATAACGAATCCTAACCAGATCGGCATGTCCCCAAGGCTCAGTTGGTCTGCGAGCTCAAGCCCACACGGAATTGCCTACTACCAGATCTTTCGAACTCCCAGCTATTACAACCCACTTAATTAAACTTTCATTGGCACCTCCACCTCTACGTCATACACGGACTTTGATATTGTCATCAATAGTCAATCCAGTGCCTATGATCGATTCTCATATCGCGTGACTGCGGTGGACACTCGTGGATTTTCATCTGATCCTTCTGGCCTTCCATATGCAAATGTTTGGGGCGATCCTATTTTCGGGCTTGCTCAGTCGCTTCCGGATTCTCTGATCAGTGTGAATCCACCTCTGGCTCAACTGAAACAGAACTTTCCAAACCCATTTAGTCCTCGAACAGAAATCGAATTCAATTTACGGGATCGTGTCCACGTTTCCTTGGTAATCTACAACATCCTCGGGAGAGAGGTTGCGCGTCTGATCGACGATGTCAAGGAGACTGGCTATCATCGAGCAGTATGGGACGCGACCGATCAGCCGAGTGGAGTCTATTTCTACACACTGAAAGTCCAAGGCATCACTCGAACACGCTATATGTCTCTTGTGAGGTGATTGAGTCCTGAGTTCCTATTCTTCCAGTCAATTCTTATGTTTCGACTTTATCGAGGAGGACAATGACATGTTCTTTTCCATCCGTTCTTTCGTTCTCATCATCTTGCCACTCACACTCTCGGCGTGCGCAGACACAACCAACAGTGATCAGAAAGCTGGCAGTCTTGTAGGTCCTGAGTGGGTAGTCGAGTCCTTCCGCGAGATTGATGGAACAACCACAGCTCCAGGCACCGTCGCTCTCGTCGTTCGCTTCATCTCCCCAGACACATTGTCAGCAAAAGCAGATAATGAACTCTGGGGGCGGTACACCATACAAAACGGTACACTGTCAATCACCAAGTTGGGCGGAACAAAACGCGGTTTGTCTCCCGGATCTCGAGAAGATGATTTCATGCAAGCCTTGGAGAATGCAACCTCTTACTCCATAGATGGAAACAAACTCTCCATCTACTACTTTGACAAGACCAGGGCGATCAATCTCCTTGCAAATTGATAACCATGGCAAAACCGGCGGCGCCAACGAACGCCTAACAGGCGTAACCACGTCGCTCACAACATGAACTTGGATGCTCCATTGTTTTTGCCGCGTGTTTGGTTTGCAGCGCCAGCCGCGTCGAAAAAGTCACCGTGAGAACGCGGCTGTCGCCGCATCAATTCGCCAGCCCCGAAAATACATCGGGGCAGGCATAGCGGCAAAAACAACGGCGTGGTTACGCCAGACGTTATGCGCCACGCTCTGCTCATCAATAATACTCACAGAAAGGAGTGGTAATTCTATGGCAGAATATTGTGCTGACGGTAGATACGCAATCTGGCGTCATTGGGAAGAAACAGACCATTACGAACCCAAGCCTGGCAAAGTAATCGGCGCGGGCCCTGATGTAGCCGCTAAGCCACACATTGGCCTCCTGAAATCAAAATGGGGATTCAGTGCAGTCATCGTTGGAATCAGCGACATCCAAAGCGCTATCTCCGCAGGATTTTCGTATCCTCAACTGGTGATTGCCGTCGATCCTAATAACTATCAAGGAAGTGAGATTGACAATGCAATCGCGAATGGTACGCGCTATTTCTACAACGATGAGCCTTTCACGGTTTCGCCGTGGTCCAAAACGCAGATCGAGACAATCTCGAACTATTACAGAGCGAGAGGCGTCCGTTACGGCATTGGTGAGCAGTGCCACTGGTATAGGACAATCCTCGGAGATGAGACATCAGATGCCCAATACATGAGGCCACGCGTTGACCTTATGACGTACACAAACTACAAGGGATTTCCTTGCCTAGGATACGTTGGTCCAGGTGTAGCTCCAGAAGACCAAAGGCCAATGTGGGATTGGATGCAGGGTTTTTGCGGTGGGCAATTTGAAATCCCTTGGATCTCCCTACATCAAGATGAGGGCGAGTTTAATAACCTCTTAGGACACGCAAGCAATCTCGGAAAATCGCGTGTCTCGGTTTACGCACCCCTTGCAAATTTCTATAATCTCGAAAGCTTCTGTTACCATGCTTGGTTGCGAGGCTGGCTGAGAAGATTCGTGAAAAGGTGGGCAGACAAATATTGCTGCACCACGCCCCAATTCTATCCCGAGACGTGTGAATTCTCTGGTGAACGGCAGTTCATCGGCATCTTCGAGACCTTCGCCTAAACGAATGGAGACACAATCTCAATGAGACTCATCACGTGCGTCCTTGCTATTATCATCCTGTCTCTCTCAGCATATTCCCAAAACTGTTCACATAGAGTATCATACTCTCTTGATGTTGGCTGGGGCATCGGCGGGAGCTTGGGCTGGGAACCGCGACACAACGTCGCAACTGGTGTCGCATACCAATTGTCTCCTACCTTCTACTTCGTCTCCTTGTTTGATTATACTCGTTTTCCAAACTACCACGGACCCAGTGATCATACAACTACTCTCTCGAACACAACCAAACACGTCTTGAACCTGTCCACTGGCGTTCGAGCAGCGTTGCCGACCACTGTTTCTCCGGATATCACTCTTGGTCTTGGTATTTCGTGGAATCTAGGTGCAAAAGGAACTTACCTTGCTACCATCACAGGTGAGGAACGGAGCATTCAGGAACGATCCGCTGTTGTCCCCTCGCTGCTATTGGCACTGGGACTCCGGTTCGAGATGAATCAACAATTTCAGCTGAGGTTTGGCGCAAGGATTAACTGGGGTCTCGAGACACTTGTGAATAATCCTGTGAACATAAATTCCGTCGTAATACAAGCTGGACTATCCTTACATAACCCAAGATAAGCAGAGCGCGGCGCATAACAGACGTAACCACGACGCTCACTCATTTGATAAGGCTATAGTAGAGCTCCGTTTGACAAATAGTTGTGTTCGCTCAACGGTTTTTGGTGCGGTTTGGTTATCTCAGTTCAGTCGCAGGATATTTTTCCTAGCACCAAAAACCACTGCGTTGTGCCGCGGAACGTTAGGCGCAATTGCCCTTGACCTTATGGAGTTTCACGTGTGCAGTCGAACCTTTTTTGCGCTACTGCCTATCGTACTTGCCTTCAAGAACGTCTCGCTTTCCCAAGGCAATTACTGGACCAAGATACCCGCTCCTAGTGTTGGCGTAGTCTATGCACTCGCCGAAGCACCTAATGGCACTATCTACATCGGAACTTCCCATGGTGTCTTCCAGAGCACGGACGGCCTCCTGACCTGGAGACCGTTCAATGGTGGTTTATCCGATACAGTGGTTCGTTCACTCCAGGTAGCACCTAACAATACCATCTTTGCCGCAACGTGGTCGGGAATCTTTCGTCGCAAAACGACAGATTCCTCCTGGTCCATCCTTGCTGCACCCGGCTTGTTACGAGAAGAATTCGCAACACCCTTTCTGATCGATTCGAGCTCTCAACTCCTCCTCGGTACTTCAAACGGTCTCTATCTTTCAGTCGACCAAGGGAACACGTGGAATTCAATAAAGGAGGGTTATATTTACTCGGTTGTCTCTCAAGGTAATGGCATTCTCTATGCTTCTACTAATGATGGCTTCTACCAGTCCACCAACAATGGTGTGACCTGGTCGAGGACATTCAGCTTCCCACGCTACACTGCTTTCATTTCTCTGTCCACAACAACGTCTGGGACGCTGCTTGCTGCCTTCGCTGACGGCTACCAAGGGAGCATTCGGAGGTCTATCGATGGCGGTTCTACGTGGGTTGCTGTTGAACCCGGAGGCTACATCTCTAACTTCGCTATCAACTCGGAAGGAGAGATCTTTCTGGGCAAATGGAAAACCAGCTTCGGGGATCCGGGAGTCTTCAGATCGCGCAATGACGGCCTTCATTGGTCCGCGCTCGATGACGGTCTTCCACATTCGAGTGTGCGCGCTCTCATCATTACCGGCAATGATCATGTACTCATTGGAATGGACGATGGCACAATCTACAAGACCACTCAATCGACGGTCAGCTGGATAGCACACCAAAGGCAATATCCACCCTCAGGCTTTGTACTAGATCAGAACTTTCCCAATCCTTTTAACACGCAAACCAGATTCACATTTTCCATCCCCGGGAGAACTATCACGACACTGAGCATCTTCAATGCTCTTGGCCAATATATCATGACCCTCTTTTCTCAAGAGCTCGATCCTGGAACTCATTCTTTTCTCTGGAGCGCTTATTCCATTCCAAGTGGTGTTTACATCTATCACCTGTCGGCAGGACCACTCTCGCTTACTCGAAAGGCTATCCTTCTAAAGTGAAACGGGCAACTGCACATAACAGGCGTAACCACGACGCTCACTCATTTGATAAGGCGGAGCTGAAGCTCGATTCAACAAATAGTAGTGTTCGCTCAACGGTTTTTGGTGCGGTTGGCGTGCGCACTCCGCCGCAAGGAGTTGGTCTTTTGACCCGCCTTCGCCAAACAACGGCTCCGGCGGGCAGGTAGCGGCTCCGTGCGCGCCGTTCTGAGCACCAAAAACCGCTGCGTGGTTGCGCCAATCTATGAAAAGGCAACAGTCAAGAAGAAAATAGTTTTCCTGTACGTTCTCTGAACGATTCGTTTGACGTCTTTTTGTAGCAGTCGTTCAACGCTCTTGCTTTTCGTCGACTGAATGATGGAGAGAGT
>VGVZ01000051.1 GCA_016873805.1 Ignavibacteria bacterium
AAAATTACGAAGTACGACCAGGCAATCGCGACGGGCCTCTACCTCTTCAGCGTGAAGGATCTGGAGACGGGAGAGATCAAGACGGGGAAATTCATGGTCGTGAAATAGTATCAATGGCTTCCACAGAGGAGGATTTATGAAACGATTTCTGCTACTGACTCTACTCACGGTCATGCTTGGCTTTTCGCTCAGCGCTCAGGGTCCGTATCGAACGGTGACAATCAAGCAGTTGCAGCAGGTGTCGCTGGATTCGCTTCTTCTCGCTGATCAAATCGGTGGGGTTGCAGCACGGTGGACACTCCAGACTTCTGCGTTCTACAAGACGCCGAGAGAGACAGTCGACGTTGTGGCGCAATGTGTCGTACCCCCAGGAGTGATCACCTTCAGTACGTCGCGGGGTCGATTTACTATGGTTCTTCGTGATCCTGATAATCCCACTGGAGTATGGTCATCTATACTCGTCTTTCCCGCCACTCCGTTTGACACATCAGCTCTGCAAGGAGCTGGATTTCTCAACGTGGAGCAGGGGGACATCATACGAATCCGGGGATACATTGACGAATTTCCCACGAATAGCATGAACAGCGCGACGCAGTTTGCTCCGATCGCTCACCAGATCGCGATTATCGGACAAGCGCCAGTTCCGGAACCGCCGGTATTGACAGTGCGAGATTTCTACAGAGGCAGCTTCCCAGGCGGAACCATCGGATATTCAAAGGGCGAACCGTACGAAGGTGCGATGGTGATGTTTACCAACCTTACTGTCGCGTCGGTTCTCCATTCCGGTAACGGCACGGCGAATCTGGTAGATGCCGAGGGAAATATGATTTCAACATATGATGCCTCGGGATGGTTTACGACGAGGGGACACCGCTTGGCCGCCTCGACCTATCAGCTTCCAGCCATAGGATCAGTGATTGACACGCTTCGTGGAATGATCACTACGGTTTCTGGGGCCGAAAACGAGCGTGGGTTTCGCCTGTCTCCCATGATGCCAGGAGATATCAAGATCGGTAAGATTCTACCGAGCTTGACGTCTCATAGTCGCACGCCGATCGTTGTCTCTCCATCGGACACGGCAAAGATTAGCGTACGAGCGTTCCGACAAACAGGCGGGTCGCGACTCGAACGAGTCCTCCTCCGCCGAAGCATGAACAACGGTCCATTCGTTATCGACACGATGAAGACCGTGGCGAACGATTCAATGTACCACGCATCCATACCACCTCAATCAGCCGATGCCTTCGTGAAGTACTTCATCACGGCGGTCGATTCGGCCGGGAATGCTCAGACGCTCGCGAGCTCCGCCTTCGGCGGCGTTGAGCGCGACACCTCAAAGGGTGTCTTCTTCTACACGGTGTTGAACCGGGCACTGACAACCTACGACGTGCAATGGACGCCATTCGCGAACGGTCGTAGCCCCTATGTGGGAGCCGTCGTGACGGTCGCAGGTGTTGTGACCGCCGACAGTTCCGATCTCCGCACATCGCCGATCAGCACGGCGCAGGGGGGAACCAACGCATGGTACATCCAAAACGGCACATCCCCCTGGAATGGTCTCTGGTTGTTCGGAGCCGACTCGACGTTGGCGAAACTCCGAAAAGGGGACAGTATTTCAGTAACCGGAACGGTGCAGGAAAATTTCGACGTGACCCGACTTGGCTTCATCCAGCATCCCGTACAAGTGCACGCCACGGGTCGCCCTTTGCCTCAGCCCGTTGTCCTGACAACAGGCATCTTTGATCGAACGGTGGGCAACGGCACACCGTCGGCTGAACAGTGGGAAGGAATGCTTGTGAGATTCAACAACGTGACCATTACGAGCATCGATCCGACCTTTGCGGATCCCACAGAATATGAATTCGCGACCGCCGGAAGCGGATCAATTCTCGTCAGGCGCGATGGAATGAATACCTTCTCGAACGTGAGGGGTGATACCGTTCTCGGCAATAAGATCTTCTATAACGGTGACAAGTTCAGCTTCGTCCAGGGCATCATGTTTTATGCGAACAACAGATACAAATTCGTCCCACGAGGGAATTCAGACTTCGGTACCTACACGACAGGCGTGGTAATAAGACATGACGAAACTACGCCGGGATCGTTTGCTCTCGCGCAAAACTATCCGAATCCGTTCAATCCAACGACGACGATCCAATTTGATGTTCCCCAGTCTGCAAACGTGAGATTATCGGTGTATAACATGCTCGGGCAGGAAGTGCGCCTTCTGCTCGATGAGCAAAAGAGTCAAGGCCGGTACTCAGTCCGGTTTGATGCGAGACTGTTGCCAAGCGGCGTCTACTTCTACCGGCTCGTGAGCGGAGAGGTTTCGTTCACAAAGAGAATGGT
This sequence comes from Ignavibacteria bacterium, assembly GCA_016873805.1. Lineage (GTDB taxonomy): Bacteria > Bacteroidota > Ignavibacteria > UBA10030 > UBA10030 > VGVZ01. Next base: position 2,350 of record VGVZ01000051.1, read on the forward strand.
CCTCATTAAGTAACGGAGCGTGGTGAGAGCGATTGGAAACACAATGAAGCGATCGTGGATGGAACCGGAACTGACCGGTTTGATCCTGATTGGCCTGGCGGTCTTCTTGATCCTCGCTGGTTCATCGGGTTGCACAGAGCACTACCCGAACAAACCGATCGAGAACGCACCGCCGAAGACATTCCTCTGGCTCTTCCCCGACTCTGCGCTGGCGCACACGGTAAGTCGTCAGCAACTGCGCTGGTGGGGAGAAGATGCCGATGGTTTCGTGATCGGATACCTCTTCAGTTTCGCACCTCGCATCACCGTTTTGCCCAATCCGGACACGCTTGGATATGTGTATACGACTCGCACCGACACGACGATCTTGTTTCCGCTCACGACTTCGACAGAAACGTTCCTGGTTGTCGTAAGAGCCGTCGATAATACGTTCAAGGGATTGCCCGTGGGGGCGATCGTTCGGCTCTCTCCTTCACCCTATTGGGACAAGAACGGGAATGGAATCAACGACGCAGGGGATGTTGGACTTCCGGAGCTCCTACGCTCGCTAGACCGCGACGGAGCCAGACAGAGATTCCCGATAAAGAATTCACCTCCCTCCGTTGGTTTCCTGAAAGATCCGGCCGATCCATTGAAAACGATTCAGCAGCCGGAGACGACATACACCGTGGCGAGTTTCTCCTGGGTTGGATCGGATCCGGACGGCGATCAAACGCTTGCGGCGTATCGGATTGCCCTCAATGGCACCGACTCTGCCAAGTGGCTGAATCTCCCGTCGAACATCACCATGGTCACTCTTCTCGTGCCGCGGAGCGTGAGTGACGGTGTGACCGGAGCGGTTGAGGCAGAGGTGCATAGCGGAACCTTCCCGAACATGCGTTTGCAGGGAAGATTGCCGGGACTTCGCCTGGACGCCACAAACGTCTTGTATCTCCAGGCGCAGGACGTAGCCGGTGACTACAGTCCAATCGTCCGTCTTCCGGAGGGAAACCGAATCTGGTATGTTCGCAAACCGAAGAGCAGATTGCTTGTGATCAGTGACTATCAGAAATCCGATTCGGTTTTTGTCCGGATCTTCTATCGACAGGCATTCGCTCAGGTTGCTGGCGGAGCGCTGGCGGGATATGACGAGTTGAATATTCGTTCGGGAGCCCCGATCGGAGGAAAGGGAGTTCTGGTTCCGCCGATTTTGAATCCGGCGTTTGTACAGACTCTGAAACTTTATGACTACGTGTTTTGGTACACCGATCAGTTTCCAAGCCTGAGCGTAGCCCAATTCCCGCTGTTCCTGTATACTGCGACAGGGGGGAGGGTTCTCTATTCCACGGAATTTGCCTCGACGGTCACGGACCCCCGCGGAACGCTGGTGGACTTCGCCCCGCTGGACAGCGTGAGCACGATTCCACTGCCGAACCCGAATCCGTCCGTTCCGAGTCTGGGGGACACCCGCGTGCCTAAGAACTTCGTTCTCTGGCCGGATTCTTCTCTGTCGAGCAACATCTACCCGACGCTTGTTTTTGATTCGCTGAGCGTGCAGTCCGAACCGATCGCCAATCATACATTCTTCCTGCGGCCGATTTACCGGCGCGCAGACGCACGCTATATTTACCGCCTGCAGCCCGATGAGCGAGTTCCGATCCGGTACACCGGGAGACCATATCTCGCCGTCGTGGATGATGCCAAGCGGTTCGTGTTTCTGGGTCTTCCGCTCCACAGCCTCAACGGCACTCTACGGGGTGGCAAGGGAGTCTCTGCGTTTCTATCAAAAGTGTTTGTCGACGAGTTTGGTCTCCGATGAGCATCCTTGTGCACATAGCGACTTCAAGAACCTGGCTGAAACGCTTCCTCTTCGTACTCGCCCTGGCTGGGTGTCTTGAGAATGTTCATTCTCAGGTTGTTGTGACAGGGACGATTCGTGGACGGATTCGGGACAAAGAGACACGCGAGGGATTGCCGAGCGTGAACGTGATGGTCAAGGGGACTTACTACGGTGCAGCATCGGATCTCGACGGCAATTTCATCATGCAGCGTGTGAATCCGGGGACATACACGGTTGAGGTCACTCTCCTCGGCTACAAAGCTGTTCAGTTCACGGGTGTCAAGGTCGATGTCGGCCAGGAGACTTTTCTCAACGTCGATATGGAAGAAACAGCACTCTCGCTTGGACAGGAAATTGTTGTCGTTGGAGATAGGCCTCTGTTCGATATTGAGGAAACCTCCAGTCGGCGTGCCGTTCGGAGCGAGGATATCGCGCTGGCAGCAGTTCAGACAGTCGCAGACATCGTGGCGCTTCAGGTCGGCGTTGTGAAATCTGATGACCAGATACACATCCGCGGAGGCAGGAGTTATGAAAACGCGTACCTGCTGGACGGAGTGTCCGTTCAAGACCCACTGGCGGGTACCGGATTTGGTATTCATCTTCCGCCGGGAGCTATTCAGGAAGTCGAGGTCATTACAGGGGGGTACGGCGCAGAGTATGGTCAGGCGACGTCAGGAGTGGTCAGTTTCACGACGAAGGAAGGCGCAGAACGCTATTCGGGCGGCGCGTCACTGAAGCGGGATCATCTCTGGTTTAATGAACAAAGCCGGTCGAACTTCAACACCGATATCTACGAGCTCTATCTCAGCGGCCCTGAATTCCTGACGGGCAGACTGTTTCCTTTAATGGGATTTGAGCTGCCGGGCAAGATCACGATGTTCGGTAATCTGAATGTTCATTACACTGATGGTTACACGCGCTGGGTAGAAGTGGTAGATCTGACAGGCAGACCGATCGGCTGGACGGTAAAGACTCCCGGAGGGCTGTATTCGTCGACGTTCGGCGGTACGGCCTACGCGCCGAGGCGAAGCAACGTCTATTCCGGGCTCGGAAAGCTGACGTGGAAGCTGACGTCCACGCAGAAGCTGGCGTACACGTATTCCCAATCAGTGGCCATCAACCAGAACACACAAACGATTCAAACCACGCTCGAAAGGGTTGAGCCTCAACCGGGGTACCAGTACCTCTTCCAAAACATTCCGGACAGCGCAAACACATTCACTCAGATCAATCGTCAACACTCAGTTGTGTGGACGCACACCCTGAATCCGAAGACATTTTATGAACTCCGGTTCAGTCGCTACACCGCTCACGTGCGCGGAGACGCAAACGGAAAATACTGGGATGAGTACCGGGAACCGAAAGATATCGTGACGTTTCCGGTCGTGTACTACAATGTGGGACGCGACACTGTCGGCGTCATCCCCGGTGACGGGTTCTACGATACGGGGAATCCGACCGTCTGGCGGGATCATTATGTCGAAGAGTACACGTTCAAGTTCGATCTCACCAGTCACTTCGACGAGCGAAATAAGTTCAAGACCGGGCTTGAGATGCGGTTTCAGGAGATGCAGATGGTCGATATCATCTCCCCATGGGTGAACCCGCTTGGATTCAACAATGACATCTATTCGGTCAGACCGGCTCTGGGAGCACTCTATGTTCAGGATAACCTTACCTTCAGCGGGATGATCCTGAACGCGGGCCTCAGGTTTGATTATTGGTTTCCGGGCAAATATGTCGATGACGCCGTGCGGAACGAGAAGCAATCCCTTGTCAGCCCTACGATCCGAGCCCGCTACCTGAACGACACCTATTCGTTGGGAGGGCGACGATGGAAAGGACGAATCAGCCCACGTCTGGCTATTGCCCATCCTGTGACAGACAACCAAACACTGTTCTTCTCGTACGGTCATTTTTCCAAATTTCCACGGCCACAGTACGTCTATTCAAAACTACTGCGAAGCAATGCTCGCTCAACGTTTCAGATCATTGGAAATCCCAATCTTAATCCCGAAACGACCGTCGCGTACGAGCTCGGCCTTCGGAATCAGTTAACCGCCAACGACGTGCTGAGCATCACGGCGTACTACAAGGATATCTTTGACTACATCACAGCCAAATCGGTCCGGGTTGAGCAGACCCGGTTCTCCGCAGGATCATACCTCACATACATCAACCTGGACTATGCGCGATCGAGAGGAGTAGAAGTCGAATACAAGACGCGCATTGGAGGTTGGCTGCGTGCCGCGTTGTCGGCCTCGTATGCGATCGCGACGGGCAAGAGTTCTGCCGCGACGGAGGCACTCTTCAATGTTCAGTTGGGTGAGGATGAGAACATCAAGGAGACATGGCTGGTGTGGGACAGACCATTCCAGGCATCTGCAGTCTTCAATTTCCGTTCTCAAAAGAATACTCCTCTCTTCGGTGTGGGAAGGGGAATCCTGGACGACTACAACGTTCACCTGAGGTTGTTTTATCAATCCGGTAGGCGCTATACGCCCTTCTATCAGATCGGAAATGAGGCGACTACGGGACGGCCGTTGTTTAAACAGGATAATCTTAACCCGTACTCCAGCGTCGGCAAGGGAATCATGACGGTCGACCTTAATCTTGAAAAATACTTCGACGTCTCGATTGGAGAGCTTGTCTTCTCCATCGACATTCAGAACGTGCTAAACACGAAGAATACACAAATCGTCAATCCGGTGACGGGTGAGGCGTACGAGTACACGCAGAAAGACGGGGCGCCGACCCCAACGCCGAACAGCTGGAACGATCCGCACTATCCGGACCTTCAGGCGCCGGTCGATCCCTATCCGTATAACCCGGCACGGTACCAAGCACCGCGGAATATTCGATTTGGGGTGTCGATTCGATTCTAGCGCTCGACAGGAATGAGAATAAGACTTCCCATATTGCTGCTGTTTCTGATTCTGCATCTGACGGCGAAAGCTCAACTGGTCCCGAATTTGGGAGGTCAGCGGGCTGGCATCTCTGCCCTGCAGTTTCTGAAAATTGGCATTGATGGGCGAGGAGCAGCCCTGGGAGAAGCCGTGGTGGCGAACTCCTACGATGCCGCCTCGCTCTACTGGAATCCTGCTGGAATCGCATTGGCGAAAGAAAACAGCGCGATGGTCTCACACGCGGAATGGCTTGTGGAGATGAAACATGACTACGTCGGGGCAATCTACAAGCTCTCATCCGCAGATGCTGTGGGGGTGTCGGTCATTTCGCTTTCGACGGACGACATGCAAATCACGACAGAAACCCGACCGTTTGGAACAGGGGAATACTTTAGGTATAGTGATCTGGCTGTTGGCGTCACGTATGCGCGCCAAATGACTGACCGCTTCGCATTCGGTGCGACCGTTCGCTACGTGCGCGAAACGCTGCATCTATTGAAGATGGAGACGGTTTTGATGGATCTGGGAACACACTACGACATCGGGCTTGGTGGTATGCGATTCGGCGTTGTGGTCTCAAACTTTGGTTCAGACGTGAGCCCGGAAGGGGAAATCGAGCTTCTCAGTGGTGATCGCACACGGACGTTTCAGTCATTCTCCCCACCGACGGTCTTCAAGGTTGGTTTCGCATTCGACCCATATTTCGACGAAACGCAGAGAGTCTCGACCTCTGTGCAGTTGAATCATCCAAACGATAACGCGGAACAAGTCCGTGTTGGGATCGAATATGCATGGCGGGAATGGCTGTTCGTGCGTGCGGGGCTGAAGCGAACGATCGGCGAGTCGATGTTCGGCAGAGATACGAAATCGCTCGATGATTTCTCAGTCGGTGTGGGGGCGTTTGCCGATCTCGGATTCTCAAAGGCCCGATTTGACTACGGGTACACGAATTTCAACAATCTCGGAGGGACACACCGGGTATCGCTCTCGATGTCGTACTAGTGGACTGTTACCATAATTAACTGAAAATTCAGTATCTTGCATGCATTCTCTCATGTATCACATTCAATGGAGGATGTGTGCGCAAACAAAAATATCCCGTTAACCTGAGCAAGAA
>VGVZ01000052.1 GCA_016873805.1 Ignavibacteria bacterium
CGCTCCCTCTGTTGATAAATGATTATTGAGGTCGCTCAATGGTTTTTGGCGCGTTTTGGTATGCTAAGGTCAAACCGAGGAGATTTTTCTTAGCGCCAAAAACCACTGCGTAGTGCCCCGGCCGTTAGCTGCAATGTCCGCCCGCGGTGGTGGTAAAAGAAAGGAAGATCAAGTCGGCGAGCGAGTCAGAAGTCCCAAAGCTTTACAGCAAGTTCACTAACATCAAAGTGAGTGCCTGCGGGCGTCCACTGCAGCTAACGGGTGCAACCACGGCGTTCGCTGGCAGACCGATTATGGATTCACGCTCACTCAATGCCGTTGCTCACACATTGGTAGGTAAAACGCATTTCAGGTTCGCAATGGCACTGCGTGGTTGCACCAGACGTTAGTTGCAATTGCCCGTCCCATGTTGACGATGCGAAGCAGAACTCAGTGACATAGAACCATTACCAAATAATCCACATCTTCAACTATTCAAAGCAGCAGTTATGAGACACATTCTTTTCATCATCACCGTCGGTGTATTGGCTGTTGCCGGCAAAGCTCAAGATTATATTCTTGTGGGTGAAGCATACAGTGCAAAGGTCAGCAAAATAAACCCTGTTACAAACACAAAAATCGCTTCCATCCAGGTGGCGGATTCTATTGGCGTTCCCATTCCCAATCTTGTTAAAATGGTTTTGGACACTATACATAACTGGGCTTACATTGCCTGCCATACGGCTAACACGATTGCTGTAATAGATTTGAACACATGGACAGCGACTTATCCAAACTTCATCACAATTCCCGGATTAGGGAAAGGCCCAATCGGACTTGCATTAAATAAGACAGCAGACAGATTATATGTAACGACAAGGGGGCCGAATAATATTCAGGATTCTCTTAATCCGCTCGAGATTATTTCCATAAGCGGAACATCTTTCCCTCCAACACTTACTAAAATTGGCGAAGTTCCTGTAGGGAAACATCCCATTAATGTTGTGTTAAGTCACGATGATAAATATGCAGTAGTGAGTTGCCGTAATCAAGCAAGAATTGCAGTTGTTGATTTAACGGGAGATTCTGTTATTTATAGATACAATTACCCTAATACAACCTACGAACCGGAAGGAATAGACATTCATCCCGCACTCAATCTCTTTTACTGCACGACACATGGACAAAACACAATTGATTTGTTGGACTTAGATAGTATGAAAGTCATTAATTCTTTTCCTATTACATATTCAGGAGCACCGCCCCAGCCAAGTGGCGGATTGTTTTCTCCAGATGGAAGTATTTTTCTTTTGTCGGCACAGACATCTGGTAAAATATATGTTTACAATACAGCTAATCCCTACATCCCAATTTTTATACCTCCTGTCTTGCCTTCAGGCGGAGCCCAACCGCACAGAGGCGTGTTTCTGAACGACACAATCGCATATATTCCCAATACAAATAATACCCAGCCTGTAGGTTCCGTTTCTATTGTAAATACTGGAGTAACGCACGCAAATATCGGACAGGTTTCAGGCACATGGAACGGACCTTTGAGTATGGTGCTGGTAAAAAGTTCAGTTACCTCTGCTCATGAAAAGTCAACATCTACACCCGAACAGTTTATATTGCACCAAAACTACCCCAACCCGTTCAATCCAACTACAACAATTCGCTTTTCACTTCCACAGCGTCAGTACGTGACACTGAAGGTGTTTGATGTGCTCGGTAGAGAAGTGGCGACATTGGTAAATGCACAAATAACCGCGGGTGTGCATTCAATAGTCTTCGATTCAAACGGATTGGCAAGCGCCGTTTATTTCTATCGTTTGGAGACGGGGCATTTTGTCGAGACAAGGAAACTGATTCTGCTACGCTGACGGGCAACTGCAACTAACAACCGTAGCAACGTCGCTCGTTCGTTTGATAAGGCAGCGCACAAGCTCACGCACGACCTTAAGAATAGAACTCGCTCAACGCCGCACTCATTCATAAAAAGCGTGGAGTGCGGCGCTGCGTTGCTACGGTAAACGTTAGGCGCAAGCAAAGCGGAGTTATTAGTGCGTTTTGCGGGCGCGCCCGCGACCCTCTCACTCTGAAACCACATACGAAGGAGGCACAATGAAGCTGATTCTCATGGCAGTGGTCATCCTTGCCGCTCTTTACCCTCGTTCCGCACGCGCGCAGGACGTTGCCCTCTATGATACCGTACAGACTTCGAGTGGCCTGAAGTACTTTTATGTGAAGAAAGGAATCGGAAGGAAGGTGGAAAAAGGTTCGGAGGTGAGCACCTGTCTGAGTCTCATGGTAAAGGGCAAAGTTGTGTGGACAAGCTTTGGCGAAAAAGACTCGGTGATCACTTTTGTCGCCGGCAGCGACCCGATGATCAAGGGCTTTATGGAAATGACGATGCTGATGCGTGAGGGAGATGAAGTTGTGGCCATCCTGCCTGATTCTCTTGGCTACGGCGCGCAAGAATCCGGAGACGGCGCGATTCCCCCTTTTGCCACATTGGTGTATAACAAGTTCAGAATGGTAAAAGTCAGTGAACCGAAATGTCTTCTTTCGGACACACTGCTTGCGATAATTGAAAAACAAGATATCGCTGCGATGATCGAGACATACCAGCGCATTACGTCTTCATCCGACTCTCTCAAGTATGTCCGGGGTGTTGCCCAGATGAATGCGTTGTGGGATGCATTGACCAGGAAAGGCATGTATCAGCAGGCATTGGACGTGATCTCTTTCTATGCGAAGGTGGACAACGGCTGGCAATGGCGAGGGCTTTCCGTTCCTACGTTTGAAAGAATGGGACAACTGGAAAGGGCATTGGATACTTTAAAGGTATTGATTCATGATTTCCCGAATGAACCGTTTCTTATTAACTACGAGAAAGGGCTTTTGGAAAGAATGTCGAAGCCCTCTGAGGGGAAGCATTGAAAGCTACGTTCGAGACACTCTCTCAGCGAATTGATCACATCGCTTGAATATGCTCAATCCCAGTGTACTGAAACCCGGGAGCGCTCCTGCTCGCCCGCAAAACGCGATAGATATTGAACTTTGCCTGCGCCTAACACGGGCAACCACGACGCTCACCTATTAGAGATCATGGCCGCTCCATTGTTTTTGCCGCGACTTGGTTTTGTGCGCTCCGCCGCGATAAACGACTCGTCTTTGAGCGGCGTCGCGCACTCGTTCTGTGGCGGCAAAAACAACGGCGTGGTTGCCCGAAACGTTAGCTGCAATGTCCCGCCGCGGTGGTAGTGAAAGAAAGGAAGATCAAGCCGGCGAGCGAGTCAGAAGTCCCGAAGCTTCACAGCAACTTCACCAACATCAAAGTGAGTGCATGCGGCGGTCCACTGCAGCTAACAGGTGCAACCACGACGTTCGCTGGCAGACCGATTATGGATTCACGCTCACTCAATGCCGCACGCCACTGGCCTTGATGAAAGTTTTCATAGGTGGCGTTCGGCACTGCGGTGTTGCACGAAACGTTATGCGCAAGCGGGCGCACCCTGAGGAAGACGATGGAAAGCAAGCTTAGCTGGTCTGGAGCGGTCGTAGCCATCCAACCAAGGATCAGGCTGATGAGATCATTCGACCAGCGAGATCATTCCTATCTTGGCTACTCCCTACGCATTGACGGGACAGTCGATAGTTTGAGCAAGTCATACACAATCGGAATCGGAAAGTCATTGCAGGCAAGACACGGCATTCGGGCTGGCGACTTGCTTGAAGGAGTTTGCTCCCCTGTGGGAAACTCCGATCTCGAAACAGTCGACTACTACAAGGTCAGCAGGTTCCAGGTCGTGAAGCGATCGGAAACACCATCGAATTCTCCTCCGCCCTGGGTTGGTGTTCCACCGTCCCTTGAGATCTATCGGGAGCGAGGACATCGAAGGCTTGCCGCGCAAACTTATGAGCGCAGTTGCGTGAAATGCATTTGGGGATGTTTCATGGCGGTTGAGATGATCATTGATCAATGGAACCCTTCGCAACGGAAATACCGACGGGAAACCTTCTGCTATGGACCAAAATCGTGTTCCCTGTATCGCGCCGGGCCGCCTCGAAAGGTCCCAGGTCGGAAGGGAATGAGTTGGACCGAAGAGGACTGGGTGGACGAAGAAGCAACACGACATCGCTCAAACGACGATTAGGTGCGCCCGCCAGCGCATAACACGCAAAATAACGACGCTCACGTCAGTTGATAATGGCGAAGAGAAAATCAGAGGAAGAAATTATTGAGTTCGCTCCATGCCGCACCATTCCACTCCGTTCCATTTGTGCGGCACGGCGTTATTTTGCGAGACGTTAGGCGCCACGCTTAATCAACCACCATTATCTCAGAGAGGAGAGGTAATTCTATGGCAGAGTACTGTGCTGATGGACGATACAAAATCTATCGACCACCGATATGGATGCCCACGGGCAAGTATCGAGCCAAGTCTGGCAAGTTTATTGCCATCGGGAATACACGTTCTTTGACACCCCCACAAAAGGCCGAGCTCTACAACAACAAGGCCTCCAATCTTCTATTCGTCGATACTACAGGCTATGAGGTTCCAGACGTGGTAACCATTTTGAATAATCCACCCTACAACATTCCAAAGGATCGAATGATCGCCAATATGGGTCCACCTATCGAGAATTTGACCCCATTGTTGCAAGCGGGCTTAAAGCGGTTCAATATCGACGAACCATGGCACAAAAAAGCCATGGGATTCACGCCTGAATTCGTTGCTCAGGTCGATGCTCAGTTGCCAGCCGATGGCAAGCTCTACACTTCAGAATATTACTCTCGCGCTTGCTGGGCTGGCTGGCATGGAGAAGGCGCACACAATACCGTTAACCACCTCATTGCTGAGTACTCACCACTTGTTTCGTCAAAAACGAAGTTTGGAATGCACTCAAAATGGGAATATCTGGACGGCTACGGCGTTGTCACAGATCCACGGCCCCAGTGGACCCAGCTTCGGGACCAACTTGCCGGCCAAAGTAAATTCGAGCACGGTTGGGTACCGACGCTTCACACATCATATCATATTGTTGGCTGGGGACACTACCAGGCATCGCTTGAAGAGATGCAGCTGATTTTTGGCCACGCTAACAATGTTGGCGCCAATACTATCTTTATTTATGTAGAAGTTCCTGGTGGTGCTTATGATTCGGGTGTGCTGGACAATGCTCTTCGCGCTGCGTATGAGGCTGGAGGTTGGGTCGAGCGCGAAGAAGAAAAAGTGCAGCCTGTATTCTGCTGCACCACACCAACGTATGACCCTGACTCTTGTGAGTTGTTCGAAATTCAACGCTTAGGAGAATTCCGATGGGTGTAGCGGGCTTAAATTTGCAAAGGAGCTTAACGACATTTGCCCTCTTGGCACTTCTTCCTTCTCCTCTTTCTTCTTTCACCAATTGCCAGTCCGATAGCGCAGCTGACAGTCGCAAGTGGGAAGTAAGCATTGAGGGAGGGCGGGGGGGGATCGCATGGGGGTGGAAAGAGCGTTATTCGATCCGAGCTGGAATTGGTCATGAGATTCTCCACTCTATCTGGGGACATGTATACCTGGAATATCGAAGGTATAACTCTGAACCCGCGTGGGGCGAGCATTGGAAACAGGTCTTCGTGCGCAGTTATCCGAGGACGGATGTAGCTTCCTATCTTTCTTTTACCGTCTTGGGCTGCTTTCAACTCGGAGTCGGTGCTGTGGCTCAATTCCACGAGGATATGTTGTATCGACACAGTTGGGGTTGGAGTCCCCCCAACCCACCTTACGATACGTTGCGCGCCATCAGAGGGTTGAAGCTCATACTCGTTGGCGGCATCAAGTACGATATTCCGCTCTGGTATGATTTCTATGCTCCCGTAGGTCTCTTCATCTCGCATAGTAGCTTGTCCCCCATGTATCTAACCTTGAGGGCCGGGATCTCGAAAAGATTTTGAGTCCAGAAAAATGATGGTCGGGACAGCCGACTGTCCCATTTGGTCTTACACAGTTAAGCGCGGCGCCTAACAGCAGCAACAACGGCGCTCCCGTTCGACTCGCCCCGCCAAAAAGCAGCGGGGCTCGCTCACGGTCGCTCAACGGTTTTGCTCATCCCGACGCGCTTTGCGCATCGGGACAAAACCGCTGACCGCCCGAACGACCGTGAGAGATCAAACTGCGTTCGGTCGGGCGGGCGTTGTTGCCGCAGACGTTAGGCCCAATTCGCTTTCCACAGACGAGGATACTTATGTCGATTATCACTATCGAGATTCTCTTTATATTCCTATTGACAATTCTTAACGGCGTTCTTGCAATGTCAGAGATTGCCGTCGTCTCGGCACGGAAGGCCCGACTCCAGCAGTGGGCTGAAACAGGCAATCGAAAGGCACAACTTGCTCTCGATGTATCTAATTCACCGGGGGATTTTCTTTCTACAGTGCAGGTTGGCATCACGCTTGTTGGGGTCTTGGCAGGTGCATTTGGAGGTGCCACCATCGCTCAACACTTAGCCGCTGTAATCGCGCGCAATCCAGTCTTTGCCGCGTATGCAGAAACAATTGCCGTTGGGCTGGTGGTCATTGCTATAACGTATCTATCTCTAATCCTCGGTGAGCTGGTGCCCAAGCGTATTGCGCTCAACTATCCTGAACGCATAGCTACCTTCGTTGCAAGACCGATGCGATTCCTTTCTCGAATCACTTCCCCTGTGGTGTGGTTGCTCAGTATCTCTACGAACACTCTGCTTTGGCTTTTTCGTGTTCGGCGAACCACAGAACCACCGATTACTGAAGAAGAGATCAGGATACTTATTCGGCAAGGTACAGATGCCGGGGTAATTGAACGAGGTGAGCAAGACATTATTGACCGAGTTTTTCGCCTCGGGGCTCGACGCGTTAGCACTATTATGACATCTCGGAAAGACCTTGTCGTCCTTTACACGACAGATTTACCTCACCAAGTTCAACAGAAAATAGTCGGGAGCGGTCATGCTCTCTTTCCCTTGTGCGAAGAAACTCTCGATAATGTTCTTGGTGTCATCCGCACACAGGAACTGGCTGCACAGAGTTTCGCCGGTAAAGCGGTCGATTTAAAGGCGATCGTTCGTCAACCGCTGTTTCTTCCGGAATCCGTGCAGAGTTTTAAGCTCTTAGAGGAGTTCAAGAGGACAGGCAAAGATACTGCACTCGTACTTGATGAACATGGTGGGCTGCAGGGTCTCATAACCGCCACCGACATCTTGAAAGCTCTCCTGGGAGAAGTTTCATATCTTGGCACTCCTAAGGCGGTACGGCAGTCCGATGGCACTTGGCTCGTCGATGGGATGTTACCACTCGATGAATTCAAGGATTCTCTCAAGTTGGGCCACTTGCCCGAGGAGGAAACTCGTTCATTTGAAACTGTCGGCGGGTTTATGATGGCTTTGTTGGGTCGAATACCCTCCGAAGGAGATACCATCAATTGGGGTCGCTATCGCTTCAAGATCATCGATATGGATGGACTTCGTGTCGACAAGATTCTTGTGACCCCGCTGGCGGAATAGGAAAGCGAACTGCATAACAGCAGCAACAACGGCGCTCCCGTTCGACTCGCCCCGCCAAAAAGCAGCGGGGCTCGCTCACGGTCGCTCAACGGTTTTGCTCATCCCGACGCGCTTTGCGCATCGGGACAAAACCGCTGACCGCCCGAACGACCGTGAGAGATCAAACTGCGTTCGGTCGGGCGGGCGTTGTTGCCGCAATCTATGAAAAGGCAACAGTCAAGAAGAAAATAGTTTTCCTGTACGTTCTCTGAACGATTCGTTTGACGTCTTTTTGTAGCAGTCGTTCAACGCTCTTGCTTTTCGTCGACTGAATGATGGAGAGAGT
>VGVZ01000053.1 GCA_016873805.1 Ignavibacteria bacterium
CATTGACAACGTGTTCTATACAACGCATGCTGCCCTGCAGCGTGCAATCCGAAAGTTCCTTCGCTACCGCAACAACAGAAACAAGGCTTCACCCAAATACAAGAAAACTTATTTGAAACGGCACTAGTCGCGAACGTCGTTGGGTCGAGTCCCGTCCGGATTGCGATTCCTCTGGACGGGATTTTCTTTTGAACGACTATTGACATTCAATGGTCGATGAGACACGGGAGGTCAATGCCATGTGCGGACGATATGCAATTATTGACGGCAAACGTGTGCTTGCCACTTTTCCGCTTCTCCAGCAAGTGATTGAACGGGACAAGGCATTGGCCGAACTGCCGCGATACAACGCTGCTCCCATGCAGCGATTGCCTGTCATTGCATATCGAGACGGCGCACTGGTTGCCGAACGGATGCAGTGGTGGCTGATCCCGCATTGGTCGAAAGAGCCGAAAAGCAAGTTTTCGACCTTCAATGCGAAATCCGAAACGATCGAAAAGAGCCGGCTCTTCGCACCGTATTTCAAATCAAGCCGATGTCTCGTCCCCGCCGATGCGTTCTATGAATGGAAAAAGGAGACGGTGAAGAAAGACGTTGGAGGACGCCAACGCGTGGTATCGATCAAGCAACCCTACTGCGTGCGGATGGAAGACGAAATCCCTTTCATGTTCGCGGGATTGTTTTCTGTGTGGAGAGATGAGAAACATGAGACTGAGCTGCCGAGTTTTTCCATTCTGACGACAACACCAAACGAGCTGATGTCCGGCATCCATAATCGGATGCCGGTGATTCTGCCTCCGGAATCCTTCGGGCCATGGCTCGACCGCGATAATCATGACACCGGGAGTCTGAAGCAACTGCTTCGGCCGTATTCCTCAGAAAGGATGAAGGCCTATCCCGTTTCCCGAATTGTGAATTCGGGTCAGAATGATGTGCGTGAGTGCATCATACCGCTTGAGGGATAATCCGGCGAAGAAGTATCTGCAAAGAGGGGATGGAGAACGTTCACCGCAGAGCTGATCGGTTTCAAGGTGGGGTAGGCGTCGATCAGGTGTTGAGGAACAAGAACTCGTTTTTTTCTCAAGAGATGTCTGAGTTGAAATCCATTCACCAATGAATTCGCCTCCGGATCGTTGTGGAACACGACGAAGATGCGATCATTCTGAGCCCTCGATTCTTCCATGAGGGACCACAAGTGATGTAACTCCTCTTCCGAATAGCAGTACAGGTACCGGTTTCCATTCTCCGACCGAAACCACGTTCTCTCGTTTCTCCCCATCAGTCGATAGTATCCCACACCACCCCAGGATATCGAGGTCAGGGGCATGTGATGTCGGATGGGGGGAAGATCGACGTTGATCAGGTGAAGGTGGCTTTCCTGGAAAAAATTCACCATCAGTGGAGTGTTCCATGAATCGTGACGTACTTCGAGAAAAAGAGTGTGAGGCCGAAATCCTCGCGCGAGGTGTCTGAGATACTCCCGTCGCTCGCGGATGTTGGAAAATGAGTGAGGGAACTGAATCACGAGTCCTGCGAATCGATTCTCGGAAACAAGCGGCTCAAGCAGACGAAGGACGGAAAGGAAATCCTTTCGAACGGCGGTATAGGAATGCGTGAATCCGCGATACAGCTTTACCGTGAAAACAAAATGTTTGTTGTGTTCAACATCCCGCAACCAGCTGCGGCTATGTTGTGGACCGAGCAAGGTGTTGTAAAACGTCGAGTTGATTTCGACGAAATCGAAAAACTGGCTGTAGAACTCGAGTGCGCGAAATCCTTTCCTGGGACGAGGCGGATAAAAATATTTGTGGAAGGGGGGAAGATCCCATCCCCCCATCCCCACCTGAATGTCTCTCCCTAAGCGCTTCATGGTATCCTCCGTTTCTCGATCAGAGGATACGACATTTATGTCGCTTTGTCAAGGATAAAAAGACATATCTGTCATTTATGAAAAAAGGCCAGTCCCGCCTGTTGTGGCGTTCAGGACGAGAGGGGCATCTCGATCTGTGTAATCTGATATCCCGATTCCCGAACCTTCTCCACGATCTCCGATTCCTTCGCGTCGTCCCCAAAAACCGTGAGCGTTTTGTCGGGACTCTCCAAATCAACTTCCCAATGTACGATTCCCGGAACTGCCCGGAGATAGGGCGTCACCTTCGAGACGCACCCATCACAATGGAGATTCGTCTTGAACTTGAGTTCTTTCATCTCTTTTCGTTCTCCAGTGTTTGTCTTTTCAGCCTCAAACTGTTCGTCACGACGGATACTGAGCTCAATGCCATCGCCGCACCGGCAATCATTGGATTGAGCAGAAATCCAAAAAACGGATAGAGGACCCCCGCCGCAATGGGAATACCGACGAGATTATAGATAAACGCCCAAAACAGGTTTTGACGGATTGTACGAACCGTCGCTTTGGAAAGAGTTATTGCGAAAGCGATGTGACGGAGATCTGATTTAATCAATGTGATTTTTGCGACATCCATCGCAATATCCGATCCGCGTCCCATGGCAATGCTCACGTCGGCTTGGGCGAGAGCATGTGAATCGTTGATTCCGTCGCCCGCCATCGCAACCGTCAGCCCTTTCTTTTGCAGCGCGGCAACATAGGCCGCCTTTTCTGCGGGAAGAACGTTTGCGCGCACGTGGGTGATCCCCGCCTGTTTGGCAATGACGGTAGCTGTTTGCTCGTTGTCTCCGGTCAACATATGGACTTCAATCCCGCGGGATTCTAGCTCCCTGATTGCCCGAGCTGATCCCTCTTTGATCACATCCGTCACACCAAGAATGGCGAGCACCTCGTGTTCCGATGAGAAGTACACGACTGTCTTTGCATCGTGTCGGAGTCGTTCGGCTGTCTGCTCGATCTGGGGACTGATGGCTATCGTCTTCTCGCTCATCAAAGTCTTGCTCCCGACATAAAAAGTGTTGCCCTGTACAACGGCACAAACACCCTTCCCGGTGAGACTCTCAAAGTCCTCAAGAACAGCGCTGTCAGGCACCCCGCTGGACTCAAGATACCCTTTGACCGCATCTGCCAGAGGATGCTCAGACGCGCGTTCAATCGAAAGAAGAACGCTGCTCAACGAGCGCGCATCGACACGTGGATTCTGCCACTCCAAGTCTGTGACCGTCGGTTTCCCGACGGTAATCGTACCGGTCTTGTCGAGGATGACAGCGTTGACACGGTGCGCGAGTTCAAGGCTTTCCGCGTCTTTGATGAGCATGCCGTTTTCTGCTCCTTTTCCGACTCCAACCATTACTGCGGTTGGTGTCGCCAGGCCAAGCGCGCAGGGACATGCAATGATCAGCACGGTGATGAGCGCGAGCATCGCGTACGTGAGGGACGGCTCGGGACCCAGCGCGATCCACGCGCCGAAACTGATCAGAGCGATCACGATTACGATAGGCACAAAGATGCCTGCGATCTTATCGGCAAGCTTCTGAATGGGTGCTTTGCTGGACTGCGCTTCGCGAACCATTTGAATCATCTGCGAGAGAAGGGTCTCTGCACCCACTTTGCTCGCTTCGATCGTCAGACTTCCTTTCTGGTTGATCGTCCCGGCGTAAACCGTTGCACCGGTAGATTTTTCACTTGGAAGAGGCTCTCCGCTGATTGCGCTCTCGTCGACTGATGAATAGCCGCCGATGACAACCCCGTCAACAGGAACCTTTTCGCCGGGCCGGATTCGGATCTTCTCCCCCGGCATCACTTCTGAGACGGCTATCTCGATTTCGTTTGCGTCACGAAGGACGCGCACAGTCTTCGCTTGCAGTCCCATAAGTTTCTTGATGGCGCTGGAGGTGTGCGCCTTTGAGCGTTCCTCTATGCTTCGCCCGAGGAGAATGAATGCGATGATGACTGCGACTGCCTCGTAGTAAACGTGGGCCTGCAATCCGCGATCAACAAAGAACTGAGGATAAACCGTATTGAAGAGGCTGAAGACGAATGCCACGCCGGTACTCAGGGCAACCAACGTATCCATGCTCGCAGTCCGGTGACGCGCCTGTTTCCATGCGTTGATGAAAAATCCGCGTCCTGCCCAGACAACAATTGGCAGCGTGAATGCAAGCATGATCCAGTTCGGATGAGGAATCCCGGTAGGCACAACCATCGCGATGAACACGATGGGAAGGGAAAGAAGAATCGCAAGAATCGTCTTACGCACCAGGCTTCGATAGTGTCGTTGCTTGAGTTCCTCGATATCCGTCTCGTCCGGACGTCGGTCGATATGAAGATCATACCCGATCGATCGAACCACATTTCGGAGACTCTCGGGAGCTACAGCCGAGGGGAGGTACTCGATCGTCGTGGACTGATTCGCATAGTTGACGGAGGCACTGAGAACACCTGCCTGATGACCCAGCATCGACTCAATACTCACCGCGCAAGAAGCACACGTCATGCCGGTAGTGGGATATTCACTTTTTGCGGATTCAACGTCATATCCAAGAGCGCGAATGTGACCGACAATCTGGGGGACCGTAGTCTTGCCGGGAGTGTACGTCACGATGACATTCTGATTGGCGAAGCTCGCGTCGACCGAGAATATTCCGTCGAGCCGATTGAGTCCATGCTGAATCCGAGTAGCACAATGATCGCTTTGGAGACCGACGAGGGGAAGCGCAATGCGTTTGTGTATGTGTGTGGCATCGCGGGATCGCGAAGCAAGATCTTTTCCGGTTCCCGGTTCTTCCACCTGAAAGCCCATGGATTGCAGTCGTTCCGCAACGGCCGCCTCATGTTTCGGGGAGGAAAGACTCGTCCGGACAACCCGGCTGGCAAGCGACACACGAACCTCGATCACCTCTGCAAGCGATTCGAGATCCTGTCGTATGTTCGAGGCATCCTGGGGTGTAAGGACGTTTCGCAGTTTCCACTCGACAACATGTTGTTCCATTGGAGGTATCCGAGAAAGTCTGCTCGCAAGTTATGACCGAAAGGCGTGCCGCTCGGTACACAATTTGGAGAATTGTTTGCAGAATTGTTCGGGAAGGTCTGATGCGCGGGGTGGATCAGCGGGTCCCAGGGTGAATCCTGTCAAGCGGTTTTCGATCCCACACCTTGAGATTCCGATATTCGGTGGCTGAGAGGCCTGTCGTTTTTTTGAATTGGTTCGACAAATGGGAGACACTGCTATACCCGAGCCGGTATGCAATCTCGCTGAGGGTGAGCTCGTTGTAGCGGAGAAGTTCTTTGACAAATTCGATTCGTTGAAGAATGATGTATTTCTCGACCGTTATTCCCTGCGTGGAGGAAAAAAGGGTTGTGAGTTTGTGATAGTCCTGTCCCACCTCTTTGGCCATAAACTCAGAATCCTTCAGCTTCCGCGGGAGCTCAGGATCAAAATCTCTCACAAGCTTCAATACCGCAATTTTGATCCTCTCGATGATCTGTGATTGTCTGTCATCGAGCAACTCGAACCCATGTTTCGCGAGGGCAGTCCGAATCTGTTCCTGGTCAGGATCGCGAAACGCGATGCCAACGACAGCCTCTCCGAGTTGAATGCTCCTCACGTCAAGGCCAAGATGTTGTAGCTCTTCCTTGACGACCCGCACGCACCGATCGCAGACCATATTCTTGATGGCGAAGGTCCGTGTCGGCGGCTGACGCAACGTAGTCATCCTTGTCTTCCTCCTCCTTTGGGAATCATGATCCGATCTCCAACGGAAGCAACGTAACCAGCATCCTCTCATTCATGAAACGGAGATCCATGACGAATTTGCCGATGGAAATGTAGAAACTACAAGGAATGAATGCAAATTCTGTGATTTGCAGCAAACGGAGACGCGGAATGTCGAAATACGGGATGCTTTCGCATAATCCCGATGTGGGACGAACAACACGTTTGGCACGGATTTCGTGAGTCCCAAAGCCGGGGGAAGAGAGAGACAGTTTTTTTGGAAGGAGACTGAGATGATTTTGATCGTAGAGGATGAGCAGATTTTGGCGAGCTTACTTGAGGTGACTTTTGCGTCCAACGGGATTTCCAATGCTTCTGCTTCGAATGCGAAAGGAGCTCTCGAGATCATGAGGGGCTCGAAATCTTTCGTAGATCTCGCTGTGATTGATTTGGGCCTTCCAGATATGGACGGACTGACGTTGTGCAGAAGACTGCGCGAGTTCAATCCTCAGTTGAAGATCTTGATCACCAGCGGGTCGTACAATCTTGACGTCCGAAAGATGGTCTTAGAGCAAGGAGTCGATTCGATTATTTGGAAACCCTATGATCTCGATGAGATCTTGGGGCGCGTCGAGGAATTGCTTTCGAGGGAAGATATAGACCTCCGCTGCCTTTCTGGAATATATCCAAACTAGGGAGTGGAGGGATGCGAGCGTAACAGAGAAGCGGCTTTAACCCACCTTTGAATCTGATTTCCGTCTACTCCAGACTGACCGTCATTCCTTCCTGGGCTCCAAAGCAAACGATCTCTTTTTTCTGCTGCTTCAGAAACTGTTGCGCACGAAGAACCATGGAATCCACCATCGCGTCATCATGGACCGGATCATGATGAAAGAGTGCGACCTGCCGAACGTTTCCTCTTGCCGCAAATTCCACCACGGATTCAATTGGTGAATGTCCCCATCCGATCTTTCCATTCAGATATTCTTCGAGGGTGTACTGAGCCTCGACGATCAGGAGATCCGCGTTCGAAATAAAATTTACGAGACGCTGGTCCTGCTGTTCGCTGAATTCCTCCTCGCGTGGTGTTCCTCCGGGATTTGTGGAGAGCGTATATTTGTACGGCTCGTTGTCCGTCAAGTACACCAGGCTCTTGCCATTGTGTTCCAGACGGAATGCCAACGTCATCGCGGGATGATTCACGTAGAACGCTGTGACCTTGGTCGCTCCTATTGCCAGTTCCTGTCGAAACTCGTCAATCTCCAGGTTCGGGGTGAGATCCCCCATGGCAACGGGGAAGTACTCCCAATCCATCTGGTCCTGCAGCACTTTCATCAGCGATTTGTCTCGACCGGGAGGACCGTAGATATGAATGCTGTTCTGGCTCTGGTACGCGGGGAGGAAAAAAGGAAATCCTTGGATGTGATCCCAATGAGTGTGGGTGATGAACATGAATATGGTGAGCGGCTTCGACTTGAACTCCTCAAGGAGCGCGTTCCCAAGTTCACGAATTCCCGTACCTGCATCGAAAATGAAAATGTTCTCACCAATCCTCACCTCTACGCACGGAGTGTTACCGCCGTACTTGATCGTCCGTGGACCAGGAGTCGGGATTGAGCCGCGCGTACCCCAAAATCTAATGATCATGGCTCCTGTGGCTCCCGCATTTCGAGGTGTTTGATGGCGAGATCCACAAGTTCGCCTGAGTTCCCCGGCTTTATGACGTAAGCGTCGGCACCCATCTCCAGCGCTTTGTCGATGTCAGGCTTGTAGGATTTCGCAGATTGCACAATCACGATTGGTCTCCTGATCTCGGGAATTGACCGCAACGCCTTCAGCACCTCGAAGCCGTGAAGTCCCGGCATAATGAGATCAAGGATGATAACGTCCGGTTTTTCGAGCTTGGCGAGGGAAATCGCATGCTCTCCGTCGGCTGCGGTGAGCGTGGAAAATCCCCGGCGACGAAATTCCATTGACGTGAGTTCCCGCATGGAGACTTCGTCGTCGACGACCAAGACCTTGGTTTTCCGAGAGTGCATGCTGCTAGTGCCGTTTCAAATAAGTTTTCTTGTATTTGGGTGAAGCCTTGTTTCTGTTGTTGCGGTAGCGAAGGAACTTTCGGATTGCACGCTGCAGGGCAGCATGCGTTGTATAGAACACGTTGTCAATG
>VGVZ01000054.1 GCA_016873805.1 Ignavibacteria bacterium
GGGGGTCGGTCATCGCAACGCGTTGAATATTCATCTCACGCTCGTTCCGTACATCCGTTCCGCGGGTGAGCTGAAGACGAAACCGACTCAGCACAGTGTGAAAACGCTTTTGGAAATCGGCGTCCAGCCCGACGTCCTCATCTGTCGATCGGAACAGAAGCTTTCCAGAGACGTACGAGAGAAGATCGCCCTCTTCTGCAATGTTGAAGCCAGGGCGGTTATTTCAGCCCCCGATGTGGATTCGATCTATGAGGTTCCCCTGGTGTTTGCGGCCGAAAAGTTTGATGAGATTGTGATCGAGAAGCTGAATCTCAAATGCGGAAAGGCCGACATGCGACGATGGTCGCGGTTCGTGCAGAGAGTCAAAGAGCCGGCTGGGGAAGTCCGGATTGCCGTTTGTGGGAAGTACACCGATCTGCGTGATGCGTACAAGAGCATCAATGAGGCGTTTGTTCATGCCGGAGCGGAAAACGACGTGCGCGTCTCTCTTAAGTGGGTGAAGGCGGAGGATGTGCACAGAGACGGCGCAGAAAAATATTTGAAAGAGATCGACGGTCTCCTTGTTCCCGGGGGATTCGGAGAACGGGGCGTGGAGGGGAAAATCGTCGCGATTCGCTACGTGCGCGAACAGAAGATCCCGTTCTTCGGCATTTGCCTGGGCCTCCAGTGTGCCGTCATTGAGTTCGCGAGATCGGTCTGCGGCATGAAAGGGGCGAACAGCACGGAGTTCAAGGAGACCAAGTACAACGTGATCGACCTCATGCTCGATCAGAAGTCTGTGAAGGAGATGGGGGGGACGATGCGGCTGGGGGCGTATCCGTGCATCCTCCAGAAGGGGACGAGAGCCCACAAGGCATATCACCGCGAATTGATTTCCGAGCGCCATCGTCACCGCTACGAGTTGAACAACCGGTTCCGCAAAAAGCTCGGCGACAACGGCATGGTGTTCAGCGGCGTCTCGCCCGACAATTCGCTCGTAGAGATCATCGAGCTTGCCGATCATCCCTGGTTTGTGGCTGGTCAATTCCATCCGGAATTGAAGTCCCGCGCAATTTCGCCGCACCCTCTCTTTCGTGATTTTGTGAAAGCGTCGAAGGAGAGACGTTCGGTACGTCAGGACCTCCGCTAGGAACTAACTTCCGCAGTACGGTGCATTTCATCATCTCTTCTCTCGAGGTATCTCGATGCATATTGTTGTTCGAATTGCTTTCATGATCAGCAGCATACTTCTGATGAGCGCATCATCCGTCGCGTACGCCCAACGCGCCGGCACAATGAACCTCGAGCGCATCGTTCGGGAGGCCGGGATGATTTTTGCCGGAAAGGTCATCGACGTGGAGACGGGAACGCGCGATCCCGAAATGAATCTCCTGGTGACGCAGTACACCTTCCACGTGCACGATCGGCACTATGGTGTCGAACAAGATACAATCACCATCAAACAATACGGCGGCGAAGCTGACGGGAAGTCATTCTATCCAAAGGGCGTTCCGAGATTCAAGAAAGGGGAACACGTGCTTGTCTTCTTCTACCCGCCGAGCAAAATCGGCATGACAAGTCCGGTCGGAATGGACCACGGGAAATCTTCCATCAAGGGACTTCAGAGCACGAAGCGGATCGTCAACAATCACGGAAACGCAAATCGCTTCCGCGGGATCCGACACACCGACGCAGTCGCGAATCCTCAATGGCTCAAGACTCGGACCCCCGGAGAGCTTGACTATGCCGAGTTTGCCCTCACGGTGCGGAACCTCGTTGAGCAATTGAAGAACTGATAGCTGACCGTCACAGTTGAGATTGAATTCGTTTGGCCTCGACTCAGGTTGATGCGTTCATCGGTAACACCTTTGGCAATGGAAACCGCCCAAAATGTACAAATCGTGTTACCGAAATGCTGAAGAACTACACGTCGGGCAGGCGAGGCAGGGATTCATCCGATGGCGGCGGACCCTGCCGAAACACATCACAACTCATCGGCATTGACTAAAGTCAACGCCTGGTTTTCCTCGACCAAACCCGAAGGGTTTGAGATCTGCTCGGGACATTAGCCGTCGCCTGCCTGCCCTGACTGCCGTCGGGCAGGCGAGGCAGGGATTCATCCGATGGCGATGAAGCGGCATGATGACGGGGAAATGCCGCGGAAATGCGGGTGAACCTTCGGCGTCGGTTGAAACCCCTGCCCGCCTCACCGGACACCATTGAGGCAGGCGGGGACGCCTAGTTTTCCTCGACCAAACCCAAAGCGTTTGAGATTCACGTTCTGAAGAATCGTCTGATCTGTCCGAGAGTGATGTTGGCTTCTTGCCGTTGGATTTCTATCCCCCTTTCTCTATCTTTCTCACGTCTGTTCGCATGCTGACCAATTCATCATGGAGTACTCTCGATGCGAATGTCCATCCTGTTGCTATCCCTGACTATCATTCAACTCGCTATGGCTCAACAACGAATCCCTGATGTTGTCTACACCAATGGTCGGCTCTGGACAGTCGACAAATCCAAAACTGTTGCCGAAGCTGTCGCGATCGCAGGCGATCGGATTATTGCGGTGGGATCAAACCAGGAAATTCTGAGGCTCGCCGGCGAAGAAACCCGGCGGGTCGATCTTGGCGGGAAGCTGATGCTTCCTGGATTCATCGATAACCACACCCATTTCATGTCGGGCGGGTTTCAACTGCAGAGTGTCGACCTTCGATACGCCAAGAACGAAGAAGAGTTCATTCAGATCATTGCGGATCGGGCGAAGCGGTACGCCGGTCAATGGATGACGGGCGGAGACTGGGATCACGACAACTGGCCCGGGGGAGGTCTTCCGACCAGACAGATGATTGACCCGGTTACGCCGAATACCCCTGTCTTTGTTCAGAGGTACGACGGTCATATGGCGCTTGCCAATACCTATGTCCTTCGGCTTGCGGGGATCACCAAAGAGACGCCAGATCCTCCCGGCGGAACGATCGTCAAAGATTCTCAGACAGGTGAACCGACGGGCATCCTGAAAGATGAGGCAATGTCACTGGTCTATCGTCATGTCCCAGCTCCAAACGAAGAACAGATGATGGAAACCGCTCGGCTGGCACTGAAGGAGGCCCGTCGATTGGGCATTACGAGCATTCAGGATATCTCGTCATCGGGAGATGTGCGGCTCTACGAGAAGCTGAAATCGACGGGAGAATTGACGGCGAGGTTTTTCTGTCGACTGCCGATATCGCAATGGAAAGAGCTGGCCGAGCGAAAGATTCGTGTCCCAGCGGGGGACGAGTGGGTCCGTGTCGGTTCACTCAAGGCCTTTGCGGACGGCTCGCTCGGCTCAACCACCGCGCTCTTTTTTGAGCCGTACGATTCTGATCCTTCAACCAGAGGACTTCCCAGCGACATTCTGCTGGACGGTCGTCTTGAGCGTTGGGCCCTGGAGGCGGACAAGGCGGGCTTACAGCTTTCGATTCATGCGATCGGCGACAGCGCGAACAGCCGCATGCTCGATCTGTTTGAGAAAATCGTGCGTGAGAATCCGAAATGGGACCGGCGATTCCGGATTGAGCATGCCCAGCACCTTCATCCGAAGGACTTGCCGAGATTTGCCGCGCTCGGAGTGATTCCGTCGATGCAGCCGTATCATGCTATCGATGACGGACGATGGGCCGACAAGAGGATCGGGATGAAGCGGTGCGAATGGACTTACGCGTTCAGGTCGCTGATCGAAAACGGCGTGCGGCTCAGCTTCGGAAGCGATTGGACGGTCGCGCCGCTGAATCCTCTCTGGGGAATCTACGCGGCCGTGACGCGTCGAACGATTGATGGAGCAAACCCGAACGGCTGGATTCCTCAACAGAAGATATCGGTGGAGCAGGCGGTGGAGGCATATACCATCAACAGCGCGTACGCCGCGTTCGAAGAGAAGGAGAAGGGATCGATCAGCGTCGGGAAGCTCGCTGATCTTGTGGTGCTTTCGGAAAACATCTTTGCGATTGATCCGATTGAGATTGAGAAGGTTGAGGTACTCCTGACTGTCGTCGGTGGCAGAGAAGTCTACCGTAGGTAATCATCCGTGGGCACGTTTCACTTGGATGAATTCGTTGCGATGCCGAATCATATTTATGGGATTGTCATTATTCACCGAAACTGAACCGGTTTCAAAAGATAGTGCCTCAATCTCTGTCGGTGATTGTCCGCGCATTCAAGTCGGCCACCACCAGTAGAATTAATCATTGATGCTACGCAAATAGGAAAAGTCCGAAATTCTAAACACTAAATCCGAAACAATATCGAATTACAAATGTCAAAACCTCACGAATCACCCTGGAAATGCAGAGCATTTCAATTCCCTTCATTTCGGATTTGTTTCGAGTTTCGACATGAGGATTTCGGATTTTGCCTCGCTGCATAACATCGGTTAATCAGATGCGGGGGAATCCCGGCGGACGGGTGTGGCAGCGAAACTCCTACGAACATATCATTCGTGATGAAGAAAGCCTTTTCCGGATCCGCACGTACATCACGGAGAATGTCATAAGGCAGGTCTGTACGCGAACAGACCCATACGAAGAGATTTTGAACCCACTCGCACCAACGTGAAATCCTCATCATCAAAAGAATCGTCCACCGGTGTGCCGCTTCAATATCTGAAGGGAGTCGGTCCCAAACGCGCGGCCGCTCTCCACGAGGCCGGCATCTCTGCGGTTCGCGATCTCCTCAACTACTACCCTTTTGGATACCTGGATCGAAGCACGGTTGTTCGGATCGGCGATTTGCGGAACCATGTCGATACCGGTAAGCCGGTTACGGTTATCGGGGAGGTCTATCGCCAGGAGGGGAGAAGATCGAAGCGAACGCGAAAGCTGATCACCTTCCTGACAGTGCGAGATGAGAACGACTATCTGACGTGTGTGTGGTTCGAGCGAGCGGAATGGTATAAAGATGCCTTCGAACCCGGGGAATTGCTTGCCCTCGCCGCGAAGCCGACCTATGATCAGATGGGAAGAATCCAATTCGTCCATCCGGAATTCGATCGGCTGAAAGGCGCTCCGGAGGAAGATGAACCTGATTGGGGTCGGCTGTTCAATACGGGATCGATCATTCCGAAGTACTCGTCAAGCGCGCAGCTTGCGAAAGCCGGTCTGGATAGCCGCGGGTTTCGGAGAATCCTCCGCCAGGCGGTTGATCGTCATGCGGACACGATTGCTGAAACACTTTCTCCGAAGATTGTCGATCAACATGATCTCCTGGAACTCCGTCGCGCGGTGCGGGAGATTCATTTTCCTGAAGATCACACGCTGCTCGAGCACGCGCGTCGACGGCTGAAATTCGATGAGCTCTTCTATCTTCAACTCATGCTGGCGTATAGGCGCAAGATCAATCGGGAGGAATCGAAAGGAATTTCGTACGAATTGGAGAGCTCGCTTGCTCGCACATTGATCTCCGCTCTCCCCTTTGAACTCACCTCCGCTCAACAGAAGGTGCTCCGCGAGATCGCGGACGACATGAAGTCTCCACGGCCGATGAACCGACTCCTCCAAGGAGATGTGGGGAGCGGAAAGACTATCGTCGCGCTGTTGTCGGCGCTCGTGGCCGCCGATAACGGATATCAGGTCGCTTTCATGGCGCCGACGGAAATCCTCGCCGAGCAGCATTATCGTTCGATTCTCCAATTCGTTGCCCCGCTGCCGATCGAGGTAAGACTCTTGGTCGGCGGCCAGCGCAAGAAGGCTCGTGCGGAGATCTTGGAAGACATTCGCGAGGGGCGGGCTCACATCGTCGTTGGAACCCACGCATTGATTGAGGAGGGAGTGAAGTTTCGGGAACTTGGATTTGTGATCATCGACGAGCAGCACCGATTCGGTGTTCTCCAGCGAAACGAACTCCGGGCGAAAGGTCTGCACCCCGACGTCCTCGTGATGACCGCAACGCCGATCCCGCGGACACTCTCGATGACTCTGTACGGAGATCTTGACGTGTCGATCATCGATGAGCTTCCGGCCCATCGAAAGCCGATTCGAACGGCAATCCGGCTCGATCATCAGAAGGAACGCGTCTATCAGTTTGTACGGGACGAAGTTGCCGCGGGAAGACAGGCATACATCGTCGTTCCGCTGATCGAAGAATCGGAAAAGATCGACCTGAAAGCCGCCACGAAGGAATTCGATCGGCTTCAGAAGGAGGTCTTCCCCAATCTCCGGCTGGGACTGCTTCACGGTCGACTGTCGTCCGCCGACAAAGAAGATGTGATGCGCAGCTTCAAAGAGAAGGATCTGGATGTTCTTGTGGCAACGACGGTGATCGAGGTGGGAATCGATATTCCCAATGCGAGCGTCATGATCATCGAGGATGCGGAGCGGTTCGGACTGTCACAGCTTCACCAGCTCAGGGGAAGGGTAGGCCGCGGCGCCGACCAATCATATTGTATTCTGATGGCCGACTACGGGTACTTTCAGCGGAAGAAGGGGGTATCGGCAGATGAGGCGAGAGAGGAGCAAGACAAGGCCCGCCGGCGGCTTGAAACTATGGTGGAGACAACGGACGGATTCAAAATAGCCGAGGTCGATCTCCAATTGCGTGGGCCTGGTGAGTTGTTCGGGACCCGCCAGAGCGGTCTTCCCGAGCTCAGGGTAGCGAATCTCCAGACCGATCAGGATGTATTGAGGGATGCGCGTGCGGCCGCGTTCCACCTCGTGGCCGATGATCCTGAACTCCGCTCGAAGGAGAATGCAATGATCCGCACCCATTTCACGCAGCATCACAAGGACCAGATCGCCCTCAGCTCGGTCGGTTGATGTGAGCCA
>VGVZ01000055.1 GCA_016873805.1 Ignavibacteria bacterium
GGACGGGAATCCCTGCCTGCCCAAAACACAGCGTTCGTACAGCGGGCAGGCTCTCCCATCCGTCGTGCTGAACACACATTCAACCATCAATTTCCAGATTCATAGGATATCACGTATGAGAAGACACCTCTCGATCCTTCTAACAGTTTTATTCGTAACCCCATCCCACGCGCAAGATCGTTCGCAGGGGCGATCCATGGTCATCACACAGTACGGCATCGTGGCATCCGAAAATCCCCTCGCCTCGCAGGTTGGCACCGCGATTCTGGCTCAGGGGGGAAATGCCATTGACGCGGCTGTGGCAACGAATGCTGTGATGGGACTCATGGCGCCGACCGGCAACGGCATCGGGGGCGATCTCTTTGCGATTGTCTACCACGCAGAGAGCAAGGAGGTCTATGGCCTCAATGCCAGTGGGTGGTCTCCCAAAACTCTGACAGCCGATATGTTGAAACGTCAGGGATTCTCGGAAATGCCTGAACGCGGCGTTCACGCCATCACCGTTCCCGGCGTTGTGGATGGATGGGCAAAACTTCTCGATCGCTTTGGGAAGATGAAATTCAAACAGGTGCTTGCTCCTGCGATCCGGTATGCAGAAGAGGGATTTCCGGTAACCGAACTTGTTGCGCAGCTATGGCCGGCGAGTGAGCGGATGCTGCGCAACGATGCAAATGCCTCACAGGTCTTCCTTCCAAACGGACGTCCTCCTCAGACAGGAGAAATTTTCAAAAATCCTTTGCTCGCCTGGAGCCTGAAACAGATTGCTGAGAAAGGACGAGAGGTGTTCTATCGTGGAGAAATCGCGGGCCATATTGTGAGTTATGTGAAACAACACGGTGGGGTAATGTCACTCGAAGATTTATCCGAATTCTCCAGTGAATGGGTGGAGACGATTTCCACAACGTACCGCGGCTGGAAAGTCCATGAAATCCCTCCGAACGGCCAGGGGATCGCGGCTCTTGTGATGCTCAACATCATGGAACATTTTCCGATCGGCTCGTACGGACATAACTCGACCGACGCGCTCCATGTCATGATTGAGGCAAAGAAGCTGGCGTATGCAGATATGCTCCGGTATGTGGCCGATCAGCGGTTCAGCAAAATTCCGGTTGAAGGCATGCTGTCGAAGGAGTATGCCGGCGAACGGGCTGCGCTGATCGACAAGAATCGCGCAAATTGCGCAGTGGATGCCGGAACACCGCCAAACCCCGGTGATGATACGATCTTCCTTTCCGTGGTTGACAAGGTCGGTAACATGGTCGCGCTGATCCAAAGCAACTACTCCGGATTTGGTTCAGGACTGGTTCCCAACGGTGTTGGATTCATGCTGCACAACCGTGGAGCGCTGTTTAGTCTCGATCCATCAAGTCCGAATGTGCTCGAGGGACGGAAACGACCCCTTCATACAATTATTCCAGCCCTCATGGAGAAGGGGGATACGAGAATCGCGTTTGGAATTATGGGGGGATGGAATCAGTCCCTGGCACATGCCCAATTTGTGTCGAACGTCGTTGATCATGGAATGAATGTGCAGCAGGCGATGGAGGCGGCGCGATTTACGAAAACAACATTCAAAGGTTGTGATGTGCAGATCGAGCAGAGAGTACCCGATTCGATCCGCGCGGCTCTGATATCCCGTGGTCATGAGTTGGAGGTGCGCGGAGATTTTTCCGGTCGGATGGGAGGAGGACAGGCCGTAATGCGGGATTACTCAACGAAAATCAACTATGGCGCCAGTGATCCGCGCAAAGATGGTGCGGCGGTTCCAGAGCCGATTCCGTTGCGATAGGAGGAATACAATAATGACGCACTGAGGTTCTGGATCTATTGGGGGGATTATGAATCAGGTGAAGCGGTACTATCGACGCCGGTTACCGCACATCCAGCCCGAGTTCGGGACATTCTTCGTGACGTTTCGTCTGGTGGGATCGCTGCCAAAGGCTGCGGTGGAAAAATGCTGAGCAACTACGAACGATTGCAGCGGAAGAAAATTCTCATAGACGAAGAGGATTACTCTCGGCCCAGAAATGGAAGTACTTCCAGAATGTTGATGAGTACCTTGGTTCACTGAGAGCACAGGAGTTCTGGCTGTCCAAACCTGAGGTTTTACAGGTCGTCGCAGATGCGATACACCATCGCGACGGCAGAAAATACGTGTTGCTCGCGTATTGCATTATGCCGAATCATGTGCATCTGGTCATTCGCGTAGAGCGAAATGACATCTCGCTCTACAGAATTCTCCAATCCCTCAAACGGCACACGGCCCGGGAGGCCAACAAATTGCTTTCCCGCACAGGCCAATTCTGGCAGCATGAGAGTTATGACCGCGTCATCCGCAACGACCGAGAACTCGAACGCATCATCTGGTGTATCGTGCAAAATCCTGTCGAGGCATCTTTGTGCCCCCGATGGGATCAATGGAAATGGACATACATTCAACCGGATCTGAAGAGCCGACTACAACTCCCACGCGTTGATCCATAGGATTCACTCATGTGCACCTTCAAGCGAACTCGTTTCATCCCTCTCCTTATCACCGTCCTATCACTCACACTCCTGAAAGCGTCAACCGCCAACGACGATCTGAAAAATCGCGTTCGTACATATCGCATGGCGAACGAACATGCCATCTTCCAGGAGTATTTCGAATTTCTTTCCATCCCGAATGTCGCATCCGATCGCGAGAACATCAGGCGCAACGCCGCTGTGCTCAAGATGATGATGGAGAAACGAGGCATCAACACCCGACTTCTCGAGCCCCCCTCCGGTAACGGAGCCCCTGCAGTGTATGGGGAAATCAAGTCGAGAGGAGCGAGGCGAACCATCGTCTTCTATGCTCATTACGACGGCCAGCCCGCCGATCCGTCGAAATGGATTGAAAGCAAACCGTGGGAGCCGATCCTGCGAACCGCATCGCTGGAGGCGGGGGGTGAGAGAATTCCCATCTCGGCGTATGAACAGGAGAAGTATCCGCGTGCGCGAATCTATTGCCGGTCGTCGTCGGATGACAAGGCTCCGATTGTCAGCATGATGGCGGCTCTTGATGCGCTTCGCGCAGCCAAGCTCACCCCCGGCGTGAACATCAAATTCTTTTTCGACGGCGAGGAAGAAGCTGGCTCGCCAAACATGGAGGCGATTCTTCTGGCACACAAAGATCTCCTCAAATCAGATGGATGGTTGATCTTTGATGGTCCTGTTCATCAGAACGGACAGAAGCTGATCTACTACGGTGTGCGAGGGATCATCACGGCAGACATTACAATCTACGGTGCAACGCGCGATCTCCACAGCGGCCACTACGGCAACTGGGCCCCCAATCCAGCTCTCATGATGTCACATCTGCTCGCATCGATGAAGGATGAAGATGGTCGAGTGCTGGTTGAAGGATTCTATGATGGTGTCGAGCCGCTCGGCGAGGAAGAGCGGGCTGCTATTGCGCGACTCCCAGAGTACGACAAAACACTCATGGATGAGCTGAATCTGAGCGCAACGGAGAACCCGGGAAAACAGTTGGGTGAACTCATCATGCTTCCCTCTCTCACGATCAACGGAATCTCGAGCGGCTTTGTTGGAACTCAGGCAAGAACAAGTATTCCTTCAACGGCGACGGCCCGGATCGACATGCGTTTGGTGAAGGGAAACGATCCGTACAGACAATTCGACAGGTTGAAAGAGCACATACGGGTTCAGGGATACGCAATTGTGGAGCATGAGCCCAAAGACGAAGAGCGGAAACAATATCCGCGGCTTGCGCGTGTCACGACACGCGGAGGATACAAAGCATTCCGCACCTCGATGTCTCTGCCGCTGTCCCGGGATGTCTTTGAGGCAATCCAGCAGGTGAGCGATCGACCTGTTGTGGAGGCGCCGACACTCGGCGGAAGCGTTCCCCTCTCATTTATTCCCGACATCTTTGGAGTTCCGGTGATCGGCGTGCCGATCGTCAATCACGACAACAATCAGCACAGCGAGAACGAGAACCTACGCGTGCAGAATCTGTGGGATGGGATAGAGATTGTGGCAGCGTTGATGAGGTTACGGTAGGTGTGCGTATGGTCTGTTCTATTCTATCTATTTGATCAGTAGCATTGCCCGTTCGCTGAGTCTGGGTCTTTGCATCGACCGTTGTCGATTTCAGCTAATACACGTAGAAGCCGCTGGCATATCGGGCCGCGTTCTACGCTATCTGATGATACCGCGCGAATTGAGCTCCCTCCATAACTGTTTCCAGATGCTGTCCCAGGAGATTGTACACTCTCAACGCCACCTTCGCTTCGTGAGGGGGCTTGGATGCGATCGTTGTTGATGGATTTCCGCCAGAGGCGGATCCCCACCTGCCTTGATAGCTCTCAAATGGCGGGCAGGCGCCTTTGGCGGAGAAGGGATTGGGGAAGATTCTGATGCAGTTCATATCGTTCGGGGGGATCAACCGAAATCGAGATCTCTTTCGACCATGATTGGTTCGTCAAAGACCGGATGATGAAACTCAGGGTGTGAGATTTGCCTGCGGGAGCAGATCTATCCACGGTGAAAGCAAAAAGTGCGGGGAGTTCACTTCTGGATTCGAGTGTGGAGATACGGACGGTCCTGTTTTGAAATCCGA
Source organism: Ignavibacteria bacterium (assembly GCA_016873805.1). Taxonomy (GTDB): domain Bacteria; phylum Bacteroidota; class Ignavibacteria; order UBA10030; family UBA10030; genus VGVZ01. The sequence goes on from VGVZ01000055.1 coordinate 4,604, forward strand.
GCCAAGTAGGGATGTTTGTGGCCTCGACTCAGACATCGGAAAGCGATATCTCGCCCGTGTTTTTGACTGTCAGCTCGATGTGGTTGTTCCGTGACGCGAAGGGAAATCGATGCGTTTATTCATTTCTTCTTCGGCAACCGGTCCAGCAGGTACGTGGCGTTGTAGTACAGAAACTTCCATCCCTCGACCGTCACGAAGCGTTTGTCGCGCGGCTGGTTCTTCTTCTCCCGGTCGACCGTCCGGTCATATTCTTTCTGCACCTTCTCCTGGAATGTTTCCACCTCTTTTCTACAGTTCGTAGAATCTCCACGTGTGAGATGTTTGCGGGCGTTCTGCAGAGCGTTGTCAAGCTCGTTCACGAAGTTCTTATCACCGATCCATCCGTATGTAAAGACTTGGTGATTGGTGGAGATCACTGTGTCGAGGAGGGCGGGCACTGGCATCGCCGATGATGGAACAGGAGGAGTAAATTTGCGCATCTCCTGACGGATTCGCGAGCGGGCTGTTGGGTTTGGCTCCTGTGGTTGGTATTCCTGAACCACTCGATAATCTTCGGGGCTTCCTAGCCTGTCAAGAAGTGAGTCCGCAATCCTGATGCGATATGTCCACTCCGGTTCCAAAGGAAGCCGTTCGTACAGAAACGGCCTCAATTGCGGATCGTTGAGTCTCATGAGTGAATGGAGTGCGAAGTACCGGTTTTCGGGAGCTGAATCCTTGGACGCGACGTATCGGACGGTTTCTACAACGCCCAGACCATACAATGAGATCAGGTCATTGAGGGACAGACTCCGATTTCTCGGTGACGAATCTTTGGCGGAGATCTCAACCAACAGGTTCTTGGCTTTCTCGGAGAAATTGGGAACAGAGCGGGCGATGGATGCGAGAAGATTTCTTGCAAAGGGGTCTACATAGGGTTTATCGCGCTCAAGTAATTC
>VGVZ01000056.1 GCA_016873805.1 Ignavibacteria bacterium
CGACCTATGGGCGGTACCTTCGTTAACCCGGCAAGTGCTGATCGGATCTATCACAACGTCTTTGGACTCTTAAACCACAACTGGAACAATCGCCCAGCTGCTTTTACACATAACTCTTGACATTACCGTTCGTCCATTGTTGATCCTCCTACGATGTGGTTATAGGTTGATTGGAGTTGATTGGTTATTGGTTTGATCTGGAACAACAGCAGAGTTCCACGCCGATTGTTCTTGTATGAACTCCTGGTAAGCAGTAGCGGCGAACTTCGAAAACATTGCAGGGTAGTCATCACAATACGAGCTCGAAAAGCATCCATATTTCTCGTATGCAAACGCTTCACATCCCCCCCCGCAAAAGAGCGCGTACTTGCATGCGCGGCATTGGGGTATCGTAGTCACCGATCGACCACGCCACTGGGCGAGTAGCGCGTCATCAATGTCTAACGTTGGCCAGAAGCGTCCAACTCTTCCGTGTTCCTGTCCCACAAACTCCCAGCATGTGTAGACCTCACCCCGCGGATCAAAAATAAACATTCCAGTGTTCGAGCCGCAAAAAACCGACTTGAATGGAAACAATGATCCCTTGGATAGGACGGCCTTAATCATCTTCTTAATTCCGTAATCGTCGTCTCCCATAACGCGAAGCTGTTCAAATTGCTCCTTCTGCTGTAACACTGTCTTCACAAACTGACTACGTCGAAACGTCGGGTTGACATCGCTGCACTGGTGCGGTAATGGTCTGCGGGGATCATGCCCTGCGAGTCGTCCTCCCGAATGGGTGGGAGCTGCGTAGATCGTGAACTCCTTCCCGTCGAGCCATTCATATGCCTTGACAATATCAACCAATTCAGGGAGCGACCCAACACTTCGTTGATCGGTATTCACTCTGACGGTCACACGTATACCGGCCTGCAAAGCATGCGTAATATTCGCGGCAATCCTATTGAATGTACCACTACCATCGTGAAGCTTACGAGTCCGATCATGAATCTCTGGCGGCCCATCAAGTGTGATCTGCAGAGATTCGATCTTGCCTTTGTTGACAAAATCCCGATATGCTTCCAACTCATAGCCGTTTGTAATGGCGGCAAACGTATGTCCGCGCTCATATCCTTGTTCTAAGATGTACTTCACAATTTCATAGTTACGCGCCAGCAACGGCTCCGCGCCGTACAGAGTAATCTTCTTACAGCGATTCACATCAGGTTCAAGCTGCCGTATTGCCACGTACGCCGCATCAACCATCTCTTTCGTCATCACTTCTTTTGTCCAACCGGTTCCGTTGCGCGAAACGGCAGCTTCGTAACAGTAGGGACAATTGAAATTGCAGTCGTAGGCAGGAACGAACAGGAATCCCTTTCCGGCTTTCAGTTGATGTTTGTGGAAAGTTTCTGCCAACTCTCTGACTCGTGCGTGTTCTTCTTCAGGTGTCTTATCTGTCAAATACCCACGTTGCTGCAATAGCTCTCTTGTGCTTTCTGTCACGGTCGCTTTCTGGTGAGGCTTTCCGAAGCTCCTTAGAAACTCCACCACATTCGGCTGCACCAGATCGATAGCGCCGGTGTATCCATGCACCGTGAGGAACTCACTTGTCTCAGGCAGTTTTACGTAGATCGTGTAGACACTTGTCCGGAATTGCTCTGGCATGCCTCCCCTTGACTTTCGTTTGTTCTAATGGTAGGTTTGTCGCAGTATAATTATTGCGAATATATGTTGCCCCCCCCCATGAAGTCAAGTCAAAAAATGTGATCTCTCAGTTCACATTTCGGGGGCATTTGGCGCAGAAGACAATAAGACACCAACAGGGGAGGTTGTATGATTGCTCTTCTTTTGAAGTCCTACCGCTCAGAGCAGCGTCTCACGCAAAAGGAGCTGGCAGCGCAACTTGGCATTTCACGCGAGCACTATTCAAGACTTGAGAATGGCCATGCCATGCCGTCGCTAGGGGTTTTCGAAAGGATGTGTTCAGAGCTGAAGCTACAGATGCCGTCGTTTCTCGAGAGTCAAGATCAACACGGTGAGAGAATCGCAGATGTACCGGTTTGTCAGCTCTGCAGGCAGCTAAGTCTATCAAGTCGAAAGAAAGTGATTATGCTTGTGCAGAAACTAGCAGAGATCTCCGCTGCCAACAGGTCTTAACGGCTCCAGGTAGTAACGGCGTGCAGTACCTTCCTGCAAGTCTCCCAGAAATCGAGCGTCCAGCCTGATCGTTGAAGTGCTTCACAGTAAATTCCTACTTCGTGAATTTTCACTTTTCTCCTCAGGGATTGGCCAATTATGTTGGTGACAGCCATGAGCTGAAATTGTTCTTTTTCCCAGACAGCTCAGCGGCTGCAATGCTGGCTAACTCAGGCTGGCGCTTGAGTACAATCTTCTGAACTAAGCCCGTTGGAATGATAAAGTCCATGCGATGTGAATGCTCATCACCGCGCTGGTGGGGGCGAAACTCCGTCGCCAAAGGGGATTGCCTTTTTGGAAGCAAAAGAGCGGGTATGAAAAAAGTTCGCCGGCTACAAGGTGAATCATAGCCGGCGATAATAGGGGAACAGCAACAAGACCGCTCGTGCAGAATCCTTGTTCAGGCGGGCCAGAGCCAGCCGAAGGTTCCCGCAGTCACAAGAGCATAAATAAGACCGTCAAACATCGATTTGAACGTTGTGCTCCAGGTCCGTTTGTACCAGATCGAATGCTGCATCAACGCAAGGGCGTATCCCACAAAGGCAGTTGCCCCGGCGAAACGGAAGACAGCCAGATAATGCGCCCCGGGCTCCAGCGCTCTCCCTGCAATGTATGCAGCAAAAATTCCCACGATGATGGAATAGACAAACCAGAGAAACAACTCCTTCCCCATCGTCGGCATACCCGGCTTGAGAACCGTCATGAACGCAACCGGTCCTTTGGTCACCTTTTCCGTGAATGCATCGCCCTTCCGTTCCTCCATGGTATTGGCGAATGGAACGACATATTCGCCCGGTGGAATATTGAAGGGACGGAGCGCATCCATCACTTCGCTCTCCTTTGGCAACCCTTTGTAATCATTGCGATGGTAACTGAAAACCATGTGAATGATCGAGCTGATGATGAAGACGAAGACAGCCGAGACGAGAATCGGCAGCCACAGCGAAAGAATCGAAACCATATCTCCTCCATGTACTGAATGAGTGTGGGTTGATTTGACTGATACTGCGAACGTCAGGGACAACAAAACATCACAAAACGATTCCATGCGGGATGGAAAGATGGTATTTCATAAGAGACGAAACCGAACAACCCGGCTTTCGATTTCGACCGGATGTCGGGAGATGAACCGGGACCGGAAACTAACCGGTATCGAGCACCATCGAGTGTATGACGTCCGGCCCCTATACCCCCGAGGGGGATTCGATGCAGCGCCACCAAGAGAAGATGATTTTTGACTTGGCGGAATAACCGGGAATGCTCGAGTACGGAACCTCTTTCGATTGTGTGCCTGTCACGACGTTGATGGTTCCGCACGTCGGGGCCCAGAATATGACCGCGGCTGTTTCTTGTTCCACGACAAAATAGCGGATCGTATCGCCCGTGGAGTTTGTCACGTACAAACTGATTTCTCCTGTTCGCACCTGCATCCCATTGATATCGTAAGGAGCGGGCTCAGCGCCGATATCGTGACAGCAAAGGATCGATACCGCCATCAGCGCAGCAAGCGGCAAAATCCGATTGCTCCCAGTTATCATCGGAACATCTTTTCGGATTGAATCATTTCCCGTCATAGGCGCGTTTGAGGGCCTCGATGTTGAGCTTCTTCATGTGAAGCAATGCCTTTATGACGTTTTCAGATTTCGCTGGATCCTTATCTTGCATCATCTTGCCCAGCACCGCAGGGACAATTTGCCACGAGACTCCACGGGCGATATGACCGACCCTGGAGTTCTTGAAGATTGAAACGTAGAAGTTCACGGCCTCTTCGGCCTGGTCATTGAACCATAGGTGTGGAATAATCTTCTGCATAAATTAGATCTCTCATGTTTGGATTCGGATACGATGTCATTACCAGCGATCGTGCACCTCGTGTCGTACGAAGTTGTCATAAACCGATCGTATCTTGTTCATGGTCTCGTCAGAGAGCGGGGGGAGATCGGCTGCGCGCACATTCTCTTCGACCTGCTCAGGACGCTTTGCGCCGGGAATGGCACAGGTGATTTCCGGAAACATGAGAATCCACCGGAGCGCAAACTGCGCCAGCGTCGTGTGTGATGGTGCGAGCGGACGAAGCGCCTCCACAGCGTTGAGCCCGACGGCAAAATCGAGGCCGGAAAGCGTTTCTCCTTTGTCAAAGACCGCTCCATCCCGATTGAAAGCCCGGTGGTCGTCCTTTTCGAACTTGGTGTCCATCGTGAACTTACCTGTAAGGAGTCCGGAAGAGAGAGGGAGTCGCGTGAGGATGCCGACCTTCCGGCGTCGCGCCTCAGCAAAAAACAACCCCGCAGGTCGCTGACGGAACATGTTGAAGATAATCTGAACAGATTGCACTCCCGCGTATTCGATCGCTTTCAACCCTTCTTCCACTTTTTCTACACTAACGCCGTAGAAACGAATCTTTCCGACGGAGACGAGATCGTCAAGCCAGCTGAAGACCTCGGGCCGATAATAGATTTCTGTCGGGGGACAATGAAGCTGCAGCAAATCGATCGCCTCGGTTTCGAGGTTCCTCAGGCTTCGCTCGACGAACGCCGTGAGCCTCTTCTTCGTGTAGCCATCGGCAACATGCGGGTCAAGCCTGCGTCCTGCCTTTGTCGCGATAAACATGGCCTCGATTCGTTCACGCTTCAATCGGGCAAGAAGTTTTTCGCTCCGCCCATCGCCATAAACATCCGCCGTGTCGAAGAAGTTCACCCCATAGTCCAGCGCGCAATGTAGAGCGGCCATGGAGTCCTTATCCTTCACCATCCCCCATGTTCCACCGATCGCCCAAGCCCCGAAGCTGATCGTTGATACATGCCATCCGGTGCGTCCTAGTTCACGGTATTCCATAACTGAATCATTCTCCGTTCATAGGGGGCACGACTCGTGAATCAGGCCGGTCGTAATTGTGTCGCCAATGATCGATGCAAGTTCACTGTAATATTCATCGTGAGACGAGCGCTGAGGAGGGTGGAAGGACGCTTTGCATTGCGGGCAGATATGCGTTGGTATTGACTTGATTGTACGTTTGAAGCGGAGGCGGTCGCGGGTTCGCTCAACAACAGGACCATTGACAAGCCCGGCGCCACAACGCTTACATTTTAGGAGCCTCATTCAGCCACCCTGTGCGCATTGTTCGAGAGGCAGGTTTGGATCTCTGAAGCGAACAACCTCTTCCGATTCGATAGGCTGGAGATATCGATGGACCTGAACGGGTGTACGACCCTCTCCCAAGATGCCTGCTAGTGCCGTACCAAATAAATAATCTTGTACTTTTTGCAAAGGTTTAGGATATTCGAGGAGTCACCACTGAAAGGACTCCTCGATGAGCTCGTTTGTTCGTTCTCTGACAATCGCTGAAGGTAATCA
>VGVZ01000057.1 GCA_016873805.1 Ignavibacteria bacterium
AGCTTCTTCAGCCCCCGATCGCCTTCGTAGAGAATAAAAAAAGTGAGGAAGGGGACGATCGCGAGTGCGATCAGGAGGGGAACGAGGTCTTCCAGTAATCCGCCCACACTTTGCGTCGCAGTCGTGAGAAGCGACTGTATCTTCTCCGCCAGCGCCTTCGGATCGACAAAAGGAATATCTTCTGCGAAATCAGAAGCAAGTTGATGGAGGCGTGATTCGAACGGAAACTGACTGAAGCGATCATAGAGTCCGCGGACTCTGTCGACAAGAAACGGGACGACCTTGACGGCAACCACCGCGAAGAGTCCGCCGGTGAGGACGAACACAATCGGGATGGCGACCACTCTCCGCATCCCCCAGCGAAACTCGAAGAACTTCACGAACGGTCGGAGCACAAACGAGACAAGCACAGAGATGATCACCGCGATGACGATCTTTGGAAAGAACGTCGCGATCCAGAGTGAGAGCAGGATCAGGGCAAGAAGCAACGAGACTTTCAGAACGGGGCGATTCTGGAGCGGTGCCCGGAGGAAATTGTTCTTCATGAGAGTACGGCGCGAACCGTTTTAGACGCGATATCGTTGGAAAAACCGCGGCGGAGGAGATAGTCGTGAAGTCGCTTCCGGCGGCGTGCTTCGTCGAGTTTCTGATACGAATGTTGTGAGATGCGCAAATGCTTCGCGGCGAGCTGCGCGGCCGCGTGTTCCTGATCTTCGTCGGTGACGACTTCGCGAAGAACCTGCTCCACGAAATGCGGGGCGATTCCTTTGGCGTGCAACGATCGCCGCAGGAGTGCCCTCCCCAGCGGACGACGCCGTTTTCGATCGCGCGTGAACATGCGAGCAAATTCGAGATCGTCAATCATCCGGAGGTCCTGGAGTCGCTGAACAACTTTGCGGGCGAGATCGGGAGAAAATCCCTTACGGGTGAGCTTGGTGACGACCTCTTGCGCGCTTCGGGGGCGGTAGGAGATGTAGTTGATCGCGATGGTCTTCGCGCGAGCCATCGCCTCGGCGGTCAAAATCTGCTCGACGGTGGTCTCGCTGATTTCGTTTCCCACCTCGAGACCGAGTTTCGTGAGGACTTCTTCGCTCAGCTCGAACGCAGGAGTGCCTTCGACGTGCACGGAAAAGCTCGGCTTGCGCGTCCGTTTTCGGATGATTTTCGTGATGAACACAGCGTTGTCAGTTTTTGCTACTGCGCTTCGTGGGCGCAGAGGAAGGGGGTTCAGGGTTCGCTTGGACGGCACCGGAGTCGTCCTGAATCAGGCCAAGCTTCTTTCGTACCTGAGCGTCGATCTCCTTGACAAGGGGGGCGTTGCCGTGGAGAAACGTGCGGACGGCTTCGCGACCCTGACCGATTTTGTCCTGCTTGTAGGAGAACCAAGAGCCGCTTTTTTCGATGATGCCCTGGTCCACGGCGACGTCGATAAGGTCTCCCATGCGAGAAATTCCCTCATTGTAGAGGATTTCGAACTGCGCCTCCTTAAACGGCGGGGCGACCTTATTCTTCACGACCTTCACGCGCGTCCGGTTGCCGATGACATTCTGGCCATCTTTGATCGCTTCGATGCGACGAATGTCGAGTCGCACAGACGCGTAGAACTTCAATGCGTTACCGCCCGTCGTTGTTTCGGGATTGCCGAACATGATACCGATCTTCTGACGAAGCTGGTTTGTGAAAATGACCGATGTCTTCGATTTGCTGATGGCAGCGGTGAGTTTCCGTAAAGCTTGGGACATCAGTCGGGCCTGGACTCCCATCGAGGGGTCCCCCATATCACCTTCGATTTCGGCCCGGGGAGTCAACGCGGCGACGGAGTCGATCACAATGACATCGAGGGCACCGCTCCGGACAAGCGTCTCCACGATTTCGAGCGCCTGCTCTCCGTATTCGGGCTGTGACAGCAGGAGGTTGCTGGTGTCGACGCCGAGCTTCTTCGCATACGCCGTATCGAGGGCGTGCTCGGTATCCACGAATGCGGCCATGCCGCCCGTTTTTTGCGCTTCGGCGATGATATGGAGACAGACGGTCGTCTTGCCTGAGGATTCGGGACCGAAGACTTCGGTGACTCGTCCTCTTGGGACACCGCCGATCCCCAGTGCCGCGTCAAGGGAGATTGATCCGGTGGAAATGACGTCGACGCGAGCGATTGGGCCTTCACTCAGCCGCATGATCGATCCCTTGCCGTGCTGCTTTTCGATCTGATCAATGGCAATTTTCAACGCCTGAAGGCGTGCGTCCTTCGCGGTCGATTCTGACATGAGCGTACTCCAGATTTACGTTGTAAGAGGAATGGAATTCAGTGTTGAGTATCGGGATCCGGTCGGGAGCAACTCGCTGCGCATCACCAGCACTTCTGTACAGCGGGTTGGAATCGATTCAAAGGTAGTATTTTTTAGAGTTGCTGTCAAGCGAGCGAGTCCCCTCCTGCTCTTGACGCGACCGAGCGTGATGTGAGGATGAAACCGTCGTTCTTCTTCTTCTCCAAGTCCTTGCTCGTGGCAGGTTGATTCGATGATGCGTTGGACGCGTGTGATGCGCTCGTCTTCCAACACACCGATCCAAATGACGCGCGGATCGTGGAGAGATGGAAACGCGCCGATGCCAGAATAGATGACGTCGAGCGGACCGATGTCGTTCACGCGTTCGCGAATGATCGAAGACGTCTCGATCAGTTTTTCGGATTCAACGTTTCCGAGAAACTTCAGGGTGATGTGAAATTTCTCCGGATCGTCCCATTTGACATCCGCATCATGGGTTTTCAGAAGGGACTGAAGATCGGCCATCGCGTCTTTCGCCTCTCCCGGAGTCGGGAGCGCAATGAACGCCCGGATGATGGAGGGGAGCGTCGTCATCATTCAATCCTCAATAGTCGTCGTCGGAGGAGTTCGAGGGCGGCTTGAGCGGCACGCTCTTTGAATCTTCGCCGGTCGGAACCGAAATCGAACCGCAGGGCAAGGGTCTCCGCGGCATCGGAATAGCCAATCCAGATGAGCCCAACCGGCTTCTCCTGGGTGCCGCCTGTCGGCCCGGCAATGCCTGTTGTTGACAGCCCGATGTCGGTATTACACTTCGTTCGAACGCCGAAGGCCATGGCCTCCGCAACTTCTCGGCTCACCGCTCCATGACGGTCAAGGAGCGTCGCGGGAACACCGAGCTCAAACCTCTTTGATTCGTTGCTGTACGTGACGAGACCACGTTCAAAATAGCGTGAACTGCCGGAAGCATCGGTGATCCGATCGGCGATGAGCCCGCCGGTGCATGATTCAGCGACCGCAAGGCGCAGTCCGCGCTCGACCAGCATTGATCCGACCACATCCTCGAGCTCTTCGTGATCAACGCCGTAGATGTACTTCTCCGCGACGGCTCTCAATTTCTTTTCGGCATTACTCAGTGCACGATTGGCGTCTTCGTGCAACCGCGCACGAGCGGTGATCCGGAGACGAACGCCGAGAGGGTTTGGAAGGTAGGCGAGCGAGAGACCGGAAATACCCTTGAACAGGTCTTCGGGGGGTCCGAGCCGGTGGGCGAGCAGGGATTCGGCGATGCCGGTCGTCTTCAGCGTGCGATGGGCAATCACCGTTCCCTCATTCTTCTTCAACAACTCAGGGATGACGAACGAATCCATCATCCCCTTCATCTCGTACGGCACGCCGGGCAGGACTGCACAGTACTTCCCGTCGCGTTCAAACCAATACCCGGGCGCGGTTCCCAACGCGTTCTGGATTGGGGTACACCCGCGAGGAACCAACGCCTGCTGGCGATTGACTTCCAGGAGCTCGATTCGGCGGGCGGCGAATTTTTGCACGATATTGACAAGGGCGGACGCGTCTTCGACGAGATCTGTCTGAAAAAACTGACACATCGCTGATCTCGTGACGTCGTCGTGCGTCGGGCCAAGCCCTCCGGTGACGATAACCACATCATGTCGGGAAAGCGATTGCTCCAGTGCCGCGCAGATTTTTTGCAGGTCATCCCCCACACTGGTCATCGTGTCAACGCTGATCCCGATGGCGTGGAGTCGTTCTCCAATATAGGCCTGATTGGAGTTGATCACCTGTCCAATCAGAAGCTCATCGCCGATGGAGATAATCTCTGCAGTCACGACTGGATGATACAGACGCGTGTGAATATCATAACACGTCCCCGATCATTAACTTGACGGGAGGGAGCAATAGGAGCAACTGTAATACGATGTTTGTGTACAATCCTGCCACAACATCATCCATCATGATGCCAAATCCTCCCGCCATGGTGTCGAAGCGGCGTGCAGGAAACGGTTTCACAATATCAAAGACACGGAACAGAACGAATGCCGCGGCGATGACCATCGTCGACATGGGCAAAAACGCCAGAGCGATCCACATGCCGATGACTTCATCAATCGTTACGACGGAGGGGTCGCGTCCATAATGCTTTTCCATTTCGGTGGCCGTCGATAGCCCGAGAAGAAATACGGCAGCAAGGGCAGGCAGGAACGCAGAGGGATTTGAGAATCCCGGGATAAGAAAGATGAGGAGTCCGAGAAAGGATCCCGCCGTTCCGGAAGCGAAAGGAATGTAACCGGTGAACAATCCTGATCCGACGGCTCGTATGAGGAGCGAGGGGAGTGCGGCCTGATCGGCACTCGCGGCGGATCTATTCAGTGGCGTCTTACTTGGATTCTGTGACTCGGTCGGAGACGTCATGGAGTTGCCTGATCGTGTTCCAGTTCCCGATGATATAGATCATTCCTGTCCAGATCGTCAGCGCCGCAATGAGCACCGTCAGCCAGTAGACGAGTGTGTAGTCGAGCAACTGATCGATGATACCGCCGTACGCGAGGGCAATACTCTCCGTCTGATTTCCCACGTAGAGAAGAAGCATATAGAAGATGATCGTGAACTGGAGGAATGTTTTGGTCTTTGCGAGTTTTGCAGTTTCGAACGGTTTGCCCTTGAACTCCGCAAACGACCTCAGCCACGTGATGGCAATGTCGCGGACGACGATCAACCAGATCGGCCACGCAGGGGCGAGGTCGAGGTGCACGAACGCGAGAAGCGCCGCCGATGTGACGATCTTGTCGGCGAGAGGATCAAGGAATTGTCCCCACCGACTCACGTAACCCCATCGTCGCGCAACCCAGCCGTCGTACCAATCAGTGAGCAGCGCAAGGATGAAGACGACGAGCGAAAGCTGTTTGAGGAGAGTGTCACCGGCAAACAGAAATGCGAG
>VGVZ01000058.1 GCA_016873805.1 Ignavibacteria bacterium
TGCAGATCCAGACCGATCTCGAAATCGTAGGATGACATGGCAACCTCCATATATTATTGCAGTGATTGTTGTCGAACGACCACCGCAAAATAGCGTGTGAGGTTGCCTTTTCATAATGTAAACGTTAGGCGAAAGCGCAAGACATTTTGTATATTGTTGTGTGGCGCACCAAGGTATGGCCGGATTTGAATGAAACTCCCACGAATATATTGCGACTCTTCCGTCATCGGAGGATGTTTCGACCCAGAATTCCAAGAGCATTCCCGGAGATTCATCGAAGCTGTCAGAGATGGAAGAATTATCATGCTGCTAAGCGAGGTGGTCGTGCAGGAGATTCTTCAGGCTCCGGAAAATGTCCAGAATCTGCTCGCTTCCATTCCGGGAACTTCCATCGAGAGAGTTCCCTTGACAACTGAAATCATCGAACTGCGGAATGCGTATATTACTGCTGGAATTCTCGGCCCCAAATGGGTTGATGACGCAACCCACGTAGCTGCCGCAACGGTGGCACGAGCCGATGCCATTGTATCGTGGAATTTTGCACACATCGTTCGCCTGGACAAAATGAAGTCCTACAATCAGGCCAATCTGATCAACGGTTACGGAATTCTTACAATCGTTACCCCACGAGAGGTGCAGTATGACAACCCCTAAAAAGGAATTCGATTCCATCCAAGTCAAGCGAGAGGCCCAAGAGAAGATTTATGAGGCCATCAAAGGTATGACACCAGAGCAGGAAATCGAGTATTTTCGACAAGCATTAAACAAAAGCAAGTTTTCCAAGTGGTGGCAATCAGCTGCATCGAGGGCAGAGATGTCTGAAACGCGCTAACTGCGCCACACAACATCGCTGAAGGACTTGCGCCTTCGCCTAACACGCCAGACAACGACACTCCCTTTATTGAAAGGAATTATAGTGGTCGTTCAACGCCCCGCAACGCAGGAATAATGATTCGTTCTTAGCGTTGCGGGGCGCTGCGTTGTTTGGCGAGACGTTAGGCGCAACCCGCAAGCCTAAAAGGGAAAGTGCAGAGCAATCGGTGAGGACAAAGCGTGCCTGCCACCGTTGCTCGCGTCTGGGCGACTATCTGGTGATACGTTGCCACGGTTACCTTTATGCGCAAGGAATGATTCATTCTACAAGGCAGCTTGAAACTTCCCATGAACCCAGATTGCGGTTTTATCTGGAAACGCTATAATCAATAGTTAGGCAGCAGCACGAATATCACAATATCGGAGGCATCAACATACCATCACCACCAAAATGGTTTACCGTCATCGCCATCGTCGCCCTTCTTTGGAATCTCTTAGGATGTCTCGCTATCTTCGCCGATTTGATGATCAAACCGGAAGACATTATTCGGCTTTCCGCGGAACAACAAGAGCTGTATGCTTCACGCACTTGGTGGTCAACTACAGCCAGTATGATTGCCGTCCTCGGCGGAACTTTAGGGTCTCTCGGCCTGATCCTTCGCAAACGATGGTCAATGCCATTTCTTTTCGCTTCAATTTTTGGATTAATCATACAAGACTTCGGTCTGTTTGTCATCGCCAAGGGAGCTTCACTTGCCGGCACCGGCGCAATCGTAGTTCAGGTGTTCGTGTTGCTTATCGCGTTTGGTTTAGTAGCGTTGGGCAGAACGGCAGTAAAGAGGAATTGGATACCTAAGCAGACCACATAAAACTATGGGACATCCGGTGCTGCTGCCCAACCAATCATCAAGCGGACATGGAGAAACACAGATCAATAAAGCGACTCAATCCGTGACCCAACGAATGGTGGCAGGCACTTTAACGATTAATACAGGAAGTAGTTCACAATCCATCGAGCGGGCTGCGCCTATCAAGCGTAACCACGCCGCTCCCCCTCGACTCACCCGCCTTCTTTGAGAGAAGACAGAGTCGTCGGCGGGCGGGCGCCGATGGAATTGTTCGATAGGCGGCAAGCGGACTGCGTAGTGCGGCGAGACGCTATGTGTAATTGCCGCCCAAAGACCAGATCATCAATATGAATCTCATCCACTTACTGGATCTTCACAACATCGCAAGAGGTGAACAATGAAGGTTTGTATTGTCGGTGCTTCCGGCAAACTTGGCCGATATATGGTGGATCATGCACTGAATCGGAGTTACGAGGTTGTTGGGGTCTGCCGTGAGCAGAGCGTCGGTAAGCTCGATGCGTTCAAAGGACGCATCACCATCTTCCGCGGCCCTACGAACAATCGAGAGGTTATCAAGAAAGCGGTTGCAGACTGCGATGGCGTGCTTACCGTTCTCGTCCCCTGGGGAAGGAGCCAATACGCAACAGGAACAGCTCAAGCCGTGCTCGATCTTGCCCGTCCGGGTGCTCGCTTGATCTTTTCGTGCGGCTGGCACATCTCACGCGATGGACTTGACAAGTTCTCAAGCACCCTGAAATGGCAGGAGCGCGCCGCTCGTTGGATAGGCTTTCTCACTCGACTCATAGATATTGACGATCAAATCGAGGCGTGTCGGCGCGTGTTCGCCAGTGAAACACGTTGGACAGTCGTGCGTGGAAGCGACCTGGAGGAGGGTGAGAGCCAAGGCTTGCCCGTATGGAGCAGGCACGTTGGCGACCCGATACTCAAGAGCAATATCACACGCCGCATAGATTTTGCGCTCTTTATGGTCGAAGCCCTTAAGAATGACGACCTGATCCACGAAGCTCCGGCAATCGTCGGCTGTCAAACGCCTTCCGCACTCGCGCGCGCGGCGACTCGGCAGAGATGAAAGGAGGGCAACTGCACATAACTGCGGGCACTGCGACGCTTGCTTGTTCATAAAGTGGACATCAAATGTGCTCGCAAACGTCAACCGCCAGGCACTGAAGGGAGATGTATGAGAGGTTCAGACAATCTTGGTCGCCGTGGAGGATGCGATGCCTCAAGATTGTCTTGGGTTCAATGGCGTAGAACATGAGGTAGTTTTCCACAACCAAGTAGCGGTATCCCAGGCGAACTGGCTCATCGTCGTTGGGAATGCGTCCCAAGTGTGGATTCGAGGCGAGGAGTTGCAGATTCTTCTCGATACGGTTGGCGAGTGCTCGGCAGCCGTCGGACGATCAGAGGCAATGTAGGTGACAATCTCATTGGTACTATTTCGCGGACGGCCTGATACAGGAGATTATTGCGTACTATCATATCGGTGCATTACGGAACGAGCAAAAACTCTCTCGTCCCGAAAACTCAAAAGACGTACTCCCAGCCCAACGAATGGCGGGTGCCGTTTGACAGACCCTGTCCTGATGCAGATCGACTCATTTGACGTAACAGCGCAAACAACGATTCACAGGCCAGAGGGAATTCCATGAGTGTTCATCATATTGTGTTCCTGACGATCGTAGTGATGATTTGCGGAACTTCCGCACAAGCACAGGAAACAAACAAAACACAATCAGCTCAGATGGGGGCGACTCGTATGTCTCCAGACATGTTGTTCAAGAAAATGATAGGAAGATGGGAGGGGAGTTGCCGAACTTGGTTCAAACCGGGCGAGCTCGCCGACGAATCAACGGTCTCCGGCGAAATTGTTGGCATTCTTGATAGCCGATTTCTTCGGCACACTTATGCAGGAATGCTTCGGGGAGAGCCGCGCCGCGGGGAGGAATTGATTGCGTTCAATTCAGTGACAAAGACGTTTCAGATTTCCTGGGTAGACGATTTTCACATGAACTACGCGATCATGTTTTCCGAGGGGAAAGCCACCGAGCCCGGCTTCAGCGTGCGCGGTGAATACGACACCGGCGAGAACCAACCGAGATGGGGGTGGAGAACGGAATTTGTACTACTTGACAACGACCATCTGACGATCACGGCTTACAATATTCATCCCGAAGGGATGGAAGCCAAGGCAGTCGAGACAACGTACCGTCGTGTGAAGTAAGCGGGCAGATCCAATACAATTCAATTTCACGTATCCATCATTTAACCAGGCACGCAACAATATGGCAGTACGTGCGCGCAAGCACATCGCCCTCAATTTTCTAACCCTTTCCGCAAAAGGTGAGTCTCGCAAGGCGTTTGGTCTGTATGTGGGACAGGGATTCAAACACCACAACGCATACTACAAGGGAGACGCCGAATCGTTGATGACCGCAATGGAGGAGAATGCGAAGGCCAATCCGGAAAAAGTCTTTGACTCGAAATGTGTTGTTGAAGATGGTGATCTTGTCGCGGTTCACTCACACATCAAACAAACCCCCGTTGACCTTGGAGATGCGGTCGTGCATATCTTCCGCTTTGAAGGCGACAAGATTGTGGAACTGTGGGATCTCGGACAGACGGTTCCCGCGGATTCTGTCAACGAAAACGGGATGTTCTAGTGCCGTTCCAATTAAGTTTTCTTGTGTTTTGAGTTTCTGTTGTTACGGTATTTCAGAAAGTCGTTCCAAGCGTGTTGCATGTCGTGATGCGTTTGGTAGTGCGAGTTAGCCAGGACGTACTGT
>VGVZ01000059.1 GCA_016873805.1 Ignavibacteria bacterium
GCCACCCCAACGCGCCCGGCCTCAACAACTCGGTGTCAATAACGTGAGACCCTCAATGCCAACAAAAACACAGGTCTATATCTGTCATCGGAGTAGTGTTTTTGCTTGACATTGTTTTCAATAGACGTCTCTCTGCGTTCTCCGCGCCTCTGCGATTTTATTTCTTGCTAAGCCCGCAAATCCTCGGCTCGGATCGGCACGCGACGGATCCTCTTGCCCGTGGCTGCGAAGATGGCATTGAGGACCGCGGGAGCGGTGGGCGGGACAGACGGCTCTCCGATGCCACCAATCGCGTCGGGACTCTTGAGGATGTGGATCTCGATCTTCGGAACTTCGTCGAATGTCGGAATCCGGTAGTCGTCAAAGTTCTTCTGTTGCACACGCCCTTTCTCCAGTGTAATCTCGTCGTGCATGATCGCGCTCAGAGCAAAGACTACGCCCCCCTCGATTTGCTGCTCGATCGTGTCCGGATTCACCACCGGTCCGCAGTCGATCGCGCACACCATGCGGTGCACTCGAACGCGTCCATCCGGTGAAACGGAAACCTCGGCGACCTGTGCCGCGGCGCTCCCGAAGCTCTCTACGACCGAAACCCCGCGGCCGATTCCTTTTGGTGCCGGTTTTCCCCATCCGGCTTTTTCAGCGACCGCCTCGAGGGCACGGTTCGCTCGAGGTTGCTTCGTTAACAGTCCAAGCCGAAATGACACGGGATCCTGTTTGGCGGCATGGGCGAGCTCATCGATGAATGCTTCGACAATCAGTCCGTTCTGGGATGGTCCCACGGACCGCCAGGCGCCCACCGGCACGCCGACATCGATGAGATGTGCATCGATCTGGAGGTTTGGGATGTCGTATGGAGGCGTTGAACCGCCGACCACAAGACCTCTGGAATTCGGTCCGGCAACGCGATGCAGCCACGCGACAGGTTTCCCCTGAACATCGAGTCCGCCGCGAAGAACATTATAAGTGCCGGGGCGGTAGAAGTCGTGGGTCATGTCATCCTCGCGGGTCCACACGACCTGAACCGGCACGTTCGCTTTCTTTGACACCTGAGCCGCATCCACGGCATAGTCGGCGTTCAAACGTCGGCCGAATCCTCCGCCGAGGAGGGTCACATGAACCGTGACATTTTCCTGAGGGATACCGAGCGTCTGGGCGACACTCGACTGAGCACTTTGAGGATTCTGTGTCGGCGCCCAGATTTCGCATTTGTTCTCCCGGACGTCGGCGATGCAGTTCATCGGCTCCATCGTTGCATGTGCGACGAAAGGAATCTCGTAGACCGATTCGATTGTTGTGGCGGCCCCTGCAAGGGCCTCGTTTGCGTTGCCGCGTGACAATACCGAGGTTCCCTCGGACGTCACTGCATTCGCAAAGGTCTCTCTGATCTTCGCGCTGCTCTGTTCCGCCCACCTCCCTTCCTTCCATGAGACAACCAACGCTTCTCTTCCCTTCAATGCACTCCAGGTCGATGTTGCTACGACTGCAATACCTGCGTTGACTTCAAACACGTTGACGACACCGGCGACTTTTTGCGTCGCGGTCGCGTCGAACTGAGCGGGCTTCCCTCCGAAGACAGGGGGGCGTTCAATCGATGCAAATAGCATCTTTGGAACCCGGACATCGATCCCGAACTGCGCACTTCCTCTCACCTTCTCAGGAGAATCGAGTTTCGGTATGCGTTTCCCCAGAAACCTGAAGTTCTTTTCATCTTTCAGAGGGACATCTTCGGGAACCGGAATTCCCGCCGCCGCAGAGCAAAGTTCTCCGTAGGAAAGCTTTTTGCCCGACGAGTGAACCACATATCCATTCTCTGCTTTGCAAGTCGATCTCTCAACCTTCCATTGCTGCGATGCGGCCGTGAGGAGCATCTCGCGGGCCGTTGCTCCTGCTTTGCGGAGAGGCATATAGGAACCACGAACACTCATGCTTCCGCCGGTCGATTGACTCCCGTACTTGTTCGGATGGGCATCGGCCTGCTCGACACGAATGCTCTTCCAATCGGCTTCCAGCTCTTCCGCGACCAGCATCGACATCGATGTCCATACTCCCTGGCCCATTTCCGTTCGTGCGATGGTAATAGTTACCACGCCGCTTTGGCCCGCCGTGGCGGGCGGCCGGATGCTGAGCCAGGCGTTCGGTGAAAAGGTGATCGGGGAAAGGCGAGACGTATCGGCCAACGCCTCTCGTGAGGGGAGATGGAATCCGAGAACGAGTCCGCTTCCGGCAACGGAGACGATCTTGACGAAATCGCGGCGAGAGACTGTGGAGGTGGTATTCATTTCACACCTCCTTCCTTGGCGACGCGATGGATTGCGCGGCGTATTCTCGGATACGTGCCGCACCGGCAGAGTGTATCTTTCATCGCTGCATCGATCTGCGCATCGGTGGGGCGACGGTTCTTCTTGAGGAATGCCGCGGCGGTCAGGATCTGTCCGGGCTGGCAATAGCCGCATTGGGAGACCTCTTCTTCGAGCCATGCGCGGATGATCGGATTGTTCGCGTCTTCCGCGACTCCTTCGATGGTGACGACGGACTTGCCCTGTGCGTCGGCCGCGGAGAGTGTGCAGGAGCGTGCCGACTCGCCATTGATGAGCACGGTGCACGAACCGCAGACGCCGATGCCGCACGAATACTTTGTGCCGGTGAGTCCGATTGCGTCGCGTAGTACCCAGAGAAGCGGAGTCTCCGGATCGACATCGACTTCGCGGAGACGGCTGTTGATGGTGAGTTTCAGTTTTGCCATGGTTCCTCCAGGGGACAGTGCATGTTGCTGATCAGATGGTATAAATCAATATAGGACATGTGGGGGGAGATATTCAAGGGCAGGGAGATTGAAGTAGATGGTGAGAAGTGAGAAGTAAGAAGTAAGAAGTGAGAGGTGAGAAGTAAGAAGTAAGAAGTAAGAAGTGAGAAGTGAGAGGTGAGAAGTGGTTGGCCCCGCCTGTGCTGCCCCGCGTGCCTGCCCTGACTGCCGTCAGGCAGGCGCAGGCATGGCAGGCAGGGAGGAGCGCTGAGAAAAGAGCCAAGTCTCTCACTCTGCGCAACTCCGCGTCCTCTGCGTCTCCGCGATGTTGCTTTTCTTCAGGTGATCTACATATCAAGATTGTTGACGACGCGACGAACGCGCTTATTGCGCAGCCAATCACCTGTATATAGACGCGAGCGACAGTTGTTTCTCTGAAAATCTTCTCAAATGAATGCAATCGCAACCCTAACCGCTTGACATGCGCTCGAAAAAGCATTAACATCCCGACGTATCACGAACCTCCCCGGTATCCAGTTCGATCTGCAATAGTCGTGTGATACCAGACCTCCCAAAACGACTCGGGTGAAGCGATCTGCTCGGTTGCCGTAAAGCCCGGCGATCCCACAGGTTCTTCTAGAAGTCGGAGCGCCAGTCCCTGCATCAAGGGGATTCGTGCGACACTCTGTTGCCTGCGCCGTAACGCTCTTTTTCTTCGCGTAGGATGAAACAACGTTCATCCCCGTCTGCTGTTCGGTCATCCTCACACGCGGAGGAATACAAAGGGGGAACTCGTCACCGGATGCGCAAGCGCTCTCATCCGGTAGTCTCGACTTGGAACTCCAGGAATCTTCATTAAACTGTGAGGTTACACTGAAAGGCGAAAATCCTAAGTCCGAATATCGAATGGGTAATATCTTAGGTTGTGTGTAAAAAGAAAATCGGGTGATCTTCCGGTATATTAGGTTGTCCAACACTAATAACGGAGGAAGCACCCGATGAAACAGCACAAGCAACGTAGGAAGAATCCTGAACA
>VGVZ01000060.1 GCA_016873805.1 Ignavibacteria bacterium
TCGTTCCGCTGCTTCTTGCTCAGGTTAACGGGATATTTTTGTTTGCGCACACATCCTCCATTGAATGTGATACATGAGAGAATGCATGCAAGATACTGAATTTTCAGTTAATTATGGTAACAGTCCACTAGGTGTCCGCGCTGCGTAAGCTTCCTCGCGAATTCTATCTCCGTTCTGCTCTCCAGGTCGCGCGTGACCTCCTCGGGACTCTCCTCGTTCGTCGCATCGGCAAGAATCAGTTTTCAGGAAAGATCGTTGAAGTCGAGGCCTACCGGCAGACCGATCCGGCCTCGCACTCCTTTCGGGGACGGACGCGGCGCAACGAAGTGATGTTCCAGGAAGGGGGACATTTGTATGTGTACTTCACGTACGGCATGCATTTTTGTTCAAATGTTGTGACAGGAAAAGAAGGAAACGGAGAGGCGGTACTTATTCGCGCTGTTGAGCCAATCGAGGGGATTGAACGGATGATGGAAAACAGGGGGTTTGATGTGGATCGAAAGGACCTGCAGAATCTGACAAACGGACCGGCGAAGGTGTGCCAGGCCTTCGGTTTCGGCAGGGCGCAAAACGGAATCGATCTCCTCGGGGACGAGATCTTTCTCGTGGGGCGGAGCAAACGCGATCACTTTGATGTCTGTCGGTCTTCGCGCATTGGGATACAGAACGGTATCGAGAAGAAGTGGCGCTTCTTCATTAAGGGGAATCTGTGGGTATCGAAGTGATACGGCAACTCCCCGACGGTTCTTCTCCTCCAGTGTCACGGTTTGGACCGTGACATCCGAGGTGAAGAGGAAAAATGGCGCTTCTACAAGGGAAATCGCGGGTGTTGCGGTAACTCTGAATCCTTCCGAAGGTCGCGATATCTCGTCCTAATCTACTATTTCATCAAAATCATCTTCCGCGTCTGTAGATATGGAGAAGCACCTGATTCCAGCGGCTGAGCCATCAGGCGATAGAAGTACATGCCGGACGATAGCTCCAGCGCCATCCACCGACTCTCATACACGCCGGCCGAAAGCTCATCATTGAGCAATACTGCTACCCGCTGGCCCACGTAACTGTAGACCTCCAGCGTGGCCATGCTTCGCTCAGCCAGTGAAAACCGTATCGCCGTCGTCGGATTGAACGGATTGGGATAGTTCTGTTCCAGAGCAAAGTTGGTGGGCAACGAGTGATTCAGGCGACTTACTTCCGAGATGAGATTCGATGTCGTGAAGTCCCTGGTACTCCAATCGCTCGTTCCCCCTGCATTCGATGCCCGCACCCGCCAATAGTATCTCGTATTGGCGTCCAATGCACTCCCCACCGCAAAAACCGTATCTGCTCCCGTACTACTGATCACCGTCGTACTGAAGTCCGCCGTCCTTGAGATCTGAAGCTGATATGACGTCGCTCCACTTACGGATCGCCAGATGAATGTTGGAGTCCTGGAGAAATTTGCCGCCCCAGCCGACGGCGTGTGCAGTGTCGGTGTCGCCGGAGGAGCCACAATCGTTCTGAACGACCAGGCACCAGACCATCCGCTTGGTCCCGCACTGTTCGAAGCTCGAACTCGCCAGTAAAACGTTCGATCATTGGTCAGGAGTCCGGCCGAGACAACATGTGACGTATCCGTCATGCCGGACACATCCACCACCAGTGTCGAAAAACCAGATACTGTCGACACCTGCACCTGATACTGAGTCGCCCTCTCAGCTCGACGCCAGAGTAAAGTCGGTGTCAGAACAATATCGCCTCCACCGTTGGATGGACCAACCAACACAGGCACAGCAGGCGCTAACGCCGTCGTTCGAAAACTCCACGCCGATGACCACCGACCACCGGTATAGATGTTCCACCCCCGAACTCGCCAGTAATACGTCTTGTCATCCCCCAATACCCCCGATGGCACAGGATAGAACGCTGTCGGCGTCAACACATTGTGCATCACCGTTGAGAAGTCCGATTGCGGAGAGATGTTCACCTCATACTCACTTGCATGTTCGGCAGCGCTCCACATCAGCGTTGGCGTCAATGATACCCCCGTCTCTCCGCTTGAAGGGGATGTCAACTCCGGCGTTGCTGGAACCGGTGTCAATGTCTGAAATCGCCTGACAACTGACCATGGTCCGTTGCCCACGACATTCGATCCCCTCACACGCCAATGATACGGCGTCGCATAGAACAAGACACCTTCGCTGATCTGATAGCTTGTGCCTGAACGCGACTGATTTACGATTGGAGTTGTAAATGACTCCGAGGCCGATACCTGTACCTGATATGATGTCGCACCCGCGACACTCTCCCACTGCATCTCGGGCGTCAGACTCGTGATGCCCTGATCCACGGGACTCACCAACACCGGTGCTGTTGTCGGACCTGCCACCGTCGTGAAGCTCCATACCGAGGACCACAGGCTTGTGCCGGCATCCCCCGTCGCATTGACACGCCAATGATATGTCGTGGCGGTCGAGAGCGTCGACGACGGAATGGCGTACGACACGCTCGTCAAGCCGGTTTGATCAACCGTTGTCGTCGCGAAGTTTGAAACTGTGGAAACCTGGAGGCGGTATGACGCCGCTCCCGAGACGGCGTTCCAGCCCAGGGTTGGTGTGACTGGAATCCCTGTGGAACTGTTCGCGGGGGAAGAGAGTATTGGGGCAGCCGGAGGTGGAAGAAGATCCCCCGGCGGAGTATCCGCGTCCCACTTCGCAATGTGCGTGGATGGTTTGGCCCCGGCATTCCAGAAATCGCCTCCGACGAAGAGTTTGGTACCCGAGACCGCCAAAGCTCTAGTGTCGCGTGTCGGAAATTCGTTTGCAAAGTCGCTCGATTTTAGCAAGGATTGAATCGGCGGTTGCGGTCCAACTGAAGGGTTTTGGGTGTTTGTTGTATTGCTGGACATAGCGTTCAATCATC